>NZ_JAXOJJ010000002.1:0-553679 GCF_036663615.1 Sphingomonas rhamnosi
GGATCGACCCGCGAAGCCCCATGATGCGGCGGCCCATGCCGACCGCGAAGACGACCATGCCCCGGCAGACGACATCCACACACCAAAATGCGCTTGCCAAGCCCGCTATTAGACGACGGCAGCTAATCAACAAAATCGGACAATCGGGCTCGCGTCGGTATTGCGTTTTGTGACTCCACCTTGGTGAAGCTGCAGCACGGCGACATCGAGAAGCTGTTCGGACGGCGCTGAGCGGGCGGAAGGCCACAAAGGTCACACGGAAGAGGGTGTTTCGGGGACGTGTGGTGATGCGCGGCGCTGGGGTTTGTAGTCTGGACGTAAGAAAGAGCGGCGGACGGGGTGCTTCCACTTTTCCAACATTACAAGCGTCGGAAAAGGACCGGTCGCGCCCAACGTTCCGTCACCCCGGCCTTGAGCCGGGGTCCCGCTTTTTCGTCAGGCGGTACAAGAAGCGGGACCCCGGGTCGAGCCCGGGGTGACGGGCTGGTGGTGTCTGCCCCAAACGAAAAAAGGCCGCCCGGATTGCTCCGGACGGCCCTTTTCGCGTTCGACGGATGAAGAGTCGGGCTCAGCCCTGGGCTTCGTCCTGCGGCTCGTCCGAGACTTCGGCCGTGGCGCCGGGTTCGGCGTTGGGGTCGTAGTCCTCGACGAAGCCGGCTTCGTCGCGCTCGAACATCGACGACATGACGTCGACGCCCTGCGCCTGCATCTCGGCCTCTTCGGGCGAGCGGGCGACGTTGACCTTGACGGTCACCGAAACCTCGGGGTGCAGCGAGACCTTGACGGTGTAGACGCCGATCGACTTGATCGGCTTGTCGAGCACGATCGCCGACTTGCCGACCTTGTGGCCGTCCGCGACCAGCGCGTCGACCAGATCGCGGACCGCGACCGAGCCGTAGAGCTGACCGGTGTTCGACGCCTGACGGATCAACGTCACCGAAGCGTCGTTGAAGGTCTTGGCT
The DNA here is from genome assembly GCF_036663615.1 of Sphingomonas rhamnosi. Classification (NCBI taxonomy): domain Bacteria; kingdom Pseudomonadati; phylum Pseudomonadota; class Alphaproteobacteria; order Sphingomonadales; family Sphingomonadaceae; genus Sphingomonas; species Sphingomonas rhamnosi. The sequence continues at coordinate 963 of NZ_JAXOJJ010000002.1, forward strand.
TCGGTCTCGGCATCGGCACGACGCGATGCGTTGTCCGATTCGATCCGGGCACGGTTGGCCTCGAAGACCTTGCGGTTGGCGTCGTTCGAACGAAGCGCCTTTTTGTTCGGCAAGAGGAAGTTACGGGCGTAGCCGTCCTTCACCTTGACGACGTCGCCGATGGCGCCGAGTTTCTCGACGCGCTCAAGCAGAATGACGTCCATGGGGGCGCTCCTTACTTAACGATGTAGGGCAGCAGGCCCAGATGACGCGCACGCTTGATGGCCTGGGCCAGTTCGCGCTGCTTCTTCGCGGCAACAGACGTGATGCGCGAAGGGACGATCTTGCCACGCTCGGACACGAAGCCCTGCAGCAACCGGACGTCCTTATAGTCGATCCGGGGAGCGTCTTTTGCGGAGAACGGGCAGCTCTTGCGGCGGCGGAAGAATGGACGTGCCATGGTTATTCTGCTCCCTCTTCACGATCACGGCGCGGGCCGCGCTCGGGGCGATCGCCACGATCCGGACGGTCGCCACGACCACCCTCACGGTCGCCACGACGCTCACGGTCACGATCCTGCTTGCGCATCATCACGGTCGGGCCCTCTTCGAGGGTGTCGACCTTGACCGTCATGTACCGAATGATGTCTTCGTTGATCTGGGTCTGGCGCTCCAGCTCGACGATCACGCTGCCGGGAGCGTCGATCTCGAGCATGACGTAATGCGCCTTGCGGTTCTTGGCGATCTTGTACGCCAGCGAACGCAGGCCCCAGTTCTCGGTCTTGACGACCCGACCTTCGTTGTCGTTCACGATCTTGGTGGCGATTTCCGCCAGCGCGTCCACCTGCGCCTGTGCCAGATCCTGGCGCGCAAGGAACGTGTGCTCATACAGAGCCATGTCTCGTCCTTCATTACCGATCGCTGATGCACGCCCCGTGCGTACACCCCTCCGGCTGTCGTTCCGAAATGCAAACCGGGGCGAGGGAACGAATCCCTCACCCCGGTGGAGTGTGCCTTAGCGGATTATCCGCCAAAGGCAAGGTTGGATCCGCCACCCGGGATCAGGCCCGATGTGGCGGAAGGGTCTTCCTTACCGGAACGCGCCGTTGCGGATCTGGACGACGTTGCCGCGGGCGTTGATCAGGACCGCGTCGTTGCCCGAACGGACCCACTGGCTGCCACGCGGAGGAGCGGCAAGGCGATAGTTCTTGTAGGTCGTGATCACGCGGTAGTTCTGCGCGCGGTTGCGGTCGAACCGCTCGCCGGCGCGCCAGGCGCGCGACTGGTTCGGCTTCACGACCGTCTTGTGGGTGACGACGGTGCGGCCGTTCGCATTCTGGCGGACGACCGTGGTCTGGCGCTGCGCCTGCGCCGAGGCGGGGGCGGCGGCAAGCAGCGGGCTGGCGACGAGGGTCGTGGCGAGTGCGCTGAGGATGAACTTGTTCATGAGAAACTCCCGTTTGAAACGGCGCCGGTTACTGCGGCGTCGGAACCCAATTTGGCGCCCATCTGTCGCAGGCGATTGTCGCCGATCGCTACAAATGGTCGCGGAGTGTCGCAATCCGTCCAGGTCCGTTCAGGTTGCATGTGGCCGCGCACCTTTCTAGGGCGCCGGGCCAAAGGAGAGGCAAGATGCGTGCTTTCATTTTCCCGGGTCAGGGAAGCCAGTCGGTCGGCATGGGCAAGGCGCTCGCCGAGGCCAGCGCGGTCGCGCGCGAGGTGTTCGCGGAGGTCGACGAGGCGCTGGGGCAGAATCTCTATCGGCTGATGAGCGAGGGGCCGGCGGAGGATCTGCTGCTGACCGAGAACGCCCAGCCCGCGATCATGGCGAACGCGATCGCGACGCTGCGCGTGCTGGAGAAGGAGGGCGGCGTGCGGCTGGCCGACAAGGCGGACTATGTCGCGGGGCACAGCCTGGGCGAATATAGTGCCTTGTGCGCGGCGGGGGCGCTGGACCTGGCGACGACCGCGCGGCTGCTGAAGCTGCGCGGACGGGCGATGCAGGCGGCGGTGCCGGTCGGCGAGGGGGGGATGGCGGCGCTGCTCGGGGCCGACCTGGAGAAGGCGCAGGTCATTGCTGGTGCCGCGGTGGATGCGATCCTGGCCGAGGGCGGGGCGGAGCTGGTGTGCACCGTCGCGAACGACAATGATCCGGGGCAGGTGGTGATCTCGGGGCATCGCCTGGCGATCGAACGGGCGATCGCGTTGGCCAAGGACTTGGGCGCCAAGCGGGCGGTGCTGTTGCCGGTCTCGGCGCCGTTCCATTGCCCGCTGATGCAGCCAGCCGCGGGGGCGATGGAGGCGGCGTTGTTGGAGGCGGACCTGCGCGCGCCTCTGGTGCCGGTGTTCGCGAATGTCGATGCGGTGGCGGTGGCGGATCCGGGGGTGATCCGGGTTTCGCTTGTCGCCCAAGTGACGGGGATGGTGCGGTGGCGCGAATCGGTGCTGGCGATGCAGGCTGCGGGCGTCGAGCGGTTCGTCGAATTCGGCGGCAAGGTGCTGGCGCCGATGGTCAAGCGGACTGCCGCGGATGTCGATGCGCTCAGCGTGGTGACGATGGACGACATCGAGGCTTTGGTTAAAGTGATTTAATAGGAAGAATTTGTTCGCGCAGAGGCGCGGAGACGCAGAGGGGGGCCCGATGCACGATATCGATGTGGTCAGCGGCGACGTGGTCGACTTGGCGATACGACTGCACCGGGAGCTTGGTCCGGGACTGCTCGAAAGCGTGTACGAGACGGTATTGGCCGGCAAACTGGCTGCGATGGGATACCCGGTCGCGCGGCAGGTGCCGGTCGATATTGAGTTCGAGAGCATGCGCTTCGAGGCAGCCTTTCGGATCGACCTTCTGGTCGATCAGCGTCTCATCATCGAGATCAAGTCTGTAGAGCGGATAAGCTCCGCTCACGCAAAGCAACTGCTGACCTACCTCCGGCTTACCAAGCAGCCCGTCGGGCTGCTGATAAACTTCGGCGGCGCAACGCTTCGGGAAGGGCTTCGCCGGCTCGTCAATAACCATCACCCCTCTGCGTCTCCGCGTCTCTGCGCGAACCAAATCAACGGAGAATAGAATGTTCGACCTTACAGGCATGACGGCCCTCGTTACCGGCGCTTCGGGCGGGATCGGGTCCGAGATTGCGAAGGCGCTAGCTGCGCAGGGGGCGCGACTGGCGGTGTCGGGGTCCAATGCGGAAAAGCTGGAGCAATTCCGCGCGTCGCTGGGCGGCGATCATGTGGCCTTGCCGTGCAACCTGTCGGACGGGGCGGCGGTGGATGCGCTGGTGCCGTCGGCCGTGGCGGCGCTCGGGCGGCTCGATATCCTCGTCAACAATGCCGGCGTCACGCGCGACAATTTGGCGATGCGGATGAAGGACGAGGAGTGGGATACCGTTATCCGCGTCAACCTGGAGGCGGCGTTCCGGTTGATCCGCGCCGCGGCCAAGCCGATGATGAAGGCGCGGTTCGGGCGGGTGGTTTCGATCACGTCCGTCGTCGGGCAGACCGGGAACCCCGGGCAGGCCAATTATGCGGCGTCGAAGGCCGGCCTCGTCGGCATGTCCAAGGCGCTGGCGCAGGAGCTCGCCAGCCGGAACATCACCGTCAACTGCGTCGCGCCAGGCTTCATAGCGTCGGCGATGACCGACGCGCTGCCCGAGGCGCAGACGGTCGCGCTGACGGCACGGATTCCGGCGGGGAAGCTTGGCGAGGGGGCTGACGTGGCCGCCGCAGTCGTCTACCTTGCCAGTCGCGAGGCGAGTTATGTCACCGGCCAGACCATCCATGTGAATGGCGGCATGGCGATGGTGTGAGACCCGATCGTCCCCGTTCAGTTCGACGCCGATTCGGCGCGAGCCGGGGCGGGGACCGGATGAACTGACGCTTGCCACGAAACGGACCCCGTTCTACGGGCGTTCAGGTAGAACGAATAACCCCCAAGCGAAGAGGGAACGAACATGAGCGAGACCGCAGACCGCGTGAAGAAGATCGTCGTCGAGCATCTCGGCGTCGAAGCCGAGAAGGTGACCGAGGACGCGAGCTTCATCGACGACCTGGGCGCGGACAGCCTCGACATCGTCGAGCTCGTCATGGCGTTCGAGGAAGAGTTCGGCGTCGAGATCCCCGACGACGCGGCCGAGAAGATCGCGACCGTCAAGGACGCCATCACGTACATCGACGAGCACAAGGCCTAATCGGGGCTTCGGGTCCGAACTTTCGGACCTGCCCTGACGGGTCGGATTTGAGCGGCTCCCCGTCCTTGGGCTAAGAGGACGGGGAGCCGTTTCGTTTTGCATCACGGAGTTTATGGCATGCGGCGTGTCGTCGTCACCGGACTAGGCATGGTTACCCCCCTCGGCGCGGACGTCGAGACGGTGTGGGCCAACATCATCGCGGGTAAATCGGGCGCAGCCACGATCACGCGCTTCGACGCGAGCGACTATGTCTGCCGCATCGCCTGCGAAGTGAAGCACAAGGACCACGAATACGGGTTCGATCCCGGCAAGCGCGTCGACCACAAGGTCCAGCGCCAGGTCGATCCGTTCATCATCTATGGCATCGACGCCGCTGGCCAGGCGTTGGAAGACGCTGGGCTGCTCGATATGACGGTCGAACAGAGCTGGCGCGCCGGCGTCTCGATCGGGTCGGGGATCGGCGGGCTACCGGGGATCGAGAGCGAGGCACTCGTGCTGCACGAGAAGGGGCCGCGTCGCGTCTCCCCGCATTTCGTGCACGGGCGGCTGATCAACCTGATCTCGGGCCAGGTTTCGATCAAATACGGCCTGCGCGGGCCCAACCATGCGGTCGTTACCGCATGCTCGACCGGCGCGCATGCGATCGGCGATGCCGCGCGGATGATCGCGATGGACGATGCCGACGTGATGCTCGCGGGCGGCGCTGAGGGCACGGTGTGCCCGCTCGGCATCGCCGGGTTCGCCCAGGCGAGGGCGCTGTCGACGAGCTTTAACGACACGCCCGAAAAGGCGTCGCGGCCGTACGACAAGGATCGCGACGGCTTCGTGATGGGCGAGGGTGCCGGCGTGCTGGTGCTCGAGGAATATGAGCATGCCAAGGCACGCGGCGCGAAAATCTATGCGGAAGTTATTGGATACGGGTTGTCGGGTGACGCGTATCACGTGACCGCACCGCATCCCGATGGCGATGGCGCGTTCCGGTCGATGCAGATGGCGGTGAAGAAGTCGGGCCTGAAGCTCGAGGACATCGATTATATCAACGCGCATGGCACCTCGACGCCGCTCGGCGATGAGTTGGAACTGGGCGCGGTGCGTCGGCTGTTCGGGGATGCGATCTCCGGCCTTTCGATGTCGTCGACCAAGTCGGCGATCGGGCATCTGCTCGGTGGTGCCGGCGCGGTCGAGAGCATCTTCTGCATCCTTGCGCTGCGCGACCAGATCGTGCCGCCGACGCTCAACCTCGACAATCCGAGCGAGAGCTGCGTGGGCGTCGACCTGGTGCCGCATGTCGCGAAGAAGCGCGAAGTGCGCGCCGTGCTGAACAATTCGTTCGGCTTCGGCGGCACCAACGCGTCGCTGATCATGACGCGGGTCTGAGGCTGTAAATCTACTGCTCCCCGGCGAAGGCCGGGACCCAGTTGGGATAGCTTGGCGATAGAAGCGGACCGTTCGCCCAACTGGGCCCCGGCCTCCGCCGGGGAACTAGAATGAGAAAGATCGGCTGTTTCGGACTCATCCTAGGTCTCGGCCTGATCGTCGCGCTGTTCCTTGTCGTACAGGGCTGGGGTGGCGCTGGTCCTGCACCGCGGACGCTGACTGTGCAGGTGCCGGAAGGCGCGAGCCTTACCGCGGCCGCCATCGAACTGGAAAAGTCCGGCGCGATCCCCTCGGCCTCGCGTTTCCGGCTCTACGCGCGCGTGTTCGGGTCGGGCGATCCGATCAAGGTCGGCGAATACCGCATCCCTGCGCATCTGAGCCAGGCCGACATTCTGAAGATGCTCCAGGGCGGCAAGACGCTGCAGCGGCTCGTCGTGGTACCCGAGGGCTATCCGTCGGTGATGGTGCATGACGCGCTGATGAAGGCCGACGGGTTGGTCGGTCAGGTGGCGGTGCCGGCCGAGGGCTCCGTGCTTCCCGACAGCTACGCGTTCCAGCGCGGCGATACGCGCGCGTCGGTGGTGGCGCGGATGCAGAAGGCGATGCGCGACTATCTCGCCGCGGCCTGGGCCAAGCGCAAGCCGGGCATCGCGGTGACGACGCCGCAGCAGGCGATAGTCCTCGCCGCCATCGTCGAGAAGGAAACGGGCAAGCCGTCCGAACGGCGCACCGTAGCGGCGGTCTATGGCAACCGGTTGAAGCTCGGCATGCCGCTGCAGGCGGATCCGACGGTGATCTACCCGATCACCAAGGGGCGGCCGCTGGGGCGGCGGATCCTGCGGTCGGAGTTGCAGGCGAAGAACGGGTACAACACCTATGCCGAGGCCGGGCTGCCGGCCGGGCCGATCGCCAATCCGGGGCGGGCGAGCATCGATGCGGTGCTCGATCCGGCGCCGACGCAGGCGCTGTATTTCGTGGCGGATGGCACCGGTGGGCACGTGTTCGCGGATACGCTCGATCAGCATAATGCGAACGTGCGGAAATGGTATGCGATCCGGCGGAGCCGGGGGGAGATGTGAGCAAATCCTCCCCGGTACGGGGAGGGGGACCGCGACGCGTAGCGGCGTGGTGGAGGGGGCTCGCCACCGGCGCAGCATTTGCCGCACGCCCCCTCCACCATGCTGCGCATGGTCCCCCTCCCCGCGAGCGGGGAGGATTTAGCCGCGCAACGCGTTCGCCGCGCGTGCCTTCAACTCCACCTCGGCCATCGTGCCGCCGGTCACCCAGCTGCCGCCGACGCAAAGGACCGGCTTGAAGGCGAGCCATTCGGGGGCGTTGGCTTCGGTGATGCCGCCGGTGGGGCAGAACTGGCACTGATAGAAAGGTGCGGCGAGCGCCTTCAGGGCCTTCAGGCCGCCGCTCGCTTCGGCGGGGAAGAACTTGAAGTGCGTGAGGCCCAGGTCGAGGCCGCGCATAATGTCGCCGGCGTTGGCGATGCCGGGCAGGAACGGCACCTTGCTGTCGATGATCGGCTTGGCGAGTGTTTCGGTCAGGCCCGGCGAGACGATGAACTCGGCGCCGGCGTCCATGACCTGCGCGAATTGTTGCGTCGAGACGACCGTGCCGGCGCCGACGATCGCGCCCTCGACCTTCTTCATCTCGGCAATCGCCTCGAGAGCGGCACCGGTGCGCAAGGTCACTTCGAGCACGCGCAGCCCGCCGCGGACCAGCGCTTCTGCAAGCGGACGCGCGAGCGCCGCGTCTTCGATGACAAGCACCGGGATGACCGCGCTGGTCTGCATGATGTCGGCGATGGTGACGGTCATTGGGTGTGCTCCTGGGCGAAGGCGGCCGCGGCGCCGAACAGGCCGGGCTGGGGATGGGTGATGAGTTTGACGGGCATCGCCGCCATCATCGTCTGGAACCGGCCCTTGGCGACGAAGCGCTGGTCGAACCCCGAGCGGATCAGGCGATCCTTGATGCGGAAGCCGAGGCCGCCGGCGATGACGACGCCCTTCGCGCCCTGTGCCAGCGCGAGATCGCCGGCGACCGCACCGAGCGCGAGGCAGAAGCGGTCGAGGGCGGCGAGCGCGATCGAATCGGTGCCCTCCAGCGCTTCGCTCCAGATTGTCTTGTCGTCGTGGCTGGGCACGGCGCGGCCTTCAAGCGCGGCGAGCGTTTCGTAGATCGCGACGATGCCGGGGCCGGCGACGACCCGTTCTGCAGATACGCGCGTGAAAGTCTTACGGAGCCGCTTGAGCAGTGCGTCCTCGATGCCGTCGAGCGGGGCGAAGTCCATATGGCCGCCCTCAGTCTCCAGGACCTCGTATCCGGTCTTGTGACGCAGAACCTGTGCGACGCCCAGACCGGTGCCGGGCCCGCAGACCGTCGTGATGCCCTCGCCGGGAAGCGGCGTGTCCGGGCCGCAGAGATGGATGAAATCGCTCGCCGGCACCTGCGCGACGGCATGGCCGACCGCGCCGAAATCGTTCACTACGACCCATTTGTCGGCGTTGAGGCGCTCCTGGATCAGCGACTTACGGATGATCCAGGGGTTGTTGGTCAGGCGGATGACGTCGTTCGCGACCGGCGAAGCGACCGCGATCGCGATCGCGCGGGGAAGGGGCCGGCCGACGCCCGCGCCGAACGCCTGGTACGCGGTCTGCAAGGAAGCGTGGTCCGCGGTCTTCAGTGTGGCGGGTTCGCCGAGTGAGACGACGCGGCCGTTCTCGACTTCGGCCAGAGCGAAACGGGCGTGGGTGCCGCCGATATCTGCGGCTACGATCTGCATGCGTCTCTCCAGTTTCCGTCATCCCAGCGAAGGCTGGGATCTTTTTGTGGCAGGCGTGGCGCCCGTGCGGTGAGAGATCCCAGCCTTCGCTGGGATGACGTATAGGGTTACAATCCCGCTCCCGCGAGCATTGCGGACGCACCCTTTTCGGCTTCGTCGGCGCCGCTACGGAACATGCCGAACAGCTCGCGGCCCATACCCGACGCAGTGGCGGGCGCAGGGGCCGGTTCGCGGGCTGCCCATTCGTCGGCGTCGACCAAAGCCTCGAGCATGCCGTTCTCCGCGTCGACGCGGATCAGGTCGCCGTCGCGGATCCGGCCGATCGCGCCGTCGAGCAGCGCTTCGGGCGAACAATGAATCGCACAGGGCACCTTGCCGCTCGCGCCCGACATGCGGCCGTCGGTGACGAGCGCGACGCGGAAGCCGCGGTTCTGGAGGACGCCCAAAGGCGGGGTCAGCTTGTGGAGCTCGGGCATGCCATTGGCGCGCGGGCCCTGGAAGCGGACGACGACTACGACGTCGCGCTCGAGTTCGCCACGCTTGAACGCTTCGAGGACGTCGAGCTGGTCCTCGAACACCGCGGCAGGCGCCTCGACCACCCAGCGATCGCGCTCGACCGCGCTGATCTTGATGCAGGCGCGACCGATATTGCCGGCAAGGATTCGCATGCCGCCGTCGGGCGCGAAGGGCGCGGCAGCCGGGCGGAGAATGGTGTCGTCGCCGCTGTCGCCGACCGGGGTCCAGCCGAGCGTGTCGTTCTCGACCGAGGGGGTGTGCGCATAGGCGGACAGGTCGCCGCCGGTGATCGTCGGGATGTCGGCGTGGAGAAGCCCCGCGCCGATCAACTCGCGGATCACGTAGGGCATACCGCCCGCCGCCTCGAACGCGTTCACGTCGGCGGAGCCATTGGGATAGACGCGCGCGATCGTCGGCACCGCGCGGCTGAGGCGATCGAAATCCTCCCAGTCGATGACGATGCCGGCCGCGCGGGCGATCGCGGGGACGTGGAGCAGATGGTTGGTCGAGCCGCCGGTCGCGAGCAGGCCGACGGCGGCGTTGACGATCGCCTTTTCATCGACGCAGTGGCCGAGCGGGCGATAATCGTCGCCCCGCGCGCCGATCTGCGCGAGCCGGTGGACCGCGGCGCGCGTCAGTTCCTGGCGCAGCTTGGTGCCCGGGTTGACGAAGGCGGCGCCGGGCATGTGCAGGCCCATCACCTCCATCATCATCTGGTTGGTGTTGGCGGTGCCGTAGAAGGTGCAGGTGCCCTTCGAATGATAGGCGCCGATCTCCGCGTCGAGGAGTTCCTCGCGGCCGACCAGCCCTTCGGCGAATTTCTCGCGGACCGCGGCCTTGGCCTTGTTGGGCAGGCCGGTCGGCATCGGGCCGCCGGGGATCAGCACCATCGGCAGATGGCCGAAACGCAGCGCGCCCATCAGCAGGCCGGGGACGATCTTGTCGCAAATGCCGAGCAAGGCGGCGCCCTCGAAGGTGCCGTGGGAGAGGGCGATTGCGGTCGACAGCGCGATGGTGTCGCGGCTGAACAGCGACAGCTCCATGCCGGGATAGCCCTGCGTCACGCCGTCGCACATCGCGGGGACGCCGCCGGCGACCTGTGCGGTCGCGCCGACCTCGCGCGCCCAGATTTTCATCAGTTCGGGGTAGCGATAGTAGACCGCGTGGGCGCTCAGCATATCGTTGTACGCGGTGACGATGCCGATGTTCATGCCGGCGTCCGCCTTCATGGCGTCGCGGTCTTCGGCGGTGCCGGCATAGGCATGGGCGAGGTTCGCGCAGCCTAGATTCGGGCGGCGGACATGCGTGTCGCGCTCGCGTTCGATGAGCGCGAGGTAGGCGGCGCGGCTGGGCCGCGAGCGTTCGATGATGCGGTCGGTTACCGCGGAAACTTCGGAGTTCATCTCATCCTCGTCATGCCGGACTTGGTCCGGCATCCATCGTGCCGCACACTTACTGGCCGTTTGGTTTGCGGCACGATGGGCCCCGGAACAAGTCCGGGGTGACGTTTGCTACGCCGCCCAGTGGATATCGATCGGCAGTTCGACGTCCGCGAGCACGCGGCCAATCGGATATTCCGATAACGGGCCCTGCTTGATCGCCTTCTCGATAATGTCGCGCTTGGCCTGGCCGGTGACCGCGATCATCACCGCGCGCGCCGTCACGATGGCCTCGCGGCTCAAGGTTACGCGCGCGACGGGGGCCTCAGGCGGCAGCGGGTCGGGCATGACGCCCAGCGCGCGGCGTTCCTTGGGGCCGGCGACGGCTTCCTCGTAATCCGGGCCCGGGAAGATCGACGCGGTATGCCCGTCACCGCCAACGCCAAGCAGGCAGAAATCGAGCGGCCAGTGCAGGTCCTGCATCAGCGCGTCGGCCGAGCGGCCCGCGGCCTTATAGTCCTTGGTCGCCTCGGGAACGATCGGCTTCACCCGGGCGCCCTTAGGGAGGAAGATCTTGGCGAGCGCCGTCACGTTGGAGAGCGGGTCGCCGAGCGGCACGATCCGTTCGTCGCCGGGGATGATCGTGACCTTCTTCCAGTCGAGCTTCGCCTCGGCGAGCAGCTTGTACGCCGGTAGCGGGGTGTTGCCGCCCGCCAGCGCGATCACTGCCGAGCCGCGCGCGTCGATCGCACTCTCTATGATAAACTGGATGTCGCCGGCGACCGCCACGGCCATCTCGTCCGCGTCGTCATAATCCCACCATTCGATCTCGGTCATGTCTTCATTCCTTGAAATTTCATTCGGTCGGCCCCTCATGTGCGAGGACCAGCGCCTAATCGTCCTGCCAGGTCACCCCGTCGCGCTCGGTCAGCGCGACCGCGTTCGATGGGCCCCAGGTGCCCGAGCCGTAGCTCTTAGGCTTGGTATCGTTCGCCTTCCAGCCGGCACGGATCGCGTCGATCCAGGTCCACTGCGCCTCGACCTCGTCGCGGCGGACGAACAGTGTCTGGTCGCCCTCGATAAGGTCGAGCAGCAGACGTTCATAGGCGATCCGGCGGCGCGTGCCCTTGAACTCGCTGTCGAGGCTGAGGTTCAGTGGCACTTCGCGCAGGCGGATACCCTCGCGGTCGAGCCCGGGCTCCTTGGCCATTACCAGCAGCTGGACATATTCCTCGGGCTGCAGGCGGATGACGAGCATGTTGGGCTGCAGCAGTCCGCCGCGCCCGGCGAACATCGAATGCGGCACCGCCTTGAACTGGATCGCGATCTCGCTGCGGCGCGCGGGCATGCGCTTGCCGGTGCGCAGGTAGAAGGGCACGCCCTGCCAGCGCCAATTGTCGACATGCGCCTTGATCGCGACGAAGGTCTCGGTGTTCGACGGCTTGTCGAGCTCCTCGACATAGCCCTTGACGATCTGCCCGCCCGACGCACCTTGCGCATATTGGCCGGTCACGGTGCAGTTGGGTACGTCGGCCGGTTCGATGACGCGCAACGAGCGGAACACCTTCGCCTTCTCGTCACGTATCGCGGTGCCGTCGAAGCGCGCGGGCGGCTCCATCGCGACCAGCGCGAGCAACTGTAGGATATGGTTCTGGACCATGTCGCGCAGCGCGCCGGTGTCGTCGTAATAGCCCGCGCGCTCTTCGAGCCCGACGGTCTCGGCGATGGTGATCTGGACGTTGTCGATCCCGCGCGCGTTCCACACCGGCTCGAAGAAGCTGTTGCCGAAGCGCAGCGCGAGGATGTTCTGGACGGTCTCCTTGCCGAGATAATGATCGATCCGGAAGGTGCGCTCCTCGGGGAATACGGCGGCTACCGCGTCGTTGATCGCCTTGCTCGACTGGAGGTCGTAGCCGAGCGGCTTTTCGAGCCCGATCCGCACGGTTTCGCCAGCTAGCCCGACCTTGGCCAGTCCCTTGATCGCGCGCTCGAACAGCGACGGCGCGGTCGACAGGAAGATCGCGAGACCGCCCGATACGACGCCGACCTTTTCGGCGAGGCCCGCATAGCTTGCCTCGTCGGACAAATCGACATTGTGGTACACCACGCGCGCCAGGAAGCTGTCGATCGCATCCTGCGCCTTGCGGTCCTTCGACAGATATTTGTCGAGCGCCTCGCGCGCGAACCGCCGATAGTCTTCATCGTCGTGGTCCGCACGCGCGGCGCCAGTGATGGTCAGCCCGTCGGGCAACAGGCCGTCGGCGTGGAGGCCGTAGAGCGACGGCAGCAGCATGCGCTGGGCAAGATCACCGGTAGCTCCGAACAGGAGCAGCTTAGCCACGGGGTTGCGGATCAAAGGCATATCCTAGTCAGAGGATCAGGCCGGCATGGGTATCGAGCCCGGCCATGATGTTGAGGTTCTGCACGGCAGCGCCGCCGGCGCCCTTGCCGAGATTGTCGAGAGTCGCGACTAGCCGGGCATGCCCGGCCGCCGCGTTACCGCAGACTCGGAGCGTTAGGCGGTCGGTGCCGGCATTCTCGGCGATATCGATCGCGCCGACGTCGCCCGATCCGATCGCCACGAGCGGGGATCCCTCGAAGGCGGCGCGCAATGCGTCTTCAAGCGCATCGAGGGTGGGCGTGCCCGGCAACGCGTAAAGGTGAAGCGGCACCTCGACGACCATGCCGCGATAAGTGTTGGCAACCGCTGGCGCGAAGATCGGCGCGTGGGTCAGGCCGGCATGTGTCGTCATCTCGCCGACATGCTTGTGCGCGAGCTGCAGCCCATAGGGGCGAAAGGCAGAAGCGGTGCCGCCTTCGAACTCGGCGATCATCGCCTTGCCGCCGCCCGAATAGCCCGACGTTGCATTGATGCTGAGCGGCTGGTCGGGGGGGATCAGCCCGACGCGAACCAGCGGCGCGACCAGTGCGAGGAAGCCGGTCGGGTAGCAGCCGGGATTGGTGACGCGTGTCGCACCGGCGATTGCTGCCGCGTTACCCGGCGCGAGCTCGGCGAAGCCATAGGTCCAGCCGGCTGCGACACGGTGCGCGCTCGACGCGTCGATCACGCGGGTGCGCGGGTTGTCGATCAGCGCGACCGCTTCGCGTGCAGCGTCGTCGGGCAGGCAGAGGATCACGAAATCGGCGTCGTTGAGCGCCTCGCGCCGCGCGGCGGCATCCTTGCGTCGTGCCTCGTCGAGCATCACCACGCTCAGGTCGGTGCGGCCGGCGAGCCGGTCGCGAATCTCGAGCCCGGTGGTGCCGACCGCACCGTCGATGAAGACTGTCGCGGTCACGCCGCGATCGCCGCGGTGCCCGGCAGGTCAAGCGCGTCGCGGTCCATATAACCGACCAGGCCAGGCCCGACCGCTACGCCCCATCCTGAAACGCCGGCGATCTCCAGAACTTCGAACACGTCACCGGGCTGCAGCGCGGCGACTACTTCGCTGTCGGGCTCGCGCGCCAAGCGCAACGGCGCCGCACGATTAAGCACCGCGGGCATCGGAACGGCATAATGGGGAGCAAAAACCTGCTCGGCAAGACGGATATCGGCGATATCTCGCCGTACCCCATGGCGACGTGGGTCCAGAACGACCGACCGTCCGGTCAACGCAAAGCTGCTACGCGTGGGCGGCGCCGTGGTTTTCGCCGATGAATTGCCCGAATTCTTCAAGAAAATCTGCCCCTTCGGTCGTCCGCGCGACGAAGATGTTGCGCTTGTCGCTATCGTCGCGTTGTCGGCGCAGATAGCCGAGCGCACCCAGCCTGTTCAAGGCGCGTGTCACCACCGGCTTCGATACGTTCAGCGCGCGCGCCAGACCGCGCACCGTATGGGGCCCCGGTTTCAGATATACGAGCAGCAAAAGCGCCATTTGCCGGTTGGTTAGATCGGGCTCGCCCGAGCGGACATAGTCCACCAGCGCGCTCATCCAGTTCGATAGGGTTTCGACTGCCATTGATGCCACAGCGTTGATCCGCCAATTCTTGATGCCAGGGTTAAGGCTTCATTACGGAGGCATAACGCCCGCTTGCGCGGCTTGTTTCCCTCGCTTTGCGATCGGGTGTCGGATTGCCGCAGGTCGCGCCCGGTTGATCGCCGCGGCTGGCTCGCCTATGTGCCGGCCTTCGTAAAAGTTCCGGGGTCTCCTGCGCAATGTTCGCCTTCCTGCTCGTCGTCCACGCGATCATCGCGGCCGCTCTCGTCACGGTGATCCTCATGCAGCGGTCGGAAGGCGGCGGTCTGGGCATGGGGGGCAGTCCTTCAGGCCTGATGTCGGCACGTGGCGCGGCCGATTTCCTGACCCGCGCGACCGGCGTTCTGGCGACGATGTTCGTGCTGTTCTCGATCGCGCTCGCGGTGTTCGCAGCGACCAAGCGGTCGACCACGACGATCGACACCTCGCTGGCCCGCACGCCAGCCGCAGCAGCGACCGGGGTTCCAACCGCGGCACCCACGGGCGATGCCGCACCGTTTGCGGGCGGCGGCGAAAAGCCCGTTGCACCGGGCACCGCGCCTGCCGATAATTCGAGCGTCCCGCTCGCCAACTAAACCCGGCAATCTGTCGCATATTCGCGCGTCCGCGTTTCGCGGACGCTTGTCGTTCGTCCTCAAAACACGCTAGGCATTTCTCCCCATGGCGCGGTTCATTTTCATCACCGGCGGCGTGGTCTCCTCGCTCGGCAAGGGTCTTATGGCAGCGAGCCTCGCGGCTCTGTTGCAGGCACGCGGCTACCGCGTGCGTATCCGCAAGTTCGATCCCTATCTGAACGTCGATCCGGGTACGATGTCGCCGTACCAGCACGGCGAGGTCTATGTGACCGACGACGGCGCGGAGACCGACCTCGATCTCGGGCATTACGAGCGCTTTACCGGCGTGCCTTCGCGCCAGTCGGACAATGTGACGAGCGGGCGGATCTATCAGCAGATCATCGCACGCGAACGTCGCGGCGACTATCTGGGCGCGACCGTACAGGTGATCCCGCACGTCACCGACGCGATCAAGGCGTTCGCCCGTGCGGAAACCGACGATGTCGATTTCGTGCTGTGCGAGATCGGCGGCACCGTCGGCGACATCGAATCGCTGCCGTTCATCGAGGCGATCCGCCAGCTCAAAAACGAGGAAGGCCGCGGCAACGCGATCAGTATCCACGTGACGTTGGTGCCGTACATCGCGGCGGCCGGCGAGCTGAAGACCAAGCCGACCCAGCATTCGGTACGTGAGCTGGCGGCGCTCGGCGTGCAGCCCGACGTGCTGGTGTGCCGCTGCGAACACCCGCTGCCGCCGCAGGAGCGCGCCAAGATCGCGCTGTTCTGCAACGTGCCGGCGAGCGCCGTCATTCCCGCGCTCGATGCCAAGAGCATCTACGCCGTGCCGATGCAGTATCACGCTGAAGGCCTCGATTCGGAGGTGCTGAAGGCGTTCAACATCAAGCCCGAGGGATCGCCGGACCTGTCGCGCTGGATCGAGATCATGGACCGGCTGACCAACCCGCAGGGCGAGGTCACGATCGGCGTGGTCGGCAAATATGTCGGTCTGCAGGATGCCTACAAGTCGCTCAACGAGGCGCTGGTGCATGGCGGGATCGCGAACCGGGTGAAGGTCAACGTCCGGTGGATCGATGCCGAGCTGTTCGAAAATGCCGACAGCGATATCGCCGGCTCGCTCGAGCCGTGCGATGCGATCCTGGTGCCGGGCGCGTTCGGCGAGCGCGGGGCGGAGGGCAAGATCGCATCGGTCAAGTTCGCGCGCGAGCGGAAAATTCCGTATTTCGGGATCTGCTTCGGGATGCAGATGGCGTGTGTCGAGGGCGCGCGCGATACCGCGGCGATTCCCGATGCGTCGTCGACCGAGTTCGGGCCGACCGACCAGCCGGTGGTCGGCATGATCACCGAATGGATGGGTCGTGAGGGCTTGGAGACGCGCGCGGCCGAGGGCGACCTGGGCGGCACGATGCGGCTCGGCGCGTATGATGCGAAGCTCGACGGCAACAGCGTGGTCGCGTCGATCTATGGCGGCACCGAGATTTCGGAACGACATCGCCATCGGTACGAGGTCAACACGCATTACCAGGCGGCGCTGGAGCAGGGCGGGCTAGTGTTTTCGGGGATGTCGCCGGACGGCACGCTGCCCGAGATCGTCGAACGGCCGGATCATCCGTGGTTCGTCGGCGTGCAGTTCCATCCGGAGCTGAAGTCAAAGCCCTTCGATCCGCATCCGCTGTTCGCGAGCTTCATCGGGGCGGCGGTGAAGCAGAGCCGGCTGGTTTGAAGGCAGGTTGGTTCACGTTAAGCCGCGAAGACGCTAAGAGGGTGCGTTTTCCGAGCGCGTAGCGCTCATTCTGCAGCGATGGGCGGCGGGCGGAACCCCGTTCCGTACGCGACACCTTCGTCTTCGCGGCTTTGCGTGAATCACCCTTCTTCGGACCGACGTAGAAGAAGGTTTGTTCGCGCAGAGGCGCAGAGACGCAGAGGGTTTGGCGGCCTGCTCGGCTCTACTGCTCGATGCTGGTGGTTTCGTCTTTTGAGAAGGTCGCTGGCGCGGCGGGAGCCAATCTCTGCCCCTCTGCGCCTCTGCGCGAAACCCTGCTTCTTCTTTCCGTCGCAGGCCGTGTTCCCTTTGCTCCACCGCGTCGATGGGGCCTGTAGGTCAGCCTGTCTGGATCCCCGCCTCCGCGGGGATGACGGAAAAGAGGGCGCCCGAACCTCTCGGTGCGGACGCCCTCGGTGTATCGTTTACGCAGCTTGGTCGATTGCCGCATTGTCCTCGACGGCGGCGAGCGGTGCGCCGGTCTTGATCGCGACGGTCTTGGGCTTCATCGCCTCGGGGACCTCGCGGACCAGGTCGATCACCAGCAGGCCGTCGTTGAGGCGCGCATCCTGCACCAGCACGAAATCGGCCAGTTCGAAGCGGCGCTCGAACGCGCGGTTGGCGATGCCGACATGGAGCAGCTGGCCCTCGGACTGGGCCTCGTCCTTCTTGCCCGCGACGAGCAACAAATTCTGCTGCGCGGTGATCTCGATATCGTCGCGCGTGAAACCGGCCACCGCGAGCGTGATGCGGTAGCGGTCCTCGGCGATGCGCTCGAGGTTGAACGGCGGATAATTGTCGGAGGGCGCGGTGCGCGCGTTGGTCTCCAGCATGTCGAACAGCCGGTCGAAGCCCACGGTCGAGCGGCGGTAAGGAGTCAGGTCGAGTCGCATTTCAAATCCTCCAATGAGCGAGTTGAACACAGGTCGGCGCCCCATCCGGCGACGCCGCCACGCGGCCCCGAAGGCACCGCGCGGCGCAGATTTGGGATGGCCTGAAAGCCGTTCAAGATGCATTTTTTTCGAAGAAGCGAAACTTTTTCGCCCCCAAGCATCGCCATGTTTGATCTCCTAGCGACTCGGGGGAGATTGCGGGACGAACAAGGGGATTTCGATGTCGATCACGCTCGCGCTCATACTCGCCGCTCAGGCTACCACCCCGCCGCCGACGCAGGCCGAACCGGCGCCTTCGGAGACGGGTCGGCTGGGTACCGCGCAACAGGGGGGCGGCGACATCGTCGTCACCGCGCGGCGGCGGGTGGAAACCGTGCAGACCGTGCCGATCGCGATCTCGGTGATCGGCGGGCAGGCGTTGGCCGATACCGGCGCGTACAACGTCAACCGGCTAACGCAGCTGCAGCCTACGCTGCAATTCTATTCGACCAACCCCCGAAACTCGGCGGCCAACATCCGCGGATTGGGCGCGCCGTTCGGACTGACCAACGACGGGATCGAGCAGGGCGTCGGCATCTATGTCGACCAGGTCTATTACAGCCGGATCGCGTCGGCGACGTTCGACTTCACCGATACCGAGCGGATCGAGGTGCTGCGCGGCCCGCAAGGGACGCTGTACGGCAAGAACACCACGGCGGGGGCGATCAACATCTACACGCGTGCGCCCAGCTTCACGCCTGAAGCGCGGATGGAGTTGACGACGGGCAATCTGGAGTTCGTCCAGGCCAAGGCGTCGGTGTCGGGGCCGCTGGTCGACGATAAACTGGCGTTGCGACTATCGGCGTCGATCACGCGCCGCGACGGGACGATCCACAATGTCGTTACGGGCAAGAATCTGAATGCGCAGGATAACCAGAGTTTGCGTGGACAGCTGTTATGGCGGCCCACGGCGAACCTCGACCTGACCCTGTCGGGCGATTTCAACAACCAGAACCCAGATTGCTGCGTGCAGTATTACGTCCGCACCGGCGCCACGCAGCGGCCGCTCAACCGCCAATATGCGGCGCTGGCGGCGGCGCAGGGCTATGCGGTGCCATCGACCGACGCGTTCGACAGGGTAACCGACGTCGACACGCCGCTTCAGGCGAAGCAGCGGCTGGGTGGGGTATCGCTGGTCGGCAATCTGGATCTGGGCGCGGCGACGATCACCTCGGTCAGCGCGTGGCGGTTCTGGGACTGGAAACCGTCGAACGACCGCGACTTCATCGGCCTGCCGGTGACGACGGTGTCGGCCAACCCGTCGCAGCAGGAACAATTCAGCCAGGAGCTGCGGGTTGCGTCGAACGGCACCCGCAAGCTCGATTATGTGCTCGGCGCGTTCTATTTCTACCAGACCATCGATACCCAGGGGCTGCAGGTCCAGGGCAACGCGGCGAGCGCCTTTCTGCTGAATCCGACCAGCGCGAGCGGACGCAACCCCGCGACGCTCGACGGGCTGACGTCGCGCAACACCATCGGGTTCAAGAACACCAGTGCCGCGCTGTTCGGCAAGCTAACCTGGCAGGTCACCGACCGGTTCCAGATCGCACCCGGGCTTCGGCTCAACTATGACAAGAAAGACGGCGACTATGTCTCGGTGGTGACCAACGGTACCGGGACCGCGCTGACCGCCGACCAGCGCGGCGTGCTGGCGCCGCAAAGCTATCAGCCGAAATTCGACAGCTGGAACCTCTCCGGCGATCTGACCGCGGCGTATGAGGTGGCCGACGACATCCACGCCTATGCGACCTATGCGCGCAGCTACAAGTCGGGCGGGATCAATCTGGCCGGGCTGCCGCTGGACGCAGCCAACACCCCGATCCTGTCCTCCGCGACGGTCGAGCCGGAGACGGTCAACCATTACGAACTGGGGCTGAAGACCCAGTTTCTCGACCGCCGCGTAACTCTCAACCTAGCCGCCTTCTGGACCGAGATCAGCGATTACCAAGCGACCGTGACCAACGGCCAGCTCGGCGTGCTGCGTGGCTATCTGGCGAATGCGGGCAAGGTGCGGACGCGCGGGATCGAGTTCGACTCCGCGTTTCGACCGACGGCGCGGTTCAGCCTCTATGCCAACGGCGCCTATACCGATGCGAAATACGTCAAATTCGTCGATGCGCCATGCCCGCCGGAATTGTCGGGCGGTACCACCGCGACCGCCGGGCAGGCGGCCAGCGCGCCGGGCACGCCGGGCGGTATCAGCCCGCAGAACTGCGACATTTCGGGGCAGCGCCTGCCGGGGGTGTCGAAATGGGCGTTCTCGTACGGCGCGCAATATGATCTTCCCGCCAAGATCGGCGATCTCGAAGGGAGTTTCTATCTGGGTTATGACGGCAGTTATCGATCGAGCTTCTCGTCGAACCCCTCGCCGTCGGCCTATACCAACGTGCGCGGCTACATGCTCGGCAATGTCCGGTTGGGCTTCAAGGCGACCGACGGGCTGAACGTGTTCGGCTGGGTGCGCAATGCGTTCGATCGCAAGTATTTCGAACTGCTGGCGTTGCAGTCCGGCAGCACCGGCCTGGTGGTGGGCCAGCCGGGCGATCCGCGGACTTACGGACTGACCGTATCGCGGTCGTTCTGAGACCGCGCGACGCAGGCTATGTTGTTCAAGATCCAGTGCCACGGCTGCGTGGCACTGGATCTCTCTGTCGACGGTAGATCGATCAGAAGGTCAGGCGACCGCCCAGCGAGACTTCGAGCGCATGCGCGTTCTTGAGGAAGCCGTTGGTGATGATGTTGGTCTGCGCGAGCGTGCCGGCATAGGCCGCGGTGACGCGGTCGACCGTCGCGTTGGAGAAGTCGATATAGTTCGCACCGGCATCGAGCGCGATGTGCGGGGTCAGCTGATAGCTGCCGCCCGCCGCATAGGTCCAACGGTTCGCATCTGGCACGCGCGCGTCGCGCAGGCCGTCCTGGGTCGGCGTCTTGGCACGCTGGATGCCCGCGCGGATCGTCGCCTTCGGGGTGACGTCATAGTCGAACCCGCCCGCCAGGCTCCAGCTGTCGCGATACATTTCGGGGATCGCCGTGTTCAGCGGTGCGCCGAGATCGATCGTGTCGAACTTGCTCCAGTTGTACGCGACGACCTGTGCGTTGAGCGTCAGCTTGTCGGTGCCGCGGAAACGACCAGCTACGATCACCTGACCCGGCGTGTTGAAGCTCGCTTTGACGTTGTCGAGCGCGACGTTCGAACCGGCGAGCGGTCCGACCAGGCCCGTGATGTTCAGGCTGCCCTTGAGATTGTGGCGGATGCTCGACTTGTAGCTGATGCCGACGGTCGCGAAATCGTTGTGCAACTGCACGCCCGCGGTCCAGCCGAGATCCCAGCCGTCGCCCTTCAGCTCCTGGAAGCCGTCCGGCAGCGCCGCGGACACATTAGGCAGCGCGTTGTTGAGGGTCGCATCGGTGTATTCCACGTTCAGCGCGCCGCCGACCCGCAGCCAGTCGGTCACGGCGATGCCGATCGAGGGCTGGATGTCGATCGTGCGCAGGCGCGTCTTGTCGGCGCTGTAGCGCGCCCAGCTGTTCGCTTCGTAGTTGGTGGTGAAGCTGAACGGCGAGGTCACCGCGACGCCGATCGCGATACGGTCGGTCAGCGGATAGGCGACCGAACCGGAGGGCACGACGCCGTTGTTGATCGGATCGCTGGAAATGCTGTTGCCGCCGACGGGACGATAGGTGACCGGCGTCGCCGAGAAGGTCGGGCGGCCGATGACGGTGCCGTTGTCGATCACGTCGCCCTTCGGGCGGATCGCGGTCGCAGCGATCGCGGCGCTGCCGTCGCGGATGCCGGCGATTGCGGCGGGGTTCCACCAGAGCGATGCGGAGCCGGTGTCGGCGCCTTCGCCCGAATAGGCACGGCCGGCACCGCGGGCCGACTGCGCCTGCAGGTAGAAGGCGTTGGCATAGGCTGCGCTCTCGAAGCCGAAGGCCGAGACGAGTGCGGTGACGGCCAGAAGCGGGGCCTTGGTACGAAGCAACATATGGGGAGTCCTAGTCGGGAGTTGGCATCAGAATAATGGGTGCGTTTTAGCGGACGCGGGTCCAGGTCTGGGTCTTGCAGAGCGGGAAGAACACGCAGCCGCGCAGCTTCAGCTGGTTGGTGCCGAGCGGGGTGATCTTGCCGCTATAGGTCTTGCCGTCCTCGGCATTGTAGACCTGGCCGCTGCCCCACACACCGCCGCCCTCGGGCTTGAATCCGGAGAGCATCTGCATGCCCTGGATCGGGCGGCTGCGCAGTGCGACGTTGCTGTTCTTGGCGTCCTTCATCGACGGGTTCGCCCGGATCGCGTCGGAGGTGAGGATCTTGCCGCAGATCGACGAGCCGCAGCGGGCAATCTCGACGATGGCGTTGTGGGTTTCGGTCTTCCAGCGGCCGATGACGGTATCCGCGGTCGCGGGAGCGCCGGCGAGCAGGGCGGCAGCGATGATCAGCGACATCTTAGTTCCTCTCCAATACCCGCGGGGGCACGGGTCGTGTTCACGACGATCGTGGCGGCGCCGCACATGTACGGTCGCCGGAATAAGGTGGGTCAGCGCCGTAAAGGCTAGCCTGTTGCCGTATACGGCAATTGGTTCCCGCCTAGTTTCGTAAGCGGGCAAGTCAAGCACTCTTACCCAATTCAGGGTGAAAAAGCGTTCATGTAAGGGGGTTGGAGCGCGGCCGTTCTCCCGCGAAAGCGGGAGTCCAGGGTCACGCGCGGTACCGCCCGTGGCTCCTGGACCCTCCCCTTCGCGGGGGACCATTCAGTTGCGCAGCGGCTTGCCGGTCTGGAGCATGTGGACGATGCGAGCCTGGGTGCGCTGGTCCTTAACGCTGGCCATGAACGCGGCGCGTTCGAGGACGAGGAGTTCGTCCTCGGTCACGGTGTCGACGAGGTCGGCCTCGCCGCCGGTCAAAACTTCGCCCAGACGATCGGCGACGACGATGTCGTACTCGGTCGCCATGCCCTTCTTGTGGAAGTCTGACACCGCCATTTCGAGCCCGGTGCGGCCGCTGGCGCCCGCCATGCGGAAGGTCGGCTTTTCGGGGGCGGCATAGTTCTCGACCAGCGACAGCGCCTTTGCCTTGGCGTCGGCGAGCAGGCGGTCGCGGTTCATCGTGATGCCGTCGTCCTTGCGCAGGATCATCATCTCGCGCGCTTCCGCCGCCGACTTGGCGACCTGCGCGGTCGAGATCATCTGGAAGACCTTCGACAGCACCGGCATCGGCCCGTTGGGCAGCGTGCCCGATTTGGTCCAGCGGTCCATCATCTCGCCATTGCCGCCCCAGCCCGGGATCAGCCCGACGCCGCATTCGACGAGGCCCGTATAGGTCTCGGCATGCGCCTGGATCGCGTCGGAATGCAGCAGGACCTCGCAGCCGCCGCCGAGCGCAAGGCCCGCCGGCGCGCTGACGACGGGGAAGGGGGCGTATTTGAGCGCCTTGTACGCCGCCTGGCCCTTCGCGACGGTCGCCTCGACCATGTCCCACAGCCCTGCGCCGACCGCGAACATCGCGGCGCCCAGGTTCGCGCCTGCCGAGAAGTTGCTGGCTTCGTTATACACGACCAGCGCCTTGAAGCGGTCCTGCACGACCGGGATCGCTTCCTCGATCAGCGCGATGACCTGATCGTCGAGCGCGTTCATCTTGGTGTGGAACTCGAGCGCGGCCACGCCGTCGCCGACATCCCACAACGATGCCGACGCGTTGGTCAGGACCGGCTGCGAGCGCAGCTTGATGTCCTCGAGCAGTTCGACGCCTTCGCCACGCGGCACGTCGGCATAGTCGCCAGCGGTCGTCAGATACTGCCGCTTGCCGTCCTCGACGCGGTAGAAGGGCCGATCGCCCGCGGTGGTCAGGATCGCCGGCACGTCGCGGCCTTCGGCGGCGAGGCGCTGGGCGAGCAGCCCCGGACCCATCCGGTCGATCAGCTCGAACGGACCGTATTTCCAGTTGTAGCCGAGCTTCATCGCGTCATCGATGCCGATGATATCGTCCGCCGCTTCGCCGACCAGCATCGCCGCATAGGACAGCACGCTGCCCAGGATCGTCCAGGCGTAGGTGCCGATCTTGCCGGGCTCGGCGATCAGCGCGGCGAGGTCCTTGCCGGTCTTGCCCGGCAGGTCGGCGGGCTTCGCCTCGGGCCGGTATTCCCCGGTCACGAGATCGAGCGACAGCTTGGTGCGCGTCGCCTTGTCGAAGCGGTAGAAACCGCCTTTGCCCTTGCGGCCGGTAAAGCCCTCCGCGATCATCTTGTCGACCAGCGCCATGTCGCGCACCGTGTCGAAATAGGGATCGCCTGCGGGCAGCGTCGACGACAGGCTCTTGGTGAGGAGCGGCATCAGGTCGACGCCGACCAAATCGACGAGCCCGAAGATGCCGGTCTTGGGCACGCCCATCGGGCGGCCGCCGATCTGATCGGCTTCCTCGACGGTCAGGCCCTGGTCCATCGCCGCGTTGATCGCGACCGCCAGCCAATAGGTGCCGATGCGGTTGGCGATGAAGCCCGGCGTGTCCTTCGCGCGGACGATGCGCTTGCCCATGAAGCGATCGACGAAATTTTCGACCTTCTCGGCGACCGCGACGTCGGTGTGGTCACCGCGGACGATCTCGACCAGCCGCATGTAGCGCGGCGGGTTGAAGAAGTGGGTGATCAGGAAGTCGGCCTTGAACTGGTCGGTGCGGCCTTCGACGAGATTCCCGAGCGGAATCGTCGAGGTGTTCGACGACACCGCGGTGCCGGGACGCTTAAGCGCCTCCAGCTTGGCGTAGAGCGACTGCTTGATGTCGAGCCGCTCGACGATCGCCTCGACGATCCAGTCGCACTCGGCGACCCGGGCCAGATGATCGTCGATGTTGCCCGTCTCGACCAGTTTTGCCGCGCGCTTCGACATGAAGGGGGCGGGATCGGTCTTGAGCATCTTCGCGACCGCGCCCTTGGCCACCGCGTCACGGTCGTCACCCTCGCGGGGTACGATGTCGAGCAGCAGTACCGGGATACCGGCGTTGGCGACCTGCGCCGCGATGCCGGCGCCCATCACGCCCGCGCCGATGACGCAGACTTTCTTTACAGCGTTGTCCATCATGCGCGCTCCAGCACCGTTGCGATGCCCTGACCGCCACCGATGCACTGGGTGGCGAGCGCGTAGCGGCCGCCTTCGCGGGCGAGCAGCGCCGCGGCCTTGCCGACGATCCGCGCGCCGGTCGCGCCGAGCGGGTGACCGATGGCGATCGCGCCGCCGTCGAGGTTGATCGTCTCGTCCTTCAGGCCCAGGTCGCGGATGCAGGCGATCGCCTGGCTGGCGAACGCTTCGTTGATCTCGACCACGTCGAGGTCGGCGACGGTGATCCCGGCGCGCTCCAAGGCCTTTTGCGAGGCGTAGATTGGCCCGAGGCCCATCGTCGACGGCTCGTTGCCCGACACCGCGACCGACTTGATGCGGGCGAGGATGGTCAGGCCGTGCTTGGTCGCGAACTCTTCCGAGGTGACGAGGACGGCGGACGCGCCATCGGTCAGCGGCGACGAAGTGCCTGCGGTGACCGAACCGTCGGCGCTGAACGCGGGCTTGAGGCCGGCGAGCGCTTCGGTGGTGGTGCCGGCGCGGATCGTGCCGTCCTGGCTGACCGGGCCCGCCTTGGTCTGGATCGTCACGATCTCGTCGGACAGCCGGCCATCGGCGCGTGCCGCGGCGGCCTTGTCCTGGCTCTTCACCGCGAAGGCATCCTGCTCGGCACGGGTGATCTGGTAATCCCGGGCGACGTTCTCGGCGGTCTCGCCCATGCCCATATAGGCGCCGGCATTGATCTTGAAGAGATCGGGGTTGGGGAGGGGGTTGTACCCGCCCATCGGGACGCGGCTCATCGATTCGAGGCCCGCGCAGATGAACGCGTCGCCCGCACCGATGTTGATCTGGCCGACCGCGATATGGATCGCGCTCATCGACGACCCGCAGAAGCGGTTGACCGTCATGCCGCCGACTGACAGCGGCAGGTCCGCCAGCAGCCCGATCATACGCGCGACGTTAAGGCCCTGCTCGCCCTCGGGGAAGGCGCAGCCGAGGATAATGTCCTCGATTTCCGAAGGATCGACGCCGGTCTTGTCGAGCAGGCCGCGGATCGTCTGCGCGGCGAGGTCGTCGGGACGCACGCGGGCGAGTTCGCCCTTGCCTGCGAGGTGGAACGGCGAGCGGGCATAGCCTGCGATGACGACGTTGGTCATGGGAATCCTCTCCATTTCGATCGCCCGAACCACGCCGTCGGCGGGTCAGGCCCTTGCGGGGTGCCCTAAAGGTGCGATACCTGACCTATACGTCAAGGTGGCGCCGCTCACAATATGAGTCGGACGACACCGATTGCGAGAGGAACGCCATGCAGGATTTCAGGTTCAGCGCGACGGGTGCGCCGATGGCGCCGACGCCGCGATTGCTGGGTGATATGCTCGATCAGTCGGTCGCGCGGTTCGGTGGGCGGACCGTCCTCGATTTCCTCGGGCGGCGGATGACCTACGCCGAACTGGGCGCCGCGGTCACGAAGGCCGCTAGGGGACTGCAGGATCTGGGTGTCATCAAGGGGACGCGGGTGGCGCTGTGTCTGCCCAACACGCCCTATTATCCGATCCTGTTCTTCGCGACGCTGAAGGCAGGCGGGATCGTCGTCAACGTCAACCCGCTCTACGTCGAGCGCGAGTTGACGCATCTCATCAAGGATTCGGGCGCGGAAATCATCGCGACCTGCGACATCACGGAAATTCATGCGCGCGTGCTGAAGGTCGCGGGCGAGATGGGGGTGCGGCATGTCATCACCTGTCCGGTCGCTGGCGCGCTGCCACCGCTCAAGAGCATCGCGTATCGCGTGTTCAAACGTGCGGAGATCGGGCACGCGCCGTCGGACGCCCGGCATCTGACGTTCGACAGGTTGCTGTCCGCCAAGGGCGCGCCGACGCCCGTGGCCGTCACGCCGGACGAGGTCGCGGTGCTGCAATATACCGGCGGCACGACGGGCGAGCCCAAGGCGGCGATGCTGAGCCACGCCAATCTCGTCTCCAATGCCGATGCGATGGTCGTGTTCGTCGGCGGCGAGCGGCCCGAGCAGGACCGGGTGATGGGCGCGCTGCCGCTGTTCCACGTCTTCGCGCTGACGACGGTGCTGACCTATTCGATACGCACCGGCGCGGAGATGATCCTGATGCCGCGCTTCGAGCTGAAGCAGCTGCTGAAGATCATCGCGCGGGCCAAGCCTAGCTATTTCCCCGCGGTGCCGACCATCTATGCCGCGATCACGAACGCCGCCAAGACACAGAAGGTCGACCTGTCCTCTATCCGCGCGTGCATATCGGGCGGCGCGCCGTTGCCCGCCGAGGTCCGCCACGCGTTCGAAGCGGCGACCGGCGCCTTGGTCGTCGAGGGCTATGGCTTGTCCGAAGCGTCCCCGATCATCACCTGCAGCCCGTTCGACGGCAGCGGCAAGGCGGGGTCGGCGGGGGTACCTTTCCCGGGAACGACCATCGAGATCCGGGACCGCGAGGATCCGACCAAGCTGATGCCGATCGGCGAGAATGGCGAGATCTGCGCGCGGGGCCCGCAGGTGACGCAGGGCTATTGGAACAAGCCCGCCGCCACCCGCGACCTGTTCGTCGACGGCGCGCTGCGCACCGGCGATGTCGGGCATCTCGACGAGGACGGCTATCTGTTCATCGTCGACCGGATCAAGGACCTGATCCTGTGCGGCGGGTATAACGTCTATCCGCGCGTGATCGAGGATGCGCTGTACGAACATTCCGCAGTCGCCGAGGCGATCGTGATCGGCGTTCCCGACGCCTATCGCGGGCAGGCGCCCAAGGCGTTCGTGACGCTGGTGCCGGGGTCGGCCGCCACCCCGGCCGAGCTGCGCGACTTCCTGCGCGACAAGATCAGCAAGATCGAGCTTCCCCGCGAGGTCGAAATCCGCGACACCTTGCCCAAGACGCTGATCGGCAAGTTGTCGAAGAAGGAGCTGGTCGCCGAGGAAGCAGCAAAGGCTGCGGCGGGGGCGTCGGGAGGAGAGCAGGATTGAACGATCGGCAGGACGACCTGACGGGTATCCAGGACGTCGCACGCACGCTGGGCGTCAGCGCCCGTACGTTGCGCTTCTATGAAGACAAGGGGCTGATCGAGCCCTGCCGGATCGGCACGACGCGGATCTACACGCGGCGCGACGTCGCACGGATGCAGCTGATCCTGCGTGGCAAGCGCCTGGGGTTCAGCTTGCGCGATATCGAGGAGTTCCTCGGACTCTACGACAGCGATCCGCAGCATGTGGAGCAGATGCGCGCGCTCGCCGAACGCTGCCGCCAGCGGATCGACGACCTGGCGCAGCAGCAGACTGCGATCGCCCAGACGCTGGCCGAGCTCGAGAAGATCGAGGGCGAGGCGCTGCAGCGGGTCGCCGAGGCCCGGGTAGGTTAACGGCCGCACGGAGACTTGGCGGCTCTGTCCGCCTGCTCTAGCGGCGTGGCATGATGACCATCCCCTCCCGACTGCGCCGGCTCGAAGACGCGCTGTTCGCGTTGCCCGACGATTGCATGCTGCTGAGCGACGTCGACGGCTATCTGACCGCGCTGCTGTTGTGCCCGGAGCCGATGGCGCCGGAGGAGTGGCTGCCGGTGATCTGGGGTGGCGCGGACGCGGAGCCGCCGTTCGACGATCCGCTCGACGTCCAGGACTTTAGGGCGATGCTGGTGGCGCGGCATGCCGAGATCGCGCGCGACCTGGGCCGTGGCAAGTTCCGCCCGTTCTTCGAGGTCGATGCGCGGAACGGCGAGGTGCTGTGGGAGCCGTGGATCGCCGGATTCGCGACGGCGATGGACTTGCGCACCGAGAGCTGGGCGCTGATCGATGGCCTCGCGGGGGAAGCGCTCGCCTCCCTGCGGACTCTGGTCGAGATTGCCGACGACACCACTGAGTTGATGAGCAGCGAGGTCAACGCCATTTGCGACGGGGCGGCGGCGCGAATCGCAGGGTACGTCGCGGTGGTGCAGACCTGGCGGGCTGCGCACGGCGCGCCGATGCGCGAGCCGCCGGCGGCGGCGCCAAAGATCGGGCGTAATGACCCGTGCCCGTGCGGGTCGGGGAAGAAGTACAAGAAGTGCTGCGGCGCGACCTGACCGCGGTCGTTTCAACCGACGGATCACCGCCGCGCAGACGAGAGCCCGGAACTACAGGCCAGCCGGGTTCCCGCCGGCCCAGCAACGCTTAGCCCAGATAGTGCGCCTGTGCGGCATCGGTTGCGTTGACCGCCAGAATCGACCGCGCGTCACTCGGGCTCAAGGGTTTCCCGGTTGCCCCGCTCGCCGCTATCACGCGGCCGAGCAACTCCTGCCCCTCATCCCACCAGCCGATCCCGCTCGCCGCATTGAGGTGCCCCTGCGGACCCGCTTCGACGAAATGGCTGCCCCAATCGACCGCGAGGCTGCGCGCGCGGGCGGGCGTGATCCAGGGATCGTCACTGCTGGCGACGACGATCGACGGGAACGGCAGCTGCGTTCTGGGACTGGGCGCGAAGCTCTGCAGTTCGGCCTGCGCGCCGGCACGGTCGACGTCCGGCGGCGCCACCAGCAGTGCGCCAGCGACCGGCCACCCATAGGGCTGCGGCGACAGTTCGGCCCACCACGCCACCGCAAGGCAGCCGAGGCTGTGTGCGGCGAGGATCACCGGTGCTTCCGCGCGGCGGATCGCCTCATCCAGGCGCGTGACCCAGGCATTGCGGTGCGGCGTGTTCCACATGCCGAGTTCGACGCGCACCGTGTCGGGGCGCGCCTCTTCCCACAGCGACTGCCAATGTGATGGGCCCGATCCGCCGAGCCCGGGCACGGTCAGGATCGTCGGCTGAACGGCATCATAGGGTGCGAAGCTACACACAGCGCTTCTCCGTTTCCTGAGACCCCTCACAAGACCGAACATAATCCCACTTATTCGGTAGGCAATCGATTTGCGATCGAAGGAAGGGGCCTTGCGGCGACCGGATGGGGCGGCGATAGGGACGCATGGCAAAGCAGCGCGTGGATCAGATGCTCGTCGACCGGGGGCTTGCCGAGTCGCGCACGCGTGCGCAGGCGCTGGTGATGGCGGGCCTGGTGTTCGCCGGCACGACTAAGGTTGAAAAGTCCGGTCAGACGCTCGCCGACGACGTCGTGCTCGACGTCCGCGGACGTGACCACCCCTGGGTTTCGCGCGGCGGGATCAAGCTGGCGCATGGGCTCGACCAGTTCGGATGGGACGTGAGGGGCGCGGTCGCGATCGACGTCGGATCGTCGACTGGCGGCTTCACCGACGTGATGCTTGCGCGTGGCGCCGCCAAGGTGTTCGCGGTCGACAGCGGGACCAACCAGCTGGCCTGGAAGCTGCGCCAGGATCCGCGCGTGCTGGTGCATGAGCAGACCAGCGCGCGCATCCTGACCGAGACGCAGATCACCGAGCCCGTCGACCTGATCGTGTGCGACGCCAGCTTCATCGGGTTGGCCAAGGTGCTGGAGCGGCCGATGACGTTCGCCAAGCCGGACGCGCGGCTGATGGCGCTGGTCAAGCCGCAGTTCGAGGCGGGGCGCGAAGAGGTGGGCAAGGGGGGCGTCGTCCGCGACACCGCGGTCCGCCAGCGCGTCTGCGACGACGTGGCGGCGTGGCTGACCGAGAAGGGCTGGACCGTCCTCGGCGTCGTCCAAAGCCCGATCACCGGCCCCGAAGGCAATGTCGAGTATCTGATCGCGGCGGCGAGACCCGCCGCCGGCATCCCGACTGTACGAGAATGAACCACTAGCGGAACGATTGCGGCCGATCCGAGGTTTACCGCGCGATCGCTCTGCGGCAGGACGACGCGGACGAACGGTGGAAGGAAATGCGTGGGCGGTATCGCTTCGAAGGGCCAGTTGCGGATGTCGTTCCTGCGCTGGGCGATCGTGACCGTCCCGCTGATCCTGCTGCTGGGCTTTGCGGCGGGACGGGCGGTCCCGGTCGGGAACGAGAGCCCGTGGTACGTCGCGCTGGCGAAGCCCGCACTGACTCCGCCGGGGTGGCTGTTTCCGGTCGCGTGGACATCGCTCTACATCCTGCTGGGGCTGGCGCTGGCGATGATCCTGAACGCCCGGGGCGCTCGCGGACGCGGGCTCGCGATCGGCCCGTTCGTGGTACAGTTCGTGCTCAACCTCGGTTGGACGCCGCTGTTCTTCGGGGCGCACAAGGTCGGCGCGGCGGTGTTGCTGATCGTCGCGATGCTGGCGCTGTCGATCGTCACGACGATCCTGTTCGGCCGGATCCGGACCGTCGCGGCGTGGTTGATGGTGCCGTATATGGTGTGGATCAGCTTCGCGGGTCTGCTCACCTACGGGATCGGGCGGCTTAACCCGCATGCCGAAACCCTTGTGCCGAGGGCGCGCACGTCCCAAATGCTGTGACAGACCAGTTTGGGGTAGTGTAAGATGCAGTCCGAAAATCGCATATTCGATGATCTGGTGAAATTTGTGAATGGTGCCGCGGGGACCATCGCCGGCGTCGGTCGCGAAGCACAGAGCGATGCGCGGACGCGTGCGCGTGAATGGATCGGCGGACTGGACTTCGTCAGCCGCGAGGAATTCGATGCAGTCAAGGCGATGGCCGCCGCCGCGCGCGACGAAGTTGACGTGCTGAAGGCGCGACTCGATGCGATCGAGGCGCGGACCCGGGCCGAAGCCTGACTTTTCCACAGGTTTTAGAGACGGTCGGCTGCAAGGGGTTGTCGTCGCGGGTTCGCGGCGGCACCCTTTGTCGCGTGAAGAGGACTGCCCGGACGTGATGATGATGCTGGATCAAGCCGACCATGACCCCGACGACGCCGCCCCGATCGACATGCTCGAAACCTATTATGCCGCGCATGGCTGGGAACATGAGCGGCACGAAGACGAGATCGTCGCGACCGTAAAGGGCAGCTGGACGACATACGAGCTGCGCGCCTTGTGGCGCGAGGACGACAGCGTGCTGCAGTTCCTGGCGTTCCCGGATATCAAGGTGCCGGACGATCGCCGCGCGGCGGTGTACGAAACGATCGGACTGGTCAACGAACAGCTCTGGATCGGCCATTTCGAGCTCTGGTCGACAAGCGGGATTCTGTTGTTCCGTCATGCGGCGATGGTCGAGGGTGGCGACGACGGCACGATGTCGCTGGCGAGCGCCGAGCTGCTGGTCGAATCGGCGATCGAGGAGTGTGAGCGCTTCTATCCTGTGTTCCAGTTCGTGCTGTGGGGTGGAAAGAGTCCCAAGGACGCGATCGCCGCGGCTTTGATCGAGACGCAGGGCGAGGCGTGAGCGGTCCCGTCGCGGGTGCGGGTCCGATCTGGCTGATCGGCTGCGGTAACATGGGCGGGGCGATATTGCGTCGCTGGATCGGTGACGGGATGGATCCGGCGCGGGTTACCGTGATCACGCGCAGCGGCAGCGGCGCGCCTGAGGGCGTCCGGTCGGTGGTTGCTTTGCCCGACGAGGATGCGCCGGAGGTGCTGATGCTGGCGCTGAAGCCGCAACAGATCGACGCTACGCAGGCGCTGTTGGCGCCAATGCGGGGCAAGACGAAGCTGCTGATCTCGATCCTTGCCGGGGTCGACCATGCGACCCTGGCGGAGCGGTTCGCAGCCGATGCGGTCGTCCGGGCAATGCCGAATCTGCCGGTCGCGATCGGCAAGGGTGTGACAAGCCTGTTTACCGACGGCGCGTCGGCCGAAACGATCGCGCAGGTCGAGGCGCTGGCCGGATCGCTCGGTCATTATGAATGGATCGCCGACGAGCGCCAGTTCGACGCGGTGACGGCATTGGCGGGGTGCGGGCCGGGGTTCGTGTTCCGCTTCGCCGATGCGCTGGCGAAGGCCGGGGCGGTGCTGGGGTTGCCGGCCGACCAGGCTGCGCGGCTGGCCATCGCCACGCTCGAGGGCGCGGCGATCATGGCGGCGGCGGCGGATGTCTCCCCGGCGGTGCTGGCAGACCGCGTCGCCAGCCCGGGGGGATCGACCCGGGAGGGCTTGAACGTGCTCGATTGCGACGATGCGCTGGTGCGGTTGCTGACCGAGACCCTGGCTGCTTCGGCGGCGCGTAACGCGGAGATGGCGGCCGCCGCGCGCTGATCACGCCTCAAGGTATTACGCCTGCGCCTCAGCTCCGCAGGCTTATCACCTGATTGCGTGCGCTTTCGGGTACCAGCCCCTCCAGCACCGCCCAGAAGCCGGACACCGCCGCCTGGCCGGCGCTGGCATAGGCGGCGGACATGCGCTCGCGGACGGCTTCGAACAATTCGCTTTCCATCTTCGACCCCGCGGGCGTCAGGCGCAGCAGCCGCTGGCGACGATCGCGGTCACCGGCGCGCGTTTCGACCAGTTCGCGCTCCACCAGTTCGTTGAGCACGCGGCCCAGCGATTGTTTGGTGATCGCCAGCAGCGACAGCAACTCGCTGACCGTCATGTCGGGCTTGCGTGCGATGAAATAGAGCGCGCGGTGGTGCGCGCGGCCTAGCCCTTCGTCCGCCAAGCCCTGATCGACCGATCGCGTCAGATGGCTATGCCCGAAA
This sequence comes from Sphingomonas rhamnosi, assembly GCF_036663615.1. Taxonomy (NCBI): domain Bacteria; kingdom Pseudomonadati; phylum Pseudomonadota; class Alphaproteobacteria; order Sphingomonadales; family Sphingomonadaceae; genus Sphingomonas; species Sphingomonas rhamnosi. The sequence continues at coordinate 33,978 of NZ_JAXOJJ010000002.1, forward strand.
TACAGAAGCTCCATGCCCCGTCGCAATTCGGGATCGCGCAGGAACAGGGGTGAAGCGGTCGATGCTTGGGCAGCCATGTTGACCGGTTTAAGCATCGCCCTTAGGCGTCGGCAACCCGCGCTGTGTGAGAAAATCGATGTCCGCCTCTGCATCCGCCGTCTCGTTGTCGTCCGCGTTCGCCTTTCGACACGAACCGAACGCGAACCCCGTGGCCGCGAACGAGCGCGCCGAGCGGCTGGTCAACCCCGGTTTCGGCCGCGTCTTCACCGATCACATGGCGCTGGTCCGCTACAGCGACACCGCGGGCTGGCATGATGCACAGATCACCGCACGCGCACCGCTGACGATCGATCCGGCGTCGTCGGTGCTGCATTACGCCCAAGAGATCTTCGAGGGGATGAAGGCGTATCGGTTGGCGGACGGCGGCACCGCCTTGTTCCGCCCCGAAGCCAACGCGCGCCGCTTCAACAAATCGGCGCAGCGCATGGCGATGCCGGCGATCCCCGAAGCGCTGTTCCTCGAATCGATCGAACGGCTGGTGCGCACCGACGCCGACTGGATCCCCGAGAGCGAGGGCGGTGCGCTGTATCTACGCCCGTTCATGATTGCCTCGGAGGTGTTCCTGGGCGTCAAGCCGTCCGCCGAGTATCTCTACATGGTGCTCGCCTCTTCGGTCGGCACCTATTGGAAGAACGGCGCGTCGACCGTCTCCCTGTGGGTCTCCCAGGACTACACCCGCGCCGCGCCCGGTGGGACCGGCGAGGCGAAGTGCGGCGGCAACTACGCGACCAGTCTAGTCGCGCAGGCCGAGGCGATCCGCCGTGGCTACGACCAGGTCGTCTTCCTCGACGCGGTCGAGCGCCGGTACGTCGAGGAACTGGGGGGCATGAACGTGTTCTTCGTGTTCGCCGACGGCAGCATGGTGACGCCGCCGCTGGGGGGGACGATCCTGCCCGGCATCACGCGGGATTCGATCCTGACGCTCGCACGCGCGCAAGGGATCGACGCGCGCGAAGAACTCTATTCAATCGAGCAATGGCGTGCGGACGCCGCGAGTGGCCGGCTGGTCGAGGCGTTTGCGTGCGGTACCGCCGCGGTGGTGACGCCGATCGGCAAGGTCGCGTCGCCGGAAGGCGAGTTCGTCATCGGCAGCGGTGGCCCCGGCCAGCTGACGATGCGGATGCACGCCGCGCTGGTGGCTATTCAGCGTGGCACCGCGCCCGACACGCATGGCTGGATGCACCGCCTCGCTTGACCCGCGCGCGGCCATGCGGGGTGTATTCAGGGGCTTTCCTCCAGGCGACGCACCGCTATAAGGCCGCCTCCGTTGGGGCGTCGCCAAGTGGTAAGGCAGCGGCTTTTGATGCCGCCATTCGCAGGTTCGAACCCTGCCGCCCCAGCCAATTTCTAACTAAGTAACTGATCTAACTGGCTAACCCCGGTCCGGACGTCCCAGTGTGTACAGGGGACTGTGCCAATTGGCTGTCCGGGGAGATCATATTCCTTGGCCTCGCATCAGCATGTTTATCGCCGCGGCCATATTTTCTCGTGGCGCAGGGTTCACTTTTCGTTCCTTAATAAGCCCATTGATGTTCGCCTGTCGCTCGGAACCCCCGACCGGCTGCAGGCGCGGAACCGGGGCGCGGTGTTGACTGCGTCCTATGATCGGGTGGTTGCCATGCTGAACGAACGTGTCCGAGTTAAGCGCGACCTGACCCAGCGCGAGCTGCAGAAGATCGCGCGCGACATGTACGAGGAGCGGCTCCGGGAGCTTTGCACGCAGCAACGTGCCACGCCCGGTGACGCCGAGTTTCTCTCCGCCGCCAACACCGCCTATGTCGATTACTTTGATCGCCTGGCCAAGGCTGGCGGTTGTGTGTCGTTGATGCCCGCGGAGGAGCACCGGCTGCGGGCTGAAGGCTGGGACGAACGCCGGGTCGCCGACCTTCGCCGGACCATAGGTATGCGCGAGGAGCGCGGCATTACGCCCATTCGACGGACCGAAATAGACCAGCATCTGGGGGAGGCCGGTCTCGTGGCCGACGACCGCCTCCGCTGGGAAGTCGAGCGTGTACTCTACTCCGCCTATCGCGACGCGTACGCCGATGCAGGCCGCCAGCTTCATGCCGGATCGGGCTTCCGCCCTGAGGAAGCCGGCCTACGGCCCAGCGCTCAGCATCGATGCAAAGGCTATTTCGGTTCCCGATGACTGGCGCATGTGCACGCCGAACCAAGCCGCCGAGCGGATGATCGAGGAGACCCCGCGTTTGCTCGATCATGGCCGAGACGGGAAGCGGTCGAAAAATGGCGTCGGAGAGCAAACACTTCGGCAGATTCGGTGGGCCGCGACGCTGTTGGAGAAATCGCTGCCACCGGGCACGCCTTTTTGGATGGTGACCAAGAAGGAGACCATCGATCTCGATCGGTGGTTCGATCAGCTTCCAGTGCATTTCGGCAGGTCGATTCACGACAGGGATTCGGCGATGACGCTCGAAGCGGCGGCTGCCGACGCCGCCGAGAGGATCGTTGCCGGTGACCTCGCCCCCGAGGACGTCGGTCTGTCCACGGGTACGGCCAACAAGCATTTCAACAAGCTCGGCCAGATCCACAAGTTCATGCGCGATCAGGTTGGCAGGGTCGCGCCGATCGATTTTGGTGAATTCACTACGGCCATCGACGAGGATGAGCGCGAGGCGCGCAAGCGTTACACGCGCGGGCAGGGCGAGGTGATCTTCCGGCGTGCCCCCTGGACCGGCTGCGCCGGAACAGCCGATCGGCTGCAACCGGGCAAAAACATCGTTCACGACGGGCTGTTCTTCGTGTTGCTGCTCGTCTGGACCGGGGCGCGTCGCGAAGAGCTGTGCAAGCTGATGCTTGACGATATAGAGGAGCGGCACGGCAGCAACATCGCCGGTATCTACGCCTGCAACCCCGATTGTTCGGCCCGTCCAAAGAACGGCCAGGGGTGAATGCTCTGCATACGGCGCTCATGCAGGATCTCGGTTCCTGCAGCGGTTCCAGTAACAAGCGCGCCCGGCTAGTCGTCACCCAGAAACAGGTGCGACAACATCGCCGACATCGACTCTTCGCCCTTTGGCGTGAGAACGACCGCGACCCGACGATGGTCCTTCGAATCATGGCACCGGCGTAGCAGCCCGGCTTCCTCCAGCGAGTCAATTCGCCGCAGTGCGGAGGTGGAGGTCTCGCCTGACACCAGGACAAGCTCCTTGACGCAGATCGAGCGGCGTTCCTGCGCCCCTACAAACAGCTCCAGCATTAGGTCCCACGCGGAATCGCGAAATATGTTGCGCGGGAAGAGCTTCGCGGTCTTGTCGCGCGCGGCCTGCGCCTGTCGCGCCAATTCGAGCAAAGAGCGGGGCGTCCCCCCCGCCGTATCGATCTTTCCGGTACCGGCGCACGGCGGGCAGATCTTCTTGTACTCGGACATAATATGCGTCCCGTGTTCTTCGTTATGATCAGACCGGCGCGGCATGCCTGCCGGTCCGAAAAGTGTGTTGGCGTGGGTTTCGGGATTTCGCTTTGGCCGTCCCCGCTACCACGATGCGACGATCATCGCTCGCGCATCGCTTCGCGGGCCCGGTTCAGCGGTTTCAGAAGATATTGCAGCACCGTCTTGCTGCCGGTGTGTATGTCGACGGTCGCGATCATGCCCGGGACGATGGGAAACCGTCGTCCGACGCTGTTGACGAGGACGTCGGAGTGCGTTCGGACGAAAACACGGTAGTAATACACTTCGGGATTAACTTCGTCGCGGATCGTGTCGGGTGAGATGCTGCTCACTTCACCCTCCAACCCACCGAAAATCGAATAGTCGTAGGCGGTGACCTTGACGCTGGCGCGCTGGCCCGGGCGGATGAACGCGATATCGCGCGGCGAGATCCGTGCCTCGACGAGCAGGCGATCGTCGATCGGTACGATCTCCATCACCTTCCCGTTGGGCGGTATGACACCGCCGATCGTCCCCACCTCGATGCTCTTGACCACGCCGCGGACAGGCGAGCGCAACGTCAGCCGCTTCAGCGTGTCCGACCGCCCGCGCACGACCGGCGCGAGCGCCTCCACCTCCTCACTGACCTTCGCGAGATCCTGTCGCGCCTCGACCATATATTGCGAGCGGAGATCGGCCTTTTTCAGGTCGAGTTCGGCACGCTGGCGCTTGAGCCGGAGCACTTCGACGTTGCTCGCCGCACCGACTGCGATCAGCGATTCACCGATCGCCACCTCGCGACTGAGCAGGGCGCGCGATTCGTCGATCAGCCCCGCGGAGCTCTGCAGGCTGCGCCGACGCGCGTCGTACAACCGCTGTTGCTCGGCCTTCAGCGCGGGAAAGCGATCGAGTTCGTCGGGGAAGCGCAACGCCGTGCCCTCCACTTCGGACTGCAGCCGGGCCTGGCTGGCGAGCGCGGCGCGATATTTGGCGGCGCTTTCCTCGACGGTCGATCCCGCCTGGGTCGGATCGAGCTGCGCGAGGATCTGGCCGGGCTGCACGATATCGTCGCGCCGCACCAGCAGCTTGGTCAGGATGCCGCCCTCCAGCGACTGGAGCACCTGTTCGCTGCTCGTCGGCACCACCCGGCCGCTGCCCGTCGCCACTTCGTCGAGCGCTGCGAACCACGCCCAGACGAGCCCCACGGCGAACAGCGCGGCAATGATCCAGACCATCCGCCGGGCGACGCGCAGCCGTCCGGCGCCGTCTCCGTCGAACAGCTGGTCGGCATGGGCGAGCGTGGTCATGCCGTCTGACTCCGTCCGGCGCGCAGCATGTCCAGCGCCTTTGCCTTGGGCTGATCGAACAGGATCGTGCCCTGGTCGATCGCGATCACGCGGTCGACCAGATCGAGCACGCGGAGCCGGTGAGTCGCGACGATCACGGTGCGTTGGCGGCTCCATTCGCCGAATGAGGTGATGAAATGCCGCTCGGCCATTTCGTCCATCGCCGCGGTCGGTTCGTCGAGCAGCGCGACCGCGGGGCGACGCAGCAGCAGTCGCGCCAGCAGCAGCGACTGGATCTGCCCGCCCGACAATCCGAGCCCGCCTTCCAGGACGACGTGCTCGAGTCCGTCGCGCAGCCGCCGCACGAAGTCGCTCGCGCCGACCATCGCCAGCGCGGCGAGAATGTCGTCGCTGCTCGCCTGCGGCGCGCCCATCGTGAGATTCTCGCGCAACGTGCCGTGGAACAGCCGGCTGTTCTGGGTGAGCAGGCAGACGTCGCGGCGAACGTCGGCGGGGTCGATCTGATGCAGCGCCAGATCGTCGAGAAGAATTTCTCCCGACGTCGGCTGGAGCATGCCCGACAGGCCCTGGAGCAGCGTCGACTTTCCGGCGCCGTTGCGGCCGAGCAGCGCGATCTTTTCGCCCGCTGCGATCTGGAGCTTGGGCACGACCAGCGCCGGCGGCGCGTTCGGATCGGCATAGGTGAACACCGCGGATCGCAGCAGGAAGCTGCCGGCGACCGCGGGAAGCGGAATCCGGTGCTCGGCATCGGGGCTGTCGACCGGCAGCGCCATGATCTGGTTCAGGCTCTGAGCGGCGACCTTGGCATGCTGGTAGCGCCCCAGCAGGTGCGAGAGCTGCGCCATCGGAGCCATCATCCGCGACGCGAGCATCGACGTGGCGACCAGCGTGCCGGTGGTGATGTCGCCCGCCATCACCATCGGCGCCCCGACGAAGATCACCGCGGCATAGACGCCGTTCTGCACGCTCTGCGACCAGGTCGACAGCCCACTGGTCAGCCCGCGCAGCCGCAATTGCGCGTCGCCGGCAACCGCGTTGCAATGGTTCCACTGGCGCTGGAAGCGCTCTTCGGCCTGCAACGACTTGATGTCCTCGATGCCCTGCACCGCCTCGACCAGCAGCGCGTTGCGCAGCGACGTCTCGCGCATCGATTCGGTGGCATGCGCGCGCAGCTTGCGCTGCGCCATCAGGCTGGGAACGAGCAACGCCACCAGCGCAACGAGCGGGACGAGCGCGAGCGTACCGCCGATGAAGAACAGGATCGCGAGGAACAGCACGAAGAACGGCAGATCCGCCACCGCGGCGATGGTGGTCGAGGTGAGCATGTCGCGGACCTGGTCGAGGTCGCGGAGCTGCGCGATGAAGGTTCCGGTCGACGCCGGCCGTGCCCGGTTGCGCACCCGGAGCGCATGACCGAACACCTGATCCGACAACCGCAGATCGGCGCGCTTGCCGAGCACGTCGGTGATATCGACGCGCAGCCGCCGGAGCACGAAATCGAAGCCGATCGCGAGCAGCACGCCGAGGAACAGGATGTAGAGCGTCGGCAACGACTGCGCGGGGACGACGCGGTCATAAACCTGCATCGAGAACAGGATGCCCGCCAGCCCGAGGCAGTTGGTCACCACCGAGGCAATCGCGACATGGCTGTACGACCGCGCGTCCTGCAGCAGCGTATGGCGCAGCCAATGCTGTTCGAACGGTTTGATATAGGCGTCGACGCGGACGTCGGCGGCCGAGCGCAGCGGGCGCGGGACAACGATCCGGTCGGCGCTGTCGAGCAGGTCGGCAAGCGGCTTGCGCGAGCGTAGCCCGGCGCGGCGATCGAGCGTGAAATCGGCAACGCCATCGGCATCGACCGCGCTGACCAGCGCGAGTTCACCGTCGCGCAGCGCGATGACCACCGGCAGCGACCAGCTCGTGATCCGGCTCTTATGCGGATCCAGAAAGCCGATATCGAGGCCGCTGGCCCGTGCCACGGTGCGGATCATGCCGTCATACCCGCTGCCGGGGTTCCACTGCGCCGCCATCCGCGCGCGGTGCCCCGACAGCGGCACACGATAATGCTGCGCTGCCTGGCCGAGGATATCGAGCCATGCGTCCATTTCGGGTGGCGGCCCCGCCGAATGCGCTGCAGTCGCGACGTTCAAAGCGTCACCGGCCCGAAGCGGGTTCCGGCCAGTCCGAAGGAGTCGCGCGCGCGTCCCGAATAATAAAGACAGTCGAGCTCGAGCCGGCGCAGATCGTGCCGCGTGTTCACGGCGTCGAAGCGCCCCTGCTGAAGCTCCTGCTCGGCGTTGAGCAGATCGATCAGCGTGCGCGTGCCCATTTCGAGATATTGCAGACGGTAGAGCTTGCCGGTTTCGGTCATGTCGGCCTCACGCGCGATCAGCGTGTCGAGCAAAGGGCCCAGGCTGGCGATCTGCGCACGCGCCTCGGCGAGCCGCTGGCCGGTTTCGTTGCGTGCCTGGCTGACCCCGGCCTCGGCGGCGGTCAGCGCATAACCGGCGCCGCGAACCCGCGCGCCGGTGGCATTGCCGCCGAACACCTCGCTGCTGATGCTGAGTCCGAAATTATACCCGCTGCGCTGGGAGAGGGGGGAAAGCAGGTCGGGCGCGGCATCGCCCGCCAGCGACAGCGTCGGCAGGCGATCGGCACGGCTTCTGCGCAGCTGTGCCGCCGCGACGTCGCGCCCGGCCTCGGCGCGCATCACCGCCGGCACGGCCGTCCAGTCGACGGGACCTGAGGCGCAACTTTGCATCAGCCACTCTGGCACCGCCGACGCGACGGACGCGACCTGTTCCTGCTTGCCGCGCAGAAAGGCCAGGTTGCTGGCCCAGCGCCGCCGCTCGGCATCGATCTGCGCCAACGTCGCCTCGGCGGCTGCGATGCGCGACTGCGCCTGCAGCACGTCCGAGCGCGTGGTGGCACCCTTGGCAAAACGGTTGCCGACCAGCGCGGCGATCTCGCGAATGCGGTCCAATTGCTGCTGCGCGATGTCGTACAGCACGGCGTTGCGCTGCACCTCGACCACCGCATAGCCGGTCTCACGGATCAGCTCGTCGACCGCGAGCAGCAATTCGGCACGCCCGATCCTGGTGCCCGCGCGCGCGGCCTCGACGGCGCTCGCGACCTTGCCGAAATCATAGATCATCTGCGAGGCCGAGACCTGCGGCCGCGGCCGCCAGCTCGAACCCAGCCGATTGGCATATCCGGTGTTGAGCCCCGCGCTCACGCGCGGCAGATAGCCGGCGCGCGCGGCCGCGACGTCTTCGCCCCGGGCATTGAGCGAGGCCACGGCCCCGGCAAGGTCCGGGTGCCAGGCGAGGACCTCGCGGACCGCCTGCTGCATCGACAGCGGCGCCGACTCGGGGGCATCCTGCGCGGCCGAGCCAATGCTTTGTGCACCGGCTGTACCGAGCAGGATTGCACACACGGCGACCCTATTCCGCGCTTGCCGCGTTACGCCCCACACTAGCCCCAACTCCCCGCAACCCATTCAATGCTTTAACTTGTTTTATTGCTATGTAGGTCGAAGGGGCGGGACGCGAACGTAATCGACTCCGAGATCGGACCGAATTTCAGACTACATGGCTGGAGACCAATCGTTGGTGCTCAGCATCGTCCGCGAGACTGAGATACCCGAGCGGATCGATCGGCGTCGGCTCGACGTACAGACTGGTCGTTTCCAGCGTGGCCGCGCTTGCAAGCCCTTCCGTTTGATCCTCCGCCGAGGTGCTCCAGTCGTTCATGTAGTGGCCGAGCAGACCCTCGATCGTGTCCGAATCCTCTAGCGTGAACGGAAGCGCGGTATGTTCGGTGTCGACATGGAACCCGGATATGGATTCGGCCGAGAAGAACTCGATCGACGGCACGTCCGGTGCCGAAGCATCCGCGTCGACCATCGCCAACGTCGTCGTCGGCGCGACGCCGTTGTTGATGTCGATCGTCACGTTGAGCTGCGCGGTATCGACCGTGCCGTTCGGCTGGACCAGCTGGTAGGTGAAGCTGTCGATCGGATCCGCGGCCGAATAGGCCGGCGCCGTGTTCGGCTGGTAGGTGTAGTGGCCGAGTTCGTCGACGGTCAGCGTGCCGTACAGTCCCGCGATCGTCACCGGCGTATCGCCCACTTCGACGAACGCGCCGCCGGACTGGACATGCACTGCGGTAAACGTCCCGCCCATCACGTCGTTGTCGGTCAACGTTCCTTCCGCAGACGTCGAGGCCGCGAACGCGAACTGGTCGAGATGCGTGACCGTCTGCCCGACATAGACTCCGGTACCATAACCGGTGCCGAGCAGGTTGGTGCTGCTGACGGTATAACTGTAGCTGCCCGAAGGCAGATCCTGGAGGGTAAGCGCCAAGCCTGACCCGAGTCCCAGTCCGGCTACCGCGCTCTGCGAGATCGACCCGACCACCTGTCCCTGGTGGTTCGTGACGGTGATGGAATAGCTCGGCAGCAGGCTCAGTCCGTTCTGCGTTACCGCGGTGAGCGTCACGTCGGCGGTGCTGTTCGGCCCGACCGTGAAGCTGTCCGTCACCGAACCGGTCCGCGCCCCCGTCAGGAGGATGGCGGTCGGTGTGGCGAAGCTTGCATCGAGTGCGTCGGGAGTCGTCGTCACGACATTCTCGAACGTCGCCGAGGCGATGCCGAAATCGTCCTCGGCGGTCACCGAACCGGTCACGTCGGGGCTGCCGACCGCAATGGTCAGCGTTGCGCTCTCGAACTCGTTGTCGCTCGGGTCGCGCAGCGTATAGGTGAAGGTCTCCGTCCCGCCGATCGCCGCGGCATTGGCGTCGGGCGTGTAGCGGTAGCTGCCATCGCGGTTGATCACCAGCGTACCAAAGGCGCCGTCAACGATGGTGCCGTCGGCGGCGACCAGCGTGGTCGCGCCGCCGACCGTGACGCTGTGGACATGCGTCTGTGGCGTGACGACGTCGGTTTCGCCGTTCGGACCCGGATCCATGATGACATGGCCGTCGACGGCATTGGCCTCGACACCGCCGATATCGGTATAGTCGGTGTCGACGCCGGTGACCTCGAGCCTGCCGATCACGCCCAACCCCAGCGTGCCGTCGAAGGTGACGAAGGCGCGATAGGTGCCGGGATCGAGTACGTCGTTGGCAATCAGATTGCCGTTGGCCAGCCCCAGTTCGAGCACCGACGTGTTACCCGGCCCGTCGACCGCGACCCAGTTGGCGCCATCGAAGCGCTGGACCACGACGGTATAGCCGCTCAGCGCGCCCAGATTGAGCGTCGCGTCATAGGTGAACATGGCGTCGAGGACATGGCCGGGGTCGACCGTGAACTGCACGCTCGGAATCGCAAGCACCTGCGCATCGAGATTGATCACGCCGAGGGAAACGAGCACGAGATAGTTCGCGGTGCCCAGATCCCGGTCGGTGGTTGTCGGCATCACGTCGACCGATGCGATCCGGAAATTGTCGAACGCGTCGATGTCGGCCGGTGCGGTGATCGGCACCGCGCCCGACTGATTGCCCGCCGCGTCGCTTTGGCTGACGGTCAGCGCCTCGCCCGCGGTCTGCGGATCGTCGAGCACGACCGCGAAGCTGCCATTGGGTGCGACCGTGCCGGTGCCGATCACGTTACCGTCTGCGTCGCGCACCTGCGCGGTCGCGTTGGGTTCGCCGGTGCCGGTCACCACCGTGCCTTCATCGTTGATCGCGACGGTTCCGGGTGCCGCGGGCGGCGTGATGTCCGGGGCAGCGGCCGGCGTCGGTGGGGAGACGTTTCCGGTCGGATCCGCCTGGGTGACCTGCAGCGTTCCGCCATTCGCCTGCGGCGTCAGCAGCGTCGCCGAATAGGTGCCGTCTGGTGCGACCACCGCAGTACCGATCTCGGTTCCCGCGGCGGTGACGATCCGCACCGTCGCACCCGCTTCACCCAGGCCCGTCACCACCGTGCCGTCGCCGTTCACCGCCGCCGTCGGCGCTGCGGGCGCGGTCAGATCGGGGGCAAGTGCGGCCACCGTCGGCGAGACATTGCCCGCCGCGTCCGCCTGGGTGACCTGCAGGGTCTGCCCGTCGCGCTGTGGCGTGGTGAGGACGACGTCGTAAGCGCCGTTGCTCGCCACCAGCGCCGTACCGAGCACGGTACCGATCGGGTCGCGGACCGTCACCGTCGCACCGGGCTCGCCCCGACCCACCACTACCGTGCCCTCAGGATTGACGGCTGCCGCCGGAACCACCGGAGCGGTCTGATCGGGAGCGACCGCCGGAACCGCCGGAGAGACGTTGCCGGTCGGATCGGCCTGGGTCAGCGTCAGGCGCTCGCCGTTGAGCTGGGCCGGCGCAATCCCCGCGGTATAGCTGCCGTCGGGTGCGACCAGCGCGGTTCCGATCGCAACCCCGGCAGGGTCGCGGATCACCACCGTGGCGCCGGGCTCGCCGGTGCCGACAACGCTTGCGCCATCGCCGGCGACGGTGCCCGTGGGCGCGGCCGGGGCGGTAACGTCCGGTGCGGGGGTGCCAGTCGAGGGCGAGACGTTCCCCGCCCGATCGGCCTGGCTGACCTGCAGCACCTCGCCATTGAGCTGCGCGACGGGCAGGGCGACCGCATATGCGCCATTGGCGCCGACGATCGCGGTCGCCAGCGGCGCACCGGACGGATCGCGTACGGTGACCGTGGCGCCCACTTCACCGGTGCCGCTGACCACCAGCCCGCTGGGATCGACCGCGGCGGTTGGGGCATTCGGGGCGGTGCTGTCCGGCGCCGTCGCCGGCGTCGGGGGCGAGGCATTGCCCGCAGCATCGGTCTGCACCGCGCTCAACAGTTCGCCGTTGCGTTGCGGTGTCGCGAGTGCGGCGGTGTAGCTGCCGTCGGCCGCGACCAGGGCGGTGGCGATCGGCGTGCCGGCCGCGTTGGCGATCGTCACCGTCGCCCCGGGCTCGCCGGTTCCGACCACGCTCAGGCCGTCCGGCGCGACGGTCGCGGTGGGGGCAGGCGGTGCCGTGAAGTCGGGCGCGTTCAGCGCCGCGGGGGCCGACACGTTGTTCGCGGCATCGACCTGCGTCACGGTCAGCGCTTCGCCATTGACCTGCGCCGCGGTCAGCACCGCGGTGTAGAAATTGCCGTTGGCGTTGACCACCGCCGTGCCGATGATGGTGCCGGTCGCATCGGCGATGCGCACGGTGGCGCCGACTTCGCCGGTCCCCGACACGATCAGGCCGGTATTGTCGATGGTGGCGGTCGGTGCGTCCGGGGCGGTGAGATCAGGCGCGATTGCCGTCGTCGGCGGCGAGACGTCGCCATCGGCATCGGTCTGCGTGACGCGCAGCGTCTCGCTATTGCGCTGCGGCGTTGCGAGCGTGGCGAGATAGGTACCGTCCGTTCCCACGATCGTGGTGCCGAGCAACGCGCCATTGGCACCCGTCACCCGGATCGTGTCACCGACCTCCCCGGTGCCCGAGACGGTCGCGCCGTCCGCGGCGACTGCCGCGGTCGGTGGGGGCGGAAGGGTGTTGAGCACCAGATCGGGCGCAACCGCGCTGCCATCGGGCGATACGTTGCCGGCGGGATCGGTCTGGATAAGTCCGAGCACCTCGCCATCGATCTGCGCCGGATCCAGCGCCGCCGTGAAGTTGCCGTCGGGATCGACGACGGCGCTCCCGATCGGAACACCCACCGGATCGGTGATCAGGACGGTAGCGCCTGCTTCACCGGTCCCGGTGATCGAAGCGCCGTCGGCAGCGACTACACCCGCGGGCGCCAGCGGGGCTGTCAGGTCGGGCGCGATCAGCGCGATCTCGGGCGAGACATTGCCGGTCGCATCCGACTGCTCGACGCTGACCTGCTGACGATCCAGCTGCGCCGGTGTCAACGCGATCGAGTAATTGCCGCGCGCGTCGACGGCGCCGGTGCCGATGATCGTATCCGCGGGATCGCGGATGACGATCGTCGCGCCGGGTTCGCCGGTACCGGAAATGACGGCACCGGTGGGATCGAAGATGCCGGTCGGTGCGGCGGGCGCGGTAGTGTCGGGAGCGGTGAACGCAGCCTGAGGCGAGACATTGCCGGCGGCATCGGCCTGCGTGGCGGTCAAGGCCTCACCATTGGCCTGCACGCCGGCCAGGGCTACCGAATAGCTGCCATCGGGCGCCACCAGGCCGCTGCCCAGGATGTTGCCGGCGGCATCGGTGACGGTCACCGTAGCGCCGGGCTCACCGGTGCCGATCGCGGTCGCTCCGTCGGTGCTCAGCCCCAGCACGGGCGCCGCGGGGGCGGTGATGTCGGGCGCCAAGGCGTCGACGGGCCCAGATTCGTTGTTGGCGCGGTCGGTCTGCGTGACCTGCAGGGTTTCGCCATTGGCCTGCGCCGTCGTCAACTGGATGGCATAGGCGCCGCTGGGTGCGATCACCCCGGTGCCGATCTGCGCGCCCAGCGGATCGCGAACAATGACCGTGGCGCCGGGTTCTCCGCCGCCGGTGACGATCGTCCCGGTACCGTTGACGGCGGCGGTCAGCCCAACCGGCGCCGTGAAGTCGGGTGCGATCGCGCTCACATCGGGGGATGCATTGCCCGTCGGGTCCGACTGGCGGACATCGAGCACTTCGCCGTTGGTCTGTGCAGGCGTCAGCGCTGCGGTAAAGGTGCCGTCGGTGCCGACCAGGCCCGTGCCGATCACGCTTCCGGTCTGGTCGCGCACCGTCACCGTGGCACCGGGCTCACCCAGACCGGTGACGGCATCGCCACCTGGCGACACCGTCGCGCTGGGGGCGAGCGGCGCGACCAGATCGGGCGCCGTCACCGGGACCAGCGCGGACGCGTTGCCCGCTGCATCGGCCTGCGTTACCTGCAGAGTCTCACCGTTTACGCGCGCAGGATCCAGAACGACCGCATAGGTGCCGTTGGCGAGCACGACGTCGGTCCCGATCACGGTTCCGGCTGGATCGCGCACGATCACCGTCGCGCCAGCCTCGCCGAAGCCGGTGACTTCCACGCCGGCAGGATCGATCTCGGCAGTAAGCCCGACCGGCGCCGTGATATCGGGCGCCAGCACCGCCGTCGCGGGCGAGACGTTGCCGGTGGGGTCCGCCTGGGTGAGCTGCAGCGTCTGGCCGTTCGCCTGCGCCGGGGTCAGCACCGTGCTGTAGGTCCCATCCGCCCCGACCAGCGCCGTGCCGACGGTGCCCGATGGGTTGCGAATGGTCACGGTTGCGCCGGGTTCGCCGATGCCGTCGATCCGCAAGCCATCGCTAGAGACGAGGCCTGACGGGGCGGCGGGCGCGGTATAGTCGGGTGCGACCACCCGCACCTCGGGCGCGCTATTGTTCGCGGCGTCGGTCTGCGTGACCGCCAGCGTTTCGCCATTGCCCTGCGCCGCCGTCAGGATGACGGTGTAGTTGCCGGCGTCGTCGATGTCGGATGCGCCGATAATCGTGCCAGCTGCGTCGCGCACCGTGACGGCGGCGCCGGGCTCGCCAATCCCGGAGACGATCAGCCCGGTGCCGTCAATCGCGGCGGTCAGCCCGATCGGGGCCGTGATGTCGGGCGCGACGATCACCGCGTCCGGCGAGGCATTTCCCGCACCGTCGGTCTGCATGACCAGCAGCAGCTCGCCATTGGCCTGAACGGGATCGAGCGTCGCGGTATAGCTGCCGTCTGCGGCCGCGATCGCGCTGCCGATCGGGTTTCCCGCTTCATCGCGCACCTGGATCGACGCGCCGGCCTCTGCCGTTCCGCTCACCACGGTCCCGTCGTCCGACACAATCGCCAGCGGAGCGTCGGGGGCGGTGAGGTCGGGGGCGGCGACCGTCACGGTCGGCGAGGCATTCCCGGCGGGGTCGGCCTGCACAACGTTGATCAGTTCGCCATTGGTCTGCGCCGGCGTGAGCGGTACGACGTAGAGCCCGTCGGGCCCGACGACGGCGCTGCCAAGCGAGCCACCCGCGGGTCCGGTGACAGAGACCGTCGCACCAGGCTCGCCGGTGCCGCTCGCCGTGGCGCCGTCGGTCGCGATGAGCACGACAGGGGCCGCTGGCGCCACGAGGTCGGGAGTCGTTACCGCCGTTGCCGGCGACGTGTTGCCCGCTGAATCGGTCTGCGTGACGCTGATCGTCCCGCCGTCCGCGGCGCCTGCGGGAAGCAGGGTCGTGAAGCTCCCGTCAGCGCCAACCGGCGCGGTGCCGATCGGCTGCCCCGCGGCATCGCGCACGGTGACCGTCGCACCGGGTTCGCCGGTACCCGAGACGGCGCTTCCGGCAGGATCGACGACGGCCGTAGGTGCATCGGGCGCAACCAGGTCGGGCGTCGCGACCGTCGTGGTCGGCGACGTGTTGCCCGCCGCATCCGTCTGCGTGACGCTGATCGTTCCGCCGTCGGCTTCGCCTACCGGCAGGGGCACGGTGTAGCTGCCGTCAGCGCCCACCGGCGCGGTGCCGATCGGCTGCCCCGCGGCATCGCGCACGGTGACCGTCGCACCGGGTTCGCCGGTACCCGAGACTGCGCTTCCGGCAGGATCGACGACGGCCGTAGGTGCATCGGGCGCAACCAGGTCGGGCGTCGCGACCGTCGTGGTCGGCGACGTGTTGCCCGCCGCATCCGTCTGCGTGACGCTGATCGTTCCGCCGTCGGCTTCGCCTACCGGCAGGGGCACGGTGTAGCTGCCGTCAGCGCCAACCGGCGCGGTGCCGATCGGCTGCCCAGCGGCATCGCGCACGGTGACCGTCGCACCGGGTTCGCCGGTACCCGAGACGGCGCTTCCGGCAGGATCGACGACGGCCGTAGGTGCATCGGGCGCAACCAGGTCGGGCGTCGCGACCGTCGTGGTCGGCGACGTGTTGCCCGCCGCATCCGTCTGCGTGACGCTGATCGTTCCGCCGTCGGCTTCGCCGGCGGGCAGCGGCACGGTGTAGCTGCCATCGGGCCCGACGGGTCCCGATACGATCGGCAGCCCGCTGTTATCGCGCACCGTCACGGTGGCGCCGGGTTCGCCGGTACCCGAGACTGCGGTTCCGGTAGGATCGACGACGGCCGTAGGTGCATCGGGCGCAACCAGGTCGGGCGTCGCGACCGTCGTGGCCGGCGATGTATTGCCCGCCGCATCCGTCTGCGTGACACTGATCGTTCCGCCGTCGGCTTCGCCTACCGGCAGGGGCACGGTGTAGCTGCCGTCGGCGCCAACCGGCGCGGTGCCGATCGGCTGCCCCGCGGCATCGCGCACGGTGACCGTCGCACCGGGTTCGCCGGTGCCCGAGACGGTGGTTCCGGCGGGATCGACGGCGGCCGTAGGCGCATCGGGCGCAACCACGTCGGGCGTCGCGACCGTCGCGGCGGGCGACGTGTTGCCCGCCGCATCCGTCTGCGTGACGCTGATCGTACCGCCATCGGCGTCGCCTGCAGGCAGAGGCACGGTGTAGCTGCCGTCAGCGCCAACCGGCGCGGTGCCGATCGGCTGCCCCGCCGCATCGCGCACGGTGACCGTCGCACCGGGTTCGCCGGTGCCCGAGACGGTGGTTCCGGCGGGATCGACGGCGGCGGTAGGCGCATCGGGCGCAACCAGGTCGGGCGTGGTGACCGTCGCGGCGGGCGACGTGTTGCCCGCAGCGTCGGTCTGCGTGACGCTGATCGTTCCGCCATCGGCTTCGCCGGCGGGCAGCGGCACGGTGTAGCTGCCGTCAGCGCTAACCGGCGCGGTGCCGATCGGCTGCCCCGCGGCATCGCGCACCGTGACCGTCGCACCGGGTTCGCCGGTGCCCGAGACGGTGGTTCCGGCGGGATCGACGGCGGCCGTAGGCGCATCGGGCGCAACCAGGTCGGGCGTGGTAACCGTCGTGGCGGGCGACGTGTTGCCCGCAGCGTCGGTCTGCGAGACGCTGATCGTACCGCCATCGGCTTCGCCGGCGGGCAGCGGCACGGTGTAGCTGCCATCGGGGCCGACGGGTCCCGATACGATCGGCAGCCCGCTGTTATCGCGCACCGTCACGGTGGCGCCGGGTTCGCCGTTACCCGAGACCCTGGTGCCGTCGGGGTCGACCGTGGCCGTAGGCGCGCCGGGCACGGCGAGATCGGGTGTCACGACGCGCGTCGGCGGCGATGTGTTGCCCGCCGCATCGGACTGGGTCACGGTCAGGATGGTACCGTCGGCATGCGCGGTGGTCAGCGTGACCGCGTAATTGCCCTGTGCATCGACGGTTGCCGTTCCGATGACGGCATTGTTCGCGTCGCGCACCGTGACCGCGGCGCCGCGCTCGCCGGTGCCGGTTACGATCGTTCCCGCGTCGTTGCTTGTGGCGGTCGGCGCGTCGGGGGCCGTCAGATCGGGCGCCAGCGCGGTGGCCGGGGGCGACAGGTTTCCGCTGCTGTCAGCCTGCGTGACGGTCACGCTCTCGCCGTTGGTTTTTGGCTGCGTCAGCGCGGCCGAATACCGACCATCGGCGCCTGCCGTGGCGCTGGCGATCACGGACCCGCTCGCATCGCGGACCTGGACCAAGGCACCCGGCTCGCCCAGGCCGCCGACGCTTGCGCCGTTTGCGGCGAACGCTGCCGTGGGTGCTGCAGGCGGCGTGGTGTCGGGCGTGCTGCCGTCGCTCCGGTCGCCATCGTCCGCACTGGACCCGCCACCGCTCGCGGCGGCAGCGGCAAGTCCGCCCGCGCCGGCGACGCCGAGCAAAGCCGGCATCAATGCGCTGGAGCCGTCCTCGTCCGCCGCGAGCAGGTCCTCGATCTTGCCGAGCCGGGTGAACCGCGCGGCGCCGGCGGCGGCGTTCGGGTTCGCAACCCACAGGCTTCGATCGCCTTCGCGCAGCACGAGATCGTGCACCGCTTCGCCCTGCTGGTAGAAATCCTTCACCTGAATCGGGTCGCCATCGGCGAGGCGCACCACCAGATGCTGCCCGTCCCGCTCGAACGCTGTGACTTGCGAGCGGTCGATATCGAGGCGGACGACTGCGGGATCATCAAGGTCGATGCTGTTTCCGGCGACCCGAGTTGCATTGCCCGTCGCCTTAACGATAATATCTGCAGCCATGTACCCGCTCCGAGCAATAGTTAAGATCGTATTAACCAACTAAGCCTGCTTCGAAATCACAATGAAGTCGCGGCTGACCCGTCATATGCGGTTGAGATAGAGTACTATTATTGGGAATCAGAGGTGGTATATAGTCCATAAGCGGAGCTAATCATCGTGAAGCTCGGATTTACTCTTTCCGTTCTCGGCGCGATTATGGAGCCGTCTTTGGAGAGCAGGCATTTGCAGGGAATGATCGCTGGCTGTCGGCGCGTTCGCAGCGAAGGGGGCATGACGTGACGCTGTATATCGCCGCGGTCAGTCTATGCCGTCGGGCTTAGGCGCCTGCTTCACCTGATGTCGGGTGGGCCTTCGCGTCGGCGAGGGGTTGGTTCCCTGCGATCGCGCCCGGTTCGCCTACCGACGTGATCGAAGCGCAGGACTCGGACGACGCCCATACCTCGCCAAACGTCACCCCAATCCCAGCGTGGTCGCATGCGTGCGGGTTTGCGGAAGACGACGACGTGATGCCGATGACGTGTCCCGCCGATGAGGGTGAGCTTGCTGAGCGCGATCAGAAGATTGCTGCGGCGCCATCGGGTTTTTGGCCGCGCTCGATCTATCATTCGTACAACACGAAGCCATCCAGCCGACACTCGGGAACCGTCTCGGCGAGAATGAACGTATGGCCGAAATCGGGTAGCGACCGGCCGGCTTTGGACGTCTGCCTTTGGGTCTTCGGAGACTGAACGGGAAGAGTCAGCTTCGTCAGCATCCTAGCGCCGCACCTTGCATTGGACATCCGCTACCGCCTCATCGGCCACGATGCGGAACGCGGCTAGAGGCTGGTCGAGCGGGGCGAGTTCGGGCGCCTCGACCCGTATATGGTCGACGCCCGCAGACCATTGGCGCTGCCACCAGTCACTACCGGTCTGAGCGCTGACCGTAGGCAACCAGGATCGGGCATGTTCCAGTAAAGTGTTCGGCAGGACAGGGTTCTGGCCGGCCGCAAGTGCATGCGACAGGTCCTTCGCAATTTCTACGTTCGCGACGCCGGGCATTTCGTTGACGCGGTGTTCGAGGTCGTGAATCACTGCCTGCCGCGCGATGTCCCACTCCCGCACGGAAAAGCCGGCCGTGCGCAGTTCGCACGACAGGCTCGCCAGGCCAGCGACGGCGGGGCGCCATTGATCGATCGAAAAATTGTCCCACAGCATGATCTGGCGGAAACCCTGATCGCCGTTTTCGATGAACATCCCGCGCTTCCCGGCCGGATTACCCGGCTGCGTGCTGGTCAGCCGGTCGTTGACAACACGCGTCACCACCAGGTCCATCAGCATAGCCGCGACCTGCCCGGCCCGCGTCGAGGGCGGCTGCGGCGTCGGCAATACAACGGTGATCAGCGCGGTCCTCCGCCCTTGCGGCAGCGCCGACACGCTGATTGGGACGATACGTTCAGCTTGGAACGCAGGCACGTACGGGAGGGTGGGGACCGGATTGGACACCCGCCATGCACCGAACCGTTTCTCGATCATCGCCTTGGTTCGCTCAGCGTCGACGTTTCCGACGACCACGATCATCATGTTTTCGGGCCGATACAGTCGGCGATAGAGCGCGCGGATCGTCGCGATCGACGCGGTCGGCACCTCGTCCGAATTCTGTGCGTCGATCACGTCGTTGGGCGACCCCGGGGCGACGGCGGCGATGTAGCCTGCAAAGATCCGATTGCCGAGCTGCTTCTCCGCCATTTCACGCATCACATCAGTGCGCTGACTATCGACCGCGTCTGGCCGGAAAGTCAGGTCGGTCGCGACCTCACGCAATAGCCCGAGCATCGTGTCCAGATCGTAGGGCTGCGTCGTGTTTGTCGAGAAATAGTAGTTCGATTCGCGCCAGCTTGTTGAGGCGGGCCTCCCGCCGGCGACCGTCACCTTCAGCCCGACATGCGGCAGATGGTGCAGATCGTCCGGGGCACCAACGGTTGGGCTGACGAAGGCGATATGCTCGATCAGATGCGCTAGGCCGCGCTCCCCTGGCCGCCGCTCGGCGATGAAGCCGCCCTCGTTACGCATCAGCACGCCGACCCCGGGCTCGTTCGCTCTTCGCGGAAGGATCGCGAAGCGCACGCCGTTTGTGAGGCGTCCCGTAATTACCGGCTGCGATTCAGCGGCACGCGAGGCGGGCCGGTGGATCGGCTCCTGGGCCCGCGCGAGGGGGGCGAACGCCGAGAGGATCAGCGAACATAGCCAAAGCTTTGACACGGAGTTCGAATGCACGACACGCTCTCCTTCAATTCAGCCGCCTTTATGGCTCAGCGGATTTTACCGAGCTTTGCGGCAGTTTCGCGGCGGGAAGTCGCAGATATCTTAACCATGTGGTTGCCCCGGGCGAGCGTGTAGAGGCAGTATCGCAAGCCTTAGGGTGTATGCGGGGCAGTTTTCGACGGGCGCAATTGGCAGAAAAGTGAAGCTGAATGAATGGCAGATGATGGAGGGCCGCGAGAGGGTCTGACTGTCGCCTTCTGGGTCTGTTCCGACGCTACGTGGGCCGCCTCGCGAGCGCTTTGCTGGTAGCCATGTGTGCCATGCAGACTCACGGCGTGTCGGAAGCGCTTTTGCCTAGCTCGCCGTCTCGAACGGTATCATAACGAACACGGTTCCCGTCAATTTCCTCGAGATGCGCGCCTGCCCAGGCACCTAGGGCGCGAAGCGGCTCGGCGAGCGAATAGCCCAGTTCCGTCAGCGCATATTCGACCTGGGGCGGCACGGTCGGATGGACCGTGCGATTGACCATGCCGTCGCGATCGAGCGCCTTCAGTGTGCGGGTGAGCATCTGCTGCGATATGCCGCCAATCGTCCGCTTGATGTCGTTGAAGCGGCGCGGGCGCTCGATCAGCACCATGACGATCATCACCGTCCATTTGTCGCCGACGAGGCTGAGCACGCTGCTCATCCGGCGGCAGTTGGCGGTTACGCCGGTGGGGGCGGGCATATCCATGTGACCTGGTCCTAAAAATATGCGTCCTTGGCGGGTCGCAGTGGGTCACATAACTGCTCCTGGTCACAAATCCAGACCGGAGACTCTCCATGAAACTTCTTCATCTCGATTCCAGCATCATGGGCGAAGGCTCGGCCAGCCGCGCGATTTCCGCCGCTATCGTAGAGCAATTCCGGAAAACGGACCCGAACCTCGATGTCGTCTATCGTGATCTGGTCGCCGAGCCGATCCCGCACCTGACGCTCGATGCCTTCCTGAAGCTGGATGAAGGTGAGGACGTTCAGCAATTCCTCGACGCCGACGTCGTCGTGATCGGCGCAGGCTTCTACAATTTCTCCATCCCCGGCCAGTTGAAGGCCTGGATCGATCGCATCGCGGTGAAGGGCAAGACCTTCACCTATGGCGAAAGCGGCCCCGTCGGCTTGGCGACCGGCAAGCGCGTGATCGTCGCGCTCGCACGCGGCAACGTCTATGGCGTGGGTTCGCCCTATGCGGCGTACGAGCATGCCGAAACGCTGCTGCGCTCGCTCTTCGGCTTCGTCGGTGCCGATGTCGAAGTCATCGTTGCCGAAGGCCTCGGGCGTGGCGAGGATGTGCGTCTTGCCGCGATCGAAGGCGCTATCGCGCAAGCCCGCCAGTTGCCGCAATCTTCTCTAGCCGCCGCGGCCTGATCGGGGGGGGCACGCGCCTGGTCACCGGTCGCTCGGAACAGGCGCGTGTCGGATCGCTAAAAAGCTCTCATCCGAGGAACTGGCTTAGAATATCAGGATGGAAGCCCCAGCCGGCAAAGCCGCAAACGGCCATGAACAAGCCGAAGATACCGAAGACGCAAGCCCCCGCTAGCACCCAACTGCTTTCGACCAGCGCAGCAACGGCTGCAACCGATATCGCCGTCGACAGGAGCGCCTCGCTTGCGTCGAATTGGTCATCATGTGTGTTCAGGGCATTGTAGCGGTCTGCAAGCGCTTTTGCCTGAGCGGCGAGCCGCGGTGCTTCGGCGGTGTATTTTTCGAGGTCGCGATCAAGGGACGCCACGGCGTCGCGGGCGGTGGGTGTGTTGCCGAGCGCGGCGATCTCAGCCCGGGCCGTCAGCGCGATGTGGGCCTTGGTCTTGGTAGCCTGATACTCGTTCCAGCGATCCACGGAGTCCGCTTTGGCCTGGTCCATGTTCTGGACGATATTGCCATCCTTGATGTTGCCGAGACCCATTGCAACCGAGAGCAGTACGACGGTGATGGCAACTGCGCGATTGAGCCGCTTGTCCTTCGCTTCGGCGCTGACCTCGATTTCCATGGTCCGGCTTTCGGCAGAACCTCCCGGACGCGCCAGTGAAAAACGCGTCATCTGGTCGTCGGTGGATCGCTATGTTCAACCGCCCGGCAACTATGACAGGTGGCAGCTTTCCGGACGCCTGAGAGGAGCGCGGACCGTCGCATCTGGGTCCCTTCGATGCTGTAAAGCTTGCGGTCAGCCCTTCGCCCATGCCCGGTCGTTTAGAAGAGCCATCGGCGGCCCCCGAAACGAACATGCAAAGCGCCGATCATTCGACCGGCTGTTCTAACATCGGCTGTTCCGCTCAGCATGCCGGGTATCTGAGGAACCGAGGGGAGCATTGATCCGGGATGATCCAGAACCCCTACCGCAGACTTCCGTCGAGGAGCGTCACAGCCTTCGGATAGCTTGCCTGGAAGCCGAACGGCTCGCTCCGGGTATTTACATCGATCACTTGTCGCGTCGCCGTGTCGCCGTTCGCCCCCGCGGCGTTCCAGCGAGGAAATCCGGCGGCATTGGGATCGCCTGCCTTTACAAAGGCGGTGAAATAGCCCTGCATCGTGCTGGAGATGGATCGGTCCTCGTTCGTCCAGGCATAGAGCGGGTTCGCGTCGAGATTGCCGAGCGCGTATTCGATTTCCGCGCTGTGC
The DNA here is from genome assembly GCF_036663615.1 of Sphingomonas rhamnosi. Classification (NCBI taxonomy): domain Bacteria; kingdom Pseudomonadati; phylum Pseudomonadota; class Alphaproteobacteria; order Sphingomonadales; family Sphingomonadaceae; genus Sphingomonas; species Sphingomonas rhamnosi. The sequence goes on from NZ_JAXOJJ010000002.1 coordinate 56,620, forward strand.
ACCGCGCCGAGCGGTGCCGGCGTGTCGTTGGTCAGCGGCGGACGCGCGGCTGGGCGAACATGCGCATAGTGATAATAATAGGTCGGCTCGCCACTGCGCCGGTGCAGGTCGAACCACTGCCACGTCGACGCACCCAGAAAGCGGTCGCTTGCCAGCCGCATTGCCGTCGCGGGCACATCGGCATCGCTCGCCGCCGGGTATAAGGCAAACAGCGACGTCCCCCGCCCCGGGAACAGCCGCTCCAGCGCCGTGCGGTAATTCATCACCGTCGGCGCCGCATCGCCCAGGATCGAAGTCCACGCACCTTCCTGCGAGTTCGAGCCGACCAGCAGCGGCACCTTGGCGGCGCGTCCGGCGGCGTAGCTCGCCGCGGGCGTCTCGGTCAGGAACAGCCCGTCGAGAATGAAGTCGGCACGAAATTTCTGCCGCCCCTGTGCCGCCAGCAATTGCTCGGCCGGCATCGCGCGCAACGCCGCCAGCGTCGGCGCGCCCGCCGCTTGTGCGAACGCAGTGCCTGCCTGCGCGGCCTCGGCGAGTGGCTTGGGATGGAAGGTCGGCGGCAGCACGCCGCCACTTTCGCCGATCGCCCGGGCAAAGTGTGTGCGCGTCAGTGGCGAGGTCATCAGCACGCTGACCGACATCGATCCCGCGCTTTCGCCGGCGATCGTTATCCTTCCGGGATCCCCCCCGAACGTCTCGACATTGCGCCGCACCCAGTCGAGCGCCGCGGCCTGATCGAGCAGCCCGTAATTCCCTGCGGCGTGCTGCGGCGACTCCGCTGCCAGCTCGGGGGTCGCCAGGAAACCGAACACGCCAAGCCGATAGTTGATCGTCACCACCACCATGCCGCGCCGCGCCATGCTCGCGCCGTCGTAGCGCTTCTCCGATCCGTCGCCCGCGATCGCGCCGCCGCCGTGGATGTAGAACAGCACCGGCAATTTCGCCCCTCTGGGCGTGCCGGCGGGCATCCAGACGTTGAGCGTGAGGCAATCCTCGCTCGGCGCCGGCGAGCGGAACATCATGTCGGCGTAAAGCGGCTGCTGCATGCAGCGCGGACCGAAGCGATCGGCTGCGCGCACGCCCTGCCAGCGGGCGACGGGCTGTGGCGGAGTCCAGCGCAGCGGATCCACTGGTGGCGCGGCGTAGGGAATGCCGAGAAAGGCGGTTACCGGTGCGGGTCCGGCGACCGCCGTGCCCCGCAGCATACCATCTGCCACCGTTGCTTGCTGCGCGAGAGCCGGTGCCGCGATCAGTCCGCCGGTCATAGCCGCCATGCGCAATATCCGTTTCATTCGCGCTCCTCGCTCCCCACCGACTGGTTTTGCTCTGATATCGCTGTAGCTAGCGACAATCGCCCGCTCCAGCCAGAACGATGGGCGAACGGCTGGTTCGACGACGGGCAAGGGGGGCGCATGGTGCCTGATATCAGGTCCGTGTCCGGGCAATTCGATACAGTCTATATCAGCTTATCTGTACCTCTGGCGAGCGGTCGATCAAGAGGGCGAGATCCTCAAGAGCGACATCACCAAAACCAGAGACAAGCGTGCAGCGCTCACCTTCATCAAGAAGGCTGAAGCGTCACGGCAGGGCCGAGAAGATCACCACCGGTCTCTGTCGTGCCCAGGCGTGTCGTTCCATTGCGCATGTCGGCGTTAGCGGCCTAGACGGGTTTTGTTGAGGACGAAGAGGGATGAATATGGCGATGTCAAAAGCTGCGAAGGCTGTCGCGCTGGTACTGAGCCTGACCTCCACGACCGTTTGTCCAACCGTCGCGTCTACCCAAACGCTAGCAGTCCGCAGTATCGCCGTCGATGTGCGCGGCCAGTCCAAGCCGCGGGATCGAATGGCGCAGCTGTCGATCGGTTCGGACTTTCCCGGCACGCTAATCCGGGACGACAGTCTGGCACAGCTGCGGACGGTGCAGAAAGAGCTTCGTTTCCGTTACATCCGTTTCCACAACATCTTCGCTGACCAGCTGGGCACGTATCGCGAAGTGAACGGCGAGCCCGTCTACGACTGGCGCCGCATCGACTCCCTGTACGATCAACTGCTCGGCATCGGGCTAAAGCCCTTCGTTGAACTTGGCTTTACGCCCGACGCGATGAAGCAGTCCGACCAGACGATTTTTTACTGGAAGGGGAACACGTCCCATCCTCAGCCCGAGAAGTGGACAGCGTTGGTAGATGCGTTCGTCCGGCATCTGGTGGCACGGTACGGCGCCCATGAGGTCCGAAGCTGGTATTTCGAGGTCTGGAACGAGCCGAACCTGGACGGCTTCTGGGAAAAAGCTGACCAGTCCGCCTATTTCGATCTTTATGGTCGTACGGCGCGCGCCATCAAAGCGATCGACCCGCAGCTGCGCGTCGGCGGCCCTGCCACCGCTGGCGCAGCTTGGGTTCCCGAGCTCTTTGTCTATGCCGATAAGAACAAGCTGCCGGTCGATTTCATTGCTACCCACACCTATGGCGTAGAAGGTGGCTTTCTGGACGAGAAGGGTGAAGGCGACAACAAGCTGTCGCGCAACCCGGACGCTGTCGTACAAGATGTCCGCAAGGTGCGCGGTCAAATTGAGAGGGCGGGGCACTCCGGTCTACCGCTGTTCTTCACCGAATGGAGCACCAGCTACAATCCGCGTGATCCAATCCATGACGATTATTTCGGCGCAGCCTATATTCTGTCCAAGCTTCGCCGCACCGAAGCACTGGCGCAGGGCATGAGTTACTGGACGTTCAGCGACCTGTTTGAGGAGCCCGGCCCGCAGACTAGACCATTTGACGGCGGTTTCGGGCTGATGACGCCTCAGGGAATCCGCAAGCCTACCTGGTTCGCATACAAGTACCTTGCTGACCTCGGCGACCGCGAACTGCCGACACGGGACGACCAGAGCATCGCCGCGATGAAGGGCAACACGGTACAGGTGCTGGCATGGAAGGATGTGCTGCCGGATCAGCCCGTCAGCAATCGGCCGTTCTTCACCAAGGTGCGTCCGCCCGCCAAGGCGAAACCACTCACCGTTAGCGTTGCCGGCCTGAAACCAGGATCGTATCAGTTCCGGGTGCGTCGCACCGGCTTCAAGCAGAATGACGCTTATACGACGTACCTGGAGATGGGGCGCCCGGCCAAGCTGAGTGACGCGCAACTCCGCCAGCTGCAGTCACTGACAACCGATTCCCCGAAGGTCAGCACGGTTCGTGTGCGGGCCGACGGTAGGGCCGAGCTGAACCTGCCGATGCTCGACCATGATGTCGTCATGGTCGAGCTCAGTCCGCGCTGAGGACTGCGTCAGCTTTCGCCTTGACACTCCTGCTGCGGCGACGAACCCTGCCTTTTCCCCGACGTAATTTGCTCAAAGCTATGCTGGCCGGCTCGCTAGCGCCCGCCGCGCCGTTCCTCGCGGGCAACGCGGCTGATTCCCGTTCGGCCGGCCGGCGCCGCAACACCGGCACCGACGGGCAACGGAAGGCAGACCTCGGCGCGGCATGTTCCGCAACCCGATCGTCGCCGGTGACTATCCAGATCCCACCATCCTAAAGGATGGAGGTTGCGGCAGCGAATTGTGCCGGTGTTCCTCCGTCCACTTCTTCAGCAGCCCGCTGACCGGCCGAGCGTGGCTTGCTTACGTGCAATTTCGACAACGGCCATTCCTTCCTGGACAAGCTTCGCATGCCACTCGGCGGCGAAGTCTCAGCGAACGGTGGCTCAATCAGGTTTGTACCAAGTGAAGATGCCATATCTCATCGCGCCGCACCGGTATGCCAAAATCAAGCGGGGAAGGCTGAACACGAATAACCGGTTGCGCGAAGCCATTACTCGTGAGCGGGTGTTTCGGTCTGTTAAGACCGCGCGCGCAAACCGGCCGATGCAGATTGTCCAAGTCCGCGCCACCTGCCGCGAAACGTCCTGATACCCGATCGACAGCAGGCCGGCTTCATTTGCCCAACACTCATAGTCTTCGCGGGTACCCATGGAAGGCAAGCGACCTTCATGGCAGATCGGTTCCAGCAGATAGCGAACTCGCCGGACAGAAGCGTTCGATTCTGCCAGCCAGGCACATACAACGAGCCGCCCCCCAGGCTTCAGCACCCGTGCCGCTTCGGCGAAAAAGCGAGGCTTGTCGACCATGTGTTCGGTGCTCTCGATAGCATAGCCATGGTCAAATGTGCCAGCGGCCAAACCGTTGTCGAGCCAGTCGCGGACCAACAAATTCACGCCTGGATGTGCTGGCGCGTAGGAGGCCTGCATGACGGACAAGGTCAAGCCGGTGATCTCTGCCGAACGTGCTTGGGCGATGCGCCGCGCAGTGGCGCCATATCCGCACCCAATGTCGACCAGCCGATCGCCCGGCATCGGATCAAGAAGGTTAGAAACCCGGTCCGACAGGGCTTCTACTGCAGTTTCAGGAGGCTCGTTTCCCGTGATCCACAGTCCGTGATGGACATGTTCGCCCCAAAGAGCACGGTAGAAAGGATCAAGTTCATTGTAGTGATCGGCAACTGCGTGGGCGTCGGGATTGGAGCGTGCGACGATCATGCGCCTAGCTTAGCATCCTTCGAGATCCTGTCATCTATCAGTTACCGCTGACGATCCAGATTGACATCAGGCAGCGAGCATTTCATTTTCTAAGCTTATCGCGATATAAGAGCCGCGCTTACCAATTGATTTGCCTCGTTTACAAGCGCGACCCAGAAATTGATACTCGGGGACCGCTTTTGCCTGCGCAACTCCGCCCGTTTGTTCAGCTGCCGGTCCGTCCAACCCTACTGCGCCGCCAGATCGCGGAGGCGATGAAGACATGCTAAACAATCGTCCCGATAAGGGGAGTAGGACTATGCGGTTGATCCGACGAGTATCACGGCTGGCTGCCGTCGGCATACTTGCGCTGCTTTCCGAAGCCGCCGCCGCGAAAGCTGAGTACGAGATTGCGTTTGCAAGCTTCGCGCCCCTCGACAGCGACGTCTTTATAGCCGACGCGGACGGCACGAACGCCCGCCCGCTGCTGCCGCATCCGGAGTCGGACAGCAACGCAAGCTTTTCGAGCGACGGCAAATGGATCGTCTTTACCTCACGAAGATTTGGCTCCTCCGACATCTACCGCGTCCGTCCGAACGGGTCGAAGCTCGAAAAGCTGGTAGATCACCCGGCCTATGACGATCAGGCAGCCCTCTCGCCCGACGGGCAAACAATGGCCTTTGTCTCGAGCCGCAGCGGCAATGCCGACGTCTGGTTGCTCGACATGCGGACCCGCAAGGCCACGAACCTGACGGCCGCCGCCGGCGGTGATTTCCGCCCGTCCTGGTCCCCCGACGGTCAGTGGATCGCCTTCTCGTCGGACCGCACATCGTCGAATCCGCGGATTCCCGCCGGTGACTTCACGATCCGGCACTCTACCGAAATCTACATCATTCGGCGCGACGGTACGGGCCTCCGGCGCCTGTCGGTCGACGATGCATTTGCCGGGAGCCCGTCCTGGTCCCCCGATGGAAGCAGGCTGGTTTTCTATATCGCCCCGATCACCGAGGTCGCCAAAGTGACAGGCGCGCGCCGCTTGCGCGGCACGACGCAAATCGCGGCCATGGACATCGCCAGCGGCCAGCGAACGATCCTGACAAGCGGCGAGGGCGAGAAATGGTCGCCGCGTTGGGTGGTCGGGCAGTCCATCGCTTATGTCTCCGGCGGACCTGAAGGCGGGATCGAGCGCTCATCGGGAGTCCGAGGGGCACGCGGCGTCTTCACCAATCCGGCCTGGTCCCCGGATGGCAGCAAAATGGTTTTCCATCGCGACGTTGCGACGGCTTGGCCGCCCCACCATCGATGGGTCTCGCTGGATCCGCGGTTCGGGCTGGTGCGTACGGGGATCTTTCCATCCTATCGGCGTGATGGCACCCGGCGTGTGAGCAACGATCGGACCGCCGGCATCCTTCACAACGCGCTCCTCACCATGGACGCGGACGGATCGAACAGTACCGTCCTGTTCCGCGATGCCGACCGCAGCGCATTGGCCCCGGACTGGTCGCCGGACGGCCGCCGCATCGCCTTCGGTCTCGGCGGCTTCTTTCAGAACCAGACCGGTCCGGCACAAGCAGACATCGCGACCGTCAACGTCAGCGGAAAAGACCTCCAGCTTCTGACCAACGGCGACGGCAATTACGGGCTGCCGAGTTGGTCTGGCGATGGCCGACATATCGTCTTGCGCAAGGCGGGGAGCGACGGCAACGCACTTGAGATCGTCGACATCGCCAGCCGCTCCAAGCGCTCCCTGCTCGCCGGCGCCGCGCATTACAACTTTCCCGCATGGTCGCCTGTGACGGATCGGATCGCATTCACTGCCGACATTGGCGGGGATTACGAGATCTGGACAATTGGCGCTGATGGCACCGACCTGACCCGGCTGACTCATTCGCCCGGCAACGACGCCCACAACAGCTGGTCGCCGGATGGCAAGTGGATCGCGTTTGCCAGCGCCCGGCAAGGGTTCAAAGACGAAGCGCTGCTACACCGAGCGAACCCACAACCCTATGGCGAGATATACGTTATGCGTTCGGACGGAAGCGAGGCACACGCCTTGACGGACGAGCCTTACGAAAAAGGGACACCGGCTTGGCGACCGATCAGCCGTCATCGGTAAGCACTGTCACTTGCGGCGCCGCGGCTTGCTCCTCAAGCGGTGCCTGACGGCGGGACAGTCGCCGCCGCAGTAGGAAATAAGCGGCTCGGCATCGCACATATCGGATCATGTTTCATCGTTGGCTTCCTTGTTGTCGCCGGGTGTCGCTCACTGGGCTTGATCCCGTCCATCGCTATTATGCCGATCAGCCAGATCGCGACGCTACTCACGGTCGTATCCATGGCGGCGCTGGGTCTTGGAGTAGATGTTCGCACCGTCGCCAAGGCTGGTGGCCGCGTCACCGGGGCCGTGATCCTGTCGCTAATCGGATTTGGCGGAATCAGTTTTGGGTTGCTCGTGCGACTGCGCATAAATCGAGACTGAATAATAAATCGTTGGAAGCTACAATCGGCATTTGCGATCGCTGAGCAAGCGACGCCCGCTGAACCATTATGGTGTTTGACGGCGAGACCTTGTCTGACGCTACATCATAAGGGCTCAAGCGGGCACTGTCAGACCAAATGCACCGATCGTTAGGGGCGGGGCGGTAGGGGCGGCGAATGCCCCGCCCGCGCAAACCCGCCAGTCCGTTTCGCTACTTCAACTCGTCGCGGAGGTAATCCGGCTGCTGATAATGATGTACGTCCGCTTTCACTGAGCTTGCGCAACGTCGAGGACCTGCTGTTCGAGCGCGGGAGCGACATTTGCCACGAGACGGTGCGCATGTGGTGGAACAGGTTTGGCCCGATGTTCGCGGGCGATATCCGTCGGCAGCGCGCAAGTGCAATGCGCGGGTTCCGCCATTGGCGATAGCACCTGGACGAGATGTACGTGAAATTGAACGGAGAGATGGTCTACCTTTGGCGAGCGGTCGATCACGAAGGCGAGATCCTTGAAAGCTACATCACCAGGACCAAGGACAAGGAAGCGGCGCTTGCCTTCATGAAGAAGACGCTGAAGCGGCACGGCAGGACCGAGGCGATCACCACCGACAGGCTTCGCTCCTATGGGGCGGCGATGAAGGAGCTCGGCAACCCGGACAAACAGGAGGTCGGCCGCTGGCGCACAACTGCACTGCAGTAATGCGCGCATGTCAGTCATTCCGCAGCCACAGGCCAAAGCCTGAGACTTGCCGTGTCGAAAAACACCTGTTTGTCGCACATTCAAGGATCGCATAGCGCGGCTGCGATCGGGGAGGCATTTCCGATTAGGATCGACAATCAAGAAGGTTGGCGTCCTTCCGATGGATCCCATCAAGAGGATATATCGCCAACACCTGCCTATGGTTCGTTACCGAAAGTCACCCTAAAATGGATGGATGATATCGTACGGCAAGGTCGTATGGGTAACGGCGTCAACGCGGAGATGACAATGCTGGGTAGCATGAAGCGGATTTCACCCTTGGCGCTGTTCGCGACCATCGCAATGACTAGCGCCGCGTGGGCGCGTGATCTTCCGCAACTCGTTGAGAAGGAAGGCCGGCACGCGCTGATGGTCGACGGTGCACCGTTCCTCATGCTTGGCGTTCAGGCCAACAATTCGGCAAACTACCCGTCTCAACTCCCGACGGTGTGGCCCGCTATCAAGGCTGCGCACGCCAACACGTTGGAAATGCCGGTCGCTTGGGAGCAGATTGAGCCGATCGAGGGGAAATTCGATTTCTCCTTCGTCGACGAGTTGCTGAAGCAGGCGCGGGCGAACGACGTCAGGCTGGTCCTCCTGTGGTTTGGTACCTGGAAGAACAACAACCCGGACTACGCCCCGGAATGGGTGAAGCTGAACAACGCACGCTTTCCGCGTGTCATCAATGCGAAGGGCGAGGTGAAGAACTCGCTCTCGCCGCATTTCCGGGCGACACTGGAAGCGGATAAGCGCGCGTTCGTTGCCCTCATGCAGCACCTTAAGGCCGTTGATCAGGACCATAGTGTCATCATGGTCCAGGTCGAGAATGAGACCGGCACGTACAGCGCGGTGCGGGATTTTTCGCCCACGGCGCAGCGGCTGTTCAACCAGCCAGCGCCGGCCGAGTTGGTCAAGGCGATGCGCGCCAAGCCCGGGACCTGGCGTGAAGCATTCGGCAAGGACGCCGACGAGTATTTCCACGCTTGGCATATTGCCCGGTACGTCGACGAGGTCGCAGCAGCCGGCAAGCGCGCGCTTGCGCTACCGATGTACGTCAACGCCGCATTGCGCGATCCTTTCAAATACCAGGATCCGTTTACTTACTCCTCCGGCGGTCCGACATGGAACGTTCTGGACGTCTGGAAGACAGCGGCGCCCTCTATCGATGCCATCGCGCCGGACATTTACGACCGCGATAGTGCAAGGGTTCGCAAGACGCTGGACCAATACGGACGTGCGGATAATGCCTTGTTTGTTCCCGAAATCGGCAGTGACAAGGGCTATGCACGGCATTTTTACGATGTCCTTGGCCGGCAGGGCATCGGCTTTGCGCCGTTCGGCTTGGATTACTCAGGGTTCTCGAACTACCCGCTAGGGGCGAGGGTCGTGAATGCCCAAACCGTCGACAACTTTGCGGTCCATTACCGTCAATTTGCCCCGATGGCGCGAGAATGGGCTAGAATATCGTTTGAGAACAAGGTCTGGGGGGCGGGCGAGGCCGATGATCGCAGACCCGAAACGTTGCAGCTGGGCGATCGCTGGACGGCGACACTCACCTATGGCGAGTGGCAGATGGGAACGGTCGGTGACAGCTGGCTGGGCAAGGCCGATCCGGTACCCGATCGCGCAGACCCGGATGGCGGGGCGGTGATCGCGCAATTGTCGGCGAACGAGTTCCTCCTCGTCGGGCACCGCGTGCGCGTCCGGTTCGGCTCGGCAAAGGACGAACGGTTCATGCTCGCCAGGGTCGAGGAAGGGCATTTTCAGGATGGTCGATGGATCTTCGACCGCGTCTGGAACGGCGATCAGACCGGTAGCGGCCTCAACCTCACGACATTGCCGCAGGTGCTGAAGATCAAGCTGGCGAGCTATTAGCCTGCAGCGGCAGTGGGCCTTAATGCTCTGCCTGTAGACTGAGGTGGTTGGTATCTCGAAGCGGTGGCTTTCTAGATTGTAAACAGCGGGCGAGACGGCATCGGCGTTTCCAGAAACGACCAAATTTCGGGAATGTTCGCGTTGGCGGGAGGGAAACGGACAGCCAGCGTAAGGGAAACGGACAGCCAGCTTAAGGGAAGGCTGACGGCGCTAACCGACGGCGGCACCTATGAATAAGCGCGCGCGGATGGGTATCATGACCTAACGGTCGCGCAGGGCGCGTCTGACAATGCGTCAATCGAAAAGCGCCAGGGGCTACACGGGCGTCAGTAAATTGCCGCTGCGCTGCAACTGTTCGATGTCATGACGTGGGGGAGCCCCAAATAGGCGGGCATACTCGCGGTTAAACTGCGATGGGCTTTCATACCCTACGGCAAAACCCGCGCCGCTTGCGGTGGTGGCAGCTGACAGCATCAGGCGTCTAGCCTCTTATAATCGAAGTTGTTTTTGATACTCCAACGGCGTCATCTTCGTCACCGCCTTAAAATGTTCGTGCAGGGACGATGTGCTCATACCCGCGGCGTTGGCGATGTCGTCAATGCGCAACGGCCGGTCGAACCTCGAAGCGCTTGCGGCAGAGCTTGGCGCGAATGTCGCGTGGCACCGGTTGGATGTGACCGACGCGGCAAGCTTCGCCACGTTCGCCGATGCCGCGCAAGCCCGGTTCGGGCGCGTGGACGTGCTGATCAACAATGCCGGTGTGATGCCGTTGTCGCCCCTCGCCGCGCTGAAGCAGGACGAGTGGACACGGATGATCGACGTCAACGTTCATGGCGTGCTTAACGGGATCGCTGCCGTACTTCCTCGATTCATTGCGCAGAAGGCCGGCCACGTAGTGAACGTCGCATCGATAGCCGCGCATTTCGTGATGCCGAGCGCGGCCGTCTACTGCGCCACCAAATACGCGGTCTGGGCGATCACGGAAGGGTTGCGCCAGGAGCATGATGATATCCGCACGACTATCATTTCACCCGGGGTCGTGGCAACCGAACTGGGCAATGACATCACCGACCCGGATATCGCCTCGGCGCTGTCCACGTGGCGGCAGAAGTCCTTGACCTCCGACGCGATCGCGCGCGCAATCCGCTACGCACTGGAGCAGCCCGAGGGAGTGGACATCAACGAGGTCATCGTGCGCCCTACCGCAGCCGGCATGTAGGCGGCATGGCGGAACTCAGTCCGGGCAGACTTTCCGTCTGCCCGGACTGGTTGTCGAGGTTCGCGGCCGTCTGCTTTCGGCTAATGCATCGACCGGGTTCAGCAAATCTGGATCATCGAGGCGACTTGCGGTCAAGCCGCTGGCGACGCGTAGGAGCGTAGCTCATCGAGGATCGAATGCCGCGACGGGCGCCAACCAAGCGCACGTTCGGCGTGTTCGCCCGAGACCAGTTGATCCACGCAATCGCGTCCGCGAAGCCCCCCAACGCCTGCCGTGCCTCCTCCAACGGCCATGCCGCCACCCGGCCCTCGGTGCCTGCGCCCTCGCTGTCGGCGCGTGCAATATCGATCAGCGGGGTAGCGGCGCCGTGAGCGCCGTTGAATATCGGGGCTGCTGGCGCTTTTTCGAGCGCGAGCAGATAGAGGTCGGCTAGGTCATCGACATGCACGCACGTGCCAGGAGGGTAATTGACCGCGGTAAACATGCGGTTCGAACATATGGTTCATGTCCCTTCGGCAGGACGCATGAATGATTGGCCATACCTGGGGAGGGCGAACGCACTGCCCAAGGGCGTTTCCTGGGTCGTTTCGGACCCGCCGAGCGAGTGTTTACTGACCAATTATCTTCAGTGCTGCGGCCAGCGCATCCATATCGGCCATCGTGTTGAACAACGCTGGTGTCACCCGCACGCACGCGCCCGCTGCGGGGCCGTCGCGATAGACCGTGAAGATCCGAAACTCCTCCAGCAACCGCTTCGCCACCGCGATATTGTCTGCAGCGCTCGTCCTTCCCTTGAAGCGGAAGGACGTGATCCCGCCATGGAGCGCGGCATCGTCCTGGGTCAGGATCTCGATGCCGGCGAAAGGTCTGACCTGATCGACCCAGCGATTGCGGAGCGCAGCGAGGCGATTTGCACGGCGCTTGCTGCCGATCGTGTTTTGAAATGCCAGCGCCGCGGGGATCGTCAACGGCGCGGCGAAATCCACCGTGCCGGTGTGGATACGCGCGTTGATGGTGTCACGGTCGGACGCTGGGTTGGCCGGATCGCAATCGATCGCAGCGAGTGCGCCCTGCCGGATATGGATCGCGCCGACGCCCAGGGGCGCGCCGAGCCATTTGTGGCAGTTGATGCCGACATAGTCGCAATCGAGATCGGCAAGCGTCATGTCGAGCTGGCACCAACTGTGCGCCGCATCGACGATCGTGGCGATGCCGCGCGCGCGGGCCATCGCGGCGATCTCGCGCACCGGCAAGACAAGGCCGGTGCGGTGGCTGAGATGCGTCAGCAGGATCAGTTTCAGGCGCGGATTGGCCTCCATTGCGGACGCATAGGTGTCGATGAGCGACTGGCGCGTGGCGGGCTGGGGTAGGGCGATCTTGATGACCGACACGCCGCGATGGGCCTTGAGGCTGTCCATGCACGCCTGCATGCTGTCGTAATCGAGATCGGCATAGAGAACTGCGTCGCCGGGCGTCAGCGCGTTGTAGCCGAGGATCAGCGCCTTCAATGCCTCGGTCGCGTTGCGGGTGAAGGCGATTTCCTCTGCGGGCACCCGTACCGTCGCGGCCAACGCGTCGCGCGCGGCCATCCAGTCCTTCATCATGCCCCGGCGGGTGTAATAGCTGGTGTCGCGGTTCACCCGTTCGAGATTGCGTTCATATGCTTGCAGTACCGGCCGGGCCATCATGCCCCAATTGCCGTTTTCGAGCTGGATCACCTCGCGAGTGACGTCATACTGTGACGCTACGCCCTTCCAGAACGCTTCGTCCTGGGTCGCCGCCGGACGGGGAAACGCGCTCGCCGGAACCGCCGCGACGGCGGCGGCTCCGGTCAGGAACAGGCGGCGATCCAATGTAGCTGCGACGATACCGGACATCAGAAGCTCATCCCAATCCGCACATAATATTGCCCGCCATCGGTATCGTAGGGTGCGTTGCGCGAATAGATCAGGCCACGCACCGCCTGGTTCGTCGCCTCGTCCGGATAGGTGTTGGCGACGTTCTCCGCACCGACCCGCAACGTGAAATGCTGATCGAATTTGTAGGCTGCCGATACGTCGAACAGCGCGATCGATCCGAAGCGCTGGAACAGCTCCCCAATCGCGTTGCCGGTGACGTCGGTCCAGGCGCCGTAATAGCGCGCCCGTGCAACGAGCGAGAGCGCGCCGATGTCGTAGCCCAACGTCGCGGTACCATTATGCTTAGGCAGGCGCTCCTCGAAGATCCGCCGCTGGGTGTCGTTGGGGATCGCCGCGCTGGTGCCGCTGCGCACCTTGGTCTGGTTGTAGTTGTAGGCGAGGCTGAGATTCGCGCGGCCCGGCCCGACGCGGTGACCGTAGCCGATCACCGCATCGATACCGCGCGTGCGCGTATCGAAATCGTTGGTGAAATAGCTGACCGCGGTAAAGCGCTGCGGGTTGGCGAAGCTGGCTGGCACCGCAAATGTGCGCGACTGGCTGAAGCGGTTATCGACGTCGATCTGATAGAGGTCGACGCTCGCCGTCAGGCCGAAACGGCTCTGGAAGGTGAGGCCTGCGGTCCCGGTCTTCGACGTTTCGGGTGTCAGCGGCGTGGCACCCAACGCGATTGCGAGCGGATCCCTGGGTGACAGACGGCCCTGGTTAAAGACCTGCAACGTCGTCGTATCGAGCCCCTGCGTGGTCTGCGAGGTATTGAGCTGCGCCGGCGTCGGCGCGCGGAAGCCGGTGGAATAGGTGCCACGCGCTGCGATGCCCTTCACCGGTTCGAACCGCGCTGAAAGCTTGTAGTTGAACGTGTCGCCGAATTCCGAGAAATCCTCGTAGCGGCCAGCGGCCCCCAACGTCACCATCTCGATCGGCTGCCATTCCAGATCGACGTAGCCGGCGTAGCTGGTCTGGTCGAAGGTGCCGGCAAGCGCGGGGCTGAAGCCCGGAAAGCCGTTAGAATTGGGCGCGAGGCCGGTCGCCGCGCCGGCGCCGATGGCGTAGGATGCGGGATCGCCCGCCGAAACTTGATAAGTTTCGCGGCGACGTTCGGCACCGAACGCGACGTTGACCGGCTGTGCCGTGCCGACCGGAAGGCGATAGACGAAATCGGCGTTCAGATTGAATTCGCGCTGTTCGAGGCGACCGAGATAGAAGCTGGTCGGGCTTACCGGCCCGAGCGAGGCATTGAGGCTCTCGTTCAGCGTATAATCGATCCGGCTACGCCCGAACGCCGCGCTGAGATCGTAGCTGAACCGGTCACTCAGATCGCCGCGCAGACCGGTGTCGCCCTGATAGTCGCTGTACGTCGTGCCGAAGCGCGGCGAGAAGCCCAGCGGATAGACGGTGTTGAACGAAAAGCCCGGAAACGCGCTGCTGGCGCCGTACACGCTGCTGGTCCCGGCGGGATTGCGCCAGTTGAAATCGGTCACGCCTTCGCCGCTTTGCGCGGTGCCGAAGACGTACAGCTTAGCGGCGTCGCTGAACGCATAATTGGCATCGAGAGCGCCGCGGATACGCTCCTCATCGGGCTGGCCCCAGCGCTGTACCGGGGCCGGCACGGACAGGGTGGGGTTGGCCGCCTGGAACGCGATGGCGTCGGGACGTTGGCGCGTGCGCGATGTCGCTTCGCTATGATCATATTCGCCGGTGACGACCAGCGTGCCACGATCGCCGAGCGCGATGCCGCCCCGTGCGCCGGTCTGATATTCCTTACCGTCGCCCTTATAATACTGAGAATATTGGCCGAACGCATCCATGCCGGCGGTGTCGTCGAGGATGATATTGACGACGCCGGCGATCGCGTCCGAGCCATATTGTGCGGACGCGCCGTCGCGCAGCACTTCGATCCGCTTGATCGCGAGCGAAGGGATGCCGGCGAGATCGGGTGCCTGCGCCCCGCGCGTACCGAGCAGCGCGGAACGGTGATAGCGCTTGCCGTTGACGAGCACGAGCGTCTGGTCGGCGGACAGGCCGCGAAGGCTGGCGGGCCGCACGAACGCTTGCCCATCCGCCGCGGGAAGGCGCTGGACGTTGAACGAGGGCAGCAACTGCGCGAGCGTGTCGGACAGGTCGCCGGAAACGCTCGATCGCACGGCGTCGGCTGACAGGACGTCGACGGGCGCGAGCGTATCGAACTGGGTGCGCGAGCGATCACGCGTGCCGGTGACGACGATCTGGTTCTCGGTATCCGCCTGGTCCGAGGACGACGGCGAGGGCAGGTCCTGCGCCGTTTGTGCAAGCGCGGGCGTGCCGGCGAGCAGCGCGATCAGCGCGCTGCTGGTGATGAATTTCATGATGCCCCTGAATGTTGCCGACTTGGGTCCGTCGGTTCGAAGGGCAGCTAGGCTGGGCGCATTTCATCGTGATGGCGGGACGGCGGCGTTTCGATGACGCAGCGATCGCCGCTTATACCAGCTTCGAGGTCGCTGATTCTAGATGAACGAGCGTCCGGAGCCGGCGCGCGCTGCAAGGGCCTTGAACGTCCGCTACTGGGTCAAGCCGGCGGTGCCTGCCATTAGCTCAGACCCGATCTGCTGATCGACCGGCTATGCATTCTCGCTGCGCTCGCCGCAAACCTCTATAAACGCTCGAAGTGGCGGTGATGCGAGCCTGTTGGGATAGTAGAGCCGCGGGCCGTCGAACTCCGGCCAATGCTCAGGCAGGACCGGGACGAGCGATCCCCGGCGTAGGTCGTCTTCCAGCCAGTTTCGAAAAACGCAGATGATCCCCAAACCGGCTCGAGCATAAGCCAGGCCGGAATTGAGCGCATTCACGCCGAGCACCAGCTTCGTGACGGGCGTCACTTCGGCAGCAGCGCCGCCCTGCTGCAACCTCCACGGGATCAGCGAACCATTCAGCAGCCGGTAGCGGATCGCATCATGATAGGTCAGATCCTCAAGCGACCGCGGCATCCCCCTATGTGCGAGATAGTCCGGCGAGGCAGCCAGCCCGACCTCTTGTCGACGCGGGCCGATTGGCACCGAGATCATGCCCTGTTCCAGCGCGGTGCCGTAACGGATGCCTGCGTCGCACCCGTCGGCAACGATATCGACGAGACCGTTCTCGACGAAGATCTCGACGATGACGTCCGGGTGACGTTGCTGATATGCGGTCAGCAGTCGAGGAAGGATGTCCGGCATGACGGCGCCCGGCACGTTGAGCTTCAGTCGGCCGCGAACATGCTCTGCGCCGCCGGCCGTGTCGGCACAGGCGAGGTCAATGTCTGCAAAGAGCGGCGCGATACGATCCGCGAGTGCCCGCCCTTGATCGGTCGCGCGGACGCTGCGCGTGGTGCGCAGTAAGAGCGGTGTACCAAGTTCCCGCTCCAGCCGAGAGACGGTCGTGCTCACCCTGGACACCGCCATTCCCAAGCGTTGCGCCGCAGCACGGAAGCCACCGTCGTGCAGCACGGCAAGAAAGACTCTCAGATCATCGGCGCGGACATTGTTCGGCATGGAGAACGACCTGTTCCGGATTGCCCGGCTTATCATATGCCTGTGGATCAATCACTTCTGACCGCATCATCAGCCGGAGGCAATATGCTCATCATCACCGGAGCGACAGGACAGTTGGGGAAGAGGATCGTCGCCAATCTCCTGCGGCGTGTTCCTGTGCAGCGGATCGGCGTCAGCGTTCGCTCGCCTGACAGGGCAACCGACTTGGCCGCGCAGGGCGTTCGAGTTCGGCAGGGCGACTATGATCGGCCGGAAAGCCTGCGACATGCCTGGGAAGGCGCGGGGCAGGTGTTGTTGATCTCCTCCAACGCAGCGGCTTATGGCGGCGATCCGATCGCGCAGCACGCCAACGCCATCGCTGTGGCCAGCGACCTGGGTGTCGAACGCATCTTCTACACCAGCCAGATTTCCGCCTCGCCCACGTCGCTGTTCCCGCCGGGGCGGGATCATGCGGCAACGGAGGCGCTGCTGGCGGGGTCCGGAATCGCATGGACCGCGCTCCGCCACGGCTTCTACGCGCAAAGCCTGTTGGCGATGCAGGCAGAAGGGCTTGCGAACGGCAGGATCACGGCGCCTGCGGACGGCCCGGTAGCGTGGACAACCCACGACGACCTCGCTGCGGCGGACGCAGCGCTGCTTGCCGGCGATCAGGTCATTGACGGTCCGACCCCGCCACTGACCGGGCCGGAGGCCCTGAACCTTGCCGAGATTGCGCGTCTCGCGAGCGAGGTGCGGGAGATGCCAGTCGCGCTTACCCTGATCAGCCTGGAGAATCTCGATCTTCGCGCACGTGAGAACGGCGTTCCCGCCGGTGCTCGCGCGGTCATGCTGGGGTATTTTCGCGCAGCTGAGGCAGGCGAGTTTGCGGCGGTCGATCCGGCGCTCACCGCCATTCTTGGACATCGGCCGACTGGCATGCGTGAGTTTCTCGCAACGCACCTGCCAGGCGCGAAGCCGCGATGAACCTGCGCAACTTAGGGGTTTATCCCTGATCCTCGGCCGCCGTGGCGCTGCGCAGGAGGTCTTGAAGGGCAGACGATAGAAGGTCTGCGACACGCCTGATCCGGGCATTGCCGCGGACCTCCTCGCTCATCACCAACCAGACCGGCAACGCGCCCAATGTGATGTCGGCGTCCACCTGTTCGAGATCGGGATAGCGATTTGCCAGGACCACTTGCGCGATCGCGATGCCGGCGCCCGCGAGCAAGAGGTTCCAGGAAAGCATCGCATCATCGGTTCGAACAGCGAAGTCCTCGCGCGTGAGCGGAATGATACGCTCGGCGAAGGCGCGGATCAGAAAGTCGCCCCGATCGAGGCCGATCATATCATGGCGACGAAGGTCCTCGCTTGATATGACACGACCGCGCCGATCGAAATAGGACCGGGTCGCGAACAGCCCCAGTGGCGTATCGCCCAGCTTGCGGGCGATCAGCGCGTTCTGCGTCGGATCGGCCATGCGGATGGCGATGTCGGCGTCTCGACGCAGCAGGTTCTGGTTGGTGTCCGAGGCGACGATCTCGATCTGGATGCTCGGTTCCGCCTGCCGCACGGCTGCGACAATCGGTGGCAGCATCAGGTTGGCGACGATGACCGACGCCGTGATCCGCACGGTTCCAAACAGCTGTTGCGAGCGGCCCTGCGCCTTCAGGTTCAGCGCCTCGGCCGCCGCGCCCATGGCCCGGGCATCCTCGATCAGGCCCAGGGCCGCCGGTGTCGGGTCAAGTCCCTGCGCTGACCGCGTAAACAGGATCACCCCGAGCCCCGTCTCCAATTCCCGGATGTGTCGGCTCAATGTCGGCTGGGTTGCACCGATGCGCTTCGCGGCCGTCGATAGCGAGCCGCCCTCGACGACGGCGAGGAAGGAGCGGAGCAGCGCCCAATCGAGGCTATTCATTTTTGAAACGACCTAATGCCGAAATGCCGAATTACCCTGCGAAATTAGAGGGGCTACTTCGAGTAGGTCAACAACGAAGATCGCGGGGCCAGACCGGTGATCGATAAGCGAGAAGCGAGCACGCCATGAACATTGTCAGCACCAAGACCCAGTTCATCGAAACCGAAGGCGGCCGCGTCGCCTTCGAAGACACCGGCGGCAACGGCCCCGCCATCCTCGCAATTCCGGGCATGGGCGATCTGCGCTCTGAATACCGCATGATCCGGCCGCTCCTGCAACAGGCGGGCTACCGTGTGATCACGATCGACGCGCGCGGCTTTGGCGAGACCTCGGCAAAATGGAGCGACTATTCGGCTCGAGCCGTCGGCCGCGACGCCGTTGCGGTGCTCAAGCATCTTGGTACCGGTCCGGCGACGATCCTTGGAAATTCCTTTGCGGCCGGTTCGGCGCTCTGGGCGGCGCAGGATGCGCCGGAGCAGGTCACGGGTGTCGTGCTGCTGGGGCCGATCGTCCGCGATCTGGAGGCATCCTTCATCCAGAAGCTGTCGCTCAAGATCGGGTTCGCCGGACCGTGGAAGGTCGGGTTCTGGACGATGTACTGGAACACGCTGTTCCCGACGCACAAGCCCGCCGATCACGCGCAGATCAAGGCGGCGATCACGCAGAACCTGCGCGAGCCGGGACGTATGGACGCGCTGATGGCGATGCTCGCTTTGTCGAAGGCCGACACTGCCGCGATTCTCGAGCAAACCAAGGTGCCGACTCTTGTCGTGATGGGCACCAAGGATCCGGATTTTGCCGACCCGATCGAAGAAGCGCGCATGCTCGCCGGCAAAATGAAGGCGGAGACCATGATCGTCGATGGTGCCGGGCATTATCCCCATGCCGAGATGGCGGATCTCGTCGCGCCAAGAGTCGTGGCATTCATCGGCGGCCTTCCGGGGAACAGCTCCAAAGCTGCCGCACGCACGGCTTGAACCCGTCGCGCAAGACTCGAAGGAGGACCTGACTTGAGCACTTCACCCTATGGCGGCAACACGCTTCCCGGCGGCGTTCGCTCGCGCATGATCCACGGGGTCAACGGCCTCGACGTCCACATTCTCGAGGCAGGGTATCAGAGCCGGGGTCGGCCGCTTGCGCTGCTGCTGCACGGCTTTCCAGACCTGGCATATGGTTGGCGGCACCTGATGCCGATTCTCGCCGATGCCGGCTATCATGTCGTGGCACCCGACCAGCGCGGTTTCGGTCGCACCGCCGGCTGGGTGAACGACTATGACGCCCCGTTAGCGCCCTTCAGCCTCCTGAACGTCACGCGCGACGCGCTCGGCCTGGTGTCGGCGCTGGGCTACCAGCGAACGGCGATGCTGGTCGGGCACGATTTTGGTTCACCCGTCGCGGCCTATTGCGCGCTGGCCCGGCCCGATGTTTTCCCTTCAGTCGTGCTGATGAGCGCGCCGTTTCCAGGCGCGCCGGCGTTCCCGTTCAATACGGCGGAGAGCGGCGCGTCACCGGCTCAGCCGAACACTGCTGGTCAGCTGGCGGCCGCGCTGGCGTCGCTCAGCCCGCCCAGAATGCTCTACCAACAGTATCTGAGCACACGCGAAGCGAACGACGATCTTTCACGCCCCGCTCAAGGCGTGCACGCGTTTCTGCGGACGTTCTTCCACGTCAAAAGCGCGGACTGGTTGGGCAACAGCCCTCGACCGCTGGAAACGCCGACTGCCGAGGCGTTCGCGCAACTCCCCACATATTACATCATGGAGCGCGGCAAGACGTTGCCCGAGAACGTCGCCCCGTTCGAACCTTCGGCGGCCGAGGTTGCGGCGTGCCAATGGCTCACCGAACCGGAACTGGCTGTCTATACCGAGGAGTATAGCCGCACCGGTTTTCAGGGCGGCTTGCAGACGTACCGCGTCTATACCGATCCCGTCCTGACGGCTGAGCTACGCTTGTTCTCGGGCAGAACGATAGACGTCCCGTCGCTGTTCGTTGGCGGAAATAGCGACTGGGCGACTTATGTATCGCCGGGCGCCCTCGAAATGATGAAGACGAATGCGACAACGCGGCTGAACGCCATCCACCTGATCGAGGGTGCGGGCCATTGGATTCAACAGGAGCAGCCGGCGCGGCTCGGCGCGGTTCTCGTCGCTTTCGCCAATACGGTGCCCTCCGGATAAGCTGCGAGCGCGAAACGCTGCGGAGAAGGGCAGTGGCTCCGACTGCGCCGGCCTCGTTGATCGACAGGCGACGACCGATCTACTTATCAAGAATGCACAACGCCCCGATCAGCCTGTCGTACTTACGGAACGGGGCAGATGCCTATCCAGACAGGCTATTCAGGCGTGTGGCACGCGTCACAGACGAAGCGCCTCAACGCGCAGTGAGCCGGCTCAGCCGATCACGCCATCCGTCATATTGTAGTGATGCCGCGTGCCGAACGGCCCGTCGCCGACGACGTGCGGTCCATCGACTGACGTTCGGTAGGTGAACTCGGCATCTCCGCACCCGACTAAGGCACTCTCGTTACAACACGCTGATCGATCTTGCCGAACAATGGCACCCCATCCTCACTGCGAGCCTCCATGCGCAAACGGTCGCCGAACCGCATGTACTGCGTCACCGGCGCACCCTGCTCGATGATCTCGATCCCGCGACGCTCGGCGATGCAGGTCGATCCGACGGCGGCGTGATCCGCGTTCGATACCGTGCCCGAACCAATGATCGTGCCTGCGGGCAGGGCGCGCGTGCGCGCCGCGTGCGCGATCAGCTCGTGGAATCCGTAAGCCATTTCGCGGCCGTTCGGGCGGCCGAACAGCGCGTCGTTCCAATGCACTTCGAGCGGCAGGCATACCCGCCCGTCGCGCCACGCAGGTCCGAGCGCGTCCGGAGTGACCGCGACCGGCGCCATGCTGCAGGCGGGCTTGCCGTGGATCCAGCCGAACCCCGTCTTCATCTCGGGCATGGCGAGCGTCCGCAGCGACCAGTCGTTGATCTGCACGACGAGCCGGATGCGATGCAGCGCGTCCGCCGCGCCCGTGCCCATCGGCACCGCGCCGGTGACGACGCCGAACTCGCCCTCGAAGTCGATGCCGTGCGCTTCGCTCGGCAGGGGAACGTCGTCGTGCGGCCCGAGGAACTGGTGGGACATGCCCTGATACATCAGCGGCAGGTCGGTTTCGATCGGCGGCTTGTTGAAGGCGCGGTCCATCAGCGCGCCGTGGCTCGGGAAGGCCGACCCGTCGAGCCACTGCCAGGCGCGCGGGAGCGGTGCCGCCAGGCTGGCCATGTCCAGCGGTTCGCCGTCGCCTGCGTCGAGCCGGGACGCAATCGCGGCAAGCGCGTCGTGCTGCGTGTCCCAGGCGTCCAGCGCCGCCTGCATCGTCGGTAACGGCGCGGGCAGAAAGCGCGCATGGTCCGCGGAAACGATCACCAGCCGTCCGTCGGGGCCGCCTTCGCGCCGTGTCGCAAGCCTCATCATCGCGTCCCTTGTCTGTTCGTGCTTCGCCGACCCGACCGGCCGATCAGTCCTCGATGATGGCGACGGCGCGCGTCCACCCGGCCGAGGCGCCGCGGATCTTGTGCGGGAAGCAGCTGACGGTGAAGCCGTGCGCGGGCAACGCTTCGAGGTTGTGGAGCTTTTCGAGGTGGCAATAGCCGATGTCGCGCCCGGCCTTGTGGCCTTCCCAGATCAGCGAGGTGTCGCCGGTCTTGGCGACGCGCTTGGCGGTGTAGCTGAACGGCGCGTCCCAGCTCCACGCATCGGTGCCCGTGACCCGCACCCCGCGCGAGGTGAGATACATCGTCGCCTCATAGCCCATGCCGCACCCAGCGTTGAGGAAGTCGGGGCTGCCCAGCGCGCTGCCTGCGCGGGTGTTGATCAGGACGATGTCGAGCGGCTGGAGATCATGCCCGATCCGCTTCAGCTCCGCCTCGACATCGGCCGCGGTGGCGACATAGCCGTCCGCAAGGCCGCGAAAGTCGAGCTTGACGCCCGGCCGGAAACACCAGTCGAGCGGCACCTCGTCGATCGTGATCGCGCGCTCGCCGCCGTCCATCGTCGGATGATAATGCCATGGCGCGTCGAGATGCGTGCCGTTGTGCGTGGTCAGCGTGACGGTCTCGGCCGCGCCGAAGCCCTGTCCGCCCGGCAGCTGTTCGGCAGTGATGCCAGGGAAGAAGGGCTGCATCTCGGCCACCGTCTCGAGATGCGTCTGGTATGTGATCTTCGGTCGCATGAAGGGCGGATCGGCGACGGTCTCGTTGTCGAGCGTGATCGACAGATCGATGAAGCGACGGCTCATGATTCACCTCGGGCAGGGGCGGCGAGCGCGCCGCGGACCGCGATCGGCGTCACGATCGCCGACAGTACGGCCGAGAAGACCACCTTGATCGCAAGACCGGTCGTCGGCGGTATCGGCGCACCGTTGGCGAACAGCAGATACGCGCCGCCGCCGCCGATCGCCAGCGAGGCGAGCGCCAGCAGGAGCGCGCGCATGACGATCGGCGGGATCGCAGCCTTGCCCTTGCGCCCGATCAGGATGCCCGGGATGATCGTGCCCATCAGCGCGACCATGAAGGACTGCGGCACGAAATCGAACGCGAAGGCTTGCGGCGCGATCGGCCCGGACAGCCCGAACATCGCGAAGAAGAAGCCGAGCGTGATGGCGACGTTGATCGCCATGCTGAGCAGCGTTTCGCGCAGGATGATCGCCCGCGCGGTCATGCCGTCCGGCCGCCCAGCCGCTCGGCGAACCAGTCGGCGATATAGTCGCGGGCAAAGCTCATATTGTCCGCGCCGACATGCTCGACACCGCCTTCGCGCGGCGTGAAGATCTTGAGCTCGCGGTCGGGGCTGTTGACCAGCTGATCGAAGGATTGATGCGCGTATTCGAGCGCGATCTGGCGGTCGCGTTCGCCGTGGGTGACGAGGAACGGCACGCGGATCCGCTCCATCACGCCGTCCAGCGTCATGCCCTGCGCCTTTTCCAGAAAATCCTCCATGCCGTCGGCCCCGAAGACCCAGTGCACGTGCGACCAGTAATGCGGCACCGGGTTCTCGCCCTCGCGGCGCATCCGCTTCTGCTGCACTTCGGCCCAGTTGTGGTTGGCGCCCCACACCGCACCGGCGGCGAAGCGCGGCTCGAACGCGACCGCGCGCGGGGCGAAATAGCCGCCGAGCGAGATCCCGGTCATGCCGATGCGGCTCGCATCGACGAAGGGCTGCGTTTCGGCCCAATCGACCCAGCGCGACGCCCAGGCCTCGGCCTCGTGCGTCACCGGCAGGTCGTGCAGCCGGATCGCCTCGCCCGTGCCCGGCTGGTCGACGCAGAGGCACGATATCCCGCGCGCCGCCAACGCATGCGGCAACCACGAGAAGTACAGCAGCTCCTTCGTGCTATCGAGGCCGTTGCAGTAGATCACGAGGGGCGAGGGGCCATCGCCCGCCGCGCGCGTCAGCAGCGCCGACAGCTCGGCGCCCTGATAGGGGATCGTCACCGGCTCGACATTGTCCTTCGCCATGCGCGTGCCGCGGGCAAAGGAGTCGAGCCCTTTGGCATAGGTTTCCTGCCGGCCGTCGGAGCCATGCGCCTGCATCCGTTCGGCCACGCCGAAATAGAGTGCGGCGCGCTTCAGCTTCTCGCCCGCCGACAACAGCCGCCCGAGTGCCTCGTCCTCGGTGGCGAGCCCGACCAGCTTGTCCGCCATCTCGACCCAGGCGCGCATGAACACCGGCGTGCCGGCGTCGCCGCCCTGTGCTGCCGCCTCGCGGATCGGCTGGCACATGTCGATGATCTCGCCGATCCGCCCGCCGCTCTCCAGCGCGATCGCCAGGCTGAGATTCCAGATATAGTTCGGGAAATATTCGAACAATGCCATGGCTCAGACCGCCGCCGGCACGAACAGCCCGGCATCGGCTTCGGGATGCGGCATCGCCTGCGGGCCGCCGGTGCCGATCGACCACTGGTCCATCGTGCCCGGTCCGAGCGGATGCACGGTGTCCTTGTGGGATTCGAAATCGACCTCCTCGAGATCGGACGTGTATTCGACCGCGAAGCCGTTGGGCGTGGTGAAATAGCTGAAGGTGTTGTTCCCCGCGGTGTGGCGGCCGGGGCCCCATTTGATATCCGTTCCCATCTTCCGCAGGCGGGCGATGCCGCGCATCATGTCGTCGACCGTCGGCACGTCATAGGCGACATGGTTGAGGCAGGGCGGGCCGGGCAGGAACGCGATGCGGTGATGCGACGTACCGCAGCGCAGGAAGCACATGAAGTCGCCGAGCCAGTCGGACACCTTGAAACCGAGCACGTCGACGAAGAACGCGACCGCGGCCTTATGGTTGGGCGAGTGCAGGACGATATGGCTGATCTTCTTGGGGATGCCCTCCCAGCGGACCACGTCGCGCGCGGTGCCGCGCTCGACGTCGCTCGAAATCTCGTACGGCAGGCCATCGGGCGAGAAGAAGCGGAAGCCGTAGCCGCCGCCGGGGGCGGTCAGTGCCTGGGGCGGGAAGATCACCGTGCATCCCGCCTCGACGACCTTGGCATGCAGCGCGTCGACCTCGTCGCGGGTCGCGGCCGCCATCGCGATCACGTCGATACGGCGATCCTCCGACGCCCGGAGCCGGACGACGTGGTGTTCGTCATGCCCATGGCAGGCGAAATAGACCATGTCGTCGATCTCGCCGACTTCGCGCAGCTGCCAGGCATCGCGGTAGAATTCGCGCTCCAGCGCGACGTCGGGGACGCCGTAGCCGACATATCGAATATCATTCACTCGTGCCATGATGCTTGTTCCCGATACTGTGTGTCAGCGGTGATCAGATTGGTTGGGCGGTCAGTGCGAACATTTCCGCGGTCGCGCGGGCGTTGTCGACCGGCGGCGCCTGCCCCAGCTGGCCGCGGCAGATCGACAGCGACGTATCGACGATGTAGCGGCAGCGGGCGTAGCGACGCTCGCGATAGGCGGTGAACGCCGCCTCCGGATCGTCGTGCCGGTCGAGTTCTTCGGCGAGGACCAGCGCATCCTCGATCGCCATGCCGGCGCCCTGGCCGAGATGCGGGGTCGTCGCGTGTACGGCATCACCCAGCAGCGCGACGCGGCCCTTGTGCCAGTCGCCCTCCAGCATGAGCGTTTCGAGCGGGCGATACACCACGCCGTCATTGTCGGTGATCAGCGGGATCAGCGCCTGGATGGCGGGCGCGTGCCCGGCCAGCTTCTCGCGCATCGCCGCCGCCAGTTCCTCGCGCGGGTAGCGCGGGTTGCCGGGTTCGGGCGTGGTGACGTACAGATACATCAGCGTCGCGCTGATCGGTACCAGTCCCGCGCCGATCCGGCCGTTATAGACATGCAGCGAGTCCATCCCCGCGGGGCGCGGGAGATTGTAGCGCCAGACCGCCTGTCCGGTGAATACGGGCTTCGGCCCGTCGGGGAACAGCAGCGCGCGGGTCTGCGAATACAGGCCGTCGGCGCCGATCACGATGTCGAACCGGTCCTCGCGCCCGTCCGCAAAGCGCACGTCTACGCCCGCACCGTCGTCGACGAGCATCTCGACGGTCACGCCCAGACGGATGTCGACCCCGTCGGCGGCGGCGCGATCGCCCAGCACCTTGTGCAGCGCCCGCCGGCTGACGCCCACATTGGCGGGATAGCGCTCGATCAGCCGCGGCGACGGCACCTTGGCCACCATCGTCCCGTCGGGGGCATGGACCGACACCGTGTCGAATCCGACGCCCGCCGCGAGATAATCGTCGATCACGCCCAGCTCGGCCATCGCCCGCAGGACATTGCCCTGCTGGATGATGCCGACGCCGTACACCGTCCAGGTCGGGTCACGCTCGATCAGCGTGACCCGGTGGTCGCTGCGCCGCAGCGCGATCGCGGCGGTCAGCCCGCCGATACCACCGCCGATGACGAGAATGGAAAGCTGGCGCATCGTCAATTGGCTTCCTGCAGGGCGATCGGGGCGACGTCGGCGCGGTGCAGCGGAGATTGCGGGAGGCGCATCGCGTCAGAACTTCGCATTCACCCGCACGCCATAGGTGCGCGGTGCCGAGGTGGTGGCGGTCAGGGCAGAGGCGAGGCCGTAGATCGGCGTGTTGAGCACGATCCGGCGATCCTCGATGTTGCGGACGAACGCCGTCAGCTGCCACCGGTCGTCCGCCGGGCCGACACCGATCTGCGCGTTGGTGGTCCAGGTCTCGCCGACCAGCTCCTGCGGCAGGAACTCGACCTGAACGTAGCGGCTGGAGCGATATTGCGTGTCCACCCCGCCGACGAGCTTGAAGTCGCCGACGTTCACCGTTTGCTGCGCGCCCAGGTTGACGGTCCATTTGGGCGCGTTGAACGCCGGGAAGCCCGAACAGTCGATCGTGTAGATATTGCCCGTCAGCGTCTGTCCGCAGCCGGTTAGCGGTGGCGAGGTTCCGACCGGCTGGGTGAAGACGAAGCTGTCATAGCGTGTGTCGAGATACTGGACATTGGCGCTCAGCAGCGTGTCGCGGAACGGCAGGAACTCGATGTCCGCCTCGGCGCCCTTGATCGTCGACTGGCCGATATTCTGGCTGAACTGGCCCTGGTTGCCGTTGGCGTCGACCCCGACCCGACCGATCTGCTGGTCCTTATAATCCCACCAGAAGGCTTCGAGGTTCAGCTGCAGCTTGTTGTCGAACAAGCGGTTCTTCATGCCGATCGTGTAGGCGGTGATGAACTCCGGCGCGTAGCTCTCATACCCGGCGGCGAGCGAGAAGCCGCCCGAGCGATAGCCGCGCTCGACGCTGGCGTAGAGCAGCGAGCGGGCGGACACGTCGAACTCCGCGGCGGCGCGCCACGTCACCTCGTTGTTGCCGAGCGTCGTGTCGACCGGTGTCGCGACCCGCGTCAGGATCGCGCCGGTATTGCCGATCGGACGCGCCTGGCCGATCGGCGGCACGATGAAGGGCGCGGGCAGCTGGTCCATCGTCGCGGTGACCGGGAGCAGCGGCACGGTCGGGCAGCTGGGCACGCCGAAGGCATTGCGCGCCGTGCACACCACCACCAGCACGTCGGCCTGGCCGGCGAAATCCTTCTTGTCGTGCGTGTAGCGAACGCCGCCGATCAGGCGCGCGCGATCCGTGAGGTTCGCGGTCAACCGGCCGAACAGCGCAGCGCTCTTGGTCGACGAGTCGAAGGTCTGGTACGTATTCAGCGCCTGTTGCGCGAAGGTGTAGTTTCCCTTGATCTGCTCGTCGTACAGGAACGCGCCGAGGATGTAGTCGAAGGCGCCGATCCGCTTGCCGGCGAAGCGCGCCTCGAGGCTGAACTGCTCGTCCTTTTCGCGCAGATAGCCGACGAACGATGGTGCCGCGAACTTGTAGTCGAGCGAGGCGCGGCGATAGGCCGGGATGACGGTGAGCGTGCCCGCGCCGGTGTCCCAGGTCGCCTCGCCGTTGAAGCCGTAGAAATGGTTGTTCTGGTAGATGTCATCGTCGAGCGGCGCCGCGTTGCGTCCCGAGACGCCCAGGAACAGGGTCTGCCGGTAGGCCTGCGCCGCGGGATCGAAGATGCCGACCGAGCGATCCAGGCCGGAGGGGACGAAATTATAGGCGCCGGTCGCGCGGTTGAGCGCGTAGGATCCTTCGTAGGACGAGCCGATACCCTTGCCGCCGCTATGCGCGAAGTCGCCGCCGAGGCGGATCTGCAGGTCGGGGGTCAGCTGTACCAGGAGCTGCGCGCGCCCGGCCTGCGTCTTTTCGTCCGACGTGCCGTCGCTCAGATAGCCGCTACGGTCGGTCACCGTGCCCGACACACGAAGCGCGGCATTCGTGCCGAGCGGCACGTTGAGCGCGCCCTGCGCGGCGATCGCGTCGTAATTGCCGTAGCTCGCCACCACGAAGCCCGACGTCTCGCCGAGCCGGGGCTTGGCCGGCAGAATGTTGATCGCGCCCGCGGTGGCGTTGCGCCCGTACAGCGTGCCCTGCGGACCTTTCAGCACTTCGAGCCGCTCGAGATCGTAGAACAACCCCGATGTCGAGGTCGGGCGGCCCAGATACACGCCGTCATAGTTCACCGCGATCGCCGGATCCGAATAGCCGTTGACCGTGAAGTTGCCGACGCCGCGCAGGAAGAACGTCTTGTTCGCGCCGCCCGCGTCCTGGACGTTCAGCGACGGCACGATCCGGTTAAGGTCCGACGGCTGGGTAACGCCCTGGTTGGTCACCTCGCTGCCCGACACCACGTCGATCGCGATGCCGGCGCGCTGGGCGGTCTCCGAACGGCGCTGTGCCGTGACGATGATATCGGCCAGGCCCTCGTCTGGCGATGTCTGCGTTTGGGCGTCTACTATACGCTGACTAGTCCCGCTCCCGACGTCCTGCGCCTGGGCTGCGTGAAGCGACGAAAGCAGCGCAAGTGCACTACTCGCCATAAACCGGATCATCATCCCCACTCTCCTTTTGAGCCGATGTTTCCCGGCTTCGCATCTCATCTTGCAAATGCACCCATATCAGTCCAATTCTTACTTTTGATGCAAATGAAGAAACAAGATTGATACATGCGGCTCGACCGATTTGATCTGAATCTGCTGGTGGCGCTCGAAGTCCTGCTGACCGAGCGCAGCGTGACGCGTGCCGCCGCGCGGCTGAACGTAACGCAGTCGGCGATGAGCGCGTCGCTCAAGCGGCTGCGCGATGCCTTTCAGGACGATCTCCTGATCCTGCATGGCAAGATGATGGTGCCGACGCCGCACGCCCTCGCGCTGGCGCCTGAGATCGGCGCGGCGATCGCCATGCTGCGCAACCTCATCGCCTCGGGCTCGCGGTTCGACCCGGCCACGTCGGAGCGTCGCTTTCGCATCGCGGCATCGGATTACATCACGACGGTGCTGATCGTGCCGCTGCTGAAGGCACTGGAGACCGTCGCGCCGCGCATCCGCCTCGACATCACCTTGCCCCGCGAAGACACGTCCGACGGGCTGGCGAACGGCGTCTACGACCTGTCAATCACGCCGCCCGAATTCTCCGATGCGCGGCATCCGACGGAATTGCTGTTCGAGGAGCGCCACGTCGTCGTCGGAAGTGCGACGAACCCGTTGTTCCACCGTCCGCTGACGATGGAGGACTTCCTCGCCGCCGGCCATGTCGCCGTCCAGATCGACGGGCGCAACCCGCACATCGAGAACACGCTGCAGGACATCGGCGTCGTCCGCCGCGTCGAAGTGAACGCGCCGTCGTTCATCCAGGTGCCCTGGCTGCTCCCGGGCACGATGCGGATCGCGTTGATGCACGAGCGTCTCGCCCGGCTGATGGCGCCCGGGCTATCGCTTGCGCTCGCCGACCCGCCGTTTCGAATCCCGCAGATGCGCGAGATGATGCAATATCATTCGACCCGCGAACGCGACGAAGGGCTCAGCTGGTTGCGCGCGACGCTGCGCGACATGGCCGCGGACGGCGCCATCAGTTCGGGCCAGTAGAGCCGCATCGGATTGTCGATCAGCAATTTGTGCCGAAGCGCCGCGGTCGGCGCGATCCGCGGGATCATGTCGACCAGCGCGCCGTCGTCGGGGATCGATCCTTGCATGTTCGGATGCGGCCAGTCGGTTCCCCACAGCACGCGGTCCGGATAGTCGGCGACCAGCGGCGCGACCGCATCGGCGAACGCGGTCCATGGCGGCCCGGACGCGTCGAGCCGGTCGGGGCAGGTCACCTTCACGCTGATGTCGGCGCGGCCCTCCATCAGGTCGCGCAGCGCGCGCATGTCGGGACCGGCCGGGCCCTGAGCCACGTCCGGCCGGCCCATATGGTCGATCACGATCGGCACCGGGATCGCCTCCAGGAACGGACGCAGCTCGGCCAGGATATCCGCCTCGAAATAGACGAGGATGTGCCAGCCGAGCGGCGCGATCCGCCGCGCGACGTCGAGCAGGGGGGCCTTGGGCGCATCGTCCACCAGGCGCTTGAGGAAATTGAACCGGACCCCGCGGATGCCGCCGGCGTCGAGCATCGCGAGCGCGGCATCGTCGATCGCCGGATCGACCACCGCGACGCCGCGCGCGCGTCCGTCGGACCGCGCGATCGCATCGATCACCGCGGCATTGTCGGTGCCATGACAGCTCGCCTGGACGATGACGTTTCGCAAGAAGCCGAGCCGGTCGCGCAGCGCGAACAGCTGGTCCGGCCCGGCATCGGCGGGATGATATTTCGCCTTGGGCGAGAAGGGGAAGCGCGCCGCGGGACCGAAGACATGGCAATGCGCATCGATCGCCCCCGGCGGCGGCACGAAGCGCGGCGCCGACGGATCGGGATGCCAGCTGACGATGCCCCCCTTCATGCGAAGACCAGCCCGTCCATCAGCTTGCGCGCGGTGCGCAGCAGCGCCGCGCCGGTGACGGCGCCATCGGCATCGGTCTCGACAACAACGCTCATCTCCCCGGTCGGGTGTTCCACCGACAGCGTCTTTCGCGTGCCTGGCGGCACCACCGCGACCTCGGCGGCGGGCGATCCGGCGATCAGGCAGGCGGTCGCGACGCTGACCGCGCCGAGCACGCCGATCGTGGCATGCGCGCGATGCGGGATGAAGCTGCGCACGGTTATCGCGCCGCCATGCCGGGGGGCCGCGACGAGCATCATCTTGGGCACCGTCGCGTCGCGCACGTCGCCGAGGTTCATCAGCGGGCCAGCCGCCAGCCGGATCGCCTCGATCCGCGTCTTCAGCGCGGTATCGCCGTCCAGTTCGTCGCGCGTCTCATAGCCGCTCGCGCCGACATCGCTCGCCTTCATCACGACGCACGGCATGCCATTGTCGATCAGCGTGACGGGCACGCCCTCGATCACGTCCACCGCCTTGCCGGTCGGCAGCAACGCGCCGCAGGAGGATCCGGCGGTGTCGCGGAATTCCAGCGGGAGCGGCGCGGCGCTGCCCGGTACGCCGTCGATCCGCGCGTCGCCGTCATAGGTCGGAACGCCGCCCGGGGTCTGCACCGTGGCGACCGCGATCTGCCCGGTATTCTCCATGAAGATCGCGACCCGCGTCGTCCCGTCGGTCGCCGCCACCAGCCCGCGCTCGATCGCGAACGGGCCGATCCCGGCGAGGATGTTGCCGCAATTCTGCGCGTCGGACACGAGCGCCTGATCGACGAACACCTGCAGGAACAGGTAATCGATGTCGACGCCCGGCCGCTCCGATCGCGCCACGACCGCGACCTTGCTGGTCAGCGGATCGGCACCGCCCATGCCGTCGATCTGGCGCGGATCGGGCGAGCCCATGATCCTGAGCAGGACCGCGTCGCGCGCCGCCGGATCGGCCGGCAGATCCTCGCGCACGAAATAGCCGCCCTTGGACGTGCCGCCGCGCATCCACATGCAACGGATACCCTCAGACATAGGTCAGCCCGAGCGCGGCGAGCTTGCCGCGCATGTCGTAGATGTCGAGGCCGAGCTCGCCCGCCGCGAGGCGCTGGCGCTTGCTCTCCTCCAGCACTTCGCGAGCACGCGACTTTTCGGCGACCGCGACGGCCTGCGCGCGCGGTACGATGCACACGCCGTCATCGTCCGCGACGATCACGTCGCCGGCCTGCACCGTCGCACCGGCGCAGACGACGGGCACGTTGACCGATCCCAGCGTCGCCTTGATCGTGCCCTGCGCATGCACCGCGCGCGACCAGACGGGAAAGCCCATCTGCGTCAGATCGCGCACGTCGCGCACCCCGGCATCGATCACGAGGCCGCGACAGCCGCGCGCCATCGCGGAGGTCGCCAGCAGGTCGCCGAAATAGCCGTCGGTGGACAGCGATATGGGCGCGAGGACCAGGATGTCGCCCTCACGGAGCTGTTCTATCGCGACGTGCACCATCCAGTTGTCGCCCGGCGGCGCGGAGATCGTGACCGCGGATCCCGCGATCCGCGCCCCGGCATAGATCGGCCGCAGATGCGGCGCCATCAGCCCGGTGCGGCCCTGCGCCTCGTGGACCGTCGCCACGCCGGCGCGTGCGAGCGCGTCGATCGCCGCCTGCGGCGCCCGTTCGATAGTCCGCACCACGATCCCGCCCATGCCTGCTCCTTGCGCCGTCGTCGGTGCGGCATGACGCGCGGATCGTGCCGCGGGCCAATTCGGAATTGCCTGCCCACGATAAGATACTGTTATATCCGGCGCATGACGGTCGCGCTCGAGCATCTCAATCTGCGCCATCTGCGCGCCGTCGTCGCGGTCGGCGCGCGGGGCACGGTGACGGCGGCGGCGAACGATGTGGCGCTGTCGCAGCCGGCGCTGACGCAGGGACTGGCGAAGCTCGAAACGGCGCTCGGGCAGCCGCTGTTCGATCGCCACGCCGACGGGATGCGCGCCACCGACGCGGGCGCCATCGTGATCGCGCGCACCACCGCCGCGGCACGCTTGCTGGCCGATGCGACCCGTGCGATCCGCGGGCGCGGTGCGGCGCACGGCTTTGCGCGCGCCGACCTGTTGTTGACGATGACGCAGTTGCGCGCGCTCGCCGCGCTGGCGCGCGAGGGCAGCTATGTCGCGGCGGCGCGCGCCACCGGGGTGACGCAGCCGGCGGTGCACCGCGCAATCCGCGATATCGAGCGATTGTGCGGCGTGGCGCTGGTCGAACGACGCGGGCGCGGCGTGATGCTGACCGCGGCGGGCGTGCGGCTCGGTCGCGCGGTGCGGCTCGCGCTGGTCGAGATCGGCGCGGCGCTCGACGAAGTGGCGGCGCTGTCTGGGCTGGATCACGGACGTATCGCGATCGGGGCGATGCCGCTGGCGCGCGCCTGGCTGTTGCCAACCACCATCGCGCACTTCCACCGCGACGAGCCGCACATGGTGTTCGACGTCGCCGAGGGCGCCTATTCGGAACTGGTCGAGCCGTTGCGGGATGGCGAGTTCGACCTGCTGCTCGGCGCGCTGCGCGAGTCGCCCCCCGGGCCCGACCTGATCCAGCAGCCCTTGTTCGTCGATCGGCTCGCGGTCGTGGCGCGGGCGGCGCACCCCGTAATGCGCGACGGCCTGCGACCCGATCTGGCGACGCTCGCGACGCAGGCCTGGCTCGCGCCGCGTCGCGGCACGCCGCTGCGGCATTTGTGGGAAGGATTGTTCGCCGAATCCGGCCTGCCGTTGCCGCCGGTGTGGATCGAATGCGGATCGGTGATGATGCTGCGCGCGCTGATGCTGTCCGGCGATTATCTGACCTTGTTGTCGCCCGAACAGGTCGCGCCCGATCTCGACGGCGGCGTGCTGCGGCGGATCGAGCTGGACTCGCCCAGCATGCGGCGCACGATCGGGCTGACGGTGCGTGCCGGCTGGCGGCCGACCGCCGCGCAGGACCGCTTCCTCGCGCGACTGCGCGCCGTGGTCGCGACGCGGACTTCAGCATAATCAATGGCGGGGCGGCGCATCCTATTTGCCGGCGGCAGGCAGCGTGCGCCACGGACGAACCGCAGGCGATACCCGCGCTCTCGAACCGCGCCGGATCGCAACTGCCAAGCGTAGGAGACGGCATGCCCCTGGTGATCGATTGCCACGGCCATTACACCACGGCCCCCGACGCGCATACCGCGTGGCGCAGTGCGCAGCTCGCCGCCTTCGAGGCCGGCGTGGCGGCACCCGACTATCCGGTGATCACCGACGACGAAATCCGCGCCACGATCGAGCAGAACCAGCTTCGCCTGATCCGCGAGCGCGGCGCCGACCTGACGCTCTTCTCGCCCCGCGCCTCGGCGATGGCGCATCATGTCGGCGACGAAGCCGTCAGCATCGGCTGGTCGCGCGCCTGCAACGACCTGATCGCCCGCGTGGTCGCGCTGTACCCCAGCACGTTCGCCGGGGTCTGCATGCTGCCGCAATCGCCCGGTGCCGGGCTCGACGGGTCGATCGCGGAGCTGCACCGCTGCGTGGAGCAGCTCGGCTTCGTCGGCTGCAACCTCAACCCCGATCCCGGCGGCGGTCATTTCCGATCACCGCCGCTCACCGATCGCTTCTGGTCTCCGCTGTACGAGGCGATGGTCGCGCTCGACGTGCCGGCGATGATCCACGTCTCGGGCAGCTGCAATCCGGCGCTGCATGCGACCGGCGCCTATTACATCGCCGCGGACACGATCGCGTTCATGCAATTGCTCGAAGGCGACCTGTTCGCCGACTTCCCGACGCTCAAGTTCATCATCCCGCATGGCGGCGGCGGCGTGCCCTATCATTGGGGGCGCTATCGCGGGCTGGCGGACATGCTGAAGAAGCCGGCGCTGGCGGAGCATCTGATGCACAACGTGTTCTTCGATACCTGCGTCTACCACCAGCCCGGCATCGATCTGCTGGCCAAGGTGATCGACCATCGCAACATCCTGTTCGGCTCGGAGATGGTGGGCGCGGTGCGCGGCATCGATCCCGAAACCGGGCAGTATTTCGACGATACGAAACGCTATGTCGACGCGCTGGACGTGGATCCGGCGGCGCGCTCGGCGATCTTCGAAGGCAATGCCCGCCACGTCTTCCCGCGGCTGGACGCGGTGCTGACCCGGTTGGAGCAGGCTGCATGACCGATCCCAGCCCGGTGCGTATCGCCCTGGTCGGCGCCGGCGCGTTCGGCGAGAAGCATCTCAACGGGCTCCAACGGATCGACGGTGCGACGATCGCCGGCGTGGTCAGCCGGCCGGCCGAGCAGGCCGTTGCGGTCGCCGCAAAATACGGCGCGGCGTGGAGCTGCGCGGATCTGGACGAGGCGCTCGCGCGCGACGATGTCGATGCGGTGATCCTGTGCACGCCGACGCCGCTTCATGCGGAACAGGCGATCGCGTGCATGCGGGCGGGCAAGCATGTGCAGGTCGAGATTCCGCTGGCGGACAGCTGGGCCGATGCGCAGGCCGTGCTTGCGGCTCAGCGTGAGACCGGGCGGATCTGCATGGTCGGGCACACCCGGCGCTTCAATCCCAGCCACCAGTATCTGCACCGCAAGTTCGCCGCCGGTGATGCGCATCTGCAGCAGATGGACGTGCAGACCTATTTCTTCCGCCGCACCAACATCAACGCCAAGGGCGAGCCGCGGTCCTGGACCGATCACCTGCTCTGGCACCACGCGGCGCACACGATCGACCTGTTCGCATACCAGTCCGGGCGGATCGTCGCGGCGCATGCGCTGCAGGGGCCCCCGCACCCCGATCTGGGCATCGCGATGGACATGTCGATCCAGTTGCAGAGCGAAAGCGGCGCGATCTGCACGCTGTCGCTGAGCTTCAACAATGACGGGCCGCTCGGCACCACCTTCCGCTACATCTGCGACACCGGGACGTGGATCGCGCGCTACGACGATCTGGTCACCGGCCGCGAAGAGCCGGTCGATCTGCGCGGCGTCGCCGTGTCGGACAACGGTATCGAACTGCAGGATCGCGAATTCGTCGCGGCCATCCGCGAACGGCGGCACCCCGAGACATCGGTCGAGCGCGTGTTCGACTGCTACCGGGTGCTGGGCGAACTGGACCGTCAGTTGACCGGCGCAGCGCAGGCGTGCGCCACCAAGACGAGGGACCCAGCATGACCATGATCGCGACGAGCCATGTCGGCAGCCTGCCGCGCGGCCCCGAACTGACCCCGCTCCTGCTCGCGCGCGATGCGGGCGAACCCTATGACGCGCAGGCGTTCGATACGATCGTGCAGGCGGCGGTGGATGCCGCGGTCGCGGCGCAGGTCGCCGCCGGGGTCACGATCGTCAGCGACGGCGAACTTGGCAAGGTCGGCTATTCGACTTACATCATCGAACGCCTGTCGGGGTTCGGCGGGCATAGCGACCGCAAGCCCGCGCTCGATCTCGCGCCGCTGCCCGAGCTGCGCAAGAAGCTGGCGGCGATCATGGGCGCGCAGGAATTCACGCGTGCCGATTGCATCGCACCGGTCCGACTGGTCGATCTGCAACCGCTGAACGACGATATCCGCCGCTTCCGGACCGCGCTCGACCGGCACGGCGAGGGTACGCGCGCCTTCCTCAATTCCGCTTCGCCCGGGCTGATCACGGCGTTCCAGGCGAACGCCTTCTACCCGACGCACGAGGCATATCTGGCCGATCTGGTCGACGCGATGCGCCCCGAATATGAAGCGATCGCGGCGGCCGGGTTCGAGCTGCAGCTCGATTGCCCCGATCTCGCAATGTCGCGCCACACCGGCTATCAGGACATGGACGAGCGCCAGTTCCTCCGCACGATCGAGGCCAATGTCGAGGCGCTGAACGCCGCCACCGCCGGCATCCCGGCGGACCGCCTGCGGATGCACATCTGCTGGGGCAATTACGAAGGCCCCCACGACCACGATATTGCGCTCGAGCGGATCATCAATATCGTGCTCAAGGCGCGCCCGGGGACGATCCTGTTCGAGGCGGCGAATCCGCGGCACGAGCATGAATGGACGGTGTGGCGCGACGCCGGGCTTCCCGACGACAAGATCCTGGCGCCGGGGCTGATCGATACCTGTTCCAACTATGTCGAGCATCCCGAGCTGATCGCGCAGCGCGTCGAACGCTTCGCCGGCATCGTCGGCGCGGATCGGGTGGTGGCGAGCACGGATTGCGGCTTCGGCACCTTTGCCGGTTACGGCAAGATCGATCCGGCGGTGACCTGGGCCAAGCTGCGATCGCTCCGCGAAGGCGCGGACATAGCCGCCGCGCGACTGGGTTAGCGCATGCCGACACATGTTCGCGCTTGCGGATCGCAGGCGGCGGGACTAGCATTTCGCGTAAGTGAACGGTTCGCATACTAGAATTCACAAATGGCGCCCATCGGCTCGTTCGAAGTCGCGGTGCTGCGGGCGGATGGCTCTCTGGGAGGATCAGGATGAACAATGTGACGCCCGGCCTGGGCTATGACCCCGACGACCTCGCGGACATCCCCGGCACAACGATCTTCACGACCGCGAGTTCGCGCAAGGCGTATCATCTGCATCGTTTCTGTCATTCGCTCGGCAAGGCGGAGGGGCGCGCGGCGTTCAAGGCGGACGAAGCCGGCTATCTGTCCGGCTATGCGATGACCGAGCAGCAGCGCGAGGCCGTGCTGGCGCGCGATTACAACCGGCTGATCGCACTCGGCAGCAACTTCTACTTCCTGATGAAGCTGGCCAGCACCGACGGCTGGAGCGCGCAGCGCGCGGTCAGCACGATGAGCGGCATGAGCACCGAAGACTATGCGGCGATGATGATCGCCGGCGGCCGCTCGCCCGAGGGCAATCGATCGATCAAGGGGAAGTACTGACATGGCACGCATCACGGCAGGCGTCGCGACCAGCCACGTACCGGCGATCGGCGCCGCGATCGACCTCGGCAAGACGCGCGAGGACTATTGGCAGCCGGTCTTCGCGGGCTACGAGGCGAGCCGCGAGTGGGAGCGCGAGGCCAAGCCCGACGTCGTCATCCTGGTGTTCAACGATCATGCCACCAGCCTGATGCTCGATATCGTCCCGACCTTCGCGATCGGGTGCGCGGACACCTACAAGGCCGCCGACGAGGGCTGGGGGCCGCGGGCCGTGCCGGTCGTGCAGGGGCATCCCGAGCTGGCTGCGCACATCGCGCAGAGCCTGATCATCGACGAGTTCGACATGACGATCCTCAACGAGATGGACGTCGATCACGGCATGACCGTGCCGCTGTCGCTGCTGTTCGGCGAGGTCGATGCCTGGCCGGTGCGGGTTGTGCCGGTCGTGGTCAACGTCACGCAGTTTCCGCCGCCCTCGGGCGATCGCTGCTGGCGGCTCGGCGAGGCGATCGCGCGCGCGGTGGCCAGCTTCCCCGAAGATCTGAACGTCCAGGTCTGGGGCACCGGGGGCATGAGCCACCAGCTGCAGGGCGCGCGCGCCG
This sequence comes from Sphingomonas rhamnosi, assembly GCF_036663615.1. Classification (NCBI taxonomy): domain Bacteria; kingdom Pseudomonadati; phylum Pseudomonadota; class Alphaproteobacteria; order Sphingomonadales; family Sphingomonadaceae; genus Sphingomonas; species Sphingomonas rhamnosi. The sequence continues at coordinate 94,554 of NZ_JAXOJJ010000002.1, forward strand.
GGCTGATCAACCGCGCGTTCGACAACGCCTTTCTCGACAATCTCGTCGACGATCCGCAGGCGCTCCGCCGGATCACGCATTATGATTATCTGCGCGAGGCGGGATCGGAGGGGATCGAGCTGATCATGTGGCTGGTCATGCGCGGTGCGCTCGGCCCCGACGTGGTGCAGCGGCACCGTTTCTATCACGTGCCGGCATCGAACACCGCGGTCGGGCATATGGTGCTGGAGGCGGCGTGACCGCGGTGCTGGACGACGCCGCGTGACCGCGGCACTGGACGACGCGCGGCGCCGGGCGATCGAGCAGGACTGCGCGCGCCTCGTCCATCTCTACGCGAATCTGAACGATGCGGCCGACTGGGCCGGCGTCGCGGCGCTGTACGACGAGCACGGCATGATGACGCGGCCGACCGCGCCCGATGCGCCGATCACCGGACGCGCCGCGATCCTCGCCGCCTTCGAGGCGCGGCCGCCGCGCGTCACGCGGCACATCTGCGCCAATGTCGTGATCGACGTCGACAGCGCGGACACCGCGCGCGGGGAGAGCGCGATGCTGCTGTTCACCGGGGCCGCGCTGCCGATCGTCGGGTCGTTCCACGATCGCTTCGTCCGGACCGACGCGGGTTGGCGCTTCGCCGAGCGGCGGGGATCCCTGCTGTTCCAGCCATGATCTGGTCGGGGCGCCGCGCCGCGGTATAAGCGGGCATGGCAGACACATCCGCACCGGCGACGGTCAAGTCGGCGATCCGCACGCTCGACATCATCGAATATATCGTCGCCCGGTCGCGACCGATGATGGCGCAGGAAATCGCCACCGCGCTGGCGATCCCGGTCAGCAGCTTGTCCTACCTGCTCGTCACGCTGACCGAGCGTGGCTATCTGACGCGTGAGGGGCGGCGGTACAGTGCGGGGCCGGGGCTGGAACGGCTGCAGGCGCACGCGCCCGCCTTCACGTTGACCGAGACGGTGGCGCCGCTCGTCCGCACGTTGCGCGTCCACCTGAACGAGACCTCATCCTTCTTCGTCCGCCGCGGCTGGCAGGTGGAGGCGCTGGCGACCGAGCCGAGCGAGCATGCGTTGCGCTATGCGGTGCAGACGGGGGCCACCGCGCCGCTGCACGGCTTCTCGGCGGGAAAGGTGCTGCTGGCGGCGTTGTCCGACGCGGATCTCGATCGCTATTTCGCTGAGACCGACCGCCAGGCCTTCACCGACACGACGATCGTGTCGGAAGCCGCGTTGCGCGCCGACATCGCGCAGATCCGCGAAAGCGGCATCGCGCGGACCCGCGAAGAGCATACGCCGGGCATTTACGGGCTGGGCCGGGTCGCGCGGATCGACGGGGCGGTGGTCGGCGCGTTCAGCGTGGCGATCCCCACGGTACGGTTCGACACCGATATCGAACGCCGCGCGACCGCGCTGTTGATCAAGACCGCCGACCTGCTGGCGTCTGGATAGCGCGGGGCGGGGTAGGGCGGGGGACGCACGCTGCGCCCCCGTCATCGTCTTCAGGCCGGCTGGCGGGTCCGCCAGCTGTCGGCATAGCTGTCGCGTGCGACTTCCGAATAGGGCACCGAGGCCACCGTCGTGTGGATCTCGGTCTGCACGTGCCGCTCGACGGTCGGCTTGCGCGTACCGCCATCGGGCTCGCCCCACAGCAACGTCACCTTGGTGCCGGGTTCGGCATGCTCCGCATCGAGCATCGCCAGCGTCAGCATCTTGCCCTCGTTGGCGCTGTAGCCGATCCAGGTCGACACGCCGACGATCTCGCCGTCGACCAGCACTGAGTCATACGGGTGCATCGAATAGACCGCGGACGGGAACTCCATGTATTTGGCGCGGTCGCCCTTCTGCAGCGCCGAACTGATCACGCGCAGCGCATCCTCGCTGTCGAGCGCCAGCGTCACCTTCTTGCGGTGCGGCTGGCCGGCCATCTTTTCCAGCGCCTCGCGACCGATGAAGTCGTGGTCGAACTTGACGAATGGACCGTATCCGAGATCCCACGGCGTCAGATAATAGCCCTCGACGCTGTCGGGAACGAAGCTGCCGCCGATCGACGCCTTGGCTTCGTAGGAATTCGCCCCCAGCCATTCGCGATAGGGCTTCAGCGCGTCGCCGGTGTAGATTGCCGGCAGCGGGGAGGGGATCCAGCCCGATTCCAGCGTGTTCGACGAATAGGTCCGGCCACCGACCAGCGCCATCCCGAAATCCTTGCCCGCCGCGATCAGCGCCTGACGGACCGTCTCGCCCTCCGCCCAGGGACCGAACAGCTCATAGCCCGGCTGGCCGGCCATCCCGTGACGCAGCGCGCGGACCGTGCAGCCCGCGATCTCGATCTTCGCCATGTGGAAGAATTTCAGGTCGGGCGGGGTCTGGCCCATCGCCTTTTCCAGCGTCTGCATGGCGTTGGGGCCCTGCAGCTGGAAACGGTAGGATTTGCGGTTTTCCGGATCGGGGCGGACCGCGGTGCGCTCGTCGCGCTCGGCCTTGACGTCCCATTTGCCGGTCTGGGCATGGTATTCGACCCATTCGATCACCGGTGCGCGACCGACCAGGTTGAACCGGTTCTCCTCGAGATAGAACAGGATCACGTCGCCGATGACATAGCCGTCGGGCGTGACGGGCACGAACTGCTTGGCGCGGTCCGGCACGAAGCCCTTGAAGCTGTTGACGCCGAGATGGTTGAGCATCGCCATCGCGTCGGGGCCGGACACTTCCAGGTCGACCATGTGATAGGACTGGTTGAACAGCACGCACGTCTTGGCCCAGGCCATCTGTTCGCTGCGCCAGTTCGAATATTCGGCGGGCACGCCGGGATAGGCGTTGGGGCCGGTCTGCTGGTTGCGCAACAGCTCGACGATGTCGCCGCTGTCGGCGAGCAGGCTCTCCAGGCTTTGGTCGGTCACGGACACGTTCCTCTCTTGATATGGACGTCGTTGGATATGGGCAGGGCGAGCCACTCCGCGACCGCGGCATCGAAGGCCTCGGGCGCCTCGGCGGGCAACATATGGCCGGCACCCGGGATCATGCGCAGGCGCGCGCCGGGAATTGCGGCGGCGATCTCGGCATGCTGGGGGGGCGGGCTCCACGCGTCCTCGCCACCGACCAGGACGAGCGTCGGGCAGCGGAGCGACGGCAGCAGGGATTCCACTTCGGGCCGACCGAGCAGCGCGGCGATCTGCGCGGCGAACGTGTCGACGCCCGCCTGGACGCACATCCGGTGCAGCGGTTCGACCAACGCCGCATCGCCGATGCGCTCGGGGGCGACCATGCCGGGCAGCCACCGATCGACCAGCGCCGCGGCGCCCTGGCGGCGACCGATCTCGAGCAGCGCGTGACGCCGCGCCGCCTCGCCGTCGCGCGGTTCGTGCACGCCGGTGCTAACCAGCGCCAGTCGCTCGATCCGGTCCGGCGCCAGGCGGATCATCTCCAGCGCGACGCGCGCGCCCATCGAATGGCCGAGCAGCGATATCCGCGGCGGGGCGGCGGCCAGCGCGATTTGCGCCATCCGCACGAGATCGTCGACCGGTCCGAACCCGTCGATCACCTGCGCATCCGGGAAGGACGCCCTCTGCGCGGCGAACATGCGCGCATCGCACAACAGGCCGGGGAGCAACATCAAGGGTGCCGCCGAAGCGCCGTGCATCGTCATCCTGTCCATCGGGCTTGTGAATTATTCTTGTATACGAAATATGTATCATCCATTATCCGGCTGGCAAGCAAAACATTGCGGTCGCCCGCTAGAAGGCGGCTGACGGACCTGGGGAGAGGATCATGCACATCACCGCGGCGCTGCACCCCGCCTGGGAACGATCGGCCCCCGACGTGATCACCGACGGCTATTCGCTCGAGATGACGGCGAAGGACGTCGCCGCCCTGCGCGCCGCGGCACCACGCATCACGCCCGACACGCCGATCGCAATCACCTTCCTGCCCGGCGAGACGATGGCCGCGCGGATCGAGGCGGCGGTGCTGGTCCGGTCGCTCGGGTTCGAGCCGATGCCGCATCTGTCGGCGCGCCGGATCACGTCGCACGCGGAACTGGAGACGATCGTCCAGCGCACCACCGCCGAGGCGGGCGCCAGGCGGATGTTCCTCGTCGCGGGCGATCCGCCGGTCCCCGCCGGTCCGTTCGCGGATACGCTGTCGCTGCTGCGGACCGGCCTGTTCGAGCGCCACGGGATCAGGGTGATCGGTATCGCCGGGCATCCCGATGGCCATCCGGCGATGAGTGGCGAGCAATTGTGGAGCACGCTGGAGCAGAAATGCGCCGACATCGCCGTGCGCGGCATGGCGCCGCTGATCGTCACGCAGTTCGGCTTCGATGCCGACCCGTTCCTTGCCTGGCTCCGCGAGTTGCGCCGCCGCGGCATCGACGCGCCGGTGCGGATCGGCGTACCGGGTCCCGCCGGCATCAAGACGCTGCTACGGTTCGCCGCGCATTGCGGCGTCGGCGCATCGGCGAGCGTCATGGCGAAATATGGCATCTCGCTCTCGCGCCTGCTCGGCACCGCGGGGCCGGACATGCTGGTCGACGCGTTCGCGCGCGGCATCGGCGCCGAGCAGGGACCCGTGCGGCTGCATTTCTACCCGTTCGGCGGGCTGGAGCGCACCGTCGACTGGATCGGCGGATACACCGCCGCCCATGCCCGGTGACGGGCACGCACATTCCCAGGAGGATGGTTTGACGGATATCTGTACACTGACCTTGTCGTGCGACGACCGGCCGGGGCTGGTCGCGACCGTGGCGACGTTCCTGGCGACGCGCGGCGGCAACATCCTCGACGCGCAGCAATTCGACGATCAGCAGACCCGGCGCTTCTTCATGCGCGTCGTGTTCGCGCTTACCGATCCGGCCTGGACGATCGACCGGGTCCGGGACGCGTTCGCCGCGACCGGCGCGCAGCACGCGATGGACTGGCGGCTGCGCAGCGCCAAGGACCGGCAACGCGTCCTACTGCTGGTCTCCAAATTCGACCATTGCCTGGGCGACCTGCTGTACCGGCGGCGGATCGGCGAGTTGCAGATGGACGTGGTCGGCATCGTCTCCAACCATCCGCAGATCGCGCTGCAGACGACGATGATCGGTGACACGCCCTATCACCACCTGCCGGTGACGCGCGACACCAAGCCCGAGCAGGAGGCGCGGATCAAGCGGATCGTCACCGACACCGGCGCCGACCTGATCGTGCTGGCGCGCTACATGCAGATCCTGTCGGACGATCTGGCGGGCTTCCTGGCGGGCCGCTGCATCAACATCCACCATAGCTTCCTGCCCGGCTTCAAGGGCGCCAAACCCTATCACCAGGCGCATGAGCGCGGCGTCAAGATGATCGGCGCGACCGCGCATTACGTCACCGCCGACCTCGATGAGGGCCCGATCATCACGCAGGACGTCGAGCCGATCAGCCATGCCGACACCGCCGAGGATCTGGTCCGCAAGGGGCGCGACATCGAGCGGCGCGTGCTGGCGGCGGCGGTCAGCCATCACCTCGACGACCGCGTGCTGCTCAACGGGTCGCGCACCATCGTCTTCCGGAACTGACGGTGCTGCGCATCGACGGCAAGGTGCTTGCCGGCACGGTCTCGGCCGAGACCGCCGCACGCGTCGCGGTGCTTGGCGACCGTCACGGCGTGGTCCCGGGGCTCGCCGTGGTGATCGTCGGCGAGGATCCGGCTAGCCGGGTCTATGTTGCCCGCAAGGTCGCCGAGACGGTCCGGGTCGGGATCCGATCTATCGAGCACCGGCTGGACGCGGCAACCGGGCAAGCCGATCTGCTGGCGTTGATCGCGGCGCTGAACGCGGATCCGGCAGTGCACGGGATACTCGTCCAGCTGCCGCTGCCGCCACAGATCGACGCTGCGCGGGTGCTCGATGCGATCGATCCGGACAAGGACGTGGACGGGCTCCATCCCGTCAATGTTGGCCGGCTGTCGACCGGTACCGGCGGACTGGTGCCGTGTACGCCACTGGGCTGCATGAAATTGCTCGACACGGTGATCGACGACTATCGCGGATTGGCGGCGGTGGTGATCGGCAAGTCGAACATCGTCGGCGGGCCGATCGCGATGCTGTTACTCGAACGCGAATGCACGGTCACGGTGACGCATATCGCGACGCGTGGACTGCCGTATATCATGTGCGGGGCCGACATCGTGGTGGCCGCCGCGGGCAGCCCACGACTGGTGCGCGGCGACTGGGTGCGGCGCGGCGCAGTGGTGATCGACGTCGGGATCACCCGTATCAGCGACGCGGCCGGTCGCCAGCAGCTGGTCGGTGACGTCGCGTTCGACGAGATCGCCCATGCCCGCGCCGCGACGCCGGTGCCTGGCGGGGTCGGGCCAATGACGATAGCGTGCCTGCTGGCCAACACGGTTCAGGCTGCCGAACGCGCCGCCTGCCGCTGAGCAGGCCGTGATCCGCGTTTCGACGTGTGCGAAACGCCGATACTGGGCGTCGCAGTGAGTAGTAGAAGAGTGCTTTCCGGTGCGAACTTCGGTGCGCCACAAGTAACCTGGTCTACTATATCTTATCTTGCCAACCTCCAGATCGCCGCTCGGAAAATCATGTAAGCGAACAATTCGTATATTGGAACTCGGAGAGGATGTTCGACTTTATCGGATCAGCGATGGCGAACCAGCGATCGACGCGATGACCGCGCGTGCGGTTCACGTCGCGCCGATCGCGACCCTCGATGGTTCGACGGTGCGCAGCGTCGTGATGTGGCAACTTGCTCAGTTCCGCATGACGACGATCTTCATTAATCCCGGATCGACCGAACTGCCCATGTTCCGCGACCTGCGGACGAGTTGCGCTACATATTGGGTCTTCAAGGGTCAGTCGTGCTGGGCATGGCCGACGGGTACGCGCACGCCAGCGGGCGTGCGGCGCTGGTCAACCTGCACAGTTCGGCCGGGGTTGGGCACGCGATGGGCCACCTGTTCACCGCATACAGCAACAATACCCCGCTGGTGGTGGTGTCCGCCGGGCAGCAGGCGTTCGATCCTGCCGTACGAACCGTTCCTCTACGCCGAACGGGCCACCAAAATGCCGCGTCCGTTCGTCAAATGGTCGGTTGAACCTGCGCGTGCCGAGGACGTGCCCGCGGCGATCGCGCGGGCCCACCTTCGTGTCGATCCCGATCGACGATTGGGATCGCGCATGTCCGCGATCGTGCCTTCACGCGTGGTGGGTCGCACCGCGCCCGACCCGTCCGCACTGGCTGAGGTCGCTGCAACGATCGCGGCAGCGCGACACGTTGCGATCGTCGCCGGGGCAGGGGTGGCCAATAACGGCGCGCAATCCGTTTCCCAAGGACCATGCGCTGTTCCGCGGTTTCCTGGCAGCGTCGCGCGAGGCGATCGTGCGCGATCTGCCGACGCGGATTGCGTGCTGGTGCTCGGCGCACCGGCCTTCACCTATCATGTCGAAGGCCGTGGGCCGTTCCTGTCCGCCGGTACGATGCTAATCCAGCTTGGTGACGATCCGGCGATCGCGGCGCGTGTCCCGGAAGGGCTGGCGATTATCGGCGATGCGCGCTAGCGCTTGAAGCGCTGGTTGGGGAGGTGCCGGCACGGGTGGGGACGCCGATTGGCGGAAGGCCGGCGGCGGTGGCGTCGGCGAGCGGTACGCTGACCGCTGCGTTGCTGATGGCGCGGCTTGCCAAACTCCGTCCGGAACGACTGGTGATCGTCGAAGAAGCGCCCAGCACGTGCGGGGCGATGCACGACCTGTTCCCGCAGGGCTCGAGCTACGTGAAGCGCGAGCGCACCGGAGTGGTGACCGCAGGCGCGATCGAGGCGCCGACTCAGCCGGCTTCTGACGAACCACTCCACTCCGCTGGCAAGTAACGGTCTTGATCGGACCGCTCACCTATTCCTCGGGTGTGCTCTTTAGCAATGTGCTCCGGGATTACGACCTTGGCACGCTGGCAGGCACCGGCAATGCAGCCGGACGCGGCAATCCGGCGGGGTGAAGAGTGTGACGCTGCCCAATAAGAGGCTTGTCGTCTCAGTCTCGCCGACGCTCACCCACTCGTGCCGACCGGCTTCACGATCGCGATAGACCCGGCGATTGCGCCGGCGCCGGTAGCGCGGGCCGAGAATTTCCTCAACGGGCAATGGACTTGGCTGACCGTTCGCTGCGCGACGACGATCGCGCCGACCCCGGCTCCCACGCTCTCCCATCCGGAACCGCCGCACCCGCCCTCCGATCCCGAGCCGCCGCAGTTCGTCCTCGCCAAGACCGAAGAGGACGCCGGCAAGGATTTCGACAAGACGGCTTTGCGAGCCTCGGCATTTCGTCCGACCGCCAGGCCGATGAGACGGCGTGGGACATCGACGCTTATCTTGGTTTCGATGCGCCGTTCCTGGGCCTTGGCAGCGAGCTTGAGCTCCAGCCCTTCGCCTCGCTCCAATATCACACTCAGAAGAAGGGCGATGACTTGGCCTTTGGTGGGGCGCCGATGTGGTATCCTGGCAATTCGGGCCACCTCGTGCGCCTCAAGGGCGCCTGGGAAAGCGACATCAATTTTCGTTCGAGCGTGTGGCGCAGCGATCTGGCCTTGACGCCGCCGCTGCTCGACTGGTGCGAGGAACAGAGCGTGCCGGGCAGCCGACCTGGCGCGTGCCAAGCTCCAGCCGAGCAAACCTGCGGACGCCGACTGGGAGGCAGACGCCCTGTGGTCGATCACCTGCACGTCGATGACGGCATCGCCCGGGCCACGGCTCAACTGGCGAAGCTCGTCGCGACCGGCGTGCAGCTCGGTGGCCGTGCGGTGATCAACACCTACCCGCTCGCTGCGTAACCGGTCCCGCGATGAACCAGACGGAAAACATGATGACCATGACCTACAACCTGACGTGGCTGGCCGCCGTTCCTGCGGGATGGCGGCCGACGCTGCAGGATACGGTCGAGCGGCTGCATGCGATCGATCCGACGATCCGGATCAGCCAGGCCAAGGAGAAGTTCGGCAGCCTGCGCATCCATATCGGTAGCGGCAGCGCCGAGGCCCATGCGATCTTCGATGCCGCCCGCGCCAAATCGGAACGCAGTTGCGAGCTCTGCGGTGCCGATGCCCGGCTCATGCGCATGCCCGACGGCTATTACTCGATCCGTTGCGCCTGCCACGCGACTGGTCTTGGGCCAGCTGAAGAGCCGCCGACAGTGACGTTCCGCATCGTGATCGACGGCGGCGGAAAAGACCCTGAGACGGAAGGAGATAACGAGACCTCCGACGACGGAGAGCGGTCGTGATGCGGCAAGGTCACCGCCGCCTAGGCGCGGACAGCGGCGCCGGGCGCAACCGATGGTGCAAGCGTCGAAGCACATCACGCGCACCGCAGCGATGACTGTCCTGTCGACCCGACCAGGCTTGGCGGCCAGCGCCCTCGACCCCGATGGAAACCGTCGTTCGCCTAAGCGTATCGTTGTGTTTGATCGAACAAGCCACGTCTGGATCGGCGGTCCCCGTGTGTACGGTTCAGTGCGCCAAGAGGTCGCAAGCGATCGTCATCTTGGCTGTACCCCAACATACCTGTCAGCATTCGACCCATATTGGCTTGTCGTCCGACGCAGCAGATAGGCAATTCATTTGTCTGCGCTCGGTCACCGCGTACAAACTCGGTTATCTCAGCATTCCGCTCGGGCGTTACGCCAACCCCTGGCAAAAGATCGGGCCGAGCTCGTCGCTGTCAGTTAGCCCGGGCTGAAATACCGGCGGCATCTGCCGTTGCGCGACGCAGGGGGCGATTGCGGTCTTTAATGCGCGAAATACTACGCCAAACATATGCGAAACCCCGAAATCGATCTCGAATTGCTATGCGACCAAGGCCTAATTGGGTGTCCTCGCGGGTTCGCTGATCAAAGACGGTCGGCGAAGATCGCGTGCCTATGGGGACACATATGTACGATCTTCGACTTGTTGCGGCGCTTGGCGTTCTGGCCGCAACCGCGACGCCGGCCTTGGCGCAGGACGCGGCCGATACCGCGCCGCCTTCGCCGATCACGATCAGCGGCTCGGCCACGATTGCCACCGATTATCGCCTGCGCGGCGTGTCGCAGTCCGACAAGGGCGGCGCGATCCAGGGTGGCCTGACGGTCGCGCACCAGAGCGGTGTCTATGTCGGCGCCTGGGGCTCGAACCTGTCGGGCTGGGGCACGTTCGGCGGCTCGAACATGGAGCTCGACCTGATCGGCGGCTACAAGCACAAGCTTGCCGACAACGCGACGCTCGACGTCGGGCTGACCTGGTACATGTATCCAAGCGGCGCGTCGAAGACCGACTATGCGGAAGGGTACGCGAAGCTCAGCGGCACCACGGGGCCGGCGACGCTGACCGCCAGCGTGTTCTACGCGCCGCCGCAGCAGGCGCTGGGCAAATGGTATCGTACCGGCGCCGATGCCGCCGCCGGCGTCTATACCGATGCGGGCGACAAGGAGGACAATCTCTACCTCACCGGTGACGGCGCGGTCGCGGTTGCCGGCACGCCGCTGACCGCCAAGGCGCATATCGGGCATAGCTGGGGCAATGACGGCCTCGGCCCCAACGCGACCAGCGCGGCACCGACCGGCGAATACTGGGATTGGTCGCTCGGCGCGGACGCCACGTACAAGAACCTGACGCTCAACGTAAGCTATGTCGACACCGACATCACGCGCCGCCGTGCCGCCTACCTCCAGCCGAGCTTCAGCCGCGGCCAGGACGGCAGCGGGTCGATCGCCGACGGCACCATCGTCGCCTCGTTCACCGCCGCCTTCTGAAAAGGATCATCCGATGCAGGATCTACTCTGGATAGCCGTGATGGTCGGGCTGGTGGCGGCGACGCTCGCCTATGTCCGCCTGTGCGACAACGCCTGAAGCCAAGGACGACATCATGAATCTCGACCTCTGGCTCGCCGCGATCGTCGCGCTCGGGCTGCTGATTTATCTCGTGGCGGTGCTCATCCGCCCCGAACGCTTTTAGGAGCGCGTCGTCATGACTATCCAGGGATGGATCCTGATCCTGGGCTTCGTCGGCATCCTGCTGGCGCTGACCAAGCCCGTCGGCCTGTGGCTATTCGCCCTCTACGAAGGCCGGCGTACGCCGCTGCACGTCGTGCTCGGCCCCGTCGAGCGCGGATTCTACAAGCTTGCGGGTATCGACCCGGCCAAGGAGCAGGGCTGGCGCCGTTACGCGCTGCACATGCTGCTGTTCAACGCCATGCTGATGGCGCTGACCTATGCGGTGCTGCGCCTGCAAGGCGTGCTGCCGGGCAATCCGCAGGGGCTGCCGGGGCTGCCCGAGCATCTCGCGTTCAACACCGCGGTCAGCTTCACGACGAACACCAACTGGCAGAGTTATGGTGGCGAATCCACCATGTCGAACCTCAGCCAGATGTTCGGCCTGACGATCCACAATTTCCTGTCGGCCGCGACCGGCATCGCGCTCGCCTTCGCGTTGTTCCGCGGCTTCGCGCGGCGCTCCGCGACCACGATCGGCAATTTCTGGGCGGATGCGACGCGCGTCACGCTGTACCTGCTGCTGCCGATCTGCGTCGTCTACACGCTGTTCCTGATCGCCAGCGGCGTGCCGCAGACGCTCGCGGGCACGGTCGACGTCGCCACGCTCGAAGGCGTCAAGCAGACGCTCGCGCTCGGCCCGGTCGCCAGCCAGGAAGCGGTCAAGATGCTCGGCACCAATGGTGGCGGCTTCTTCAACGCCAACTCGGCGCACCCGTTCGAGAACCCGACCGCGCTCACCAATCTGGTGCAGATGCTGTCGATCTTCGTCATCGGCTTCGGCCTGACCTGGACGTTCGGCAAGGCGGTCGGCAACACCCGGCAGGGCTGGGCGATCCTGTCGGCGATGCTCGTGCTGTTCCTGGCGGGCGTCACTGTCACCTATTGGCAGGAGGCGGCCGGCAACCCGATCGTCCACCAGCTGGGTGTCGCGGGCGGCAACATGGAGGGCAAGGAGGTCCGCTTCGGGATCGCCGCGTCGTCGCTGTTCGCCGTCGTCACCACCGCCGCATCGTGCGGCGCGGTCAACGCGATGCACGACAGCTTCACCGCACTCGGCGGCATGGTCCCGTTGATCAACATGCAGCTCGGCGAGGTCGTGATCGGCGGCGTCGGTGCGGGCATCTACGGCTTCCTGCTGTTCGCCATCCTCGCGGTGTTCGTCGCGGGCCTGATGGTCGGGCGCACGCCGGAATATGTCGGCAAGAAGATCGAATCCCGCGAAGTGAAGCTGGCGGTGCTCGCGATCGCGATCCTGCCGCTGGTCATTCTGGGCTTCACCGCGATCAGTGCCGTGCTGCCCGCGGGGCTGGCCGGGCCGCTCAACAAGGGACCGCATGGCTTCACCGAGATCCTCTACGCCTTCACCAGCGGCGTCGGCAACAATGGCTCGGCCTTTGCCGGTCTCACCGCGGCGACGCCCTATTATGACGGGTTGCTGGGTGTCGCGATGTGGCTGGGGCGGTTCTTCGTGATCGTGCCGATGCTGGCGATCGCCGGGTCGCTCGCCGCCAAAAAGTACACGCCGGAAAGCGCGGGGTCGTTCCCGACGACGGGCGTGCTGTGGGTCGGCCTGCTGATCGGGATCATCGCGATCCTGGGTGGTCTCACCTTCCTGCCGAGCCTCGCGCTCGGCCCCATCGCCGATCATCTCGCGATGATCAGCGGCAAAACCTTCTGACGGGATTGGCCAAAATGGCACGCACCCCTACCAAGTCGCTGTTCACGGCCGAGCTGATCGCACCTGCGATCGGCGACGCCTTCCGCAAACTCGATCCGCGGCAGCTGATCCGCAACCCGGTGATGTTCGTCACCGCCGTCGTCGCCGCGCTGATGACCGTGCTGCTCGTCATCGGGCAGGACGGGCTCAGCACCGGCTTCAAGCTTCAGCTCGTCGTCTGGCTATGGCTGACCGTGCTGTTCGGCACCTTCGCCGAGGCGCTGGCCGAAGGCCGCGGCAAGGCGCAGGCCGCGTCGCTGCGCGATACCAAGGCCGAACTCCGCGCCAAGCTGCTGACCGGGGTCGGCAAGACCTGGGAACTGGTCCCGTCCAGCCGTCTGACGGTCGGCGACATCGTCCTGGTCGAGACCGGCGACCTGATCCCCTCGGACGGCGACGTCGTCGCGGGGGTCGCGTCGGTCAACGAGGCGGCGATCACCGGCGAGAGCGCGCCGGTGATCCGCGAGGCGGGCGGCGATCGCTCGGCGGTGACCGCGGGGACGCGCGTCATCTCCGACGAAATCCGCGTGCGCGTGTCGGTCAATCCGGGCGAGGGGTTCCTCGACCGCATGATCGCACTGGTCGAGGGCGCCGAGCGGCAGAAGACGCCGAACGAGATCGCGCTGACGCTGTTGCTCGTCGGGCTGACGATCATCTTCCTGATCGCGGTCGGCACGATCCCGGGCTTTGCGGCCTATGCCGGCGGCAAGGTGCCGATCCCGATACTCGCCGCGCTGCTGATCACGCTGATCCCGACCACGATCGCGGCGTTGCTGTCGGCGATCGGCATTGCAGGGATGGACCGGCTGGTGCGCTTCAACGTGCTCGCCAAGTCGGGCCGTGCGGTCGAAGCCGCGGGCGACATCGACGTCCTGCTGCTCGACAAGACCGGCACGATCACGATCGGCGACCGCCAGGCGAGCGAATTCCGCAGCGTCGGCGGCGTCAGCCAGCAGGAACTGGCCGAAGCCGCCAGCCTCGCCAGCCTCGCCGACGAAACCCCTGAAGGCCGCTCGATCGTCGTACTGGCGCGCGAGAAGTTCGGCGTCACCACGACGGCGCTGCCGGTCGGCGCCGAGATCATCCCCTTCACCGCGCAGACCCGTATCTCGGGCGTGAAGGTCGATGGCGCGCTGATCCAGAAGGGCGCGGTCGATTCGATCCTCAAGGCGAACCCCGGGGCGGGCCAGACCGCGGCGGCGACCGAACTGCGCCGCATCACCGACGAGATCGCGCGTGCGGGCGGCACGCCGCTCGCAGTCGCACTCAACGGCCGGCTGCTCGGCGCGATCTTCCTGAAGGACGTGGTCAAGGCGGGCATCCGCGAACGCTTCGGCGAGCTGCGCACGATGGGCATCCGCACGGTGATGATCACCGGCGACAACCCGCTCACCGCCGCCGCGATCGCGGCGGAAGCCGGCGTCGACGACTTCCTCGCGCAGGCAACGCCCGAGGACAAGCTGGTGCTGATCCGCAAGGAACAGCAGGGCGGGCGACTGGTCGCGATGTGCGGCGACGGCACCAACGACGCGCCCGCGCTCGCACAGGCAGACGTCGGCGTGGCAATGAACACGGGTACGCAGGCGGCGCGCGAGGCGGGCAACATGGTCGATCTCGACAGCGATCCGACCAAGCTGATCGAGGTCGTGGGTCTGGGCAAGCAGTTGCTGATGACCCGCGGGGCGCTGACGACCTTCTCGGTCGCCAACGACGTCGCCAAGTACTTCGCGATCATCCCGGCGATGTTCGTCGTGCTCTATCCGGGGCTCGGCGTGCTGAACGTGATGCGACTGGGGTCGCCGGAATCGGCGATCCTGTCGGCGATCATCTTCAACGCGGTGATCATCCCGATGCTGGTGCCGCTGGCGCTGAAGGGCGTGGCGTACAAGCCGATGGCCGCAGGGCCGCTGCTCGCGCGCAACCTGGCGGTGTACGGCCTCGGCGGGCTGCTCGCGCCGTTCGTCGGGATCAAGCTCATTGACTTGCTGGTCGGTGGGTTGGGGCTCGCGTGAACCCAAAACCGCTCCGTCATGCCGGACTTGGTCCGGCATCCATGGTGCCGCGAACTCTCAGGCCTTTGAGTTTGCGGCACGATGGACTCCGTCATGCCGGACTTGGTCCGGCATCCATGGTGCCGCGAACTCTCAGGCCTTTGAGTTTGCGGCACGATGGACCCCGGAACAAGTCCGGGGTGACGGGTACGTTGCGACTGCGTTTTTCTAAAAATTCGAGGATTCTTCGATGACATCCGACTTCACCTCCGCCCTTCGCCCGGCGTTCGTCCTCACGATCCTGTTCGCGATCCTGCTCGGGATCGTCTATCCCCTCGCCATGACCGGTATCGGACAGGCGATCTTCCCCTCCCAGGCGAACGGCAGCCTGGTCACGGCCGGCGGCAAGGTCGTCGGCTCGACCGTGGTCGGCCAGGCCTTCACCAGCGACCGCTATTTCCAGACCCGGCCGTCGGCTGCCGGCAAGGGCTATGACGGCCTCGCCTCGTCGGGCTCCAATCTCGGGCCGACCAGCCAGGCGCTGGTCGACCGGATCAAGCCCGACGTCGCCAAACAGCGCGCCGGGGGCAATGCCGGGCCGCTCCCCGCCGACATGGTGACCGCATCGGGCTCGGGCCTCGACCCCGATATCTCGCCCGACACCGCGATGCTGCAGGCGGCGCGCGTCGCACGGGTCCGTGGGCTGCCGGTCGAGCGCGTCCGCGCGCTGGTCACCGCCAACACCGAAACCGCGCTGTTCGGCATCCTCGGCGAGCCGCACGTCAACGTCCTCGCGCTCAACCGCGCGCTCGACGCGAGCGGCACCGCGCGTTGAGCGAGACGGCGGCCAGACCATCTCCCGAGGCCCTTCTGCGACAGGCGTCGCAGGAGGGCCTTGGCCGTTTGAAGATCTTCCTCGGCGCGGCACCCGGCGTCGGCAAGACCTATGAAATGCTCTCCGAAGGCGCCGAGCGACGGCGCGCGGGCGTCGACGTGGTGGTCGGCGTGGTCGAGACGCACGGCCGCGCCGAGACAGAGGCGCTGACCCGCGGGCACGAGATCGTCCCTCGTCGCGGCGTCGCATATGAAGGCCACACGATCGACGAGATGGACCTCGATGCCATCCTGGAACGCAGTCCCCGGCTCGTGCTGGTCGATGAGCTTGCGCATACTAACGCGCCGGGCAGCCGCCATCCCAAACGCTATCAGGATGTCGAGGAGCTGCTGGCGGCCGGGATCGACGTCTATTCGACGATCAACATCCAGCACATCGAAAGCCTGAACGACGTCGTCGCCTCGTTCACCCGCGTCCGCGTGCGCGAGACGGTGCCCGACAGCATCCTCGAGGCGGCCGAGATCGAGGTCGTCGACATCCCGCCGGATGAACTGATCGAGCGGCTGAAGGCGGGCAAGGTCTATCTGCCGCAGGAGGCGACGCGCGCGCTGTCGCACTTCTTCTCCAAGTCGAACCTGTCGGCGCTGCGCGAACTCGCGTTGCGTCGCGCCGCGCAGGCGGTCGATGCACAGATGCTCGACCATGTCCGCGCGCTGGGCGTCGGCGGCACCTGGGCAGGGGGCGAGCGCATCGTCGTCGCGATCAGCGAACTGCCCGCCGCGCCGGGGCTGGTCCGCGCGACCAAGCGGATCGGCGACGCGATGCACGCGCCCTGGACCGCAGTGTACATCGAGACACCGCGCGCGCAGACCTTCGGCGAGGCGGAGCATCGCAGCCTTGCCGCGGTCTTCAACCTGGCGACGCAGCTCGGCGGGGCGGTCGCGACCGTGCCGGCGGCATCGGTGGTCGACGGCCTGAAGACCTTCGCGACCGAAGCCCGCGCGACCCAGCTGGTGGTCGGTAAGTCGACCCGCTCGCGCTGGTTCGAACTGCGCCACGGCTCGGTGGTCGATCGGATCGTCCGCGAGACACCGGGGGTCGCGGTCCACGTCCTGCCGACGGAGACCGGCGCCGCCGCGCCGACCGCGGGCAGGCGCACCGGTGGCTGGGGCAGCAAGGCTGGCTACGCCTGGACGACGGCGATGGTGGCCGGCGTCACGGGTGTCGCCAGCACGCTGTTCCACGTGCTCAACCTCGGCAATGTCGCGCTGCTGTATCTGTTGCCGGTGATGGCCGCGGCGAGCCTGTTCGGCCTGCGCACCGGGCTGTTTGCAGGCGTGGCCTCGTCGGTGGCGTACAATTTCTTCTTCCTGCCGCCGACCGGCACGCTGACGATCAACAATCCCGAGAACGTGATCTCGATCCTCGTGCTGCTCGGCATCGCGTTCGTCACCAGCCAGCTCACCTCGCGGGTCCGCGCGCAGGCCGATATCGCCGCTGCGAGCGCGCGGACCAACGCGGCGCTCGCGGGCTTTCTGCGCCAGCTGACGTCGCTCAACGAACCGGCCGCGCTCGCGCGCGCGATCTGCGAAGAGGTCGGGCGACTGTTCGGCGTGCGCGCGGTGACGCTGGTCGCGGAGGATACCGGGCTGACGGTGCAGGCGGCCAATGGCGTGGACTATCGGCTAGAGACGATGGAGATGGCCGCCGCGCAATGGGCGTACGACACCGGCACGCCCGCGGGTCGCGGATCGAGCACGCTGGCAGCGTCGGAATGGTTCTTCCAGCCGTTGCGCGCAGGCGAGCGGACGCTGGCGGTGCTCGGGCTGGCGCGCGAGGCGGGGGGCGATCCGGTACGGTCGGACCAGTTGCCGCTGCTGATGAGCCTGGTCGACCAAGCCTCGCTGGTACTCGAACGCGCGCGGCTCGAAGGCGAGATGCGCGATGTCGACGCGGTCCGCGAGCGCGATCGGTTGCGTGCGGCATTGCTGTCGTCGGTCAGCCACGACCTGCGCACGCCGCTGACCTCGGTGATCGCCGCCGCTGCCGAACTCCACCGCGGTGCGACGCCCGAGTTGATCGCGACGATCGAGAACGAGGCGGCACGGCTCAATCGCTTCGTCGGCAACCTGCTCGACATGGCCCGTGTCGAGGCGGGCGCGTTGCGCCTGCGCGTCGAAGCGACCGATCTGACCGATGCGGTGGCCAGCGCGGTGCACGATACCAAGCGCGTCCTCGAAGGGCATGCGATCATGTTGGAGGTCCCGCCCAACCTGCCGCTGGTCAACGTCGATCCGCAATTGCTGCATCACTGTCTGCTCAATCTGCTCGACAATGCCGGGCGCTACGCCGACCCGGGTACGCCGGTCATCATCCGCGGCGAACACCGCTACGACGTGCTGACCTTGTCGGTGATCGATCAGGGGCTGGGCCTGCCGCCCGGCCGGGAAAAGGAGGTCTTCGAAACCTTCCGCCGGCTGGAGGGATCGGACCGGGCGATGGGCGGGACGGGCCTTGGCCTTGCGATCGTGAAGGCGTTTGCTGAGGCCATGGGCATGACCGTGGAAGCGGCCAATCGCGACGACGACGTCCGCGGCGCGCGATTCAGCCTGTGCTTTCCCAAGACTCTCGTGGTTCGCGACAGCGACGGAGGAATGATCCTGTGAACGGGCTGACCGTGCTCATCGTGGACGACGAGCTCTATATCCGACGTCTGTTGCGCAATACGCTGGAGCGCGCCGGCTACACCGTCAGCGAAGCCGCGAATGGCGCCGATGCCCTGGCCGCTGCCGGGACGCTCCATCCCACCGCGATACTGCTGGACCTGGGTTTGCCCGACCGGGACGGCCTGGAACTCGTCGGGCTGCTGAAGCGGCTGGGAGACCCCATCATCCTGGTCGTGTCCGCGCGTGAGGCGACCGACCAAAAGGTTGCGGCGCTCGACCTGGGCGCTGACGATTACATTACCAAGCCATTTGATTCCGAAGAGATTTTAGCGAGACTGCGGGTCGCGCTGCGCAATCGGGGCGCAACGCCCGCCATGCCGACGATCCTTCGGTCGGGCGACATCGAGATCGATTTCGAACATCGCGTCGTCCGTAGGAACGGCGAGGAAACGCATCTCACGCGCAAGGAATACGACGTGCTGGCTACCCTGGCGACGGCGCCCGGCAAGGTGATCACCCACCAGCGGATCATGGATGTCGCCTGGCCGACCGAACAGGAAAAGCGCGTCGAGTATCTGCGAATCGTCGTCCGCAATCTCCGGTTGAAACTCGAGGGTACATCCGGAGTTGGAACCGTGATCGCGAATGAACTCGGAATTGGCTATCGTCTCCTACTTGATCGTTGATGAGGTGTTGCACACGGCGCCAAGCGATCGAAGGCTCTTAGTTTAGGGTACTTGTTGATTGGGATTCCGACGGCAGCAGCCAATCGACCGGCGCATCGAGGAGCCTTGATCGCAGGGGGCGTGTTTCGGTTCGGGCGAACATGACGGATTGTTCATAATAGCGCGTGCGGTATGATGGAGCATCATTCCGAGGACGTCGCCGATGCGCATTGCTCTATCCGCCCTTTTATTCTGCCTGCCGGTAGCCGCGCAGGGGCATGAGATTTGGATCGAACGCGATGGAGTGGGCGCTGCGCGGATCTATTTGGGAGAGCCGGGTGAGCCGATGCCGCCCGGTGGCGACCCCGAATTCGCAAAGTTGAAAGCGCCACATTTGCTATCGCATCCCAACGCGGTGCTCGTGCGCCGCACCGGGTTTCTCGAGGCCAAGGTGCCACCCGGCGACGTTCGCGCGTGGGACGATACGGTCTTCGCGCCCTGGGGGAAGGACGGCCAGAAGGAGGCTGTCGTCTATTACGCCCGCGCCGGGCGCGCCGAGGCCGTGGCCAAGCTGGCGTTCGAACTGGTTCCCCTGACTGCCAACGGATCGCGCTTCGCCCTTCTGCGCGAGAACACCCCGGTGGCTGGTGTCGAAGTGACAGTGTTCGCACCCGATCGGTCCAAGACCGTCCTGAAGACGGACGCTGCGGGAATGGTCGATGCGCGTCCCGCCGCGCGCGGTCGATATCTGTTGGTCGCCAGCAAGAAGGAAGACGGCGAAGCGACGCTTCCGGTCGGCGTGGTTCAGACCGTTTACCACATCACCACAACGTCTTTCGTCGTGCGTTGAGATAGCATTAGACCGATCGCGACCCGTCAATTGTGCGATCTGTTCTCTCGGTGGCGCTGGGCCCGACAATATTTTTCCTGACCTGTGCTCATCCCCACGTTCCGCTATGCGCGGGCGGGGCGGCGATCTGGGTTCGGCGCGCGGAGGAACGGACATGATCAACGAACAGCGGCCGGTATCGCGAACGCAGGCGACGCAGATCGCCACGGCTGGCGACGCTGCCTGGTTCGGCAGCCACGCCGACCGGCGTCTGCGGATCCGCAACATGGTGCCCGGTGAGTTCGACGACGTCACGGGGCCGGCTCCGGTCGGGATGGCCTGGCGAACGATCGTGCTCGAAGCGCAGCCCGGGGCGCGGAGTCGGCAGGCGATCGCCTTGCCGATCGGCACCGCGATCGACGACCTGGCGGACGAGGACCTGTTCGACCTGTTCGTGCAGGTCGCCCCGCCTGGTGCCCGCGACGTCATCGCCACACTGCGGCGGGTGAAATTGCCGCGAGTGTGAGGCGCCACGAAAAGTGCTCCTTCGGTGCTGCCGCGAACCTGTCACAATAGCGCTCTACTCGCGCGGCCGGGGTAGCGTACCGTCGCGCGATCGAACGACGTAGACGGAGCAGGGGCGCCCCGCGACCAAATCGAAGGGGAATTTCGTGACCAAACTCGCCGCCTTGCGGACCAGCTTCCTGTTGACCGGCGCGCTGACTGCGTTGGCGCTGTCCGGCGCCGCGCACGCGCAGGATACCGCCGCCCAGACTGACGCGGGCCAGGCTTCGACCGCCGAAGACGGTGTCGGCGACATCGTCGTCACCGCCGAGCGTCGGTCGGAGAACCTCCAGAAGGTGCCGGTATCGGTCGGCGTGATCGCGGGCGACCAGCTGCGCGATTACACCGCAGGCGGCGATGATACGCTGCTGTCGCTGTCGGGTCGCGTGCCCGGCCTGTATGTCGAGACGACGACCGGCCGGATATTCCCGCGCTTCTACATCCGCGGGCTCGGCAACATCGATTTCTACCTCGGCGCGTCGCAGCCGGTGTCGATCATCCAGGACGACGTCGTCCTCGAGCATGTCGTGCTGAAGTCGAACCCGGTCTACGACGTCCAGCAGGTCGAGGTGCTGCGCGGTCCGCAGGGATCGCTGTTCGGGCGCAACACGACCGCGGGCATCATCAAGTTCGATACCTACAAGCCGACCCAGACCTTCCAGGGCCGGGCGACGATGTCGGTCGGGACCAACTACACGACCAACCTCGACACCGGCTTCGGCGGGCCGCTGATCAAGGACCTGCTCGCATTCCGCATCTCGACTTTGGTCCAGCACCGCGCGAACTTCGTCGACAACCGCTACAACGGCCCGCTCAGCGCCGACAACACCCAGACGCCGCGCAAGAACGCGATGGGCGGCTTCGACGACCGCAACGTTCGCGGGCAGCTGCTGTTCACGCCGGGCGACAAATTCTCGGTCGACCTGTCGGGGCATGCGCGCTGGTATGACGGCACCTCAACGCTGTTCCACCGCGGCGCGCTCGTGAAGGGCTCGAACAATGTCAAGAACGAGCCGCGCGGGTCGGTGTCGCTCGACGAGGGTAACGACAACCCGCAGAGCTACAACACCTATGGCGGGTCGGCGCGGGCATCGTATGACTTCGGGGGAGCGGTGCTGACCTCGATCACCGCGTACGAGACCACCTCGGGCTTCAGCCGCGGCGATACCGATGGCGGCGCGGCGGCGAACTTCCCGGGTCGGCCGTCTTACGGTGAGAGCCAGGGCCAGATCCGCGATCTCGATCAGTGGACGCAGGAAGTGCGGCTCGCCAGCCCCGGCGGCGACCGTTTCAACTGGCAGGTCGGCGGGATGTATTTCGACAGCCGCGACATCACCGATTTCTATCAGCGCGGCTATTTCCTGGTTCGTCCCGACCTCAACGGCACCGGGCCGAACCCGAACAACTGGGTGCGGCTGCACAACGTCAACACGTCCTGGGCGGGCTTCGGTCAGGCCAGCTACAAGCTGGACGACCGGCTGACGGTCACCGCGGGCGGCCGCATCACCGAGGACAAGAAGCGCACCCAGCTGCTCAAGACCTCGGCAACCGCGTTGGGCGTCAACCAATATCCCGCAAGCGGCCGCCGCGACGTGACGCTGAAGGACACCCAGCCGAGCTGGGACGTCAGCATCGCTTATGAGGCAAGCCCGAACGTCAACCTGTACAGCCGCGTCGCGCGCGGCTTCCGCGGGCCGACGATCCAGGGGCGCTCGGCGGTTTTCAACTCGGACTTCACCACCGCGAAGTCGGAAACGATCCTGTCGTGGGAGACGGGCATCAAGACCAAGCTGCTCGACGACACGCTGACGCTCAACGGCACGATCTTCGGCTACCGGGTCAGCGACATTCAGCTGAACGGCAACGATGCCAACGGCAACGGCGTGCTGTTCAACGCCGACAAGGCGGATGCGTACGGCTTCGAGGGCGAGGCGAACTGGCGCCCGACGCGTAACCTGACGCTGGGGCTGGGTCTCAGCCTGCTCCACAGCGAGATCAAGGACACGCGCGTCTATGCGCAGGTCTGCGCGCTCAACGGCGTGGTGGTCTGCACGGTCGAGGATCCGACGATCAACCGGACGATCTTCGGGTCGCCCGCGGTGCTGGCGCAGATCAACGGCAACCCGCTGCCCAACGCGCCCGAGTACAATGTCGATATCACCGCGCGCTACGACCAGCCGATCGGCAATGGCGGCAACGTCTTCATCGCAGGCGACTTCAACATCCAGGGCTACACGCAGTTCGTGCTGTACAAGACCAAGGAGTTCACCGCGAACGGCAACTTCGAAGGCGGCTTGAAGGTCGGTTACGCAGCACCGGACGATTCCTACGAACTGTCGGTGTTCGCACGCAACATCACCAACGAGAAGAACCTGAAGGGTGTGATCGAGAACTACATGGCCGCAGTGTTCAACGAACCGCGCGTCATCGGCGTACAGCTGAGCGGCAAATTTCGCTGAACGAACAGGCGCGGTCGTGACAGCGACCGCGCCTTACTTTCCAAGACGAGACAATGACCGAGAAGCGCGACATGGGTCTGCGCTGATCGGGCTGTTCGCGTTTGCGTGGTAATGTCGGCGGCTGTGCCTGCCTGGCGTGCCATATGGGCACTGCAACTCTCCGGCAACTGGCTCCCTGAGTAGGATTCGAACCTACGGCCACTCGATTAACAGTCGAGAGCTCTACCGCTGAGCTATCAGGGACCGTTGCCGGAGGCGGCTCTATAACTGGCCGACCGGAGGATGCAAGCGGGTTTCCCCAAAAACATCGTTCGCGCGGCTCACGCCACGAACTGTTCCATCGTGATCCGGTCGTCGAGCGCGTGTTCGGGGTCGAACAACAGGGTCAGCTCGCGGGTGCGGTCCATGCAGATGTCGACTTGCGCAACGTCGCGGATCTCGCGCTGGTCGGCGACCGCGGAGACAGGCCGCTTGCCGGCGTCGAGCACGCGGATGCCGATCCGCGCCTTGTCGGGGAGGATCGCGCCGCGCCAGCGCCGCGGACGGAACGGGCTGATCGGGGTCAGCGCGATCATCCCCGAACCGAGCGGCAGGATCGGCCCCTGCGCCGACAGGTTGTACGCGGTCGAGCCGGCCGGGGTGGCGGCGAGAATGCCGTCGCAGGCGAGTTCGGGCAGTACGATGCGGTCGTTGACCGTCACCTCGAGCTTCGCGGTCTGGCGGGTTTCGCGCAGCAACGAGACCTCGTTGATCGCGGGCAGCGTGTAGGTGCGGCCATCGACGCCGACCGCGGTCATGCTGAGCGGCACGACCTTGAACGATTTCGCGCGCTCCAGCCGCCCCTCGAGCCCGTGGTGGCGCCATTCGTTCATCAGGAAGCCGACGGTGCCGAGGTTCATGCCGAACACCGGCACGACGGGCTGGCGACGGGCCAGCATCGCGTGGAGCGTCTGCAGCATGAAGCCGTCGCCGCCGAGTGCGATGATGACGTCGGCCTCCTCGACGCTGACCCACTCGCCCATATCGGCAAGCTCTGTCTGCGCCGCATGCGCGGCCGGGGCCGACGACGCCACCAGCGCCCGCCGCAGATAGGTCGTCATCCGCCGGTGACGCTCATGTGGCGCGCGACTGCGGGCGTACCGATCTGGAAGTCGTGGCGCTTGGGCTTGGCGTACAGCCCGGCGTCGATCGCGGCGTCGAGACCGGGGATACCGCCGTCGCGCAGCGCCGCCTTCAGGTCGACCTGGTCGTCATGGCCCAGACACATGTACAGCTTCCCCTCGGTCGTCAGCCGTACACGATTGCAGCCGTCGCAGAAATTGGCGGTGAGCGGCGAGATCAGCCCGAGCCGCGTCGGGCCGCCATCGACCGACCAGTAGCGCGCCGGACCGCCGGTGGTCCGCGCATCACGGGTCAGCGTGAATTGGGTGCCGAGGTCTTCGAACACCTTGGTCAGCGGCAGGAAACGGTCGGTCCGATCCTCGTCGACCGCGCCGAGTGGCATCGTCTCGATCAACGACAGGTCGAAGCCTTCGTCGCGGCACCAGGCGAGCATCGGTGCGATCTCGTCCTCGTTGAAGCCTTTGAGCGCGACCATGTTGATCTTGATCGCGAGGCCGGCGTCGCGGCCCGCCATGATCCCGGCAAGCACCTGCGAGACGTCGCCGTGGCGGGTGATGTAGCGGAACCGGTCGGGGTCGCGGCTGTCGATGCTGACGTTGACGCGGCGGATACCCGCATCGACCAGTTGGTCGGCATGCTCGGCGAGACGCGTGCCGTTGGTGGTCATCGTCAGTTCTTCGAGGCCAGCGCCGACGTGGCGCCCGAGCCGCTGGACGAGCTCGCCGACATCGCGGCGCACCAAGGGCTCGCCGCCCGACAGGCGGATCTTGGTCACGCCGCGGGCGATGAAGCGTTCGGAGACGACCGCGATCTCTTCCAGGCTCATGAGCTTGGATTTGGGCAGGAACGTCATCTTTTCGGACATGCAATATCGGCACCGCAGATCGCAGCGATCGGTCACCGAAATTCGCAGATAGCGAATGGTCCGGCCATGCGTGTCCACCATCGGCGTGGCGAGCGTGGCGGGGGCGGTGTTCATGGTATCGGAGCTAAGCTGCGCTGAGGGATCGAACAAGTGCGTTCCTGCATTGGCGGAGGCCGATGCCGCGGCTAGGCTCGCACCGATGGAAGACGGTGCGATCGAGTGTGTAGACATGCCTAAGGCAACGTCGCTGTTCGCGGTATCGTTCCGCAATCGCGACACCATTGCCGATCTAGCGGCGGGCGCCGGGTGGCAGGCGGACGTTCGCGAGACCGAGGATGACGTCGCTGCGGCCTATCTGGCGAGCGGCGCGGCGGTCGCCGTCGTCGACGCGCGCGGCGCCCTGGACCTGGGGCTGGCGGCGACGCAGGCGCTCGGCGGGCCGGTCGCGGCGAACGGCGATGCGCTGGTCGTGCTGGTGTCGGAGGTCGATGCCGATGCGCTCGGCGAATTCTTCGAACTGGGCGCGACGCAGTTCCTGCTGGATCCGATCGGCGACGGCGAGCTGGTCCAGGCGCTGCGCTTCGCCGGACGACATGCCGCGCGTGCGGCGGGAGTGCCGATCGAACGGCGGGTGGTGCCCGGCGGCTGGCGGCACGACCGCGATGCCGGCGACGCCCGGCGCTGGATCGCCGAGCGGCTTGCGGACGGGCGTCCGGTGGCGGCGGTGTTGATCGCGCTGTCGCGGCTGGATATCGTCAACGCCGCGCACGGCCGCCCTGCGGTCGATGCGCTGATCGAGGCGGCGATCCGGCGCGCGGATGCGGTCGTGTGCGAGCATCTGGGGGCAGCGGGCATGGTCGCGCGGCTCGGCGGTGCGGAGTTCGTGCTGGTGGCGGAGGCCGCGGGACCAGCCGTGACGCGGACGATCACCGCGCTCGACGCGGCGCTGGCGCGGCCGTTCGCGGTGGCGGATGCGCTCGCGATCCTGGGGTGCCGGTTCGGCGTGGCGGAGGCGCAGGCTGGGGAAGACGCGGCAGCACTGCTGCGACGGGCGAGCGAGGCACTGGTCGCGGCCAAGGCGAGCGACGGTGCGATGCTCCACATCGCGCTGCCCGACGGCGTGGTGCCGCTCGACGCGCTGGCGATCGACCTGCATCATGCGATCGAGCGAGACGAGATCGACATCCGCTTCCAGCCGCAGGTCGAGATCGCCAGCGGACGCGTCACCGGGGTCGAGGCGCTGGCGCGGTGGAATCACCAAAAGCTCGGGCCGCTGGGTGCCGACGCGCTGTTCGCCGCCGCCGATCGCGCTGACCTGGGCGTGGCATTGTCGGATCATATCCAGCAGCTCGTGCTCGCGCGCGCGACGGCGTGGCCCGCGGTGTTGGGCACGCTGAGAGTCTCGCTGAACCTGTCCGCCGCCGACATCGCGCGGCCGGGGTTCGGCGCGCTGTTCCTGGCGCGCGTCGATGCCAGTGGTTTCCCGCGCGGGCGGCTGACCATCGAGATCACCGAGACGGGGCTGATCGAAGACCTCACCGCGGCGTCGGCGCTGCTGGCGGAGTTGCGCGGGGCGGGGTGCCGGGTGGCAATCGACGATTTCGGGACCGGCTATTCAAGCCTTGCCTATCTGAAATCGCTGCCACTCGATTACGTCAAGATCGACAAGGCGCTGGTCCGCGACATCGACGGCAGCGCGCGCGACCGCGTCATTGTCGCCGCGGCGATCACGATGGCGCGGTCGCTGGGGATGGCGGTGATCGCCGAAGGGGTGGAGACGCCCGCGCAACTGGCGCTGCTCGCGGCGGGCGGGTGCGAGATCTATCAGGGTTTTTTGTTGTCGGAGCCGGTCGCCGAGGACGCGCTGGTGGAGTTGATGGCGCGGTGATTCTCGGTGTTACCTAATTCCGTCACCCCAGCGCAGGCTGGGGCCTTTTGCGGCTCCTGTCGCGCCCCTGCGGCATGAGATCCCAGCCTGCGCTGGGATGACGAATTTGGGGCGGGCTACCCCGCCGCCTTCGCCAACCCCTTCGACAGCTGCAACGCGCCGTGCAGCCGCGCCTTGGGGTCGCCCCAGGCGCGCTGGAGGACCAGCTTGCTGTCGGGCCTGAGCCGCGCGACCCCGTTGAGCCGCTCGACATAGGCGAGCAGCTTCTCGATGTTCGGCGGCGTGTCGTTGTGGAACGACACCAGCACGCCCTTCGGGCCCACATCGATCTTCGACACGCACGCCTTCTTGGCGTTCAGCTTGATCTCGATGACGCGGATGAGATTGTCGGTGGCGTCGGGCAGGGGGCCGAACCGGTCGATCATCTCGGCGGCGAACGCCTCGATCTCGCGCCCTTCCTCCAGCTCGTTGAGGCGGCGGTACAGCCCCATGCGCAGGTCGAGATCGGGGACATACTCCTCGGGGATCAGGATCGGCGCGTCGACCGTGATCTGCGGCGAGAAATCCTTCGGCCGCGTCGAGGCCAACCCGCCGGACTTGGCGTCCAGAATCGCCTCCTCCAGCATCGCCTGGTAGAGTTCGAACCCGACCTCCTTGATATGCCCGGTCTGCTCGTCGCCGAGCATGTTGCCCGCGCCTCGGATATCGAGATCGTGGCTGGCGAGCTGGAAGCCGGCCCCCAGCGAATCGAGATCGGACAGCACCTTCAGCCGCTTCTCCGCGGTGACCGTCATCTGCCGCTCGGGCGGCGTCACGAGATAGGCATAGGCGCGGGTCTTCGATCGACCCACCCGCCCGCGCAGCTGGTACAGCTGGGCGAGGCCGAAGCGGTCCGCGCGGTGGACGATCATCGTGTTGGCGCTCGCGATGTCGATTCCGCTCTCGATGATCGTGGTCGAGACCAGCACTTCGAACTTCTTGTCGTAGAAGGCCGACATCCGCTCCTCGACCTCGGTCGGCGACATCTGGCCGTGCGCGACAACGAAGCGGATCTCTGGCACCTGCTGGCGCAGGAAATCCTCGATATCGGGCAGGTCGGCGACGCGCGGCGTGACGACGAAGCTCTGCCCGCCGCGATAATGTTCGCGCAGGAGAGCCTCGCGCAGCACGACCGGGTCGAACGGCATGATGTAGGTCCGCACCGCGAGGCGATCGACCGGCGGGGTCTGGATCACCGACAGCTCGCGGATTCCCGACATCGCCATCTGCAGCGTGCGCGGAATCGGCGTCGCGGTCAGCGTGAGCATGTGGACGTCCGCGCGCAGCGCCTTCAGCCGCTCCTTGTGCGTCACCCCGAAGCGCTGCTCTTCGTCGACGATGACGAGGCCGAGCCGCTTGAAGTCGATGTTCTTCGCGAGCAGCGCGTGGGTGCCGATGACGACGTCGATCGTCCCAGCCGCGAGGCCTTCCTTGGTCGCCTTGGCCTCGCCCGCGGTGACGAGCCGCGACAGGCGCCCCATGTTCATCGGAAAGCCTTCGAACCGGCTCACGAAGTTGTTGTAATGCTGGCGCGCGAGCAACGTCGTCGGACAGACGACGGCGACCTGCTTGCCGCCCATCGCTGCGACGAACGCGGCGCGCAGCGCGACCTCGGTCTTGCCGAAGCCGACATCGCCGACGATCAGCCGGTCCATCGGCTTGCCCGCGGAGAGGTCGCCCAGCACGTCCTCGATCGCGCGGTCCTGGTCCTCGGTCTCCTCGTACGGGAAGCGGTCGACGAAGCTGGGATAGCCGCTCGAATCGGGTTCGAGCACGTCGCCGGGATGCAGCGCGCGTTCCGCCGCGGTCGCGATCAGTTCGCCCGCGATCTCGCGGATGCGCTCCTTCATCTTCGACTTGCGGCGCTGCCAGCCTTCGCCGCCGAGCTTGTCGAGTGACGCGCCTTCCTCGGACGAGCCGTAGCGCGACAGGACGTCGATATTCTCGACCGGCACATAGAGCTTGTCGCCGCCGGCATAGCTGAGCGCGACGCAATCGTGCGGCGACTTGCCGACCGGGATCGAGGTCAGCCCCTCATAGCGGCCGATGCCATGCTCGGTATGCACGACCAGATCGCCCGGCGTCAGCGTCGCCAGCTCGGCGAGGAACGCGTCCGCCGATTTCTTGCGCTTCTTGCGGTGGACCAGCCGGTCGCCGAGCATGTCCTGTTCGGTCAGGATCGCGACGCCCGGCGCGGTGAAGCCGTGGTCGAGCGGCAGCACGACCAGCGCCACGCCCGCGGTCTTGGCGGTATCGGCGACGGCGAGCGCCTCCTGCCAGCTCTCGGCATGCTTGCCGCCCTTCAGCCCGTGATCGGCGAGCAGATTGCCGAGCCGCTCCCGCGCGCCGATCGAGTAGCTGGCGAGGATCGGCCGCCTGCCGAGCTTCCGCAGCTTCGACAGGTGATCGACCACCGATTCATAGACGTTGCTTTGCGCGGCGCGCTCCGGCCCGAAATCGCGCGGGCCATCGACGCCGAAGTCGAGCACCGTCGCGCTCTCGGGTTCGTGGAACGGCGTCGTCACATGCGCGACCGTCACCGCAAGCCCGGCGGCCCATTCCTTGTCGTCGAGGTAGAGCGACTTGGCGTTCAGCGGGCGGAAGCTGCCCGGTTGCCCCGCCTCGGCGCGGCGGCGGTTGTCGTAATAGTCGGCGACCGATTCGAACCGGCTCTCCGCCGCCGCCGCGACGCCGGTGTCGCGGACCACGACGTCGTCGCTGCCGAGATGGTCGAACAGCGTCGCCATCTTGTCCTCGAACAGCGGCAGCCAATGCTCCATCCCGGCCATGCGGCGACCTTCGGACACCGCCTGGTACAGCGGATCGCCGGTCGCGGTCGCGCCGAAGGTTTCGCGGTAACGGCCACGGAACCGCTTGATCGACTCCTCGTCGAGCAATGCTTCGGACGCGGGCAGCAGGACGAAACCGTCGAGGCGCCCGGTGGTGCGCTGGTCCTGCGCGTCGAAGGTGCGGACCGATTCGATCTCATCGCCGAAGAAGTCGAGGCGCAGCGCCTGCTCCTCGCCGCTCGGGAACAGATCGACGATGCCGCCGCGCACCGCATATTCGCCTTGGTCGTGCACCGTGTCAGTGCGGACATAGCCGTTCGCCTGCAGCAACGTCGCAAGCGCGTCGCGACCGATCCGCTCGCCGGGCGCCAGCCGCGCGACGAGCTGGCGGACGCGGAACGGCGTCAGGACGCGCTGCGTCACCGCGTTGGCTGTGGTGAGGAGAAGCTGCGGGCCCTTCAGCTTACCCTGTAGCCTGTAAAGCGCGGCGACGCGCTCGGCCATGATCCGCAACGTCGGCGAGGCGCGGTCATAGGGCAGGCAGTCCCAGGCGGGGAACTGGACGATCTCCAGGTCAGGCGCGAAGAACGTCGCGGTCGACGCGATCGCGCGCATGGCGGATTCGTCGGGCGCGACGAACACCACGCGGGACTTCGCGGCGCGGGCGAGGTCGGCGAGGAGCGATGGCTGGAAGCCGGTCGGCACGCCGGACAGGGTGAGCGGGGCTTGCGCGGAAAGGATCGTCGTCAGGTCGGGCATAGGTTCTTCTCGTTCCCCGGCGGAGGCCGGGGCCCAGTTGGGAAGGCAGTCGTAGCTAGGTGCGGACGTCAATCATCGACGCCCCCCAACTGGGCCCCGGCCTTCGCCGGGGAACGGCTTTAGGCGGCTACTTTACCACCGTCACGTAATCGATATCGCGCATCGCCTGCATCATCGGGCCTTCCCATTCGGGGGGGCAGGGGATCGATCCGATCGCCCAGCCCATGATGTCGACGTCCTGTTCCTCCATCAGCGCCTCGAACCAGTCGAGTTGCTCGGGCGTCCAGCCCCGGCCATGGGTGGCGAAGAACCCGCCGATCATCATGTCGGCCTCGCGGGTGCCGCGGTGCGAGCTGCGAAAGCCCAGGCGCTTGAGGCGGGTCTCGTAATCCATGCGAACTCCAAACGCGAAGAGCCGGCGACCACTGGAAGGTGGCGTCGGCTGGGCTATAGGACGCAGATAGTCATGCGACCCGAAATCCTCAATCCGCTGTTCGCCGAATCGACTGTCCTCAAGGGCGTCGGCCCCGCGCTCGCCAAGCCGCTCGACCGGCTAGGGCTCGCGCGCGTGGTCGACGTCGCCTTCCATCTGCCTACCGGGTATGTCGACCGCCTGCCGCGCACCGAGCTGATGGCGAGCGACGCCGGGCGGATGATCACGATCACGCTGACCCCGCGCGACTATCGCAGCAGCGCGGGGCGGGGCCCAACGCGGGTCCAGGCGACCGACGTCCACGGCAACTATGTCAGCCTCGTCTTCTTCGGTGGCAGTTCCGGCTGGGCCAAGAAACTGCTGCCGATCGGCGAGGCCAAGCGGATCTCCGGCCGGCTCGACCAATATGGCCAGGAGCTGCAGATCGTGCACCCCGAGCTAGCCGAGGCGGACGATGCGCTGCCCGAGCGCGAGGCGGTCTACCCGCTGTCGGAAGGGCTGACGTCGCGCAAGCTGGCGGCGCTGGCGACGCAGGCGGTCGCGCGCGCCCCCGATCTGCCCGAATGGATCGAACCCGGGTTGAAGGCGAAGCGTGATTGGCCGGACTGGCATGCATCGCTCGTCCGCATCCACGCCGACCCGGCGGATGCGAAGGCACGCGAACGGCTGGCCTATGACGAGGTGTTCGCCAACCAGCTGGCGATGACGCTGGTCCGCGCGGACACGCGCAAGCGCAAGGGGAGGGCGTTGCACGGCGACGGTCAGCTGCGCGCGATGCTCGACCTGCCCTACACGCTGACTGGCGCGCAATCGCGTACCGTCGCCGAGATCGAGGGCGACCTGGCGCAAACCGCACCGATGCTGCGGCTGCTACAGGGTGATGTCGGGTCCGGTAAGACATTGGTCGCAGCGATGGCGATGCTGGTCGCGGTCGAGGCCGGCGCGCAGGCGGCGATGCTCGCGCCCACCGAGATCCTCGCCCGCCAGCATTACGAGACGCTGCGCAAACTCCTCGGCAGCCTGCCGGTCAACGTCGGCGTCCTCACCGGACGCGACAAGGGCCGCGTGCGCGAGGCGACATTGATGGGGCTGGCGTCGGGCGAGATCGACATCCTGGTCGGCACGCACGCGATCTTCCAGGACGCGGTCGGCTACCGCGACCTCGCGCTGGTGGTGGTCGACGAACAGCACCGTTTCGGCGTCGCGCAGCGGATGACGCTGCAGGCCAAGGGCATCGCCCCGCCGCATCTGCTCGCGATGACCGCGACGCCGATCCCGCGCACGCTGACGCTCGCGCAGTACGGCGAGATGGACGTTAGCCGGCTCGACGAGATGCCGCCCGGCCGCCAGCCGATCGAGACGCGGGTGATCTCGGAGGAGCGGCTCGACGACGTCGTCAACGCGCTCGGTCGGCATCTGGCGGACGGTGGCCAAGCCTATTGGGTGTGTCCGTTGGTCGAGGAAAGCGAGAAGAGCGACCTCGCTGCTGCCGAAATGCGCGCGGAAACGCTGCGCGCGCGGTTCGGCGAGAAGGTGGCTTTGGTCCATGGCCGGATGAAACCCGCCGAGAAGGACGCGGTGATGGCCGAGTTTTCCGCCGCGCGCACGGCGGTGCTGGTCGCGACGACGGTGATCGAGGTCGGGGTCGACGTCCCCAACGCGACGCTGATCGTGATCGAACATGCCGACCGCTTCGGACTCGCCCAGCTCCACCAGCTGCGCGGCCGGGTAGGGCGGGGGACGGGGCGATCGATCTGCCTGCTGATGCGCGGATCGTCGCTCAGCGAAACGTCGCGCGCACGGCTCGCGCTGATGCGCGAGACCAACGACGGCTTCCGTATCGCCGAGGAGGATCTTCGCCTGCGCGGTGCGGGCGAACTGCTCGGCACGAAGCAATCGGGCGAGATGGCGTTCCGTCTGGCGACGCCAGACATGATGGCCGACCTGCTGCAATGCGCGCACGACGATGCCCGGCTGCTCATCGACCGCGACGGCGGGCTGGAAGGGCCGCGGGGGCAGGCGGCACGCACTGCGCTGTACTTGTTCGACCGGGATGCTGGGGTGGCGCTCTTGCGATCGGGCTGACCGCGTCCCCCGTTCGTGCTGAGCGCAGTCGAAGCACAGGACGCAAGCGGAGGTCCTTCGATTTCGCTCAGGGCGAATGCCTGGGGGCGATGCCCTGCGCTAGGCGCGCAGCAGCGTCGACAGCATCCCGTAATAATCCGCCAGCGGGATTGCCTCATCGAAGGCGCAACCGATCCGTCCCCCGAGCACCCAGCGCACCGTCGCCGGTACTAGTCCGAGGATCGGCAGCTCGATGCCCAACGCATCGCCGACATTCGGCGCCGTCTCGCACCGCGCCATCAACCCGGTCGCCGAGATGTTGACGATCACTAGCTTCATCTCTGCGCTGTCAGCGGACGTCCCCCGCGTGCGATGCATGACCTCATCGCGCGGCGCACCGCGCGCATCCTTGTACGTCATCGCCGTCTGGCTCGACACCATGTCATGTCCCGCGTGATTGCCCCACCCCAGCGATACGGACCGGGATGTGAAGCAGGTCGGAACAGGCATGCTTAACGCGCTCTTCACCCCATTTGCGGTGCATTAGGTCGAAGGCGTCAGCATGCCGTGGCGCTTCTTGCCGAGGCTGAGCCGAACCGGTCCGGCGACGGTGATCGTCGCGGTCGCTTCGCGGAGAGCCTCGCCATCGACCCGCACCGCGCCCTCGGCGATCTTTCGGCGCGCTTCGCCGTTCGACGCGACGAAGCCGAGACTGACCAGCGCCTCGACGAGCCCGATCGACCCGCCGGCCACCACGAAGCTCGGCAACGCATCCCCTGACGCGCCTTCCTCGAACGTCTTGCGCGCGGTCTCAGCGGCCTGATCCGCGGCAGCCTGACCGCGGCACATCGCGGTCGCCGCATTGGCGAGCACGATCTTCGCCGCGTTGATCTCGGCGCCCTCGAGCGTCTCCAGCCGCGCGATCTCGTCGAGCGGCAGGTCGGTGAACAGCCGCAGGAAGCGTCCGACATCGCGGTCGTCGGTGTTGCGCCAGAACTGCCAATAATCGAAATGCGGCAGCTGGTCTTCGTGCAGCCACACCGCGCCCGCCATGGTCTTGCCCATCTTGCCGCCGTCCGCGGTGGTGATCAGCGGCGTGGTGATGCCGTACACCTCGGTTGAATCCATCCGGCGCGCGAGCTCGATGCCGTTGACGATGTTGCCCCATTGATCCGACCCGCCCATTTGCAGCCGGCAGCCGACGCGACGCGACAGCTCGAGGAAATCATAGGCCTGCAGGATCATGTAGTTGAATTCGAGGAAGCTGAGCGACTGTTCGCGGTCGAGGCGGAGCTTCACCGAGTCGAAGGCGAGCATCCGGTTGACCGAGAAATGCTGCCCGACGTCCCGCAGGAACGGGATATATTCGAGCGCGTCGAGCCACTCGGCGTTGTCGAGCATCACCGCATCGGTGGGGCCGTCGCCGAACGTCAGGAAGCGTTCGAAGATGCGGCGGATCGACGCGACGTTCGCCTTGATCCCGTCCTCGCCGAGCAGTTTCCGGGCCTCGTCCTTGAAGCTCGGATCGCCGATCTTGCCGGTCCCGCCGCCCATCAGAACGATCGGCTTGTGCCCGCTCTGCTGCAGGCGGCGCAGCAGCATGATCTGCACCAGGCTGCCGACATGCAGCGACGGCGCGGTCGGATCGAAGCCGATATAGCCGGGGACGACGCCCCTGGCTGCGAGCGCATCGAGCGCGGTCGCATCGGTCATCTGGTGGACATAGCCGCGCGTGGCGAGCGTCGTGAGCAGGTCGGATTGGTAGGTCATGCAGAGGCGGTTAGCATCGCGATGCCCGTCCCGTCACCCCACCCCTGATCGCTATCCTTTCCCTCGCTCGTCATCCCAGCGAAGGCTGGGATCTAAGGAGAAGTTCGCGACCGACAACCGGAAGATCCCAGCCTGCGCTGGGATGACGGAGTAGGCGGGGTTGCGGGGCGTTACGTTCGCGGCAGCTGGCTGGTCGGATCGACCGGCGTGCGGCCCTTGCGCAGTTCGAAATGCAGCTCCGGCCGATCCGCGAACCCGGTGTCGCCCGACAGCGCGATCGTCTGGCCGCGTTTCACCGCTTGGCCGCGCTGCACGAGCAGTTTGGACGCATGGCCGTAGATGCTGGTCCAGCCGCCGCCATGTTTCACGATCACCAGCCCGCCGAGCGCGGCGATGCCGTCGCCGACATAGGCGACTACGCCGTCCGCGGCGGCATGGATCGGAGTCGCCACCGGCACGGCGATCTTGATCCCGTCGTTGCGCTCGCCGCTTGCGCCGGACCCGAATCGCTTCACGACGCGGCCATCGACCGGCCACAGGAAGCCGCCGCCCGCGAGCCTGGCAGGCGCGGTCACCACCGCGTTGGAGGGGAGCACGCGGCGCGGCGTTCCGACCGGTCGGGCCGGCGCCTGGTTGCTGGCGAGCGCCGGCTCGCCGCCGGTCAGGATGTCGTCGATGTCGAGCTTGAACGCCGCGGCACGCTCGCTGCGGCTGGGGGCGTCGCCGTCCTCGCCGGGGATGACGATCCGCTGGTCGGCGCGCAGCACATAGGGTTCGGGCAGCGCGTTGGCGGCGACGATCTTCGACCATTCGACGCCGTACGCGCGCGCGATCGCGATGCCGGTCTCGCCGCGGCGGACCTGATGATAGCGTCCGGCTGGAATCGTCAGCCGCTGGCCGGTGCGGATCGTGTACGGCACCGCCAGCTCGTTGGCGCGCGCGATCGCCTCCAGCCCGGCGCCGGTACGTTCGGCCACGCGGCGCAGCGTATCGCCGGACCGGACGACATACACCGACTGATCGATGCGCTGCGCGTCCGCGCTGACCGGCCGCGCCTCCCAGGCGGGGCGCGGGGCGGGAAGAGTGGCGACGTCGCTACCGTCTCTGGCGACTGAGTCCTGGGCCGGTACGTCCTGCACCATCCGCGGCGGCGCGCGGTAGGGGCGGGTGGGCTGCGCCTCGCGCGGCGGACGATCGACGCTCGGAATACACGCCGCGAGCGCCAGAACCGGCAAGACCGCGGCGGCGCGCTTCACCGCGGGGTCAGCCGATCGAGCCCGCCGAGATAGGGCTGCAGCACTGCCGGGACCGCGACCGAACCGTCCGCCTGTTGATAATTCTCGATCACCGCGACCAGCGTGCGGCCGACTGCGAGCGCCGAGCCGTTGAGCGTGTGCACGAACCGCGTACCCTTCTCGCCCTCCGGCCGGTAGCGCGCGTTCATCCGCCGGGCCTGAAAATCGGTGCAGGTCGAACAGCTCGAAATCTCGCGATAGCGCGCCTGCCCGGGCAGCCAGACTTCGAGATCATAGGTGCGTGCCGCGGAAAAGCCCATGTCGCCGATGCATAGGAGCATGCGCCTGAACGGCAGCTGCAGCGCGTCGAGTACGCCCTCGGCACACTGCGTCATCCGTTCATGCTCGGCGTCGGACTGGTCGGGGGTGACGATCGAGACCATCTCGACCTTGTCGAACTGGTGCTGGCGGATCAGCCCGCGCGTGTCGCGGCCAGCGGCACCTGCCTCCGACCGGAAACAGGGGGTCAGCGCGGTGAAGCGCAGCGGCAGCTCGCCTTCGCCCAGGATCTTCCCCGCAACGATGTTGGTGAGGCTCACCTCAGCGGTCGGGATCAGCCAATGCCCCTCGGTGGTGCGGAACAGATCCTCGGCGAATTTCGGGAGCTGGCCGGTGCCGAACAGCGCCTCGTCGCGCACCATCAGCGGCGGCGCGACCTCCTCGAAACCATGCGCTGCGATGGTGTCGAGCATGAACTGGCCCAGCGCGCGCTGCAGCCGCGCGGCGGGACCGCGGAGCAGCGTGAAGCGCGCGCCCGCCATCGCCACGCCCGTCTCGAAATCGAGGCCCAGCGCCGGTCCGATCGTGTCGTGCTCGCGCGGTTCGAACGCAAAGTCGGGCTGCGTGCCGCGGGTGTGGACCAGGACGTTGTCGTCTTCGCCGCCACCCTGCGGCACGTCGGCGAGCGGCGCGTTGGGGATGATCGCAAGAGCGCCATCGAGCTCCTGACCGAGCCGGGCCTCGTCCGCTTCCAGCTTCGGCAATGCGTCCTTGAGCCCCGCGACTTCGGCCATCAGCGCGTCTGCGCGGGCGGAATCCTTTTGCGCCTTGGCTTGGCCGATCGCCTTGGACAGCTCGTTACGACGCGCCTGCGTCGCCTGCGCCTCGGCGATCAACGCGCGGCGCTGTTCGTCTAGCGAGGCCAACGCTGCCGCCTGGGGCGGCAGGTCGCGGCGGGCGAGGGCGGCGTCAAAAGCGGCGGGATCGTCGCGGATCAGGCGGATATCGTGCATGTCCGCGCTATGCCCAGCCACGCGTGGGCGCGCAACCCGGCCGACCGCCGAGGCGTTGAGGACGCGAGATGCACAGCCAAAGGAGAACTTCCCCGTGCAGATTCCCCCTAATTCCGTCGTACTCGTCGCGGACGGTCGCAAGCTGCTGTTCCTGCGCAACGAAGGCGACGCGGAATTCCCGAACCTTGTCGTTGAGACGGCGCAGGAGCAGGACAATCCGGCGACGCGCGACCAGGCGACCGATGCCGCCGGTGGTGCTTCGTCGACGCAGGGCGCCGCGCGGAGTTCGTTCGAGCCGACCGACTTCCATCAAATCGAGGAAGACCGCTTCGCCGCCGATGCCGCCGATATGCTCAAGCGCCGCGCGCTGGCCAACGACTTCGACTCGCTTATCGTCGTCGCGCCGCCGCGGACGCTCGGCGAGCTGCGCAAACATTACCATAAGGAGGTGAGCAGTCGGCTTGCCGGTGAAATCGGCAAGGACTTCACCGGACATCCGATCGCCGACATCGAGAAGGCGGTAAAGGCGGCCTGAACGCAAAGGGCCCGCCGGGGCGACCGGCGGGCCTTGTTATCGTAATGCCGGCACCGGTCCGGCAGGCGAATGGGTTAGGCCGCGACCGCTGCGGTCTTGGCGAACCGCTTGCGCGCGACCAGCGCCGCGGCGGCCGCGCCGAACAAAACCATCATCGGTGGAGCGGGAACCGGCGCCGGCGGCCCGCCGGTCGACCCGGTGCTCCCCGAACCGCTGCTCGATGCGCTCGACGCACTGCTGGCCGAGGACGCGCTGCTTGCTGACGAGGCGCTGCTGCCGTTCGAGCTCCACCCGCCGGTCGAGCTATAGCCGCTGGAGCTCCAGCCCTTGCTGCTCGAACCATAGCCGCTTGATCCGCTGCTTGCCGACGATGCGGACGAAGCCGAACTCGCGGACGATGCCGAACTGGCCGAGGACCCCGAGCCGCC
The DNA here is from genome assembly GCF_036663615.1 of Sphingomonas rhamnosi. NCBI lineage: Bacteria > Pseudomonadati > Pseudomonadota > Alphaproteobacteria > Sphingomonadales > Sphingomonadaceae > Sphingomonas > Sphingomonas rhamnosi. Next base: position 132,498 of record NZ_JAXOJJ010000002.1, read on the forward strand.
CGAGGCGCCGCCGCCATGGCCGGGCTTGCCCGGATACCCTGGCTTCCCGGGATAACCCGGCTTCCCGGGATGCCACGGCTTGTCGGGGTAATCGCCGCCCGACGCGCTCGACGAACTGCCGCTGCTCGACGCGGACGATGCCGACGACGCACTGCTGCTCGATGCCGACGACGACGAGGAAGACGAGACGTCACCGCTGCTGGAGACGTTGCCGCTGCTGCCCCCGCTGGCGGACGAGACGTTGCCGCTGCTGCCGCCGCTGGCCGACGAAACGTTGCCGCCGCTCGATGTCGACGAGATGACGATGCTGCCGCTCGAGCCGCCGCTGCCGCCGAAGCCGCCGCCAAAGCCGCCCCCAAACCCGCCGCCGCCAAAGAAGCCACCGCCGCCGCCGACCACGACCGGAACGCCGCCACCGCCGCCCGAGAAGCCTTCGCCGATCGGTGCGGGCACGGGTACCGGCGCCTGGTTGGCGACGGTGACGACCGTCGGCGCGCATGCCGTGCGAGTCGTCGTGGTCACGACACGCCGCCGCGGCTTGCTCACCGAGGCGACGCGCACCGGGCGGTGGACGACCCGCTTGGTCATCTTGGTGTTGACCGTTCGCTTGGGCGTTTCGGCGATGTGCACGGCGCCGCCGCCGATCACTGCACCGCCGCACGCGCACGCGCACAATTTCGCCAAGGCCATCCGCACTGACATATCGTCACTCTTTCGTTGCTGGCGTTGGCGCCAGATCCCGGTTCACGGCATTGAAAGCCGTATCCGACCAAGTGCAAAACAAACCATTAAGTGCAACCGAATTAACCGTGTTTCGGCGGTTCGGCGCACCTATTTGCATCGATAACCAGCCATTCGGAGCGTTAACGTGCCGAGCTGGGACAGATTCGGCCGCAGCCGTTCAGCCGCAGTGCGGTAGCGAGATCGATAGCAAACGCAACGCATCCGCGCTGTGGCGCACGAATTGATCGTCAAATCGGTTCTATGTGCAACTTCCACAGCTTGTGATCATGGTTCGGGACGCCTATAGGCGCTTTCACCATTTGGGGGCGGTTCCACGGTCGGCGTCGCCGACGCGACGGGGCCAGAGGGAGAGTGGTATGGCGACCGTGATGAATCGGGTTAACGACACCAAGGACTCCGAGCCGGAAGCGGCCAACGACGAAGAAGGGTATCGGCCCGGCGCCGACGAACCCTTTATGAGCCTTCGGCAGCAAGCCTATTTCCGTAAGAAGCTGCTGGGGTGGAAAGAGGCGATCCTGCGCGACTCGCAGGAGACGCTGTCGCAGCTGCAGGTCGATTCGCTTCGCGAGGCGGACCTGACCGATCGCGCATCGAGCGAGACAGACTGGTCGATCGAACTGCGCACCCGCGACCGTCAACGCAAACTCGTCTCGAAGATCGAGGCGGCGATCCGTCGCATCGACGACGGTGAGTATGGCTATTGCGAAGTGACCGGCGAGCCGATCAGCCTCGCGCGCCTGGAAGCACGCCCGATCGCAACGATGACCGTCGAAGCGCAGGAACGGCATGAGCGCAACGAAAAGGTTTCGCGCGAGGACTGATCGGTAAGCATTTCGACACGCATTTTGGTCTACGCGTGTGATGGCCAACAAGCGGGGCGGCGGAACGACAATGGACATAGTGGACGGCTCGATCGGTCGGAGCGTGACCGAAGAAGACGGGGGCGTGCAGACCAAGCGCGCCACCGGCCGTGACAGCCTGTTCCTCGTCGCGCAGTTCCGCCTGTCAGGAGAGGCGAAAACCCGCGACGTTCGGGTCCGTAACTTGTCCGAAGGCGGCCTGATGATCGAACTCGATCGGATGATCGCAGTGGGCACCGCGGTCACGCTCGACCTGCGAGGGATCGGCGAGATCACGGGCACCGTGGCGTGGGGAACTGAGGGGCGTCTCGGAATCGCGCTCGATGCGCCGATTGATCCGAAAAAGGCGCGAAAGCCTGTCGGCGTCGGACGGCCACCAGCGGGGCCGTTCGTCGCGAAGGTTCCGCGCTGAGTCCTGGCACCTCCGGCAGAGCGAACCCCGACAAAGGCGCCAGCACGATCAGAGGCCGGTGAGTTCTTCCTTCAGTCGCAGCTTCTGCTTCTTGAGCCCCGCGACGACGATGGCGTCGGGCATCGGCCGGTGGATTTCCTCGGCGATCCGCCGATCCAGCACGGCGTGCTTGGTTTCCAGGGCTGTCTGATGCGTCGTCTGCATGGTGGGATACCTCCTGCATTCGGGTGGGGAGACGGATTAAACCATCGCGCCGGGCAAATGTCTGCATCGAAAACCGACCAAATCGACTGACGGAACGAATTTCTGCGACGACCTGATTCCGGTCGGGGATTTGTGCCGAATTGACCCTCGCGCGGCGCCGCGCGTTTGCTAAGGACGCGGCACGGCAGTGGGGGCGACGATGGACGAAGCGCAGTTGAAGGTCCGGCTCGACGGGATGCGGATCGAACACCGCGACCTCGACGACGCGATCGCCGCGCTGGGATTGGCGACAATTCCGGACCAACTCCAGATGGCGCGGCTGAAGCGGCGCAAACTCCGGTTGCGCGACGAAATCGCAATGCTGGAAGACCAGCTGGTGCCGGACATCATCGCGTGACTCCGTCCCGGACCGCGCCGTTTTGGCACGGTTTGGCAGCGTTCGGGCCGTTCGCCGCATGGGCGGTGCGGCTGGGGTGTGGCATGGGCGCGCCATGACCGGACGCAAACAGGACGCACATTTGAACCGCCGATTGCTCGACAGCCTATATGTCGAAGCGATGTTGTTGGCGGACGAAGCGCGCGCCTATTTCGACGAGGCGGGTCGCGCCGAACGCGACGCGCTCGACCCGTTGGTCCGAGTCAGCTTTTCTTGCGAGTCGCTCAAGGTCACCACCCGGCTGATGCACGTCATCGCGTGGCTGTTGACGCAGCGCGCGGTCCAGGCCGGCGAGCTCCCTGCCCGCGACGCGCTGGACCCCGCGCGTCGGCTGGGCGATGCGCCGGTCACCGAAGCCGCGTTGCTCGCGATCCTGCCGCCAAGGGCACGGTCGCTGATCCAGTCGAGTACCGATCTGCACCGCCGCGTCGAGCGTCTGGATACCGCGCAGGACATGCCGACAGCCGCCGACAGCCCGGTCCGCTCGATGCAGCGACGGCTGGCGGCGATGCTCTGACCGCTGCGGTCAGACCGCGAGCCGCGCCCGCGCCGCGCGATATTCACGCTCCAGGCGATCGACCCGGTCAGCGACGCTTTCCACCGTGGTCACCGCGCCGATTCCCTGGCCCGATCCCCAGATGTCTTTCCAGGCCTTGGGTTTGGCCGCGTTTCCGCCACCGAAATCCATCGTCTTCAGATCGCCCTCGGGCAGATTGTCGGGGTCCATGCCCGCCGCGCTGATCGATGCGCGCAGATAATTGCCGTGCACCCCGGTGAACAGGTTCGAATAGACGATGTCCGCCGCGCGCCCCGCGACGATGCCATCCTTGTACGCCTGATCCGCATTCGCCTCGGTCGTGGCGATGAACGGAGATCCGATATAGGCAAAATCCGCCCCCATCACCTGCGCCGCCAGCACCGCATCGCCGGTCGCGATCGATCCCGACAGCGCGAGTGGGCCGTCGAACCATTGGCGGATCTCCTGGATGATCGCGAACGGCGACAGCCGCCCGGCATGCCCGCCGGCGCCGGCCGCGACCGCGATCAGCCCGTCCGCGCCCTTTTCGATCGCCTTGCGCGCGAAACGGTCGTCGATCACGTCGTGCAGCGTGATGCCGCCCCAGCCGTGCACCGCGGTGTTCAGATCCTCGCGCGCGCCCAGCGAGGTGATGACGATCGGCACCTGCCATTTCGCGCAGGTCATCAGATCGCTTTCCAACCGGTCGTTCGACTTGTGGACGATCTGGTTGACTGCGAACGGGGCCGCCGGCCGATCGGGGTTCGCCCGGTTGTGCGCGGCGAGTTCCTCGGTGATCCGGTGCAGCCATTCGTCGAGCATCGCCTGCGGTCGTGCATTGAGCGCGGGGAACGATCCGACGATCCCCGCCTTGCACTGCGCGATCACCAGTTCGGGACCGGAGATGATGAACAGGGGCGACCCGATCACGGGGAGACGCAGACGGTTTAGAAGAGCGGGTACGGTCATCCCGCGTGCTTAGCGCAGCATGGCGGCAGTCGGCAATTGCGTCTGCGCGGTAAAGGCGTAGAGCGCCGTCATATCGTGTCACGGAGTTGATGTTTCATGAAGCTTGCTGTTGCTACCGCGCTGTTGTCGCTGACTGTTTCCTCCGCGGCGCTGGCTGCCGGACAATTGCCCAAGACCGTCGTTCCGATCCTTTACGACATCAACGTCAAGCCCGATGCCAAAGCCCTGACCTTTACCGGCAGCGAATCCGTGACGGTCGACGTCAAAGCGGCGACGCGGACCATCCAGCTCAACGCAGCGGGGCTGAACCTGTCCGCCGCGACCTTCGACGGTACCAAGGTCGCCTTCAAGACCGACGAGGCGGCGCAACTGCTGACGCTGACGCTGCCCAAGGCGGCGAGCGTCGGCCGGCACACGCTGACCTTCGCGTGGTCGGGTACGATCGGGCGCTCAGCGTCTGGCCTGTTCGCGATCGACTATACCAACACCGACGGCTCGGCCGCGCGGATGCTGGCGACACAGTTCGAGGCGCCCGACGCGCGCCGCTTCGCGCCGATGTGGGACGAGCCTGCGTTCAAGGCGAAATTCCGCCTCTCCGCCACCGCGCCAGGCACCGAACTTGCGTTCTCCAACATGCCCGCGACATCGGTGACCAAGCAGGCCGACGGGACGCAACTCTACCGCTTCGGCGAGACGCCGCTGATGTCGAGCTATCTGCTGTTCCTCGGCATGGGCGACATGGAACGCAAGACCGTGCAGGCCGGCAAGACCGAGATCGGCATCATCTCGCGCCGCGGCGTCGTCGACCAGGGCGACTTCGCGCTGGCCAATGCCAAGAAGCTGCTCACCTATTACAACGACTATTTCGGCCAGCCCTATCCGCTGCCCAAGATGGACATGATCGCGGGCCCGGGGTCGAGCCAGTTCTTTGGCGCGATGGAGAATTGGGGCGCGATCTTCTATTTCGAGAACGAGCTGCTGTTCGACGCCAAGCGCGCGACGGAGAGCAACAAGCAGCGCATCTACACCGTCGTTGCGCACGAGATGGCGCATCAGTGGTTCGGCGATCTGGTCACGATGGCGTGGTGGGACGATCTGTGGCTCAACGAGGGCTTTGCGTCGTGGATGGAGGGCAAGTCGAGCGGCGACCTGATGCCCACGTGGAAATCGGCCGCTGATGCGATCTCCGGGGAGCGCGAGACCGCGATGGGAATCGACGCGACCTCGGCGACGCACCCGATCATTCGAAAAATCGAGACGGTCGACCAGATCGGCGAGGCGTTCGATGGGATCACCTATTCGAAGGGCCAGGCCGTCATCGGCATGCTGGAATCGACGCTCGGCCCGGATGTCTTCCGCAAAGGCATCCGCAGCTACATGGCGAAGTATAAATACGGCAACACTGTCACCGAACAGCTCTGGGCCGAGCTGTCGGCGGCGGCGGGCAAGCCGGTCGCCGAGATCGCGCACGACTTTACGCTGCAGGGCGGCGTGCCGCTGGTGACGCTGACCGGCGCGCGCTGCACGAACGGTACGACGACCGCGACTCTGGCGCAGGGGCGGTTCGGGCTCGATGCGGCATCGAAGACTCCGCAGACCTGGCATGTGCCGCTGGTCGCGGCGACATTGGGCGGGGGACAGACATCCGCCATCGTCACCGGTCCGAAGACGAGCGTGACGGTGCAGGGTTGCGGGACGCTCGTCCTCAACCGCGGGAAGGGGAGCTACACGCGGGTCCTCTACGACGACGCGGGGCATGCGGCGATCGTGCGCGACTATGCCAAGCTCGATCTCACCGACAAGCTCGGTACGCTCGGCGACGATTACGCGCTGGCGGCGGGCGGCTATCAGGACCTGTCGCGCTATTTCGCAGTCACAGCGCAGGTCGGTGCGGCGGCCGACCCGCTCGAATGGTCGTCGGTCGCTGATGGTCTCGGCCGGATTACCGCGCTGTACAACGACACGCCGCTCGAGGCGCCGCTACGCGCCCGTTCGCTTGCGATCCTGTCGCCCGTGCTGGCGCGGATCGGGATGGATGCGAAGCCAGGCGAATCGCCGTTGGTCGGCAATCTGCGCGAATCGCTGGTCGGCCGCCTTGGCACCAACGGCGATCCCGCGGTCATGGCGCGTGCGCGGACCTATGTGGCGGCATTGGCGAAGGATCCTACCGCGATCCCGCCGGCGATCCGCCAGCCGATCCTGTCGACCTATGCGGTCAACGCGACGCCGCCCGAATGGGATGCGCTGCTCGCGCTGACCAAGGCGGAGACCAGCCCGGTCGCCAAGAACCGCTTCGTCTCGCTGCTCGGCAGCGCACGCGACGACGCTACCGCGACGCGTGCGTTGGCGCTGCTCAAGACCGATACGATCACGACCCCGCAAAAGGCCGCGCTGATCCGGGCGGTCGCGGCGCGGCACCCGGACATGGCGTTCGACTGGGCGGTCGCCAACAAGGCGCTGGTCGAAGGCTTCGTTGAGGAAAGCTCGCGATCGGGTTTCGTCGTCGGGCTCGGTGCCGGGTCGAACGATCCGCCGATGCCCGGCAAGATCACCGCCTATGCCAACGCTAATCTGCCCGTAGGGTCGCAGGGCGGCGCCAAGCGCGTCGTGTCGGGGATCGCGGTACGCAAGGCGACCGCCGAGCGCCTGCGGCCAGCGGTAACCGCGTGGGTCGGCCGCTGACGCCATGCGCACGACGTTCGAAGCCGCCGCGTGCCGCCTGTATCACCTGGATGATGCAGGCGAGGGCGGGGCGGCGACGACCTTGTTCTATGGTCCGATCGGCGAGGCGCTGACCATCGCAGCGCGGCAGCCAGAGGAGGTGCAGGCGGGCCTGTACCTGGCGACCGAAAACGACGTCGTCGCGTATCTGGATCTGGAGTAGCGACCGGCGCGGGTGCGGGTCAGCCGCCGAACCCGCGCCCCCCGAACCCGCCGCCAAAGCCGCCGCGGGAGATGACCGAGCTTCGTGACTGCACCCGTGTCGGCGCCGAGCGCGCCGACGGATTGAACGCGTCGGATCCGATCCGCGTGCGGCCCGTCGCATAATCGCGGCTGAGCCGTCCGCCCGCGCCACCGAAGTAATTGCCGTCGCGGTCGCGGTACATCGGCGCCCCACGATAGCCGTAACCACCACCGCCGTTGAGCATCTGGCCGACGATGAAGCCGGTCAGGAGCGGCGTGAAGAAGCTGCCATTGTTGCGTGGCTGGCACTGCGCCTCGCCGAACTGCGCTTCGCACGACGCGCGATCGTTGAAGCGCGGCGCGTTCTCGGCGTTCGCTTTCTCCGCCTGTGCGAACGCGGTGTCACACTGCGCCGCTGGAATAACGGCAGCCTGGCGGCATTCGGCGACAGTCTTGTAGCTCAGTGCGTCGACGGGCTTGCCGCCGACATCGCCGTCGCAGGCGGACAGCGATACGCCGGTGCCTGCGATTAGCGTGGTCAGGACGATGGATCTGGAGCGCTTCATCGGTCGGTCCTTCAGGCGGTCATGCAGGCGGCGTTGAGGATACCGACGCACAGCGAGATGCTGGCCATATAGGTGGCCGCCGCGATTTCGCCGCGAACGATCCGGTCGCTGAAGTCGCGCATCAGGAAATAGCGCACCACCGAAAACGCGACGATCTGGATCACGCCGGCCAGCAACGCCCACACCGCGAATTCCGCGAGGCTGACGGTGTGCGCGAGCGCCGACGCCAGCGGCAGGACATAGCCGAGCAACGCGGCGCCGAGGGTGATCGCCGCTGCGGTGTTGCCGTCGCGGATCAGCGTGCGTTCGTGATACGGCGTCGCCCATTGATAGACGATCTTGAACAGGATCGTGAACGCCCCGGCCGCGACGAAAGCGATCAGGAAGGCGAGCGCACTGGCGCCGAAACCATATTCGTCGATCATAAAGTCCCCCGTCAGGCCCGGAATTCGCCGAGCTCGAGCGCCACCCCTAGCATGATCTCGAACGAGACCTCACCCGCTTCGCTTTCTTGGTCGATCGCGAGCAGCAATTCGCGCCCGTCGCCAGGCAGGTCGCGGCCGAACAGCATGCAGGTCTGGAAGATCCGCCGGTCGACGATGCCGTCGCGGTCGTCGTGCAATTCCTCCCAGAACGTCACCGGGTCCTGCTCGCTCGCCTCGTCGCCGAACCAGACGCGACGATATTCGGGCAGTCCCTCGGCGGTGAAGGTGCGTGCCGACAGCCGCGACTTCCACGCTGGACGTTCCGCGGACGACGACGGATAGGCGCTGTCCCACGGCGCGAACACCGTCACGTCGGTGACGTCCTGGCCCTGCCGGTCGCTCGACACCGCCTGGAACATGATGTCGTCGTCGGTGTAGAAGCGGTGGATGAACCCGCCATCGTTGAGATCGACCAGCCCCTGCGCGACGATGACCAGCGTGTCGCGATCTAACGGTAACATCAGCTCGGACCCGAACCGCTGCCACGCAAGCGGATCGAGCATCACGGTGCGCCCCAGGGTCACGTTGCGGATGACGGGAAGTTCGGACGTTTCAAGCGCTTGCTTGCGACCGAACAGGCGATCGAACATGGGGCCCTCGCGGTATGTGTGTCCCAACGACATAGGGCAGATCGGGATCGTCCGCAAAGCATCCGTTCCCGTCCGAACGCACGAAACACGCGGCGCAACACTGTGGTACGCAGCTTGATCCCATCCTATGTGTGCGTAACCACGCCACGGGGAGTTCCTGCATGACCGAAACCTGGACCGTCCGCAGCCTGAAGGCCGCGCTCGATTCGTCCGCACCCGTCCGCGCCGGCGAGTTCACGCCGCGCATCGTCGAGGGTGCCGATCCCGTGCTGCTGGTCACGATGCACCAGCACGGCGATCTCGAACTGTTCGTCAACGTCAGCGAGGCTCAGATTTCCGCGTCCGTCCTGCTCTGGCCCTGCGACGAGCAGGAGGATCCGGCGGCGTTCAACACCTTCCTGCTCAAGACGCAGAAGCTGGTGCCGCTGTCGAATTTCGGCATCGGCAGCGTCGAGGGCCGCGATTATTACGAATTGTTCGGCGAACTCGCGACATCGAGCCCGCTCGACACGGTCGTCATCGAGCTGCGGACACTCGCCGAGAACGCGATCGACGCTGCAACCGACCTGCGCCACGCGCATATCCCCGCCGCCTAACCCAAAAAATCGGAGAGACTGGCATGGCCATCTGGAGCAAGATTTTCACCCTCGGCCGCGCCGGCGCGCACGAAGCCGGTGCCGCGGTCGTCGACGCGAACGCGCTGCGCATCCTCGACCAGGAGATCCGCGACGCCGACCGCGCGCAGGGCAAGGCGCGCGACGACCTCGCCGGCCTCGTCGCGCGCCGCCGCATCCTCGAGACCGAAGTCGACAGTTTCCGAGCACAGGTCGCGAAGTATGAGGCGTCGGCCCGCGTCGCGGTCGACAAGGGCAATATGGACCTCGCCCGCCAGGTCGCGCAGCGAATCGCCGATCTCGAACAGGACATCGCGCTGAAGGCTCCGCAGGTCGAGGACATGCGCGCCGCCGAGGAGAACATCCACACCGCGGTCGCGCAGACCGACCGCAAGATCGAGCAGCTCCGCCGCGAGGTCGACGTCGTCAAGGTCAACGAATCGGTGCAGAAGGCCCAGGCGTCGGTCGCGTCGGGCAGCATGGGGGCGGGTAACAAGCTCGGGTCGGCCGCCGACAGCCTCGCGCGCATCCGCGAACGCCAGGCGATCCGCGGCGAGCGGATCAAGGCCGCGGGCGAACTCGAGGATCGTCGCACCGGCGCCGACCTCGACGAGAAGCTGCGCCTCGCCGGTATCCTGCCCGGCCAGTCCTCCGCCGACGATGTGCTCGCCCGTCTCAGCGCGCCCGCCAAGCCCACGTTGCAGATTGAGCAGCGCGACGACACCAAGGACAGCTGAGCCCATGAAACGGATCGCGCTCGACCCCCGCAGCGATTGGCGGGCGCAAGCCGACGCGATCGGCTTCGTCTATCACGATACCGGGGGCGCGCCGTACTGGGACGAGAGCGCCGCCTACGCCTTCACGCTCGCCGAGATCGAGACCGATCTTGAGCCGGCCGGCGAACAGCTCCACGCGATGTGCCTCGACCTCGTCGACACTGTCGCGCGCGACCAGCAGTTGTTGGAACGGCTCGCGATCCCGCGCGAGCATTGGAACTTCGTCGCGGAGTCGTGGCGCAAGCGCGAGCCGACGCTCTACGGCCGGTTCGACTTCGCCTATGATGGGACCGGCCCGGCCAAGCTCTACGAATACAATGCCGACACGCCGACCTCGGTGTTCGAATGCGCGACCTTCCAGTGGATCTGGCTGGAGGAGCTGATCGGGAAGGGCGTGCTGCCCGCGGGGACCGACCAGTTCAACAGCCTGTTCGACAAGCTGCGCGACCGTTTCGCGCACATCTTCCCGACCGGCGGCTTCGTCCATTTCGCCGCCGATGCGACCGCGATCGAGGATCGCCAGACCGTGCGCTTCTTCGAGGATCTCGCGACCCAGGTCGGGATCGAGCCGAAATTCGTCGAGATGAAGCAGATCGGCCTCAACGGCGACAGCCGCTTCGTCGACGACGACGGGTTCGAGTTGCAGGCTGCGTTCAAGCTCTACCCGTGGGAATTCATGCTGCGGGAGGATTACGCGCCCAACCTCGCCAAGGCCGATGTCCGCTGGATCGAACCAGCGTGGAAATCGATCCTCTCGAACAAGGGCATCCTGCCGTTGATGTGGGAGCGCCATGCCGGTCACCCGAACCTGCTCCCCGCCTTCTTCGACGACGACCCCGCCGCCGCGATCCTCGGGCCGCGCTACGTCCGCAAACCGCTCTTCTCGCGCGAGGGCGCGAACGTCGAACTGGTCGAGGAGGGCCGCACCCGCACCGCGCTGGACGAGGGATACGGCGGCGAGGGCTTCATCCGCCAGGCCTATGCCCCGCCGCCGACCTTCGACGGCCGCCACCCGGTGATCGGCGCCTGGATCGTCGGCGATTCCGCAGCCGGGATCGGCGTGCGCGAAGACGACGATGTCGTCACCCGCAACCTCGCCCGCTTCGTGCCGCATTACATCGAGTCCGCAGAATGACCGACACCCGCGAACTCCCCCCGATGGAACGCCTGGTCGAACTCTGGTTCGACGCCGCGCGCATGGGCCGCGACGACGTGATCCCCGCGCTGCTCGCCGCCGGTGTGGATATCGAGGCGACCGATGCGAAGGGCTACACCGCCTTGGTCCTCGCCAGCTACAACGGCCAGGAGAGCACCACCGCGCTGCTCCTCAAGCACGGCGCCGCGGTCGACGGCGCCCAAGACGCGCAACGCAACACCGCGCTGATGGGCGTCTGCTTCAAGGGCTATCTCTCGATCGCCCGACTGCTGATCGACGCGGCCGCCGACGTGAACCGCCGCAACAGCGTCGGCCAGACCGCGCTGATGATGGCGGCGCTGTTCGACCAGAGCGCGATCATCGACCTGCTGCTAGCGGCGGGCGCCGACGCGGGCATCATCGACGCGGCCGGCAACACGGTCAAGACACTGGCCATCGCGCAGGGCAATTCAGAGTTGGCGGCGCGGTTCGCGGACTGACGCCCGCTACACCCACCCCGTCATTCCCGCGAAGGCGGGAATCCATCGCGCGACATTTTCCGGCCTCGAAGTTGGCTCGTTCGCTCGACCCTTCGCCTTACACCACAAGGTCCGCCCCAGCGGCATCATGGATTCCCGCCTTCGCGGGAATGACGGGGGGTTACGGGAACACAGCCCCCACATGCGCCTCTCCCCGAGCCGCCGCCAGGCGCACTTGCCGCTCGCGCTCCGCATAGCCCGCCCGCTGCGCCGCATCCCGCGCATCATGGCAAGCCGGGCAGCTCACCCCCTCCACGAACAGCGGCGAAGCCCGGTCCGCGACGCTCACCGGCATCCGGCACGCATGGCAAAGCTGATGCGTCCCCGGCACCAGCCCATGCCCGACCGCCACACGCTGGTCGAACACGAAACACTCCCCCTCCCACAGGCTCTCCGCCGCCGGCACGGTCTCCAGATATTTCAGGATTCCACCCTTGAGGTGATGGACATCGTCCAGCCCTTCCGCTTGCAAGAATGCGGTTGCCTTCTCACAGCGTATCCCGCCGGTGCAGAACATCGCGATCGTCGGGGCAGGGCCGTCGCCCACCAGCTCGTCACGATGCTCCCGAAACCATGCCGGGAAATCCCGAAACGTCTTCGTCGCCGGATCGCGCGCCCCCGCGAACGTCCCCACCCGCACCTCGTAATCGTTGCGCGTGTCGATCACGATCGTCCCCGGCGCCGCGATCAGCGCGTTCCAGTCCTCGGGCTCGACATACTGCCCAACGCCCGCCAGCGGATCGATGTCGGGCTCGCCCATCGTCACGATCTCGCGCTTCAGCCGCACCTTCATCCGGTGGAACGGCATCGCCGCCGCGCGCGACTCCTTGACGTCGAGCGTCGCGCAGCCCGGTAGCGCACGGATATGCGCCAGCACCGCATCGATTCCCGCGTCGGTCCCCGCGATCGTCCCGTTGATCCCCTCGGCCGCGAGCAACAGCGTGCCCTTCACGCCGTTCGCGCAGCACGCCTTGGCTAGCGGTCCCTGGATCGCGGCGATGTCCGCAAAGGGGGTGAAGCGATACAAGGCGGCGACGCGGATTGGCATGTCGTCCGTCGTCCGCTGGTCCAGAATGTCAGTCATCGCGGCCCATTAGCAAATCGCGCGCCGGATCGCGACGGCAGAACGGCCTGTCGCGCCGCCCGCGCTACCGGTATCGCACGCCAAACCACCATGCGCGGGATCGATCCTCTGCCCTTCGTCGCCCTCATTCTCGCCGGTGTCTTCTGGGGGCTCGGCTTCCCGCTCGGCAAGCTCGCGCTGCGCGAACTCGAACCGTCGCACATGGTTCTGCTGCGCTTCGCGGTCGCGAGCCTCGTGTCGCTGCCGTTCGCCTTTGCCAGCGCAGAGGCGCGCGCGTTGTTCCGGTCCCCGGTCGTGCTGCTCGCGGGCGTGCTGTACGGCGCCGGCTTCCTGATCCAGTTCGAGGGGCTGGCGAGCGTGACCGTCACGCTGGCCGCACTGCTGGTCGGCGCGATGCCCGCCTTGATCGCGGTCGCCGCGCGGTTGATGGGCGAACCGGTCAGCCGCGCATCGTGGATCGGCGTCGTCGCCGCCACGATCGGCGCGGCGCTGATCGCCGGAAAGCCCGGTTCGGCCGGCACGCCGATCGGCATCATCCTGTCGCTCGCCTCGCTGCTCGTGTTCCTCGGCTGGCTGATCATGGTGAAGCGCGTGCCCGTGACCAGGTCGGCGATGGCGGTGCCTGCGGTGATGCTGGTCGTCGCGACCGCGGCGATCCTGCCGGTCGCGCTGCTGCTGCACGGGCCGCCGCCGCTCGCGCTGTCGCCGGTCGCGTGGAGCGGCATCGTCGGGCAGGGGCTGCTCTCGACCTTCGTCGCGACCGCCGCGTGGCAATATGGATCGTCGCGTCTCGACAGCGCGACCGCCGGGGTGTTCATCAATATCGAGCCGTTGATGGGCGCGATGCTCGGCATCGGCCTGTTCGGCGACCCCGCCGGATTGCCGCTGATCCTTGGCGGCGTGCTGATCATCCTTGGCAGCATCATCGTCGTCCGCGGCGAACGCAGCGTCGCCGCGATCGAACGACCGATCTAGCCGGCGACGGGCAGCTTCACCGCGCCGTCGTCACCACGCTCGAGCGGGCCGTAAGCGACCACCGTTTCGAGCAACAGCGGCCCGCCATAGATATGCGGGAACAGCGCCCCGCCGCGCGACTGTTCCCACTTCACCGCGTCACCCAGCGCGTCGAGGTCGACCGCCGCGACGTGCAAATCACCCTGCCCGGCGAAATGCTTGTCGACCGTCTCGGTCAGCTGATCGGCGGTCGACAGATGGATATAGCCGTCCGCCAGATCCACCGGCGCGCCGGCGAAGCTGCCGCCCTCCAGCGTCGCCATCTGCGCCGCGGTCAGGACCTTATAGGCTACCGATTCGCTCATTCGCCGTCCTTCGGGCCCTCGGCCGCATCGTCGCCGATGATCGCGCCTGTGTCGGGCGCGATCTCGGGTGCGGCGTCCGCCAGGTTGATCTCGGCGTCTGCCTCGGTCTCCTCGATCCGGGCGGCGGAGACGACTTTCTCGCCCTTCGCCACGTCGAACAGCTTCACCCCCGCCGAGTTGCGGCTGATGACGCGCAGGCTCGCCAGCGTCGTGCGGATCAGCTTGGCCTGGTTGGTGACCAGCATCAGCTGATGGCCCTTCGCCGCCGGGAAGCTCGCCACGACCTCGCCGTTGCGGGCGATGTTGTCGATGTTGGTGATCCCCTGGCCACCACGTCCGGTCTGGCGATAGTCGTACGCGCTCGACAATTTGCCATAGCCGTTCGCGCAGACCGTCAGAATGAACTGCTCGCGATCCTTCAGATCGTTGAAGCGCTCGAGCCCCAGATCATGCTCGCCCTCGCGCTCACCCTTCCACGGCGCGAACTTCAGATACGTCTCGCGGTCCTGCGGGCTCGCCTCGACGCGGTGCAGCACCGACAGCGAGATGACTTCGTCTTCCGCCTTCAGCGTCACGCCGCGCACGCCGGTCGAGGTCCGGCTCTGGAACTCGCGGACGTCGTCGCCGGCAAAGCGGATCGCCTTGCCCAGCCGCGTCGCCAGCAGGACGTCGTCATGCGCGCTGAGTAGCGCGACGCCGATCAGCCGATCGTCGGAGCCTTCCTCGAAGCGCATCGCGATCTTGCCGTTCGACGGCACGTTGGTGAACGCGTCCATCGCGTTGCGGCGCACCGTGCCCTTGGCGGTCGCGAACATGACGTGCATCGCACCCCATTCGGCCTCGTCCTCGGGCAATGGCAGCACGGTCGAGATCGTCTCGCCCGGCGCCAGCGGCAACAGGTTCACCATCGGCCGCCCGCGCGTCGCGGGCCCACCCTCGGGCAGGCGCCAAACCTTGTAGCGATAGACCTTGCCGTGGTTCGAGAAGAACAGCACCGGTGTGTGCGTGCTCGTCACGAACAGCTCGGTGACGACGTCCTCGTCCTTCGTGGACATGCCCGCGCGACCCTTGCCGCCCCGCGCCTGCGCGCGGAACGTGTCGAGGCTGGTGCGCTTGATATAGCCCTGCATGGTCACGGTCACGACCATGTCCTCGCGCTCGATCAGGTCCTCGTCCTCGATCCCGCCGGCGAACAGCATGATCTCGGACTTGCGCGGGGTGGCGAACTCGTCGCGGACCTGGATCAGCTCCTCGCGCATCACCTCGTACAGCTTCGCGCGGTCGCCCAGGATCGCGAGCAGCTCGCCGATCGTGCTGGCCAGCGTCTTCAGCTCATCGCCGATCTCGTCGCGGCCGAGCAGCGTCAGCCGGTGCAGGCGGAGGTCGAGGATCGCGCGGACCTGGATCTCGGACAGGCGATAGACGCCGCCCTCCTGCTTGTCCTCGACCGCCTCGACCAGCGCGATATACGGCGCGATCTCCTCGACCGGCCATTCGCGCGCAAGCAGTTTCGCACGCGCCTCGGCCGGGCTCGACGAGCCGCGGATGATCCGGACGACCTCGTCCAGGTTGGTGACCGCGATGACGAGGCCCAGCAAGATGTGCGCCCGGTCGCGCGCCTTGGCGAGCTCGAACTTGGATCGCCGGGTGATCACTTCCTCGCGGAAGGTGATGAACGCGCCGATGATGTCGCGCAGGTTGAGAAGCTCGGGGCGCCCGCCGCGGATCGCCAGCATGTTCGCCGGGAACGACCCCTGCGCCGGCGTGTGCCGCCACAGCTGGTTGAGCACCACCTCGGTGGTCGCGTCGCGCTTCAGCTCGATGACGATCCGCACGCCTTCGCGGTTCGATTCGTCGCGGATGTCGCTGACGCCCTCGATGCGCTTGTCCTTGGCGGCCTCGGCGATCTTCTCGACCAGCGCGTTCTTGCCCTGCTGATACGGGATCTCGGTCAGCACGATCGAGCGCCGGTCGCCGCGCCCTTCCTCGACGATGTGCCGCGAACGGATGATCACCGAGCCACGCCCGGTTTCGTAGGCCGAGCGTGCGCCGGCCTTGCCGAGGATGATCGCGCCGGTCGGGAAGTCGGGGCCGGGGACGATCTCGAACAGCTCGTCGACCGTGATCGCGCCGTTTTCCATGTACGCGAGGCACGCGTTGATGATCTCGCCCAGATTGTGCGGCGGGATGTTGGTCGCCATGCCGACCGCGATGCCGCCCGCGCCGTTGACCAGCAGGTTGGGGAACCGCGCCGGCAGCACCGACGGCTCGCGTTCGGACCCGTCATAGTTCGGGATGAAGTCGACCGTGTCCTTGTCGAGATCGCCGAGCAGCGAGTTCGCAACCTTCGACAGCCGTGCCTCGGTGTACCGCATCGCGGCCGCCTTGTCCGGGTCCATCGACCCGAAATTGCCCTGACCGTCGACCAGGGGCACGCGCATCGACCAGTCCTGGCTCATCCGGACCAGGGCCTCGTAGATCGAGCTGTCGCCGTGCGGGTGATATTTACCCATCACGTCACCGACGATGCGCGCCGACTTGCGATACGCCTTGCCCGCGACGAACCCGCTCTCGTGCGCGGAGAAGAGAATTCGGCGGTGCACGGGCTTCAGTCCGTCACGGACGTCGGGCAGCGCGCGCGCGACGATCACGCTCATCGCGTAATCGAGGTAGCTCGTCTTCATCTCGTCGATGATGGAGATGGTGGAGATGCCGTTGGGCTCGCCGTCTGCGGGGGCGGCGAGGAGGGTCTCGTCGGTCAAATCTCAAGGCTTTCGGGTTGTGTCGATATGATGACACACCCTAGCCGAGGGGTCGGCTTCTTACCACCCCCGCGCGTGCGTACGCGAAGGGGTCACGGCGCGACCTCGACCCCGTCCCAGGCGAACAGCTTGCCGCTGTCGGGCGCGCGCAGTCCGTCGATGACGTCGAGCAACTGCACCGCTGCCCGGTCCGGCTTGAACAGCCGCCCCGGTGAGACATTGCCTTGGAACGGCCGCGACAGACCCGTGTCGACCGTCCCCGGATGAAGCGCCACGATGATCCCGCTCGAATTGCGCCGCTTGTCCTCGATCGACAGCGTGCGGACCAGCTGGTTCACCGCCGCCTTCGACGCGCGATACCCGTACCAGCCGCCGAGCTTGTTGTCGGAAATGCTCCCGACGCGCGCCGACAGCACCGCGAACACCATTCGCCCGGTCTTGGGCATCAGCGGCAGGACATGCTTGGCGACCAGCGCAGGCCCGATCGCATTGATCGCGAAGTTGCGCGCCATCCACACCGGGTCGAGCTCGCGCATCGCCTTTTCCGGTCCGCGGTCACCCTCGTGGAGCAGACCGGTCGCGACGACGACCAGCGTCGGCGATCCCTTGATCCGCCCTGCCGCAGCCGCGATGCTGGCCTCGTCCTCCAGATCGATATGGCGATCGCCGATGTCCGACCGCGCGAACCCCTGGACCGCGATACCCTCGTCGATCAGCGCCGCTTCCAGCGCGGCACCGATCCCGCCCGACGCGCCGATGATGACGGCGCTCATGCGCGCACGAACCGCCAATGGTCGTCGGTGCTGCCGGGTGCGTCATACGCATAGCCGTCGGTGTCGAACCCCTTCATCGCCTCGATATCCTCGATCCGGTGTTCGGCGAGCCAGCGCGCGACCATGCCGCGCGCCTTTTTCGCGTGGAAGCTGACGAACTTCTGCGCACTGCCCTCGCGGAAATCGATGGCGACGACGCGGACCGATGCGGGAAGCCGCCCATCAACCGCAGCCCAATATTCCTGGCTGGCGAGGTTCAGCACAACACCCGATCCGTCCTCCTCGACGTCGGCGGCAAGGACCTTGGCGATGCGGTTGCCCCACCAGTCGGTCAGCTTGGTTTTCCGCGGTGCCCAGCGCGTGCCCATCTCCAGACGATAGGGGCGCATCCGGTCGAGCGGGCGCAGCAGCCCGTACAAGCCCGACAGCATCCGCACATGATCCTGCGCGAATGCCACGCCTTCTTCCCCGAGCGACGCGACGTCGAAGCCGGTATAAACGTCACCGGCGAACGCGAACAGCGCGGGTCGCTCGGGCAGGGTGTCGAAATCGCGGAACCGATCGGCGTTGAGTTTTGCCAGTGCGGGCGAGATGTGCATCAGCTCTCGCAGCCGTTTCTGCGGCAATTTGGCGGCGGCGTGCGCGAGGGTTTCCGCCTCCGCGGCGAACCTCGGGGTGCTGGCCTCAAGCGCGGGCAGGGGAGTCTCGTAGTCGAGCGTCTTGGCGGGCGATAGAACAGCGATCATCCGTCCCGACTAAACGCGCCGGTGCGCGTGTTCAATCGGCGTTCACGCGGCGCCGGGCACGGAACTTAACAAGGGGTGTTTGCTTGAACAGCGCGAACCCCGTCCATATAGCGACGCACGCGCGTCGATGACGCATGAGGAGAGTGCACCCATGAAGACCGTATCGAAGCTCGCGCTGGCGGCCATTTTTGCGACGGGCGTGAGCGGAATGGCGCTGAGCGCGCCCGCTTTTGCCAAGGACAAGAAGGACGAGGCGAAGGCGCCTGGCCTGAAGCTTAGCCCCGACGTGCTGAAGCCCGCGCAGATCGCGCAGACCGCGATCAATGCTGGCGATTTTGCCACCGCCGAACCCGCGGTTGTACAAGCCGAAGCCGCGGTGAAGACCGACGACGACAAGTATATCGCTGCGGCGATGCGGTACGACCTCGAGCTGCGCAAGCTTGCCGCGACCCAGGCTGCCAACCCGAACGCGCCGATCAACGAAACCATTTTGGCCAAGCCGCTCGACACGCTGATCGCCAGCCCGAGCACCCCGGCTGCCGATCGCGGCCGCTATGCCTATCGTCGTGGTGCGCTCGCGTTCAACGGCAAACAATATCCGCAGGCGCTGCAGTATTTCGCGCAGGCGAAGCAGCTGGGTTTCAACGATCCGAACATCGGCTTGCAGATCGTAAAGGCGAAGATGGAAAGCGGCGACGTTGCCGGCGGCGCAGCCGATCTCGAGGCGACGATCGCGCAGCAGGCGGCTGCGGGCCAGAAGCCCGACGAGCAGCTGTATCGCTATGCGATCGCCAAGTCCTACGCCGCCAAGAAGACGCCCGAGACGATGGCGTGGCTGAAGAAATGGGTCACCGCGTATCCGACGGCGAAGAACTGGCGCGATACGGCGGTCCTCGTCGGCATCCAGCAGAACGCACTGGTGCCGATGGATGAGACCCAGAAGATCGACATGTTCCGCCTGATGCGCGCGACAAAGTCGCTCGCCGACCAGAACGATTATCTCGAATATGCCGACAGCGTGAACCGCCGTGGTCTGCCCAGCGAAGCGCAGGCCGTCGTCAAGGAGGGGATCGCAACGGGCAAGATTCCCGCCGCGAACTCGATGGCAAAGGCGCTGATCGCCGATACCACGACCGCCATCCGCAACGATGGTCCGATCGCCGCGATCGAGAAGCGTGCCGAGGGGGCCGCCAACGGTAAGCTCGCCGCAAGCACGGGCGATGTCTATCTGGGCCAGGACAATTACGCGAAGGCTGCCGCGATGTACCGGCTCGCGCTGACCAAGGGTGGTGTGGCTGCGGACGACGTCAACTTGCACCTCGGCATCGCGTTGGCGAAATCGGGCGACAAGGCAGGGGCTGCAGCAGCGTTTGCCGCGATCCAGTCGTCGCCGCGCAAGGAAACCGCCGGTCTGTGGTCGACCTGGATGGGTGCACCGGTCGCCTGACCGGTTAATCGACGGAAAAGGGGGGCGGCAGCGATGCCGCCCTTTTTTTGTGTCAGTCGACGGTGACGGGGATCCCCGACAGCGCCTTTGCGGTCCGGATCGTCAGCGACGTCTTCACGCTGGCGACGTTCGGCGCGGGGGTGAGGTGGGTGGTCAGGATCTCCTGAAAGCTCTTCAGATCGGCCGCGACGATCTTCAGGATGAAGTCGATCTCGCCGTTGAGCATATGGCATTCGCGGATTTCGGGAATGTCGGCGATGTGATGCTCGAACGCGGCCAGATCGTGCTCGGCCTGGCTGCGCAGGCTGACCATCGCGAACACGGTGATGGGAAACCCCAGTTTGGCCGCGTCGAGATCGGCATGATAGCCGCGGATCGCGCCGGCCTCCTCCAGCGCGCGGACGCGGCGCAGACATGGCGGGGCGGTCAGCCCCACGCGATCGGCGAGGTCGACATTGGTCATACGACCGTCGGCCTGCAGCAGCGACAGGATCTGGCGGTCGATCCGGTCTAAACTCATTGCGCACAACTCCTTGAGGACATCGCGAACCGCGATGCATTGACGCGCATAGCGATAAGATAATTGCGGGAAAACGCAATTGTCCCACATTGCAACGACATCAAATCAATCCTTTCTTAGGAGAATCGAGCGCGGTAGTGGCAACGCACGATGCGGCTTTCCACGAGCATCGTCGCGGGAGTGCGTGTGCGGTTCGACGACAGCCTAAAGACCGTGTTATCCGCCAATATGGCGACGGGCTTCGGCGCGCAGGCGGCATGGCGCCAGCTTGTCGACCTGATGGGCCGCGGGCGGGTTGCCGCCGACGGTCCGGCTATCGCGCGCCTTCACGCGCTGCGTGAAACGGTGCCCGCGCCGGTTCGTGCCGCCAGCGCTCGCGCGCTTGCCTTCGCGTCGCCAGGTGTCGAACTGGTGGGTTTCTTCGCCGAGGACGAACTGGCGATCGCCGCGCCGGTGCTGCGGATGGTTAGGCTCCCTGCCGAGGACTGGCTGGCGCTCCTGCCGCGGTTGACCCCGGTTGGGCGTTCGATCCTGCGCAACCGTCGCGATCTGCCGGCGGAAGTGGGGCGGGGGCTGCTGAGCTTCGGGTCGACCGACTTCATCCTTCCCGAGCCGAACCGTGATCCCGTCGAACGGCCCGAACCGAGCCTCGCGCCCGTCGAGAGTGCGGACGCTGTTCCCGCGCCGATCCCGCTGAGCGCAACACCGTTCATGGCGCTGGGCGACATCGCCCGCGGCCTTCCGGTGGTGGAGCAGGCATTCCGGCATGTCGCCGCCGAACGCGCAAGCGACCCTGCGCGCTTCGAGATTTCGGACCTGGTCGCGCGGATCGACGCCTTCAAGCGCGACCGAGTCGTCGCGCCGCTCGAACCGATCGCGCCATCCACGCAGGCGGACCGCTTCCGCTTCGAGACCGATTCTCTTGGCGTCATTCGCTGGATCGATGGCGTGTCGCGCTCCGCGCTGATCGGCGTCTCGCTCGGCCACGCCACGCTTCAGGGAGACGCGCAGGTCGACGGCATCGTCGCCGGTGCGCTCCGCCGCCGCTCGCGGTTCAACGACGCGCGGTTGCAGATCGGTGGCTTGTCGGATGCCGCAGGCTCGTGGCGCGTGTCCGGGGTCCCGGCGTTCGATCATCAGACCGGTCGGTTTACGGGCATGCGCGGCACGGCGCGACGGCCCCGCCCCGACGAAGTCGCCGAGCGGCGATCGGCATCGTCGCCGGTATCCGATTCGCTGCGCCAGCTCGTTCACGAACTTCGCACGCCGACCAACGCGATCGCGGGGTTCGCCGAACTGATCGAAACCGAATTGCTCGGCCCGGTCTCGCCGACCTATCGCGAGCGCGCGGTGGTGATCCGGACGCAGGCGGCGGAGCTGCTCGCGGCGATCGACGATCTCGACACCGCGGCGCGGATCGAGGGCCAGGCGCTCGAGCTGCGGCCGACCGTGGTGCCAGTGCTGCCGTTGCTCGAACGTATCGTTCGCGATCTCCAGCCGCTGGCGGATCTGCGCGGGGCGACGGTGCTGGTCTATCCTGGCACAGCCGATTGCGACATTGCCGGCGATGACCGCGCGGTCGAGCGGCTGGTCGGGCGGCTACTCGCCGCGCTGGTCTCGGCCTGCGACCGGGGCGAGCGGATCGGCATCGCGGCAACCGTGGCGGCGGGGCAGGTCACGCTTTCGGTCGATCGCCCGCAGGCGCTCGCGGCACATGCGGCCGATACGGCCTTCAGCATCGATGTCGAAGACGAGGTCGAGGGCGCGCCCTTGCTCGGGACCGGCTTTACCTTGCGGCTGGTGCAGAATCTGGCGGGCGAACTGGGTGGCGGTCTGACCATAGATGCCAACCGCTTGACATTGCGTCTGCCGGCCGCGTTCAATGCCGAAATGGGGCAGGCGTCCGACATTCTCCGGTGATTGCCGATAGCGCGTATCGCGTACCGCCGCCGTCCGACGCGCAAGCCATCGACTGGCCCGAATCCTTCGGGGCGCGGTACACCGTTTTCGTTGACGTGGAGGAAGAGTTCGACTGGCAAACCTCGTTCGACCGTGCCAATCGGGCGACGACCGCGATCGCGGCGCTTCCCGCCGCACATCGTCGCTTCGTCGATCATGGCGTTGCGCTTGCCTGCATGGTCGATCATCCGATCGCCACCGACCCCGGCGCCGTCGACGTTTTGCACCGGGTGGTCGCCGACGGCCGATCGGAGATCGGCACGCAGCTCCACCCCTGGGTCAATCCGCCGTTCGACGAAAGCGTGTCAGCGGTCGCCAGTTACGCCGGCAATCTGATGGGTACGCTCGAAGCCGCCAAGATCGACAGTCTGACCGCCGCCGTCGAGCGTGCGTTCGGGCACCGGCCGCGCGCCTATCGCGCCGGTCGCTACGGTATTGGTCCGCGCACGATCGCCTTGCTTGCCGAGCGGGGATACCGGATCGATAGCTCGATCCGGCCGGGTTATGATTACACGGCGGACGGCGGACCGGATTTCACGATGCTCGACAGCCACGCGTTCCGCACCGGGCCGGTGATCGAGCTGCCGCTGACGACGGTCTTTACGGGTCGATTGCGTCGGGGTGGCGCAAAGCTCCACGGCGCGCTAGGCAATGTGCCCAAAGCGCGGGGCGTGTTCGCGCGTTTCGGGCTGCTGTCGCGGATTGCGCTGACTCCCGAAGACATGCCGATCGCCGCCGCGATCGAAGCGGTCGATGTCGCGCTCGGGGAGGGCGTGCGCTTGCTCAATTTTTCGTTCCACTCACCGTCGCTCGCGCCGGGCCATACCCCGTACGTGCGTGATGCGGCGGATCTGGCGCGGTTCCACGGATGGTGGGAGACGATGGTGCGGCATCTGGCGCGCCGGGGCGTCGCCAACGCCTCGCTCGGAGAGATTCTCGCAGCGCTGGCCTAGCGGCGCAGCTCAATTCTACGTCGGTCGACGCACTCTGCGATCCGCGGTGAACTGTTTCGTCGCCAATGCGGCCTCGACGCGTCGCACCAGATCGTCAGGCTGGAACGGCTTGGTCAGGTAATCGTCTGCGCCGGCTTCCAACGCCTCGTCGGCCAGCCCCCCGCCGCGCTTCCCTGTCAGCATCAGGACCGGTGTCAGATAGGTTTCCGGCGCCTGTCGCAAGCGCTTCAGGATTTCCATCCCCGGCATTCCGGGCACGGCTCGATCGAGGATCACGAGATCGGGCCGCTTGAACGCGATGGTATCGTAAGCGAGCGTGCCGTGCCCGATCACGCCGACCAGATGGCCGGCCTGGGTCAGGATATCCCGGACGAGTTCGCCCGCCAGGTCGTCGTCCTCGACATAGATGATTCGAGCCATAACATCCTCTTCCAGCCAGCGGCATACGTGTCAGGCACGGCGCCACGGTCTCGATATGTCCATCGACCCGCTATCCTTAAAGGTCTGTAACGATGACGTGAATACCGTCCATCGGGGACGGTGTGCGACGCGGGCTCGTGTGGCCGCATCTTTGCAGCGACGGCGGCGTTCCGATTATTTGCTCGATGGTCGGGGAGACAGGATTCGAACCTGCGACCCCCTGGTCCCAAACCAGGTGCGCTACCAGCCTGCGCCACTCCCCGACGATCGAGCGGTTAGGCCGGGTGGGCGGGATGTGCAAGCCGCCTTGGTCGATCGGGCGAAATGAGTATCGCGCGCCGGTGCGTGGCGATGACGCGACAACCCGGGGTTCCGAACTCGGCCTGCGTGTGGCAGACACGCGGTCATGTGGGGAATACCAAAAGCGTCGAAGTGGTTGCGTCGTGGCGCTGTAACGTTGGCTGTCGTGCTGGCGGGCAGTGGTCCTGCAGTCGCGCAGGACGATTCAGGCTTTCAGGCGTATTTGATGACGCTGCGGCAGCAGGCGCTCGCCGAAGGCGTGACGCAGCGGACCGCCGACGCGGTATTTCCGACGCTCACGCTGAACGAGCGGGTAATCGAACTCGACCGGGCGGAGCCGGGGTCGACGACG
This sequence comes from Sphingomonas rhamnosi, assembly GCF_036663615.1. NCBI lineage: Bacteria > Pseudomonadati > Pseudomonadota > Alphaproteobacteria > Sphingomonadales > Sphingomonadaceae > Sphingomonas > Sphingomonas rhamnosi. The sequence continues at coordinate 156,884 of NZ_JAXOJJ010000002.1, forward strand.
ACCAGCGCGGTGCCGGCGTTCGCGCCGTACAAGGCAAAGCATGTCGACGCGGCGCGGATCACGCGCGGTCGCAGCGCCTATCAGGCACAGCGCTTCCGGCTCGAGCGAATCGAGCGCGAGACCGGTGTCCCCGAATCGGTGATGGTCGCGATCTGGGGACATGAGACCAACTACGGCAGCTACACGGGCGATTTCGACCTGCTGCGCTCGCTGGCGAGTCTGGCCTATGAGGGCCGGCGCCGCAGCCTGTTCGCGGGGGAATTCATCGCGGGTCTGAAAATCCTCGATCGCGGCATTACGCGCGAGCAGCTCAAGGGCAGCTGGGCTGGTGCGATGGGCAACCCGCAATTCCTGCCGTCGATCTATCTGCGGCTCGCGCGCGACGGGGACGGCGATGGCCGCGCCGATATCTGGAACAGCCCAGCCGATACGCTCGCGTCGATCGGCAATTATTTCGTCGACGCCGGCTGGCGCGCGGGACAGCCCTGGGGCTTCGCGGTCAGCGTGCCCGCGCAGTTCGACCGGTCTCAGGTGCGCAACCGGCTCGTCTCGCCGCGCTGCCCACGCGTGTTCGAACGCCACAGCGGCTGGCGGACGATCGCCGAGTGGCGCGCGCTCGGCATCGTGCCGCAGGCGCGAAGCTGGCCGAACGATTCGGTGATGGCGACGTTGCTCGAACCCGACGGTCCCGGTGCGACGGCCTATCTTCTCACAAGCAACTACCGCGTCATTCTCGATTACAATTGCTCGAATTTTTACGCCCTCTCGGTTGGCCTGCTGGCCGATGCGGTCGAACGCTAGGATCCTCGTCATCGCGTTCGCGCTCGCCGGGTGCGGCGGGACGCGGCCTAGCGTCGGTGCCACGCTGCCGATCAGCGGCGCTTACGGCCAGTACCAGGAGACCGGACTCGCGAGCTGGTATGGCGAGGAGCTTTCGGGCAACCGGACCGCGTCGGGGGAAATGTTCGACGCCGGCGCGATCACTGCCGCGCACCGCACGCTGCCGCTCGGATCGTTCGTCGAAGTGACGTCGGTCGAGACCGGACGATCTATCCTGGTGCGGATCAACGATCGGGGGCCGGGACGTCGCGATCGAATAATCGACCTGTCGCGCGGCGCGGCGCGGATGCTCGGGACCGACCGCCGCCCGGTCGCGGCCGTGCGCGTGCGCGCGATCATGCCGACACGGCAGGACGCCGCGACGCTGCGCGCCGGTCATGCCGTCGCCGCGCGCGATCCACGTTTTACGCAAGCCGTCGCGGCACTGCCACGATCCGCGCAACTGCCAACGCTCCGTCCCGGCCACAGCTATGGGCTGCAGGTCGCCACCTTTTCGAACGAGGCGCGGGCGCGGGCGCTGGCCGAGCGGCTCGATGCACGGATCCTCGGCGGCGGCGGATTGTGGCGTGTCCGCCTCGGACCGTATGACGACCCGCAAAGCCTGCAACGCGCGCGTGACGCGGTCGCTGCGCGCGGCTATGGCGACGCGCAGGTCCTGGTTGAGGATTGAACGCTTGATATCGACCCCAATGCACGGAATTTCCATGAAGACGCTGATCGCCGCTCCGCTTGTCGCCCTGATGCTCGCGAACCCGTCGGTCGCCGCCGCGCCGCAGTTCCAGACCGCCGCGCCGATCGCCTATATGGAGGACCTGTCATCGGGCGCGGTGCTGTACGCGCGCGATGCCGATCGCCGCATGCCGCCGGCCTCAATGGCGAAGATGATGACGGTGTACGTCGCGTTCGACATGATCCGCAAAGGCGAGCTGAAGCTCGACCAGATGATGACCGTACGGCCTGAAACCTGGGCGAAATGGCATGGTCCGGCAGCGGGTTCGACGATGTTCCTGTCGTCGGGTGAGAGCGTCAGCGTCGCCAATCTGCTTTACGGCATTGTCACGCTGTCGGGCAACGACGCCTGCGTCGTGCTTGCCGAGGGCATTTCGGGCTCCGAGCAGGCGTTCACCGAGCGGATGAATCGCGCGGCTGCCGAGATCGGGCTCAAGAACAGCCATTTCGGGACGGCGAACGGCTGGCCGGACAATGGCGTCACCTATGTCACGGCGCATGACCTGGCCGATCTCGCCGCGGCGACGATCACCAACCACCCGGCGCTCTACAAGCAATTCTATTCGAAGCGCGACTTCACCTGGGGCAAGACGATGGGCGGCAACGCCATCACCCAGGCGAATCGCGACCCGATCCTCGGCCGCGTCGCGGGCGCAGACGGGCTCAAGACCGGCCATACCGAAGAGGCGGGCTATGGTTTCACCGGTTCGGCCGAGCAGGGCGGTCGGCGTCTGGTCATGGTCGTCGCCGGCCTGACGAGTTCGGCGCAGCGTAGTGAGGAGTCGGTGCGGTTCATGGAATGGGGCTTCCGCGCCTGGTCGTCGAAGCCGATCGTCGCCAAGGGCCGCAAGGTCGAAACCGCCGAGGTTCAGATGGGCGATTCATCGACCGTCGGTCTGGTCGCGCCAAAGGGGCTGACCGCCACGCTCCCCGCCGGCACGTCACCCAACCTCGTCGCCAAGGTCGTCTATAACGGCCCGATCAAGGCGCCGATCAAGGCGGGGCAGCATATCGCGGACCTGATCGTCAGCACGCCCGACGGGGTCGAGCAGAAGATGCCGCTGGTCGCCGAGAAGGATGTGGGCACGGCCGGCTTTTTCGGTCGCGCCTGGGCCGGGCTGACCGGGTTCTTCGGCTGATCCGGTGACGGCGATCCAGGGCAACGCGGCGGCACAGGCCGCGTTCCTCTCGGCGATGACGAGCGGGTCGCTGCATCATGCGTGGCTGCTGACCGGGCCGCAGGGTGTCGGCAAGGCGAGCTTTGCACGAATGGCGGCGATCCGCATGCTCGCCGACGGCGCGGGCGGGGCGGGCCTGTCGCCGGGGCTCAGCGTGCCCGCGGGACATCCGACCCGCGCGTTGGTCGAGGCGGGATCGCATCCTGACTTTCGCGTGCTGGCGCGCCTCCCCAAGGATCCGGAAAAGCCGGACCAGGATATCGCGCGCAGCATCACGATCGCGCAGGTGCGCACGCTGCAGCCGATGTTCGCCACCACGCCGTCGATGAGCAGCCGGCGCGTCGTGCTGATCGATGCGATCGATGATCTCGAACGCGGCGGCGCGAATGCGTTGCTCAAGAATCTCGAGGAGCCGCCCGCCGGGACGATCTTCCTGCTGGTCAGCCATGCGCCGGGCCGGTTACTCCCAACGATCCGGTCGCGGTGCCGACTGCTGCGGTTCGAAGCGCTCGCCGACGAGGACGTCGCGGCGGCGATCCGCGCGGTGCAGCCCGAAGCAGACGAGGCGGAGATCCAGACGCTGGTCCGCGTCAGCGACGGCGCACCGGGGCGCGCACTGCGCTACGCCGGGCTCGACATTGCCGCGATCGACGACGCCATCGCGCGGATCGCGGGCGAGGGGGATCGCGACAACAGCCACCGCCTGCGGCTGGCGAAGTCGCTCGGCGGAAAGGCGGCACAACCGCGGTACGAAGCGTTTCTCGACCGCGCACCCACATTCATCGCGCAGGCGGCACGGACGCGGTCGGGCCCGGCGCTGCGATCGGCGCTCGACGCGCACGCGGCCGCGCGCGACCTTGCAGGAGCCGCGATCGGCCTGTCGCTCGATGCGCAGGCGACGGTGTTCGAGATGGCGGGGATCGTCGCGTCGCTCAAGGCTTGACGCCGGGCTTCACCTGATCCGGCCGATGCTCTAGGAGCCGCGCATGGCCGACCCTTTCTATATCACCACCGCGATCAGCTACCCCAATGGCCGCCCGCATATCGGGCACGCCTATGAGTCGATCGCCGCGGACGCGATCGCGCGCTTCCAGCGCCAGGCCGGGCGCGACGTGCGGTTCCAGACCGGTACCGACGAACATGGGTTGAAAATGGTCCAGACCGCACGCGACCTGGGCAAGGACGTGCGCGCGCTGGCCGACGAAATGTCGAGCATGTTCAAAGCGATGTGCGATCGTCTTGGCGTGTCGTACGACCGTTTTATCCGCACCACCGAACCCGATCACCATCGCGCCAGCCAAGCCTTGTGGCAGGCGATGGCGGACAGCGGCGACCTGTATCTCAGCCGCTACGAAGGCTGGTATTCGGTACGCGACGAGGCGTTTTACGACGAGAAGGAACTGACCGGGGAGGGTGACGATCGCCGCTCGCCGCAGGGGACGCCGGTCGAATGGACCGCCGAGGAAAGCTGGTTCTTCCGGCTGTCGAGGTATCAGCAGCCGCTGCTCGACCATTTCGCCGCAAATCCCGACTTCATTCGGCCCGAGGGGCGCCGCAACGAGGTGATCCGGTTCGTCGAAGGGGGCCTGTCCGACCTGTCGGTGTCGCGTACCAGCTTCGACTGGGGCGTGCCGGTACCTGGCAGTCCCGGGCACGTGATGTACGTCTGGGTCGATGCACTGACCAACTATCTGTCGGGGGTCGGCTATCCCGACGACGCGCCCGACCGGCGCTATTGGCCGGCGGACCTGCATCTGATCGGCAAGGACATCGTGCGCTTCCACGCGGTCTATTGGCCGGCGTTCCTGATGTCGGCGAAGCTCGCGCTGCCGAAGCAGGTTTTCGGGCACGGCTTCCTGCTTCACCGTGGCGAGAAGATGTCGAAGTCGATCGGCAATGTCGTCGATCCCGGTGAACTGGCCGACGCATTCGGGGTCGATGCGCTGCGCTATTTCCTGCTTCGCGATGTCAGCTTCGGACAGGATGGCAGCTATTCGGCGGAGGCGATCGTCACGCGCGTCAACGCCGAGCTCGCGAACAGCTTTGGCAATCTGGCGCAGCGGACATTGTCGTTCATTGCCAAGAATTTGGATGGTGTTCTTCCCGGCACGGGTACGGTCGACGACGCAGACGGCATGTTGATCGAAGAGGTCGTCGTGGCGTGTGCCGCGTTGAAGGCCGGGTTCAACGATCTGGCGCTGTCGCAGGCGATCGAAGCATGGATGCGCGGTGTGTTTGCGTGCAACCAGTATATCGACGCACAGGCCCCCTGGGCGCTGCGCAAGACCGACCCGGAGCGCATGCACGCGGTCCTCAGGACTCTCGTGCGGGCGATCAGGATGTTAGCGATCGCGATCCTGCCGGTGGTGCCTGAGGCGGCTGGAAAGGTGCTCGATCAGGTCGGCGCCGACGCGCGCGACCATGCGGCGATCGATGACGACGGATGGTATGACCGGACCGCCGCCAGCGGGTTCCGGATCGCGCCGCCATTGCCGGTGTTTCCGCGGCTCGACATGCCGGCGGCCGCCTGATGCTCGCGGACAGCCATTGCCACCTCAATTATGACGGGCTGGTCGAGGACCAGCAGGGGGTGCTGGCGCGGGCACGGGAGCGCGGCGTGACCGCGATGCTCAATATCGCGACGCGGGAGCGCGAGTGGGACGCGGTCGTTGCGACCGCCGAACGGGAGCCCGATGTGTGGGCGACGATCGGCATCCATCCCAACGAGGCGGACGAGCATCCGACGATCGATGCCGCCCAGCTGGTCGCGCGTGCGCGGCACCCGCGCGTCGTCGGTCTCGGCGAAAGCGGGCTCGATTATTACCGCGACACGTCGGATCGCGAACGCCAGCAGGCGAGCTTCCGTGCGCATATCGCGGCGTCGCGCGAAACCGGTCTGCCGATCGTCGTCCATACGCGCGACGCCGAGGACGATACCGCTGCGATCATGGCGGAGGAGATGGGGAAGGGGGCCTATCCCGGCGTCATCCACTGCTTCACCGCCAGCGGAGCATTCGCCGACAAGGCGTTGGATATGGGTCTTTATATCTCGATCTCGGGGATCGTGACGTTCAAGAATGCGAAGGATCTGCAGGAAACCGCGCGGCGCTTGCCGATCGATCGGCTGCTGATCGAAACCGATGCGCCGTTCCTTGCCCCGGTGCCCAATCGCGGCAAGCGTGGCGAGCCGGCGTTCGTCGCCGACACCGCGCGCTTCCTCGCCGATCTCCGTGGCGAGTTCGTGGAGCATCTGTCGCAGCGCACCGCCGAGAATTTTCACACTTTGTTTGCCAAGACCCGCGCGTGAAAATCCGCATCCTCGGATCGGGAACGTCGTCGGGCGTGCCGAGGATCGGCAACGACTGGGGCGCGTGCGATCCCGGCGAACCGCGCAACCGCCGTACGCGGGTTTCCGCGCTGGTCGAGCATGACGGTACGCGGATCCTGATCGATACGAGCCCGGACATGCGCGAACAGCTGCTCGCCGCCGACGTCGACACGATCGATGCGGTGATCTGGACGCATGACCATGCCGATCACTGCCACGGTATCGACGATCTGCGGCAGGTGTTTCACGCCATGGGGCGGCCGGTCATCGGGTTTGCGCGACCGGCGACAGCCGCGGCGCTGGAGGCGCGGTTCACCTATGCCTTTCATGGCCGCCAAGGTTACCCATCGACGATCGATCTGCGCCCGTTGCCGGATCGGCTGACGATCGGTGGGATCAACATCCGTGTCACCGATCAGCCGCACGGCACCATCGAGGCGACCGGCCTGCGCTTTGAAGCCGGCGGCGTCTCGATTGGTTATGCTACCGATTTCAATATCATGACCGACGACATGCTGGCGTTGTATGACGGTCTGGACGTCTGGGTCGTCGACGCATTGCGACGCTGGCCACATCCGACGCATCCCGAACTCGCTGCCGTGCTTGGCTGGGTCGAGACCCTGAAGCCGAAGCGCACCGCGCTGATCCACATGGACAACAGCATGGACTATGCGACGTTGCGCGGTGAGTTGCCAGACGGCGTCGAGCCTGGATACGATGGACTCGTGCTGGGAGCGTGAGACTGACATGCGGCCAACCACTGATCACGTGTGAGTTTTACATAATGTATATTATCACTCTCGGATTGGCTCGCTCTAGCATGGCGCCTGCGCGATGATCGACCGGCTCGTTGCCGTGATGGCAAAGCTGCGCGATCCGGTCTCGGGCTGCGAATGGGATCGCGAACAGACCTGGGCGACGATTGCGCCCTATACGATCGAGGAAGCCTATGAGGTCGCCGACGCGATCGCACGCGACGATGTCGACGATATCAAGGACGAGCTCGGCGACCTGCTGCTCCAGGTGGTCTTCCACAGCCGGATCGCAGAGGAAGCCGGCGCCTTCACGCTCGCCGACGTCGTCACCGCGATCAGCGACAAGATGGAACGGCGCCACCCGCATATCTTCGGCGACGCCACAACGTCACCAGGATGGGAAGCCCTCAAGGCTGCCGAGCGCGGTGCCAAGACCGATGGCAGCGCGCTTGCCGGCGTCGCGCTGGGTCTGCCGGCGCTGACGCGCGCCGAAAAGCTGCAGAAGCGCGCGGCACGAACCGGGTTCGACTGGCCTGACGCAGCCGGCCCGCTCGACAAGGTCCATGAGGAGATCGCCGAGATCCGCGAGGCCTCTCCGGAAACGCTGGCAGAGGAGATGGGTGACCTGCTGTTCGCGGTCACCAATTGGGCACGGCATCTCGGGATCGACCCGGAAGCCGCTCTGCGCGCGGGCAACGCCAAATTCGAGCGCCGCTTCCGCGCCATGGAGGCGCAGGCCGGCGACGCATTCGCCGGCCTCACTCTCGCTGACAAAGAAGCGCTGTGGCAGGACGTCAAGCATCGCGGCGAATGAAGCGGTCGTAGTCGGCCTCCGACAACCGAACTTCATACGTCGTCTCAAGCCCGTCGACCCGCGTGTCGATCACCTCGCCATGTGCGTGGAGCCAGGCGGCCCCCGCCCCGTCGGTGGCGTCGATCGACAACCAATAGCGCCTGTGCGCGCCGGTGAGCTTGCCAGCAACCTGGTCCAGCAGGCCGGCGACCCCTTCCCCGCTCAGCGCCGAGATCGCGACGACATCCTCGCGGTGCGCGGCTTCGCCAGCGATCTCGTCATGGTCGGCCTGATCGAGCAGATCGAGCTTGTTCCAGACCTCGAACCGCGGGGTCGCCTCGTCGACGCCGATCTCCGCCAACACCGCCTCGACATCCGCGCGCTGCGCCTCGGTATCGGGGTGCGCGATGTCGCGGACATGGATCAACAAGTCGGCAGAGACGACCTCTTCCAGCGTTGCCTTGAACGCGGCGACCAGTTGCGTCGGCAGGTCGGAGACGAACCCGACCGTGTCGGACACGATCGCCTTGTCGATCCCCGGCAACTGAATCTGTCGCAGCGTCGGATCAAGCGTCGCGAACAACAGATCTTCCGCCATGACGTCAGCACCCGTCAATCGATTGAAAAGCGTCGACTTTCCAGCGTTGGTATAGCCGACCAACGCGATCACAGGCCATGGTGCGCGCTGGCGCCGTTCACGGTGAAGCCCGCGAGTCCGGCTGACCTGCTCGAGCTCGCGCTTGAGTTTGGCCATGCGGTCGCGGATCAGGCGGCGATCTGCTTCGATCTGAGTCTCGCCGGGACCACCCAGGAAGCCGAAGCCACCGCGCTGGCGCTCGAGATGGGTCCAGCTGCGCACGAGCCGCCCGGCCTGATAATCCAGATGCGCGAGTTCGACCTGAAGTCGACCTTCAGCGGTCGCGGCCCGCTCGCCGAAGATCTCGAGGATCAGCCCGGTGCGGTCGATGACCTTGGTGCCGAGCGCCTTTTCGAGGTTGCGCTGCTGGATGGGGCTGAGGCTCGCGTCGAACACGACAAGCCCCGCCTCTTCCATCCGCGCCTGCGCTGCGAGCATCTCGACCTGCCCGCTGCCTATCAGGGTCGCGGGCTTAGGCTGGCGGACGCGGTACGCGATCCGTTCGACGACTTGCACGCCGATGGCCGCTGCCAACCCGGCGGTCTCCGCGAGCCGCGCATCGGCATCTCGCGCCGCGTCGCCCTGATCCGGCAGCACGATGATGGCGCGCGTGCCGCGCGCAAATTCATCCCGGTCGCGATCGAACCCGTTACTCAAACACTCATCCTCATTCGTCTTCGGCCTCGTCCTCAGCCCCGTCATCGGCGGTTTCCCCTGCCAAGTTCAGCGGCCGCGACGGCTGGATCGTCGAAACGGCGTGCTTGTAGACGAGTTGCGCCATGCCTTCACGCTGCAACAGCATGCAAAACAGGTCGAACCCAGCAATGTGTCCCTGCAGCATGACGCCGTTGATCAAAAACATCGTCACGCTGTCTTCGGATTTGCGCACCGCATTCAGGAAGATCTCCTGCAAAAGCGGCTGCTTCTTCTGATTTTCTCCGACAGCCTCGAGGAGCGCGGAGACGTCCATTGGACCGGCCGGCATGATCGTCGAGATTGCATGCTTGTAGATCAGCTGCGACTGGCCGTCGCGGCGGAGAAGGACCGAAAAATTATCGAACCAGGTGACGATGCCCTGGAGCTTCACGCCCTTGACTAGGAACATCGTGACCGGCGTCTTTGTGCGCCGGAGAGCGTTCAGGAACAGGTCCTGGAGCGAGCCTTGCTTGTCGGCCAATGGGATAACCCTTGTTCTTGGCGGGACTTTGCCCGCGAGGCGCCGTTTCCCGGCGTCGGAGATGGACCGATTACCGGCCGCAGGCACAATCTATGGTCGACGAGGGGCTACGTCCAGACCGGCGACGGACTATTCGTCGCGGGTTTCGGTGATCCCGAGCAGCTTTAACTTGCGATGCAAGGCGGAGCGCTCCATCCCGATGAAGCTCGCCGTGCGTGAGATATTCCCTGAAAACCGCCGGATCTGGACGCGCAGATATTCGCGCTCGAACGTCTCGCGCGCCTCGCGCAACGGCGATCCCATGATTGCCGTCGCACTACCGCCGCCCATATCGCCCTGGTCGCCGAGTACTTCGGCGGGCAGCAGGTCGAGATCGATCCGCCCGATCCGGTCGCCCGGCGCCAGGATGATCGTCCGCTCCACGACGTTGCGGAGCTGGCGGACATTGCCCGGCCAGTCATAGGATTGCAGCGCAACCATCGCATCCGCCGCGATTTCCGGCGTCGGCACGCGGCGTTCCGCGGCGTAATGCGCGATGAAATGCTGAACAAGCGCAGGGATGTCCTCGCGGCGGTCGGACAGGGGCGGAATCGTTACCGGGACGACGTTGATCCGGTAATAGAGGTCTTCGCGGAACCGGCCCTCTGCAATCTCGAACACCAGATCGCGCGCGGTCGCTGACACGACTCGAACGTCGACCTTCACGACACGCGTACCGCCGACGCGCGTAAAGCTCTGGTCGGTGAGCGCGCGCAGGATGCGGGCCTGGGTTGCGATCGGCATGTCGGCGATCTCGTCGAGGAACAGCGTGCCGCCATGCGCCTGTTCGAACAGGCCGGGGCGAACGAGGTCGCCCCCCTCTTCCACGCCGAACAATTCCTCGTCGACGCGCTCAGGCGTCATGCGGGCGGCGCTGACGATAATGAACGGTGCGTCGGTGCGCTGGCTCCAGCCGTGCAACAGCCGTGCGGCGACCTCCTTGCCGACGCCGGCCGAGCCCATGATCAGCACGCGACTGCCGGTCGCCGCGACGCGCTTCAGCGTGGCGCGGACGCCGTTGATCGAACCCGAACTGCCGGTCAGGTCGGTTTCGCGGCCGACCGTCGCGCGTAGCGTGGCGACCTCACGGCGTAGCCGTTCGGTCTCGGTTGCCCGTGCGACCATCAGCAGCAGGCGTTCGGCCTCGAACGGCTTTTCGATGAAGTCCGATGCGCCGCGGCGGATTGCGGCGACTGCGGTATCGAGATTGCCATGGCCCGAGATCACCAGCACCGGAATGGACGGATCGCGCCGCTTGATCTCGTCGAGCAGTTCAAGCCCATCGAGCCGCGAACCGTGCAGCCAGACGTCGAGGAGCACCAGCGACGGGCGCCGTTCCGCGATTGCCTCTAGCGCGGCATCGCTATCGCCTGCATCGCGCGTCTGATACCCTTCGTCCTCCAGAACGCCGGCCACCAGTTCGCGAATGTCGCGTTCGTCGTCAACGACGAGAATATCGAGCGCCATTACATCATGTCCGGTTGCGAGTAATCGTGTCGAGCTGGCCCTCATGGGCCAGCTCCGGTGCGAATGCCCCCTGTTCGGCGGCTTGGTCGCCGCCTTGGTCGAGCGCTGCCAGCGCCCGCGTGTCGAAGAGCATCGTCACGAGCGTCCCACCGCCCGGACGATCGGAGAAGCCGATCGTGCCGCAATGTTCCTCGATGATCTTCTTGACGATGGCAAGCCCGAGCCCGGTGCCACGTGCGCGCGTCGTGACATAGGGTTCGACGATCCGGTCGCGCTCGGCGGGCAGACCGATACCGGTATCCGCAACCTCGATGCCGATGCTGCGGCCTGCTTCCTCGGTCAACGTCATCACGACGGCGTGGTCGCCTGCCCCGCGGCTCTCGATCGCCTCGACCGCATTCTTGACGATGTTGGTCAGCGCTTGCCCGATCTGGCGACGGTCGCAGACCAGGGTCGGACCAGGGACGTCGTGGATCAGCTGAAACCGGATACCCGGGTGCGCGACCTCGTGCAGGAACATCGCCTGGCGGGCGGCGTCGACCAGCGATTCCTCCTTGAACACCGGCTTGGGCATGCGTGCGAACGACGAGAATTCGTCGACCATGCGGCGCAGATCGGCAACCTGGCGGATAATCGTATCGGTTAGTCGGGCAAACGTCCCGTCTTCGGCGTCGATCTTGCTGCCATAGCGCCGCTGCAACCGCTCGGCGGCGAGCTGGATCGGGGTGAGCGGGTTCTTGATCTCGTGCGCGATGCGCCGGGCGACATCGGACCAGGCTGCGCGGCGCTGGTCGAGCAGTTGCTGGGTGATATCGTCGAAGGTCAGGATCGGCCCGGTCGCGGGCCGCGCGATCCGCACGGCGAGCGTACGAACCTCTCCCCCCTGCCCAACCTCGACGATCGCCTCGCGGTCGGTGCCGTCGACCATATTGTCGAGCTCGGGCGCGACGACGGATAGTTTGCGGCCGACCAGCCCGCCCGGCCCGGTGCCGAGCAACGCGGTGGCCGAATCGTTGGCGATCGTAATGGTGCGGTCGCGGCCGGTTGCGACCACGCCAGCTGACACGCCAGCCATCACCGCCTCGATCAACGCTCGGCGCCCGTCGAGCTGGCTGTTCGCGGTCACGAGTTCGGTATTCTGCTCCTCGAGCCGCCCGGTCATCTGGTTGAACGCGTTCGCGAGCGTTCCGACTTCGTCGCGGCTGCGCGGATCCGGCACACGCGCCGACAAATCACCTTCCGCAACGCGCCGCGCTGCGGCGACCAACTCGCCGACGGGCCTGACGAGGCGATCGGCAACCGCTAGCGCGATGGCAACCGCGACGCCCACGATCAGCAGCGAGATGACCAGCAACGCGGCGTGGAACTGAAGCTGCAGCGTTCGCGAGCGGGTCTGCAGTGCCCGATAATCGGCAACGATCGCATCGCCGCGCTTGAGCTGCGCGGCCAATTGTTCGTCGAAGATGCGGGCCGCGTAGAGATAGGTATGCGTCCCGTAATTGAGCGGGACGATGGCCCCGGCGCGATCATCGTTCTGCGTCGTGACCACCTTTGCGCCGCTATCGATCGCGCGCATTACCTCGGGAGACACGACGTTCTGCAGGGGGCGCCCATAGGGATTGAGCACGATCAGCGGGTCTTTTTCGTCGCGGCGGATGATCATCGCCTCCGAAAGCTCGCGCTTCACGGTCTGGAATAGCAGCCCGTCGGTGAATCGCTTGCTGTCGATCGCGTCTTCTTTGAGATAGCCGGCGAGATCGATCGCCATCGCCTGGGTTTCGCCCGAGACCCGGCTAATCTCGCGTTCGTAATTGCCGCGCGCGAGAGTGCTGGCGTTTTCGAGCATACTCCGCGCCTGGTCCGAGTACCAGAACTGCACGCCATATTGGAACAGCAGCGACGCAAAGATCGTGACGAGCAGCATTGGTACCGCGGCGACGACCGAAAACAGCGCGACCAGCCGGACGTGGAGGCGACCGCCCCCGCCGACCGGCGAGCGCGCGGCGCGACGCCGCGCGATGCGGCGACCGAACAGCATCATCATCGCGATCCCGGGAACCAGGTTCGCGACGAGCAGAAGCGCAATGAGCGGTGGCGCAATCAACCGATCCGGCGAACCCGAACCACTGATGACGAAATAGGTCGTAAGAGCCATCGCGACCGCGATCGCGACGACGAGCGCCTCGACCGCAGGAGTCACCGCAAACCGGTGCGGCAGGCCTTCATCGTCCATCGATTGCGTCGCGGCGGCGATCATCGTTGCTACAATACAACGACAACCGTTGCTGGGAAACCACATAATGCGCGATTTAACGCGGGCGGGGTTCCGGCGGTCGCCCCGTTTCCCCGCCAAGGCCAATCCCCAGCGTGTCCAGCCGCTTGCGAAGCGTGTTGCGATTGATGCCCATCGCCCGAGCCGCGCGTAGCTGGTTGTCGCCGTGACGCGCCAGCATCGCCTCGATCAGCGGGCGTTCGACCTCACCGATGACGCGGTCGTAGAGCGTGCCATCGTCGAGCGCGGCAGGGTTGTCGCGGGCGATGCGGTCGATCAAGGCGCGCACTGCATCGGCGATGTTCGCGTCACTGGCCTCACCGCCCGATACCGGCGTGCCGAGCATTGCCCGTATCGAATCGGCGCCGATGACCTCGTCGCGCGCGAGCACCGCCAGACGCCGCATCAGATTTTCGAGTTCGCGGACGTTGCCCGGCCAGTCGTAGCTGCCAAGGGCGGTGAGCGCCTCGTTGGCGAGTTGACGACGCGGAAGCCCCTGCGCGGCTGCGTGATCGAGGAAATGCCGGGCCAGCAACGCCACGTCCTGTCGCCGCTCCCGCAATGGCGGCAAGGTGACGGGCACGACGTTGAGCCGGTAGAACAGGTCCTCACGGAACTGGCCCGTCGCAACCTGCGCGGCAAGATCGCGATTGGTGGCGGCAAGGATCCGGACGTCGACGCGGATCGTCCGTGCGCCGCCGACACTGGTGAATTCGCCCGATTGCAGCACCCGCAGCAACCGGGTCTGCGCCTCCATCGGCATGTCGCCGATCTCGTCGAGGAACAGCGTACCGCCCGCCGCCTGTTCGAACCGTCCGGCATTGCGCGCCGCAGCGCCGGTGAATGCGCCACGTTCATGCCCGAACAACTCGGCCTCGATCAGCTCACGCGGGATCGCGGCCATGTTGATCGCGACGAACGGCGCTGGCCCGCGCGGCCCCAGATCATGGATCGCCCGCGCGACGAGTTCCTTGCCGGTACCCGATTCGCCCGAGATGAGGACGGTCAGGTCGTTCGACACGACGCGCGCGATCACGCGGTAGACGTCTTGCATCGCCGCCGACCGGCCGATCAGCGGCAGCGCGCTGTCCTCCCCCGGCCCTTGCTCCGACGTCAGGCCACCACGCGACAGGGCGCCGGTCACCGCGCGCGACAGCACGTCGAGATCGAACGGCTTGGGCAGATATTCATACGCGCCGACTTCGGCCGCGCGGACCGCGGTCGTCAGCGTGTTCTGCGCCGAGAGCACGATGATTGGCAACGTCGGAAACCGCGTCGCGACGCCGCGGATGTGATCGATGCCGTCGCCATCAGGCAGGATGACGTCGGTAATCAGCACGTCAGGAACGCCGCCAGCGAGTGACCGCTCCAGCGCCGCCAGCGAGTCGGCGACGGCGACGTCGTGTCCGCCCCGGCGCAGTGCCTGGGCAACGACGGTGCGGATCGCGGCGTCGTCGTCGACGACCAGAATCGTGCTCATGCGGACGCCCTTGGCAGCAGCAAACGCAGAACCGTCATCTCAGGCGTCCCTTCGCGGGCATATTGCACGATCCCGCCCATGTCGCGGGTCAGCTTGTCGACGAGAGCAAGCCCGAGCCCCTGCCCCTCGCGCCGGCCCGAGACGAATGGGTCGAACAGATGATCGGCGATGTCCGGCGGCGCGCCCGGGCCGGTGTCCATCACGCAGATCTCGATCGGCAGCATCTGGCGCGGTCGCCCTGGCGCCGTACTGATGGTGATCCCGTGGCGATAGGCGGTGGTCAGGATGATCCGTGAATCACGTGTGTCACGAACGGCTTCACGGGCATTCTTGAGCAGGTTAATGACGATCTGAAGCAGGGCGTCGCGGTTGATATGCGCGGCGGGCAACGACGGATCGAACCGTTCCTCGATCGTGACGCCACGCGCGAATCCGGCCAACGCGAGTTGCCGCGCGTGCGCCAGCAGCGGATAGATGTTCTCGCTGGCGAGCGGCAGCGGCCGGGTGTCGCTGAAATCCTGCATCCGGTCGATCAAGGCCGCGATCCGGTCGACTTCGGTGACGATGAGCGTGGTCAGTTCGCCCGCGCCGAGCAGTTGTGCCGCGCCGCGAATTCCGGACAGGGGGTTCTTGATCTCGTGCGCCAGCATCGCCGCCGCGCCGACCGCGGCGCGTGCCCCCGCTGCGCGGTCGACCGAATGGCCGAGACGGCGCGAGTTCGAGGCGGCATGCAGCGTGATCACGCGCCAGCCTGCATAGTCCGCGATCGGCGTCTCCGCGAAATCGACCCGGATCTTACCGGCATGCGCGGTCGCGATCTCGGTGTCGTACACGGCAAGCCCCTGCCCGTCCTGACTCGCAGCGTTTTCCAGCGGCGGGAACAGCGCGGCAAGCGGTTGGCCGAGCATCAGCCGCTCGGACAGGTTGAGCAACTGTTCGGCGAGTGCGTTGGCGTGCGCGATGCGATTGGCGGGGTCGACGACGACAACCGCAACCGGCAGCGCGGCGAACAGCTCGGCGAAGCCCGGCCGTTCGCGGTGCTGCGGTTCAGGCCGCGGCAAGCTGACGCCAGGGCGCGTAGAATTCGGCGAGCATCGCCTTGACCTGGTTCGGGTCAGGTACCTGGTTGACGCGGTTGCGGAATTCCGCCGATCCGTGGAGTCCGCGGGTGTACCAGCCGATATGTTTCCGGGCCATGTTGACCCCGGTCTCGATCCCGTAATGTTCGAGCATCGCTTCGTAATGGCCAGCGATTGCAAGATATTGTTCGTCGAGTGTCGGATCTTCGACGCGGCGTCCGGTCGCGAACCAGGACATGACCTGGCCGAGCAGCCACGGACGACCATAGGCGCCGCGTCCGATCATCAGCCCGTCGGCGCCGGACTGTTCCATCGCCGCTTCGGCATCCTCGATCGAGCAGATATCGCCGTTGACGATCACCGGGATACCGACGGCGTCTTTGACCTTCCGCACGAAACCCCAGTCGGCATTGCCCTTGTACATCTGGTTGCGCGTGCGGCCGTGAACGGTGATCAGCTTGACGCCGAGGTCTTCGGCGATCCGCGAGAGTTCGGGCGCGTTGAGGCTGTCATGGTCCCAGCCCATCCGCATCTTCAGCGTGACCGGCACGTCGACCGCCTTGACGGTCGCTTCGATGATCGCGGTCGCGAGCTTGACGTCGCGCATCAGCGCCGACCCGGCGTCGCCGTTGACGATCTTTCGGACCGGGCAACCCATATTGATGTCGACGATCGCCGCGCCGCGATCCTGGCTGAGCTTGGCCGCCTCCCCCATCTCATAGGGCGTGCAGCCGACCAGCTGCATCGAGACGGGTTCCTCCAGGCGATCCCAGGCCGATTTTTGCAGCGACTGGCGCGTTTCGCGGATCGCCGCCTGGCTCGCGACCATCTCGGTGACGTTGAGGCCCGAGCCATAGCGTCGCACGAGCGTGCGGAATGGCATGTCGGTGACTCCGGTCATGGGCGCGAGCACGACGGGGCTCTCGATCCGGACGGGGCCGATCTGGATTGGGGACAATGTGCGCATGGATGTGCCTGAAAAACGGGCATCCCGTAGCCCACGCCGGCTCTGGTGGCAAGGCGGGCGAGCGGCTAGGCACGGCGCATGACCGATACCGCGCGCACCACAGCCTTGATCGTCGCCGCAGGTGCGGGCGTACGCGCGGGCGGGACGATCCCCAAACAGTTCGCGCAGGTCGCGGGGCGCGCGATGATCGCGCATTCCCATGCAGCATTTGCGGCGCATCCGGGGATCGACCAGATCGTGGTCGTCGCGGCGCCGGGCCAAGGGCACATGGTCAGGGCCGTCTTAGGCGACGTGACGGTCGTCGTTGGCGGGGCAACGCGGCGCGAGTCGGTGGCGCTTGGGCTGACCGCGATTGCGGGTGCCACGCGCGTGCTGATCCACGATGCCGCCCGCCCTTTCCTGCCGAGCCGCGTCATCGACGCGGTCCTGGACGCGCTGGATACGCATGACGGCGCCACGCCCGTCCTGCCGGTGGCGGACACGCTGGCGCGCGGGACGGAACTTCTGGGCGAAACGGTTCCGCGCGCCGATCTTTATCGCGTCCAGACGCCGCAAGGCTTTCGCATGCCGATCCTGCAGGCCGCGCACGCCGCGTGGGATCCGTCGGAAGATGCAACCGACGACGCGCAGATGGTGCGGCGACTTGGCGGCAGGGTCGCGTTGGTGCAGGGCGATGCCATGCTCGAAAAAGTGACTCACCCGCAAGATTTCGCTGCCGCCGATGCGCGCGCCGCGATGGAGACCCGCACGGCGATGGGGTTCGATGTCCACCGCCTCGAGGTCGGCGAGGAATTGTGCCTGGGCGGCGTCCTTATCCCGCACGACAAGGGCCTGTCGGGTCATAGCGACGCCGATGTCGCACTCCATGCGCTGACGGATGCGCTGCTCGGTACGATCGCGGCCGGCGATATCGGCACGCATTTCCCGCCGAGCGACCCGCAATGGAAGGGTGCCGACTCCGCGCAGTTTCTGCAGCATGCGGCGACCCTGATCGCGGACAAGGGCGGCCGCATCGACTTCGTCGACCTGACGATCATGTGCGAGGCCCCCAAGATCGGCCCGCACCGCGCCGCAATGACCGCGCGGATCGCCGACTTGCTGGCGCTCACGCCCGACCGGGTGAGCGTGAAGGCGACAACCACCGAACGCCTGGGCTTCACCGGCCGCGGCGAAGGCATCGCGGCACAGGCGGTCGCCACCATCCGCCTGCCGGGGGCGCCACGATGAGGATCGCCGCCGCGCTCGCCGCCGTGGCACTTCTCGCCAGTCCTGCGGCCGCCCAGCAGCCCTGCATTACCGGGCCCGAGGCCGAGGCGCTGACTCTGGTAGCCCTGCCCGATATCATCCGCGAAACCGGCACCGTCTGTGCCGCGCAACTGCCGGCGACGAGCCTTGTCCGGCGCAGATCAAGCCCGTTGCTCAGTCGCTACCAGGTCGAGGCGGCACGCGCCTGGCCGGCGGCGCGCGCGGCGATCGTCAAGCTTAGCGATCCGGCGGTCGATGCGCTGCTCGACTCGGAATTCGCGCGCCCGCTGCTGACGTCGCTGCTGGTCCCGCAACTCGTCGGCCGAATCGCTACGCGCGATTGCGGCACGATCGACCGGCTGGTCGCGCTGCTGGAGCCGCTGCCGGCGCGCAACACCGCGGCCATCGTCGTGGAGACGCTGCGCTACCTGAAGGCCGAAAAGGCACGGCGCGGCGTCGTCGCGGTTCCCGACTTGCCGCTGTGCACCGCAAGGAGCCGTTGAGCCATGGATACCGTTCTTCCTGACGCCTTGGTCGAAGCCGCGCGTCGCGTGATCGAGCAAAACCGAGCGATCGGCCGCCGCGTCGCGGTCGCCGAAAGCTGCACGGGCGGTCTCGTTGCCGCGGCGCTGACCGAAATCCCTGGGTCTTCCGAAGTGTTCGAAGTCGGTTTCGTGACCTATTCGAACGATGCCAAGCTCGGCATCCTCAAGATCAGCTCGGACGTCCTCGAAACCTTCGGTGCGGTCTCGATCGCGGTGGCTTGGAGCATGGCGCAAACCGCGCTGCGCCAGTCGGGTGCGGACGTTGCGGTTGCGATCACGGGTATCGCAGGGCCCGGCGGCGGATCGATCAAGAAGCCTGTCGGTACGGTCGTGTTTGGCCGTGCGGAGAAAGGTGGCGATCCCGCCGACGTGCATGCGGACAAGAAGATGTTCGGCGACCTCGGCCGCGGAGGAATCCGCCTTCAGGCCGCGCTATGGGCGCTCGAACTGCTGTTGCCGGTGCCGGTGCCGGTGCCGCCCGCGCCGTAAAGCTGTGCGGCGCGCGTTTCGAATGCGCCGATCATCTTACGTAGCGCCGAGCCGAACACCTGGCCGGCGATCATCTCGAACATCCGGTTCTTGAACGCGAAGTCGACGCTGAAATCGACCGCGCAGCCGCCGGGTTCGGGCCGAAAACGCCACTCGTTGCGGAGGAACTTCAACGGACCCTCGATATATTCGACGGTGATCGTGTCGGGCCGCGACTTCTCGACGCGCGACGTGAAGGTTTCGCGCAGGCCCTTGAATCCGACGATCATGTCGGCGAGCGTCTGGGTCTCGCTGTCCGAGCGCACGCGCATCGCGCTGACCCACGGCAGGAATTCGCTATAGCGGCGCACGTCAGCGACCAGATCGAACATCTGTTCGGGCGTGTAGGGCAGATGACGCGTTTCCGAATGCTTCGGCATCAGACGTGCTCGAGCCCGACCCCCAGCTTCGGCGCCAATTTCGCCGCGCGCGCCGCGCGCATCCGTTCGAAGTCGTCGCCAGCGTGATAGCTCGACCGGGTCAGCGGTGACGAGGCGACCAGCAGGAACCCCTTTGCGCGCGCGATGGCGGCATAGGCGTCGAACGCCTTGGGAGGCACGAATTCGGCGACCTTGGCATGGCGCGGGGTGGGCTGAAGATATTGCCCCATCGTCAGGAAATCGATGTCGGCGCAGCGCATGTCGTCCATCACCTGATGGATCTCGAGCCGCTCCTCGCCCAGCCCGAGCATCACGCCCGACTTGGTGAAGATCGACGGATCATGC
Organism: Sphingomonas rhamnosi; assembly: GCF_036663615.1. NCBI lineage: Bacteria > Pseudomonadati > Pseudomonadota > Alphaproteobacteria > Sphingomonadales > Sphingomonadaceae > Sphingomonas > Sphingomonas rhamnosi. The sequence goes on from NZ_JAXOJJ010000002.1 coordinate 176,668, forward strand.
TTCTTGACGCTCTCAAGCAGCCGCAGCGAGGCATAGTAGCGCGCGCCCGGACGGATCGTCGGGTAGAGCCGCGGCACGGTCTCCAGATTATGGTTGTAAACGTCAGGACGCGCTTCGACGATCGACTCGATCGCGGCCTGTGCCTTGTTGCGAAAATCGGGGGTGAGGATCTCGATCGTCGTGGTCGGGTTCGAGCGACGGATCGCCTGGATGACCTTCACGAACTGCGAGGCGCCGCCATCGGGTAGGTCGTCGCGGTCGACCGAGGTGATGACGATGTGGTTCAGGCCCATCTGCGCGGCCGCGTCGGCGACGTTCTGCGGCTCCATCGCGTCGACCGCGCGGGGCATGCCGGTCTTCACGTTGCAGAACGCGCAGGCGCGCGTGCAGGTGTCGCCGAGGATCATGACGGTCGCGTGCTTCTTCGACCAGCATTCGCCGATATTAGGGCATGCCGCCTCTTCGCACACCGTCGTGAGGCTTTTCGAGCGCATCAACTCGCGGGTCTTGGCGAAGCCGACGCTGGTCGGCGCCTTGACGCGAATCCAGTCTGGTTTGCGCAGTCGGGGCTGACCAGTATCGGGAAGAGGGGCGAGCGGAGTCATCTCGTTCATCGTCGCGAGATAGCGATCCCCACCCGCCTAGACAACATAGATGCGGTTCGCGCCGGATTATCGGCAGGCAGGTCCGTTCGGCGCGTCAGTCGCCGAAAGCAGCGCGGGCGACCTTCTCAACGGCCGGATCGAGCGCCGGCGGGGCCATCGGCACATTGTCTTCCAAACGGTCGGCGATGGCGGTGAGCGCGGCGATGCGCGCGGCCTTCTTGTTGTTGCCGTCGATCGCGATCCAGGGGGCGGCGACGGTATCGGTGCGCGCGAACATGTCGTGCATCGCGTCGAGATATTCCGCCCGGCGCGACCGGTTGTGGTAATCGTCGAGACCGGTCTTCCACCGCTTCCAGGGATCCTCCAGCCGGTTCTTCAGCCGCTTGTCCTGTTCCTTCTGCGTGGTGTGGACGAAGAGCTTGATCAGCGTCGTGCCGTGCGCGACCTGCTGCGCCTCGAACGCGTTGATCTCGTCATAACCGCGCTGCCATTCGGCGTCGGTCGCGAAACCCTCGACGCGCTCGACCAGGACACGGCCATACCAGCTGCGGTCGAACACCGCGATCTCGCGGGCGGCCGGCAAGCGGGTCTCGAACCGCCAGAGGAAATCATGCGCCTTTTCCTCGGGCGACGGTGCCGAGATCGGGTAGACTTCGAAATGACGCGGGTCCCAGGCGGCGGTCATCCGCTGGATGATCCCGCCCTTCCCCGCGGCATCCCAACCCTCGAACATGACGATCGCGCGCTTGCCGTGGACGATGTGCGCGACCTGGATCCGCTCCAGACGTTCCTGGAGTTTGGCCAGTTCGCGCTTGTAATGACCGTCGTATTTCCGGCCGTCTTCATAGTCCGACAGGTCAATCGTCATGCGTCGTGCTCCGCTATCAGTCAGCCGGCGGTCGGGGCGACGGTCGTCCCCGGGCCCTTCGGGCCGTCGACGGTGACCTTGATGTTCAGCTCCTTCAGCTGCTTCGCGCTCGCATAGTTGGGCGCACCCATCATCAGGTCCTCGGCCTTCTGGTTCATCGGGAACAGCACGACCTCGCGGATGTTGGGCTCGCCCGCGAGCAGCATCACCATCCGGTCGATCCCGGGCGCCGAGCCGCCGTGCGGCGGCGCGCCGAGCTTGAAGGCGTTGATCATGCCGGCGAAGTTCGCGTCGACATCGGCCTGGCTGTAGCCGGCGATCTCGAACGCCTTGTACATGATCTCGGGCTGATGGTTGCGGATCGCGCCCGAGCTGAGCTCCACGCCGTTGCAGACGATGTCGTACTGATAGGCCAGGATATCCAACGGATCCATGGTCTGCAGCGCCTCCATCTCGCCCTGCGGCATGCTGAAGGGGTTATGGCTGAAGTCGACCTTCTTGGCGTCCTCGTCATATTCGAACATCGGGAAGTCGACGATCCAGCAGAATTCGAAGCGGCTCTCGTCGATCAGGCCGAGATCAGCACCGATCCGCGCGCGGGCGGCACCGGCGAGCTTGGCGGCGGCGAGTTCCTTGCCGGCGGCGAAGAAGATGCCGTCGTTCGGGCCGAGGCCCATTTCGGCGATCAGCTTACGGGTAGCTTCCTCGCCATGATTCTTGGCGATCGGGCCGCCGAGTTCACCGTTCTTCTGGGTGATGTAGCCGAGCCCGGCGTGCCCTTCGGCGCGCGCCCAGTCGTTCATGTCGGTGAAGAATTTCCGAGACTTGTCGGCGGTGTTAGGCGCGGGGATCGCGCGGACCACGTCGCCGCCAGCGACGATGCTCGCGAAGAGACCGAAGCCCGAATCGACGAAGTGGTGGCCGACGTCGTGGATCAGGATCGGGTTGCGCAGGTCGGGCTTGTCGCTGCCGTATTTCAGCATCGATTCGCGGTAGGGGATGCGCTGGAACGGCAGCGGCGAGACGGTGCGGCCCTTGCCCTGGAAGTCGGCGAATTCCTCGAACACGCCGTGCAGCACGGGTTCGATCGCGGCGAAAACGTCGTCCTGCGTGACGAAGCTCATCTCGAAATCGAGCTGGTAGAATTCACCGGGGCTACGGTCGGCGCGCGCATCCTCGTCGCGGAAGCAGGGGGCGATCTGAAAATAGCGATCGAAGCCGGCGACCATCAGCAGCTGCTTGAACATCTGCGGCGCCTGGGGGAGCGCGTAGAACTTGCCCGGATGCACGCGGCTCGGCACCAGATAGTCGCGCGCGCCTTCGGGGCTCGACGCGGTCAGGATCGGGGTCTGGAATTCCGTGAAGCCCTGCCCGTTCATGCGGTTGCGCAGCGAGGTGATGACCTGGCTGCGGAGCATGATGTTGGCATGCAGCCGCTCGCGACGCAGGTCGAGGAAGCGGTAGCGGAGGCGGATGTCCTCCGGATATTCGGCGTCGCCGGCGACCGGCATCGGCAGCTCCTGCGCGACCGACTGGACGGTGGCGCTGGTCGCGCGGATCTCGATCGCGCCGGTCGCGAGGTTGGGGTTCACCGCCTCGGCCGAGCGCGCGGTCACCTTGCCGGTGATCGTGACGACGCTCTCGTTCTTCAGCTTCTCGATGACCTCGAACACCGGGCCCGAGACGTCGGTGACGATCTGCGTGATGCCGTAGTGATCGCGCAAATCGATGAAGACCAGATCGCCGTGATCGCGCTTCTTGTGGACCCAGCCGGAGACGCGGACGTCTTCGCCGACATGCTCGGGGCGGAGTGCGGCGCAATTATGGGTGCGATAGGCGTGCATGGTTCTTCTCGGATTTACGTCGGTTCCAGCGGACTGGAGGACGGGAATAGGGATGGTTCGCGCTTCCCCCGTCACACACCGCTTTGTCAACCCGGCGGACCCTCGCTAAGGGGGGATCATGCATATCCATGACCTGATTTCCGACAGCGCCTCGCTCGCCAATCTCTGCACCCGCCTCGCGCAAGCCGACTATGTCTGCGTCGATACCGAGTTCATGCGCGAGAGCACCTATTACCCCGAGCTGTGCCTGATCCAGATCGCCGACGACAAGGAAGCGGCCGCGATCGACCCGATGGCGCCGGGGATCGACCTGAAGCCGCTGCTCGACCTGCTGACCGAGAATGAGGACGTGCTGAAGGTCGTCCATGCGGGCGGGCAGGACATCGAGATCATCTACAATTTGACGGGCAAGACCCCCTACCCGTTGTTCGATACGCAGGTCGCGGCGATGGCGCTGGGGCAAGGCGAGCAGATCGGCTATTCGAACCTGGTCGACAGCTGGCTGGGGATCGCGGTCGACAAGGGCGCGCGGTTTACCGACTGGGCGCGGCGGCCGCTGGATGCGCGGCAGATCGAATATGCGATCGGCGACGTGACGCACCTGTCGAAGATTTTCCCGAAGATGCTCGACCGGTTGCGGACCACGGGGCGCGGGGCGTGGCTGAACCAGGAGATGGAGCGTCTGGCCGATCCGGCCAATTACGCGAACGACCCCGATCTGGCGTGGAAGCGGGTGCGGATCTCGGGCCGGAAACCTGAGGTGCTGGGGCGGCTGAAGGCGCTGGCGCGGTGGCGCGAGCTGGAGGCGCAGGGCAAGGACCTGCCGCGCGGGCGGATTGTCAAGGACGAGACGCTGGGCGACATGGCCGGCCATCCGCCCAAGAGGCAGGCCGATCTGGCGCGCGTGCGCGGGCTGTCGGCGAGCTGGGCGGGCAACGACATTGGCGCGCGGCTGATCGCGGCGCTGGAGGCGGCCGAGCCGCTGGGCGCGGACGAACTGCCGCCGCGCGACGATCGCAAGCCGGGGCTCGGCAAGGAAGGCTCGCTGGTCGCCGACCTGCTCAAACTGCTGCTGAAGATCCGATCGCGCGACATCGACGTCGCGTCGAAGCTGCTGGCGCGGACCGAGGAGCTGGAGGCGCTCGCCGCGGGCGTGCGGACGGGTCTGCCAATGCTCGAGGGCTGGCGGTTCGACCAGTTCGGGCGCGATGCGCTGGACCTTGTCGAGGGTCGGCTGGCGTTCGCGGTGATCGATGGGCGGCTGAAGATGACTCGGACGGAGGACGTCGCATGAAGATATTGGGTCTGGCCGCGGTGGCGGCTGCGGTGTCTGCGTGCACGCCGGTCGAACTGCGCAGCCCGCCGGCCGCGCGCGTATGCAAGGCCGAAGCGCTCGGCGACCTGGTCGGCAAGCGCGCGAGTGATGCGCGCGGCGACGTGCTGCTGACGCGGTCGGGCGCGCGGACGCTGCGCTGGATCGCGCCGGATACGATGGTGACCAAGGATTTCCGTGAGGATCGCTTGAACGTTCATACCGACGACAAGGGACGGATCATCCGCGTCAGCTGCGGGTAGGCAGAAATCGTAAAGTCACAAAAGTCACGCCGGAGGGCTATGCTTCGCGTTGCGCTGACCCTGGGGTCTTGGTTGCCGGTCTAAGCTGCCGGGGGTCGCGCGAAAAATCCAACATTACCAGGGCGCGCGGCGGCCGTCAGGCCAGCACCAGCCCCGCCTTGCGGCCCAACGCATTCGCGAGTGCGGTATGCCGACGCTCCACCGCTTCACCGTAAAGGCCCTTGTCCTCGCGGCCGAGGTGCAGCGCGAGACGGGCGCCGTCGTCGGATAGGGTCGAGCGCTGGATCGGGCCGCCAAGGCCGCCGCTGAGGCGCTGACCCAGCCGGATCGCGAGACCCCAGATGGTCGCTTGACGAATCTCCGCCGGGCTCAGCAATTGCGCGATCGGGCCCGGCGCCAGCGCACTGCCGCCGAGGCTGGTATACAGTGCTTGCGCGAGCAGCGCGCGACCGGCGGCATCGATCGCCACCCAATTGCCGTGCAGCCCGATCTCGGCGCCGAGTTCCGCACGGAATTCGGGGTTCGCGCGCCAGCCGACATCGGCGAGCAGGCACGCGGCATGGCGGATCCGCGCCATCGCTGGGGCGTCGTTCGCGAACAGCGGCGCGATCCACGCGTCGAGCACGTCGCCGTGCTCGGGGAACCGGCCGAGCGAGCGCCCCTCGTCGCGCGCGGCCACGATCAGCGGGTCGAGCGCGCGCGTCGGCGCATCGAGCGCCTCGTACAACAGCCCCTCGCGCAGGCCGTAGGCGGAGACGACCGTCGTCCGGCTGCCGAGCTGGCGGACCACCACACCGAGCAGCGCGGTCGCGTCGGACAATGTCGCGATGCGTCCCGACGACAGCCCGTCGACCGCGCGCAGCCGCTGCTTGGACAGATGCGGGATGGTGCGACCGAGCCGGACGATCGTCGGCAGACTCATCGTGTAGTGATGGATGATCGGTAGCAGATAGTCCGACAGGTGCATGTCGAGCCGCGCGAGCGCGCGCCACGATCCGCCGACGAGATAGAGCGGGAGGCCCTGCCCCTTCCCCGCCCAGCCGGCCTCGCGGATCAGCTTGCCGACATGGCGTTCGAGCACCTTGCCGCGCCTGGCACGGATCGCGGCGATGCGAAGTACGCCGAGCGGAAACGACACGCGGTCCTCGATCCGCCCACCGCGGATTCGCACGAGTTCGAGACTGCCGCCGCCGAGATCGCCGACAATGCCATCCGCGTCGGGGATCGCCGAGAGCACGCCGTACCCCGCGGCACTCGCCTCTTGCTCGCCCGACAGAGTTTCGACCTCGAGCCCAAGCGCGGTCGCGGCGGCGATCAGTTCGCCGCCATTGCCGGCATCGCGCACCGCGGCGGTGGCGACGGTGCGCAGCGAACCGACCTCCATCTCACGCGCGACCGCGGCGAACCGGGTCAGCGCCGCGCGGGCCGTTTTCAGCGCGGACTTCTCGATCGATCCGGTCGCCGCCAGCCCGCGGCCCAGCCCGGCCAAGACCTTTTCGTTGAAATGGATCGCTGGCAGCCGCGCGGGCCCCTGATAGACCACCAGGCGGATCGAGTTCGAGCCGATGTCGATGATCCCGGTGCGGGCGTCGGGTTCGACCGATGCCGCTGGCTTGCCGAACAGGCGCGCGGCGACGTTCATGGCCGGGTTCAACGCTGGCGGCGGAGCGACAGGGTCGGAACGATCGCGCTGGTCGCGAGCGAGGCGCCGCGCCCGGAGAGAGACGGGTTGGTCATGAAATACCGATGCAGGTTGAACGGCCGGTCGCCCGGATCGACGCGCGTATAGCCGCCATCGGGGCCGAGATCCCAGCTTTGTTCGTTGTCGATCAGATTCGCGACCATCACCTGGTCCAGAATCTGGTCGTGGACGGTCGGATTGGAGATCGGCAGCATATACTCGACCCGTCGATCGAAGTTGCGCGGCATCCAGTCGGCGGACGAGATGAACAGCTTCGCGCCGTCATTGGGCAGCGCCTTGCCGTTGCCGAACGCCCAGATTCGGCTGTGTTCGAGGAAGCGGCCGATCACCGATTTCACACGGATATGCTCGGACAGGCCCGGGACGCCGGGGCGCAGGCAGCAGATGCCGCGGATGATCAGCTCGACCTCGACCCCCGCGCCGCTCGCTTCGTACAGCTTCTCGATGATCGCGGGATCGACCAGCGAGTTCATCTTGGCCCAGACACCCGCCGGCTTGCCCGCGCGGGCGTTGGCGATCTCGGCGTCGATCAGGTTGACGAGGTTGGGACGCAGGTCGCGGGGGCTGAGGCTCATCTTTGCCATGTCGACGGGTTCGACATAGCCGGTGATGTAGTTGAACATCTGCGCGGCATCACGCCCCACCGCAGGATCCGCCGTGAAGAAGCTGAGATCGGTGTATATTTTCGCGGTGACCGGGTGATAATTGCCGGTGCCGAAATGGCAGTAGGTGCGGAACGCCGAGCCTTCGCGGCGGACGACGAGCGAGACCTTGGCGTGCGTCTTCCAGTCGATGAAGCCGTACACGACTTGAACGCCGGCGCGTTCCAGCGCGGAGGCCCAGACCATGTTCTGTTCTTCGTCGAACCGTGCCTTGAGCTCGACCACTGCCGTCACCGACTTGCCCGCTTCGGCGGCGGCGATCAGCGCGTTGATAACCGCGGGCTGCTTGCCGGCGCGGTACAGCGTCTGCTTGATCGCGACGACGTCGGGGTCGGCCGCGGCCTGTTTGAGGAAGGCGAGCACCACGTCGAACGTCTCGTACGGGTGGTGGACGACGATGTCCTTCGACTTGATCGCGGCGAAGCAATCCCCGCCGAATTCGCGGATCCGTTCGGGGAAGCGCGGGGTGAAGGGCGGGAATTTGAGATCGGGGCGATCTTCGTCGACAAGCCCCGCCAGATCGACGATGCCGAGCAGATTGCCGCTCTCGGTGATGATCGCGTCGGCGCCGCCGAGCTCGTCCTTGAGCACCGCTGCGAGCACGTCGGGGATACCAGTCTCGAGCTCCAGGCGGATCACGCGGCCGCGGCGGCGACGCTTGATTGCGTTGGCGAAGTAACGGACGAGGTCTTCCGCCTCTTCCTCGATCTCCATGTCGCTGTCGCGCAGGACACGGAAGCTGGCGGCCGCGAGCACGTCGTAGCCGGGGAAGATAACCGGCGCGAACCGCTTCAGGATCGTCTCGATCGCGATGTAGCGCGCGGGGTCGCCGGGCAGCCGCACGAATCGCGTCGCCGTCGCCGGGATCATGATGAGTTCGCGGATCGGCTCGTTGTCCGACTTGCGGACGAGATCGAAGATCACCGACAGACCGCCGTTCATGATGAACGGGAAGGGGTGCGCGGGATCGAGCGCCTGGGGGGTCAGGATCGGGAAGATCTGTTCGCGGAAATGCGTTTCGAGCCAGGTGTCGGCCTCCGCATCCACTTCGTCGCGGCGGAGCGCGAACAGCCCGGCGTCGTCGAGCAGAACGCGCAGATCGCCCCACACCGCCTGTTGGCTGGCCATGAGGGCGTCGGCTTCGAGGATGATCGCGCTGAGCTGCTGGCCGGCGGTGAGCCCGTCCGCGGAGCGCCGATCGACATCCTGCGTCTGTTGGCCCTTCAATCCGGCGACGCGGACCATGAAGAATTCGTCGAGGTTCGACCCTGAGATCGACAGGAAGCGGAGGCGTTCGAGCAGCGGGTGCGCGGGGTTGCACGCTTCTTCGAGCACGCGGCGGTTGAAGGCGAGCCACGACAGTTCGCGGTTGAAATAGCGGTCGTTGGGGACCGATGCGGTGGGCGCGTCGTCATCTTCGGCGATGCGGACGATATGGGCTGGACGGTTCATCTGGCCTCGTCGGTAACGGGGGTTTGTTGCGATTTCGCGATCAGCCCCGCGGTCGCCAATGTGCTCCGCGCGAGGGCGATCGACAAGCGTTTGCGCGTTTCCATGACTTCCTGGTCGAGCGCGTCGATCGTGCGTTCAACGGCCACGTGGCTGCGTTCGATCCGTGCGACGAGCCAGTCGATCAGGTCGGGACGCGCATCGAGCCCGCGGCGGTGGAACAGATGGACCAGCAGCGCCTGCATCAGTTCGTCGTCGGGTGCGCCGATCGTCGCGATCGGACTGGCGGCGAGGCGCGAGCGGAGATCGGGCAGCTTGACCTTCCATTCGGGCGGCGCGGCGTCGGCGACGATCACCAGCGGGCGGTGCGTCTCCTGCGCGCGGTTCCACGCATGGAACAGCTGGGCTTCGGGCAGCCGCTCGGCATCATCGATGATCGTGCCGCCGCTCTTGGCCGCGAAGATCCGCGCCAGCAGGCTGCGACCCGATTTGCGCGGGCCGGTCAGCAGCGCGGTCATCACCGGCCAGGTCGCCCAATGTTCGAGCGTGTGCGCGGCGCGCGCGTTCGAGGGCGTGACCAGGAAGGCGTCGTCGCGAGGGTCGGCCGGCCACCCCAGCGGGAGCGCGATCTGGCTCATCCCGCGGTCGCGCTGTCCGTGGGCAGATCAGGCGGTAGCAACTGCGACACGCGGCGGATGCGCAGCGTCTGGCCCGCGCCGAACACCTGATAGCCGCGCGCTTCGAGCGCGGCCTTCAACGCCTCGGGATCGCCGTCATAGGTGACCCGCATCAGCGACACGCCACCGAGCGCGAGGCTGGTCGTCGCCGCGCTGCGGACGCCGGCGATACCGCGCAGCGCCGATTCGGTTGCGGACACGACCGAGGCCTGCGGGGTATCGAACTGGACGATGATCGGGATGCCGGCGCCCGTTGCCGCGGCAGCATCGCCGCCATCCTCGATGGTGCCGTCATCGGGGACTTCGTCGGTCACCACGGGTTCGGGCGCCGGCGGGGGCGACAGCGTCGGATCGGGGCGCAGATAGCCCGACCGCAACGCCCGCTGATAGATGTCGTCCATCCGCTTCACGCCGGCGTCGAGCAGCTGCGGCAAGCCGTCGGCGTTCCCGACGCGCAGCGTGAAGCGGCCGACGGTCTCGTTGTCGGGGCCGTGGCGCGCTTCGAACACCCCGATGATCGGGCCGCCGGGCCACTGCCGATACAGCGTCACCACCGGGATGAGCACGTCGTTGGCGCCGTATTGGTCGATGATCGTGCGCCACCAGCCGCGCCCCGGGCGCTGGATCTGGCCGATGTTGAGCAGAAGCGCATCGGGACCGCTGCCGGCGGGGCGGACGTAGTCCAGGCTCGAATTGCCGGTGCGGAACCGCGCCCAGGCCTGTTGCCAGGCGGTCGGCTGTTCGAACGCTCGGCCCACCCCGCCCGACCATTCGACCGGGATCACGAGCATCGGCGGCGAGCGATCGGAATAGGCCGAGATGCCGAGGATCGACCCGGCACGGCCACGATCGAACAGCACGCCCAGCTTGGCGATGTAGCGATCTGGACCGATCTGCTCATTTTCGACGACGATTCCCGAGACGATCGAATCGAGCGTGCCGTCGGAGACGAGGCCACCGCCGCCGCCGAGGCGCTTCGACAGTTGGACCCACGCCTTGCGCTGCGCGAGCCGCCAGCCGCCGAGCCGTGCGGCCTCGGCGGTCTTGCCGGCGACATCCACGGTGACGCCGCTGACCTCGTAGGCGCCGCCGCTGTCGACCGCCGCGGTGCCGCGACTGCCGCCTTCGATCTGGGCGATCACGGCACCGCCTCCGAGGACGAGAAGGGCAGCGGCGAGCGCGGCGGGAAGCGGACGAATACGGATCACGCGCGCCTTTTGGCGAAGCAGGCGTGGAAATCCAAGCGGGATATGGCTAGCAGGCCGCATGACCGACCGCGATAAACCCTACACCTACGCCCAAGCCGGCGTTTCGATCGCCGCGGGCAATGCCCTGGTCCGCGCGATCGCCCCCCTCGCCCGCTCGACGCGCCGCCCCGGCGCGGACGCCGATCTGGGCGGGTTCGGCGGGATGTTCGACCTGAAGGCAGCGGGGTTCGTCGACCCGCTGCTGGTCGCGGCGAACGACGGCGTCGGCACCAAGCTGAAGCTCGCGATCGAATGGGACCGACACGAGGGCGTCGGCGTCGACCTGGTCGCGATGTGCGTCAACGACTTGATCGTGCAGGGCGCCGAGCCGCTGTTCTTCCTCGATTATTACGCCAGCGGGAAGCTCGATGCGGCGGTTGCCGAGCGCGTCGTCGCGTCGATCGCGGAGGGCTGCAAGCAGGCCGGCTGCGCGCTGATCGGCGGCGAGACCGCCGAGATGCCGGGGATGTACGCCGATGGTGACTACGACCTCGCCGGCTTCTGCGTCGGCGCGGTCGAGCGCGAGAATGTGCTGACTGGGCGCGAGATCGCGGCGGGCGACGTGATGCTGGGGCTGGCGTCGTCGGGCGTGCATTCGAACGGCTTCTCTCTGGTGCGGCGGCTTGCGACCGATCGCGGGTGGAAACTGGATCGCCCTGCCCTGTTCGACCAGGACCGGTTGCTGATCGATCACCTGATGGCGCCGACGCGAATCTATGTCGCCAGCCTCTTGCCGCTGCTGCGCGCGCGGCGGATCAAGGGACTGGCGCACATCACCGGCGGCGGCCTGCTCGAGAATATCCCGCGGGTGCTGCCGGGTGGCGTGCATGCCATCGTCGATGCCGATGCCTGGACGCAGCCGCGGCTGATGGCGTTCCTGCAGGCGCAGGGGCAGATCGAGCCCGAGGAGATGGCGCGAACCTTCAACTGCGGGATCGGCATGGTCGCGATCGTCGCGGCGGACGAGGCCATGGCAATCACCGCCCACCTCGAAGCCGCCGGCGAGACGGTATTCGCGATCGGCCATATCGACGAAGGCACGCATGGCTGCACCGTGCGTGGGTCGATGGAGACGTGGAGCGCGCGCGCGGACTGGTCCGCCACGCATGGATAAGACCAAGGTCGGCGTGCTGATTTCCGGACGCGGGTCGAACATGATGGCGCTGGTGCAGGCATCGCGGGCGCCGAATTGCCCGTACGAGATCGCCGTCGTCGCATCCGACAAGCCGACCGCGGCGGGGCTTGGCTGGGCGTTGTCGGAGGGCATTCCGACCTTCGCGCTGTCGCCCAAGGGCATCGCCAAGCCGATCTACGAGGCGGCGATGGATGCGGCGCTGCGCGAGGCGGGCGTCGAGGTGATCGCACTGGCAGGCTATATGCGGTTGCTGACCGACTGGTTCGTCGAGCAGTGGCGCGACCGGATCGTCAACATCCACCCTTCGTTGCTGCCGAAGTACAAGGGGCTCGACACGCATGCGCGCGCGATCGCCGCGGGGGATGCGGTGGCGGGGTGTTCGGTGCATGTCGTGACCGAGGAACTCGATGCGGGCGAGGTGCTCGGCCAGGCCGAGGTGCCGATCCTTCCGGGCGACACCGCCGATACACTCGCGGAACGCGTGCTTGTCGCCGAGCATTCGCTGTATCCGAAGATCCTGGCGGAGTATGTGAGCCGATGACCGAGACGTCGCCCCTCAACCGTGTCCGCGCAGCGGCGCTCGTCCTGCCCGAATCGGCGGAGAAGGTTTCGCACGGGCAGCCGAGCTTCTTCGTTGCCGACCGTCAGTTCGCGCAGTTCCGCGACGATCATCACGGCGACGGCATGACAGTCGTTTGCGTGAAGACGGCGGACGCCGACCAGCAAGCGATGCTGATCGAGGCGAATCCGGCGGTGTATTCGCGGCCGTCCTATCTGGGGGCGTCTGGCTGGGTCGCGATGGACCTTGGCGGCGATGTCGACTGGGCGCTGGTCGAGGACCGGATCGCGCGGAGTTGGGAACTGGCGGCGCCGCGTCGCCTGTTGGAAGCGGGCGGACGATGAGCGAGACGCCAGCCGAGCGCAAGGAAGCGGCCGCGACGCGTCGCCGCTGGGTGTCGTTGGCCGAGGTGCTCGGCGTCACGGGCGCGCTGATCGCCGCGCTGACGCTGTGGATCAACTGGTCCGACCGCCGTGCCGATGAAGCCGACAAGGTGCGCACGCGGGTGGAGGAGCAGCAGGCGCAGATGCGCGTCGACCTGTCAGCCGAGGTGCGCGACGGCGGCAAGAGCTTGCTGCTGAAGGACGAGCGGCACGAGATCCAGGATGCGGTAATCAGCTTTCCCAAGGCGCTGGCCGTTGCCGCGCAGCATCCGCCCGCGGACCCGGTGATCGAGGCGAGCGCGTTCGACGATGCGTTGCTCAAGCTGACGGACGGCGGTGCGGACGAGCGTACCGGGCGATTGCCGGTGCTGCTGACGCTGCGGTATCTCGACGGCGACACGACGCGGACGACGCGCGGGATCTACGATCTGTTGTGGAAGACCGACGGGCGGATGCTGCGCGGTCGTGACCTGACGCTGACGGGGATGAAGGTGCGTCAGGTTCGCGGCACGCAAGGTCAGCTGGATGCGATCTGGGCACGGGTTAAGCCTTGATCGTTCTCCCGCGATCGCGGGAGTCCAGAAGCCTCACGAACTGCGTTCTGTAACCCTTGGCTCCCGCCTTCGCGGGAGATTTCCGCAGAGCTGCCCCGTTCAGACGCTCCGCGCGTAGACCGGGTCTTCGTGCGTCGTAGCGCCGACGGCGAACTGGCGGGTGCCGATCAGCTCGAAGCCCTGGCGTTCGTAGAAGACGTGGGCACGGTGATTGTGCTCCCAGACGCCAAGCAGCAGGCGGTCATGGCCGATGGCGGTAGCGTCCGCAAACGCTTGTGCCATCAGCGCGGCGCCCAAGCCGACGCCCTGTACCTGCTGCAGGATATAAATCCGGCGCAGTTCGATGTCGGTCGGTCGGATTTCGAACGGGAATTCCGGCTTGGTCAGCACGCTATAGCCGACCGGCGCGTGGCCGGGTTCGATCTCGGCAAGCGTGACGATCGTGGCGGGGTCGGTGACCCAGGCCGCGAAGGTCTCGGAGGTGTTGTGCTTGCGGCAATGCGCGACGAGGTCGGCGCCGTCCAGCACGGACGCATAGGTTTCGAGGAAGACGGCGGATGCGACGAGCGACAGCGCGAACGCATCGTCCGCGGTCGCGCGTCGCATCCGCCAGCGCATCAGCCGACGATTTCTTCGGGCTTGAAGAAATAGGCGATCTCGATCGCGGCGTTCTCGTCGGAATCCGACCCATGCACCGAGTTCGCCTCGATCGACTCGGCGAGTTCCTTGCGGATCGTGCCGGGCTCGGCGTTGGCCGGGTTGGTGGCGCCCATGATGTCGCGGTTGCGCTGCATCGCGTTCTCGCCTTCGAGAACCTGGACGACGACCGGGCCCGAAATCATGAAGCTGACCAGCTCGCCGAAGAACGGACGCTCCTTGTGGACCGCGTAGAAGCCCTCGGCCTGCTCGCGGGTCATCTGGATGCGCTTCGATGCGACGACGCGGAGGCCGGCCTCCTCGAGCATCTTGGTGACGGCGCCGGTCAGGTTGCGACGCGTGGCGTCGGGCTTGATGATCGAAAAGGTACGGTTCGCGGCCATGGCGGTCACGGGCTCCTGTCTGGAATGCTCTGGAAAAGTGGCGTCGCCCTAGAGCCGGACCGGTCCGAATGCAACCGGGGGAAGGATCGGATCCGGTTAGGCCGCCTGTTCCCATTTGCCGGCTTCGTCCTGTTTCCAGTAGCGGCGTTCGACGTCACCACGGTCGGAGAGAGATTTCCACGCGAGGCGCGCTTCGCGGATCGCCTCGTCGTCGAAGAAGTGGAAGGCGCGGTCGAACACTAGCGCCTCGTCGCGCCAGCGGCCGTCGACGATCGCGATGTGGCGGGCGCCGTTGGCGGGCTGGAGGTCGGACGTGATGAGGATCGGCTGGTCGGCGTCGGTCTCGCCGCCCGCCTGCGCGTGGGGCAGGAAGCTGTCGGGGGTATAGCTCCAGAGCAGGCGGTCGAGCGCGGTACGCTGGTCCTCGGAGTCCGCGACGATCAGCAGGCGAGCGCCGCTGGCGACGACCTTTTCCGCGATCTTGGGGAGCGCCCGGTCGAGCGGGGTGGCAGTGAGGTGGTAGAAGTCGACCTGCATATGTCCCCGTCCGTCATGCCGGATTCAGTCCGGCATCCATCGTGCCGCAAAATCTGGAGCAGTTGGTTTGCGGCACCATGGACCCCGGAACAAGTCCGGGGTGACGGTAGGGGTGGCTCAGCCCTCGAAATTGTCCGCGACGAACCGGTCGAGGAGGCGCACGCCGTAGCCGGTGGCGCCCTTGTCGTAGTTGGGGCCGGCCTTGTCGGCCCACACCATGCCGGCGATATCGAGATGCGCCCATTTCACGCCCGGATCGACGAAGCGCTGGATGAACTGCGCCGCGGTGATCGAGCCGGCGCCGCGGGGGCCGACATTCTTCACGTCCGCGATCGGGCTGTCGATGATCTTGTCATAGGCCGGCGACAGCGGGAAGCGCCAGAGCAGGTCGCCGGTCGCGCGGCCGGCGGCCAGCAGTTGGTCGGCGAGCGCGTCGTCATTGGCGAAGATACCGCCATGTTCGTGGCCGAGCGCGACGATCATCGCGCCGGTCAGCGTGGCGAGATCGACGATCGTCGTCGGCTGGTACGTCTTCTGCACCCAGGTGACGCAGTCGCAAAGCACCAGTCGCCCCTCAGCGTCGGTGTTGATTACCTCGATCGTCTGGCCGGACATCGACGTCACGACGTCGCCCGGGCGCTGCGCATTACCGTCGGGCATGTTCTCGACCAGCCCCATCACGCCGACGACGTTGACCTTCGCCTTGCGCGCGGCCAGCGCCTTCATCGCGCCGGCGACTGCGCCCGCCCCGCCCATGTCCCACTTCATGTCTTCCATGCCCGCGGCGGGCTTGATCGAGATGCCGCCGGTGTCGAAGGTGACGCCCTTGCCGACCAGCGCCAGCGTCGGGGCGTCCTCGCCTGCACCATTCCACTTCAGCGCGAGGATACGGGCTTCGCGGCGCGAGCCCTGGCTGACGCCGAGCAGAGCACCCATGCCGAATTCGGTCATCTGCGCTTCGTCGACCACGGTGATCTCGAGGCCAAGCCCCTCGACCTCCGCCGTGACCTTCTCGACGAAGCTTTCGGGGTAGAGGATGTTCGGCGGCGTGGCGACGAGCCAGCGGGTCAGGTCCATGCCCTGCGTGACCGCGTCCTGGGTGGCCCAGGCGGCGTCGGTGCCCTCGGGCGCGCCGGCGATGGTGACGGTCTCCAGAGTCGGCTTGGCCGTCTCCGCGAGCCTGGTGCGGTAGATGTCGTAGCGCCATGCGCGCTGGGCGGCGGCGGCGGCGAAGCGCGCGACCGCCGTCGGAGTCGGCTTGGCGTGGATCGCGGACAGGTCGACCGTGACGGCGGTTGCGCCCGAGGTCAGCAGCTTTGCGACGAGCGCGCCACCGGCCTTCTCCCAATCGGATTCGTCGCTGCCGCCGACGCCGATCAACAGCACCTGCCGGACATCGTCGCCCTGCGCGACGAACAGCTCGACGATCGCGCCGGCCTCGCCTGCGAAGCGCGCGGCGGTTGCTGCCTTTGCCGCCAGAGTCGCACCGTCCAGCTGACCCCAGTCGATCTGCGCGACGCCGTCCTTCTCCACCGGGAGGGCAAGGATCGCCACATCAGCGGCGGCGGTGGCGATGAAATCGATCTGCATGGGGTAGCCTCGGGCAACGGGGGGTTGGTCGGACGCTCTAGGCCGATGCAACGCCCCTGCAAAGCCGCCGATGTACCCGGGTGCGAGCGTGACGATTGCAGGCGCGGCCCGGTGGTGCGATAGGCCGGGCAGAATGCGGCCACGACGGTGACCGCAGATCGCCGCCAAAAGGGGTTGCTTCGAACCGTGTTGCGTATCGACCTGATGGCAGGCTGTGCCCTTTCGCTTGCTCTGCTGGCGGCGCCCGCCGCTGCGCAGGATTTCCAGAACCGCCCGGTCGCGCCGCCGGTGCAGGATGCGCCAGTCGCCAATGCCGCGGCCCCCGCGATCGGTGACGACCAGGTCCAGTTCAGCGCGACCGCGCTCGAATATGATACCGACGCCGACGTCGTCACCGCGACCGGCGAGGTCCGGATGTTCCGCCAAGGCGACCGGCTGCGCGCCGACAAGGTCGTGTGGAACCGCAAGACCGGCAAGGTCGTCGCGACCGGCAACATCGCGGTCACCAACCCCGAAGGTGACATCGCGTACGGCGACGAGATCAACCTGACCGATTCGCTGAAGGACGGCGTGGTCGACAACATGCTGGTCGTCCTCGAACAGGGCGGACGGCTGGCGGCGGCGCAAGGATCGCGAGATGCCAACGGCACCGTCGAGTTGCGCACCGCAGCCTACACGCCGTGCGCGGTGGCGACCTCGGCGGGGTGCCCGAAGGAGCCGACCTGGAAGATCACCGCCGTGCGCGTGACCTATCGGCCGGAACGTCAGCGGATCTATTACTCGGGCGCGCGGCTGCATCTGTTCGGCCTGCCGAGCTTGGCGCTGCCCAAATTCTCCAACCCCGTCGGTGGCGGTAGCGACAACGGGCTGTTGACGCCCAATTTCAACTACAGCCGCGTGAACGGCCTCGAATTCGCGCTGCCTTATTATTTCAAGCTCGCCCCGAACAAGGGGCTGACGATCACGCCACACGTCTACACCAGCGTGCTGCCGATGCTTCAGGCGGACTATTCGGCGCTCGGCACGCGCGGCGCGTTCCGGGTCAGCGCCTATGCGACCGAAAGCCGGCGCAGCGACGATTTGAACACCGCGGATCCAACCGATACCGAGCGCGCGTTCCGCGGCTATATCGATGGTATCGCCCGTTACCAGCTGTCGCCGAACTGGACCGCCAGCGGATCGTTGCGGCTGACCACCGACCGCACCTTCCTGCGCCGCTACGACATTTCGCGCGACGATCGGCTGCGCAGCACCGCCAGCCTGGAGCGGATCGACGACAGCAGCTATTTCGCGATCACCGGCTGGTACGTGCAGACGCTTCGCGTCAACGACCAGCAGGGCATGCAGCCGATCGCGTTGCCCGAGATCGACTATCGCAAGCGCATCGAAGACCCGCTGCTTGGCGGCAGACTGCAGCTGCAGCTCAACACGCTGGCGCTGACTCGGACCGACGGCCAGGATACGCAGCGCGCGTTCGCGTCGGCGCAGTGGGACCTGCGCAAGCTGACCAAATGGGGCCAGGAGGTCACCTTCACCGCGTTCGCGCGTGGTGATGCGTACAACACCAACGATACGCTCTCGACCGCGGTCGAGAGCTATCGCGGGGTCGAGGGGTTCCGCGGGCGCGCGATCGGTGCGCTGGCGGTCGACGTCAAATGGCCGTTCGTCGGCACGTTCCTGAACGGCACGCAGCGTTTCACGCCGCGCGTCCAGATCGTCGCGTCGCCGAAGATCGCGAACGCGACCCTGCCGAACGAGGATTCGCGCGCGGTCGACCTCGACACCAGCAACCTGTTCGCGCTCAACCGGTTCGCGGGGTACGATCGGTTCGAGGATTCGTCGCGCGCGACTTACGGGGCGGAATGGGCGGTCGACCTGCCCGGCTTCACGCTCGATGCGACGGTCGGCCAGAGCTATCGGCTCGACGCGCGGCCGTCGCTGTTCGCCGACGGGACCGGGCTCAGCGATCGGTTCTCGGACATCGTCGGACGCACCGAGCTGCGGTTCCGCGACTTCGTGTCGCTGACCCACCGCTACCGGGTCGACAAGGACAGTTTCGCGGTGCGCCGCAACGAGCTGGACGCGACGGTCGGCTCACGCGCAAGTTATGTGCTGCTCGGCTATCTGCGGCTCAACCGCGATATCTTCCCCGCGATCGAGGATCTGCAGGACCGCGAGGAGGTTCGTATCGGTGGCCGCGTGGAGTTCGCGCGCTTCTGGTCGGCGTTCGGATCGACCGTGGTCGACCTGACCAACAGGTCAGAGGATCCGTCGTCGCTGTCCGATGGCTTCGACCCGATCCGTCACCGGCTGGGGGTCCAGTATGAAGACGACTGCCTGCGTCTCGGCGCGACGTGGCGGCGCTATTACAACGACACCGGCGACGCACGGAAGGGCAACAGCTTCCTGTTGACGCTGGCCTTCACCAATCTCGGCCGCTAAGCCCGCGTTCAGCTATTATGGGCCAGTCCGCGCCGATTACGCGATGATGGGATTTCGACATCTTGAAGCATGAAGTTCGATTGAAGACGCGCGCGGGCAAGATGATCGGCGCGGCCGTGCTGGCGGCGCTGGCAACCACCGCGATCGCGCAGACGGTTCCCGACCAGAGCGTCCCCGACAATACCGGGCTCGATATCCCCGCGAACCTGCAGATCTTCGGCAAGGTCGACCCCAATGTCCGCAAGCCGACCGCGATCGTCAACGACAGCGTGATCACCGGCACCGATGTCGACCAGCGGGTCGCGCTGGTGGTGGTGGCGAACAACAACGCCAAGCTGTCGCCCGAGGATCGCGATCGCGTGAAGCTGCAGGTGCTGCGTCAGTTGATCGACGAGACGCTGCAGATCCAGGAGGCCAAGACCGCCGACATCGTGATCACGCCCGCCGAGATCACGCAGAGCTTCGACGCGGTCGCCAAGAAGTTCAACCGCACCCCCGCGGCGATGCGCGCGTTCCTGCGCGAAGAGGGCTCGTCGGAGCGGTCGCTCAAGCGCCAGATCGAGGGCGAACTGGCCTGGCAGCGTTATCTGCGCCGTCGCGTCGAGCCGTTCGTCAATGTCGGCGACGAAGAGGTCAAGGGCATCCTCGACCGCCTGCAGGCGGCCAAGGGTACCGACGAATTCAACCTCCACGAGATATTCCTGCGCAGCGATGCGGCCAACGGGCAGCAGGTGTTCGCCAACGCGCGGCAGCTGCTCGGCGAGATCCAGAAGGGCAAGCAGCCGTTCGAGGCGTTTGCCCGGCAATATTCGGAAGCGTCGACCAAGGGGGTCGGCGGCGATCTCGGTTGGGTGCGCGCATCGACGCTGCCCGCCGAACTGTCGCAGGCGGTGACGACGATGCAGGTCGGCCAGGTCGCCGGGCCGATCGAGGTCGCGGGCGGCTTCTCGATCCTGTACCTCACCGACAAGCGGCAGGTGCTGACCGCCGATCCGCGCGACGCGCGGCTCAGCCTCAAGCAGCTGACGCTGCGCTTCCCGCCCAACACCAACCAGGCGCAGGCACAGGCGCGTGCGGCGGCGTTCGCCAAGGCGACGCAGGAGCTGCGCGGGTGCGGCACGGTCGAGAAGGTCGCCGCCGGGATCGGCGCGGACGTGGTCGACAACGACACGGTCCGGATCCGCGACTTGCCGCCGCAGCTGCAGGAAATCATGCTGAAGCTGCAGGTCGGTGAATCGAGCCCGCCGTTCGGGTCGGCCGAACAGGGCGTGCGCGCGCTGGTGCTATGCGGGCGCGACGATGCGACCGCCGGTTCGTTGCCGAGCTCGGACCAGATCCAGGGTCAGCTGGAACAGCAGCGCGTCAACCTGCGCGCGCAGCAGAAACTGCGCGATCTGCGACGCGATGCAGTCGTCGAATATCGCTGATCGTCGCGCCGGCGCCGCAGCGCCGATCGCGGTCTCGATGGGCGATCCCGCCGGGATCGGCCCCGAGATCATCGCCAAGGCCTGGGCGGCGCGCCGCGACCATGCGCTGCCGCCATTCGTTGCGGTCGGCGACGCGCGAGCGATCGCGCGGGTGTGGTCGGGACCGATCGCGCGGATCGGCGATCTTGCCGAGACCGAAGCGGCGTTTGTCGACGCGCTGCCGGTGATGACGGTCGAGGATGCTGGCGAGATCGTCCCCGGGGTTCCCGATGCCGAGGGTGCGCGCTGTGCGCTGCATTCGCTCGAGCTGGCGGTGGGGCTGGTCCGGACCGGCGCAGCCCGCGCGCTGGTGACGGGGCCGGTGTCGAAGGCGCAACTCTACGCGATCGGGTTCAGCCATCCGGGCCAGACCGAGTTCGTCGCCGAACGCTATGGCATCGCGGGCGAGAATGCGGTGATGATGCTCGCGGGTCCCACGCTCCGCGTCGTGCCGATCACCACGCATGTGCCCCTCGCCCAGGTGTCGTCTCTGCTGTCCATCGAGCTGATCGTCGCCAAGGGCCGCGCCACCGCGCGCGGCCTGATCAAGAATTTCGGGATCGAGAATCCGCGGATCGTGTTCGCCGGGCTCAACCCGCACGCCGGCGAACAGGGTGCGATCGGCCGCGAGGAGATCGACATCCTCGAACCGGCGATCGCGATCCTGCAGGCTGAGGGTATCGACGCGGCGGGCCCCTTCGCGGCGGACACGCTGTTCCATCCACGCGCGCGCGCGACCTATGACGCGTGCCTGTGCTGCTATCACGACCAGGCGCTGGTGCCGATCAAGACGCTGCATTTCGACGAGGGCGTCAACATGACTCTGGGGCTGCCCATCGTGCGGACCTCGCCCGATCACGGCACCGCGTTCGGGATCGCGGGCAAGGATGTGGCGCAACCGGGCGCAATGATCGCGGCGATCGCGATGGCGGGTGAAGCAGCCGACCGGCGCGCGGCCGCCAAGTGACCGAGCTGCCACCGCTGCGCGAGGTGATCGCGCGCTATGGATTGAACGCGAGCAAGGCGCTGGGGCAGAACTTCCTGTTTGACGGGCAGTTGCTCAAACGGATCGCTGCGGTGCCGGGCGATCTGGACGGTACCGAGGTGCTGGAAGTCGGGCCCGGTCCCGGCGGGCTGACGCGGGCATTGCTGGCGGCCGGCGCGCGCGTGACCGCGATCGAGCGGGACCGGCGGTGCATCCCCGCGCTCGCGGAACTGAGCGAGGCCTATCCGGGGCAGCTGACGGTCATCGAGGGCGATGCACTCGCGGTTGATGCGCCATCGCTGTTCGCGGGGCGGCCGCATATCGTGTCGAACCTGCCGTACAATGTCGGCACTGCGTTGCTTGTCGGCTGGCTGTCGGGCGCGTGGGAACCGTGGTGGAAGTCGTGCACGCTGATGTTCCAGAAGGAAGTCGCCGAGCGGATCGTCGCCAAGACCAACGACGATCATTACGGACGGTTGGCGGTGCTGGCACAGTGGCGGAGCGCGGCGCGGATCGCGATGCCGGTGCATCGGTCGGCCTTCACACCGCCGCCCAAGGTGATGTCGGCGGTGGTGCACATTACCCCCCTGCCCGCGCCGGAGGGTGTCGATTTTGCGGTGCTTGAGCGGCTGACCGGCGCGGCGTTCGGACAGCGTCGGAAGATGCTGCGGCAGAGCGTGAAGGGGGTGTCGGGGGCACTCGACGGGCTGGAGCGGATCGGGATCGACGCGACACGGCGGGCGGAGACGATGTCGGTTGAGGATTTCGTCGCGTTGGCGCGGGTGGTCGGCTGAACCTCTCCCCTCCCTGGAAGGGAGGGGTCGGGGGTGGGTTGCTATCGTGGAACCGCCGCGTCCGCCCCCGAGCGACCCACCCCCAGCCCCTCCCTTCCAGGGAGGGGAGCGGGTCAGTCTTGTGAGGCGGCCGGCTTGGTGGCGACCTGCGCTGTCGTGATCGGCGGACCCTTGGCGATCACGGCCGCAAGCTGCGTCGCGTCGCCGCACTGCGTCTTGCACAGCGTCCTGATCTTGACGAGATTTTCGCGCGCACGGATCACTGCGCCCTTGGCGACGAGCGCCTCGCCCTGCCCGCGCAACGCGCCGACGTCGTTCGGTTCGAGCAGCAACGCCTCGCGGTAGAGGCGGATCGCCTTGCCGGGCAGCCCGCGCGTGTTGGCGACCTGCGCGAGGAGAACGAACGCGCCACGGTTGCGTGGATCGACGGCCAGCGCGGTCTCCAGCACGTCGGTCGCACCGTCGAGATTGCCGCTCGCGACCAACGTCCGACCTTGTGCCAACAACTGCAGCGACCGCGCGTCGATCTGATCATCGGGCCGCTGCCCGCTGAGCGAGGCCGAGACGCTCACCAGAGCCAATGCGGCGGCGATACCGACGGACGAAAAGCGCATGAGGGTCTCCAGACGAGGCACGCCCCGCGCTATCACGGGGCGATAAGCCGCGCGACAAAAAACCCGTCGGTACCGTCGCGGCCGGGTTCGAGACGGATGCCGTGCCCGTGTTTCGCGCCCGCGGGCAGAGTCAGCGGCGCAACCGTCCAACCGGGATGCGCGCCGAGGAACCAGGTCACCTGATCGGTGCCCTCCGCATCGAGCAGCGAGCAGACGATATAGACCAGCGCGCCGCCCGGGCGGACCAGCGCCGCGGCGACGCTGAGTACATGCTGCTGGGTCGATTGCAGTCGCGATACCCGGTCGGGGGTCAGCCGCCAGCGCGCCTCGGGATTGCGCCGCCACGTGCCGGTACCCGAGCACGGTGCGTCGACCAGCACGCCGTCGACGCGTCCTGCCCAATCGGCGAGTGCTTCATGCTCGCGGGTGGGGTTGAGGAGCATCGACTCCACGATCGTCGCGCCGGCGCGGGTCGCGCGGGGGGTAAGACGGGACAGCCGCATGCGATCGGTGTCGCAGGCGAGAATCGTGCCCTTGTTCTGCATCGTCGCGGCAAGCGCGAGCGTCTTGCCGCCGGCACCGGCGCACAGATCGACGACGCGCTCACCGGGTTTCGCCTGCATCGCGAGGCCGACGATCTGGCTGCCCTCGTCCTGCACCTCGATCGCGCCTTCGTTGAACAGCGGCAGCATCTCGACATTGGTGCCGGTCGGCAGGCGGATGCCGTCGGGGGCGTGCGGGGTGGCTCCGGCTTCGGGCAGCGCGGCCAGAACGGCGTCGCGGGACGTCATGAGCGTGTTGACGCGCAGATCGAGCGTGGCCCGGCCGGCGAGCGCTGTCAGCGCGGCGCCGTCGAGGCCGGAAGCGCGCAGGGTCTTGGAGAGCCATTGCGGCGCGACGCCGGGGCGGGCGCGCGGCTCGTCCTTGGCGATCGCGGCGGGGGCGTGGGTGGAGCCGTCGAAGGTCGCGGCGACTTCCGGGTCGGCGTCGGCGACGAGCAGCATCGCCGCGCGGCCGGTCTCGGGGCGATCGCCCGCGGCGCGGACCGCCGAATAAACCAGCTCGCGGACCGCTCGGCGGTCCTTGGAACCGGCATAGCGGCGGGTGGCGAAATAGCGCGCGATCAGCGTGTCGGCAGCAGCGCCGCCTTCGCGGGCGGCGGCGAGGATCTGGTCGAGGAGTTCGATGGCCGCTTGGGTGCGTGCTGGGGGAGTCACTTCTCCCCTCCCGTTTGCGGGAGGGGTTGGGGGAGGGCGTGTCGGGGAGCGTAAGTCGTCATGCCCTCCCCTAGCCCCTCCCGCGGGCGGGAGGGGAATTTTCTGCCGCCCCCTCTTTTCGTCACCCCAGCGGAGGCTGGGGTCTCTCACGGCTCCTGTCCCGCACTAGTCTCACGAGATCCCAGCCTTCGCTGGGATGACGGAATGGGGGAATGAGGGATTGGTTACCGCGTCGGGTAGTTCGGCGCTTCGCGGGTGATGGTCACGTCGTGGACGTGGCTTTCCTTCAGCCCGGCGCCGGTGATCTGGACGAACTGCGCGCGCGCCTGGAGGTCGCGGATCGTGGCCGAGCCGGTATAGCCCATCGCCGCGCGGATGCCGCCGACGAGCTGGTGGATCACGTCGCGCGCGGGGCCCTTGAACGCGACCTGGCCTTCGATACCTTCGGGCACCAGCTTCATCTGGTCCTTGATGTCGCCTTGGAAGTAGCGGTCCGCCGAGCCGCGGCCCATGGCGCCGACCGAGCCCATGCCGCGATAGGATTTGTACGCGCGGCCCTGGAACAGGAAGGTTTCGCCGGGGGCTTCCTCGGTGCCGGCGAGCAGAGAACCGATCATGCAGGCCGACGCGCCCGCGGCGAGCGCTTTGGCAAGATCGCCCGAGGTGCGCAGGCCGCCGTCGGCAATCACCGGCACGCCGGCCTTCAGCCCGACCTCGGCGCAATCCATCACCGCAGTTAGCTGCGGCACGCCGACGCCGGCGACGACTCGGGTGGTGCAGATCGAGCCCGGGCCGATCCCGACCTTGATCCCGTCGGCGCCGACATCGATCAGCGCGCGGGTCGCGTCGCCGGTGGCGACGTTGCCGGCGATCACCTGCACCGAATTGCTGAGCTTCTTCACCCGCTCGACCGCGCGCGCGACGTCGCGGTTGTGGCCGTGCGCGGTGTCGATGACGACGAGATCGAGCTCGGCATCGACCAGCGCCTCGGTCCGTGCGAAGCCCTTGTCGCCGACCGTGGTGGCGGCTGCGACGCGCAGGCGGCCGGCATCGTCCTTGGTCGCATTGGGATAGGTGACCGCCTTCTCGATGTCCTTGACGGTGATCAGGCCGACGCAACGATAGCGGTCGTCGACCACCAGCAGCTTCTCGATCCGGCGCTGGTGGAGCAGACGGCGGGCCTCTTCCTTGCCGACGCCGGTCGAGACGGTCGCGAGGTTCTCGTGAGTCATCAGCTCGGACACCGGCTGCTTCGGATTCTCGGCGAAGCGGACGTCCCGGTTGGTCAGGATGCCCACGAGCTTGCCGTCCGACTCGACCACCGGAATGCCGCTGATCTTGTGCCGGACCATCAGTGCCTGGGCTTCGGCGAGCGTCGCGGACGGCGCGATCGTGATCGGATTGACGACCATGCCGCTCTCGAAGCGTTTCACCGCGCGGACGGCGGCGACCTGCTCGTCGATCTCCATGTTGCGGTGGAGAACGCCGATCCCACCCAGCTGCGCCATGACGATCGCCATGTCGGCTTCGGTCACGGTATCCATCGCCGAGGACAGGATCGGGATATCGAGCGATATGCCGCGGGTGACGCGGGTCGCGGTGTCGGTCTGGCTCGGCACGATGTCGGATTCCGCCGGCACGAGCAAAACGTCGTCGAAGGTGAGGCCGAGGCGGATATCCATGGGGCTTGCCGGTTCCTGCGTGGGGAGGTGGCGCGCCATGTAACCAAAGCGGGCACGGACGGCTAGGCCCCCCGGGTCGCGCCGTGCTATATCGTTCGAACCAATTTGGGGGATTGTCTCTATGGGCTTGATCGCCGCCGCACTCGTGCTCGCACTGGTTCTCTTCTACCTTTTCACCAGCATCAAGATCGTCCGCCAGGGCTATCAATACACGATCGAACATTTCGGACGTTTCACGGCCGTGGCGCGCCCAGGGTTCAACTTCTACCCCGCGTTTTTCTACCGCGTCGGGCGGAAGGTGAACATGATGGAGCAGGTGATCGACATCCCCGGCCAAGAGATCATCACCAAGGACAATGCGATGATCTCGACCGACGGGGTCGTGTTCTTCCAGGTGCTCGATTCGGCTAAAGCAGCGTACGAAGTGTCGGACCTGTACCAAGCGCTGCTGCAGCTCACGACGACCAACCTGCGCACCGTGATGGGGTCGATGGACCTCGACGAGACGCTGTCGAAGCGCGACGAGATCAACGCGCGGCTGCTGAACGTCGTCGATCATGCGACGACGCCGTGGGGCGTGAAGATCACCCGAGTCGAGATCAAGGACATCCGCCCACCCGCCGACATCGTCAACGCGATGGGCCGCCAGATGAAGGCGGAACGCGAGAAGCGTGCGAACATCCTCGATGCCGAGGGGAGCCGCGCGTCGGAGATACTGCGTGCCGAGGGCCAGAAGCAGGCGCGAATCCTCGAATCGGAAGGGCGGAAGGAATCGGCGTTCCGCGATGCCGAGGCGCGCGAGCGTGCCGCGGAGGCGGAAGCGGCCGCAACCCGCGCGGTGTCACACGCGATCGAGGAAGGCGGCGCGCAGGCGATCAACTATTTCATCGCGCAGAAATATGTCGAGGCGATCGGCAAGTTCGCGACCTCGCCCAACGCCAAGACCATCCTGTTCCCGGTCGAGGCGACCCAGTTGATGGGGACGCTGGGCGGGATCGGCGAGCTGGCGAAGGATGCGCTGGCGGACCGCGTGCCGACGCCGCAGGTCAAGACCGAGCCCAAGCGGGGGCCGTTCGAATTGCCCAAGACGTGAGATGGGCGTGATCGATCCGCCGGTCGCGTGGTTGATCGCGGCTTTGCTGTTGGGAATCGCCGAATTGGCGGTGCCGGGCGTGTTTCTGGTGTTCCTCGCGATCGCGGCGGCGGTGACCGGCGTCGCCGTCTTTGCGCTGCCGGCTCTGCCCGTGGCGGCGCAGCTCGGGTCGTTCGCGGTGTGGAGCGTGGTGACGGTGCTGATCGGCAAGCGCTGGTATCGCGACTATCCGGTCGCGGGCGATCCGTTGCTCAATGACCGTGCGGCGCGGCTTGTCGGGCAACCTGCGGTGGTGGTGGTGCCGATCGAAGGCGGTGTCGGCCGCGTGCGGATCGGCGACGGCGATTGGCCTGCCAGCGGTCCCGATGCGCCGGCCGGCACGGCGATGCGGATCGTCGCGGTCCGGGACGGCGTCGCCGAGGTCGCCGTTCCCTAAATTAGGTTATCGGCCGCCGGATCGTCGCGCGCCAGGCATAGCCCCGATACAGCGCGGCAAAGTCGCTGGGCCAGCCGGATGCGGCTGCCGTGACCGCTTCGTGGAGATGCGCACGCGGCGTCACGTGCCAGCGGGCGAGCCATCCGAGCAACATTGCACGCCACCAGCTCGGCAAGCGCTCCTGCTGGCCGAAATCGACGATCGACAATTGCCCGCCCGGCGCGAGCAGAGCGACGCCCTGACGGATCGCGCCTTCCCAGTCCGGGATCATCGAGAGCGTATAGCTCATGAAGGCGCGGTCGAACCCGGAAAGGCCGAACGCCGCCTGTGGATCGACCTGCGTCGCATCGGCCTGGGCGAGCGTAATCCGCTCCGACAGCCCGGCGCGCGCGACGTGAGCCCGCGCGGTCGTCAGCATCGCTTGCGATATGTCGAACCCGTAGAATCGCGCGGCCCGCCAGCGCTGCGCCGCTACGATCAGGTTGCGCGCGGTGCCGCAGCCGACCTCGAGCACGCTGCCGCCTGTCGGGGGATCGAGGTCGACGATCAGCCGGTCGCGACCCAGCAGGTAATATTTGCGGGTCGCGTCGTAGATGTGGCGCTGCGTCGCATACATGCCGTCCATCGCGCGCGCATGATCGCGGGTCAGGCGGGCTCTCCGAGCAGATAGAGATGCGTGGCGCCGTACACCGCCGAGCGATCGCGCGCGCCGAGCCGCTGCGACTCGGCCGCCTGATAGCGCCAGCGCGACAGGATGGGGGCGGGGACGCGGCCGGGGACGATGTCGGGCTCGCCCGCGGTGCGGTACAGGATCCGCGCACCGGGTTTGGCGGTGCGCGTGATCTCGCTCCACAACGCGGTCAGTTGCGCGTCGGTCATCCAGTCCTGCGCGTCGAGCAGTACGTACCGGTCGAGCGACGCATCGGGACGGCTGGCGAGATAGTCGGTGAAGTTGGTATGCCGCACCTCGACGCGGTCCGCGCGCGCCGCCACGGCCGCGTGGTGCCGAGGCTGAAGATAGGGTGGCAGCGGCGCTTCGGCGTGCTTGCCGTAGCCGCGACCAAAGGCCTGCCAGGCGAAATAATTGTCCTGGATGGCGAAATCGCAGGCGAGCCGTTCGCAGCGGCTGCGCAGGACGTCGATCATCTGCCGATCGCCGCTCAGCTCGCCATATTGCGCGGGCGGGATACCGAGCCCGAACAGCGCGGCGGGCTGGCGCGCGAGCCAGCGGATGACCGGCGCGTCGAACAGCGGCGCGATCGACCGGTCGAAGATCCGGCGCTGGTCGGCGCGCGACGTCGCGGTGAGCAGGATGCGCGGATCGACGCCGTGCAGCTTGGCGAGAAGATGCGCGGTGCCGATGAAGCGCCCGAGCAGTCCGCTGCGGTAGAAGCCACGCGCGAACACGCCGATGCGGCGATCCCAGTAGCGGCGCGTCTGCGGATCGAGATGCGCGCGTAGGTCGCTGCGATAGACCGCGACATTGGCCTTGCTGTCGGCGGCGGCGAAGAAGCGGTGGAAGTCCGCCTGGTCGAGCCGCGTCGCGGCGGTCCGCTTCAGTGTGTTGAGCGCGATATGCGCGGGGTTCAGGTCGACTGCGGTGATCGCACGGGGATCGGCGGTGAGATAGGACAGGACGTTGCAGCCGCCAGACGCGATCGCGACGATATGGCAGTCGGGCGTGATCGCCAGCGCCTCCATGTCCGCGTCGGGGTCTTCCCAGATCTGCGGATAGACCAGCCCGCGGAACGCGAAGGTGAACGCGCGTTCGAGCAGTCCCTGTCGCGAGAGATGAGCATGGCGGTGAACCGCGGCGCGTACCGCTTGGTTTCCCGGAATATCGTGCACGATCGAGGCCATGTCCGCCCTTCCCTGTCGGTCTGCGGTCGGCTTTAGGACAAAGCGATGACGCAACGGCGACAGGCGCAAGACCGTGCGATGACGGTTAAGACATCGCGCTCGGCGCGGTCGATCTCCGGGTGCCCGGCCCGGTTGCACCCAAGCTGTTGAGCGCATGCGTGCTTTGCCCTAATCGGACAGTCCCACGGACGAGGATCGCCCCCGATAATGCCGGCAACGATCGCGCTCGTCGACGACGACCGCAACATCCTGACTTCGGTGTCGATCGCGCTGCAGACCGAAGGGTTTGTCACGCGCGTCTATTCGGACAGCGAGGCCGCACTGAAGGCGTTGACCGACAACCCGCCCGACCTGGCGATCTTCGACATCAAGATGCCGCGGATGGACGGGCTCGAACTGTTGCGCCGGCTGCGCGAGAAGAGCCAGATCCCGGTGATCTTCCTGACCAGCAAGGATGACGAGCTGGACGAGGCGTTGGGCCTGGCGATGGGGGCCGACGATTATATCGCCAAGCCGTTTTCGCAGCGGCTGTTGATCGCGCGGATCCGGGCGATCCTGCGGCGGTCGGAACCGGTTCAGGCGCCGGGCGCTGCGACGGAGGCAGACGCCGCCGGACCGATCGATCGCGGCCGGCTGAGCATGGACCCCGCGCGGCACCGCACCAGCTGGGGCGGCGAGCCCGTCACGCTGACCGTCACCGAGTTCCTGATCCTCGAAACGCTCGCGCAGCGCCCCGGGATCGTCAAGACGCGCAACCAGCTGATGGACGCGGCGTACCAAGACGACATCTATGTCGACGACCGCACGATCGACAGCCACATCAAGCGGCTGCGCCGCAAATTCCGCCAGGTCGACTCCGAGTTCGACGCGATCGAGACGCTGTATGGCGCCGGGTACCGTTTCTCTGACGACTGATCTCCTCGACGACGGCGCCGACGACGACGGCCGTGATGGCGGCGCGCGCGACCTGACGCTGCGCTGGTCGGGACAGATCTCGCTCACGCGGCGGATCCTGGCGGTCAACATCTTCGCGCTGCTGCTGCTGGCCGGCGGGTTCTTCTATCTCGATTCCTATCGGAGCCGGATCGTCGACAGCCGCGTAGAGCAGGCCAGTCGCGAAGCGCGGCTGATCGCCGAAGCGATCACCGCGGTCGCGCCGACGATGCGCGATCCGCTGCTCGTCCAGCTCGCCAAGGATACCGGGTCGCGGATCCGCCTGTTCGATTCGGCCAACCGGGTGGTGGCCGACACACGCGCGCTGGGAGTGCGCAATTTCGTGCTGCAGGATCCCGACAAGGACCCGTGGGACCAGACCGCGGCGCGGTTCCTGGACGCAGGAATCGACACGATCGTCATGGCGCCGCGCCCACCGCTCTATCGCGACCGCACCGCCGGCGCGCGCTGGCCCGACGTGCGCGCGGTGCGATCGCGCCCGGTGGTGGCCGCGACGGTGTGGCGGGCACCGGATCGGACTCCCGTGATCACCGCGGCGGCACGGTTGCCCGCTGGCGGCGTGCTGATGACCACGATCAACGCGCGCGACATCACCCGGACCGTGCGGATCGAGCGATTTCGCCTGAGTATCGTCCTGCTGGTCGTGTCGATCGTCTCGATCGTGCTGTCGCTGTTCCTGGCGCGGACGATCGTCCGGCCGCTGCGCCGGCTGGCGCGCGCGGCGGTGCGGGTGCGGCTGGGGCGCGCGCGCGAAGTGGTGGTGCCTCGCCTGCCGTCGCGCCGCGACGAGCTGGGGATGCTGGCGCGCGCGCTGTCGGACATGAGCCTGGCGCTGCGCGCGCGGATCGACGCGACCGAGGCGTTTGCCGCGGACGTCACGCACGAGATGAAGAACCCCCTCGCCTCGCTCCGTTCCGCGGTCGAGGGGCTGAGCCGGGTCAAGGATCCGGCGCTGCAGGCGCAACTGCTCGAGATCGTCCGCGACGACGTGCTGCGGCTCGACCGGCTGATCTCGGACATTTCGGAAGCCTCGCGGCTCGACGCGCAGCTGAGCCGTGCCCAGTTCGAGCCGGTCGACCTGCCAGCGCTGCTCGATGGTCTGCTCGAGCAGCGCACCGCACGGGGAATCGAGCGCGGCATCCGTATCCGCTTCGACCGTGATCCCGGGAGCGCGCTGATCGTCTATGGCGAGGGCGCGCGACTGGAGCGCGTTTTCGAGAATCTGATCGACAATGCGGTCTCCTTTTCCCCCGACGACGGGCTGATCGCGATCGCCGCGGTTGGGGACCGCGGTGCACTCATCGTGCGGATCGAGGACGAGGGGCCGGGCGTGCCCGAGGACGAACGCGAAGCGATCTTCCGGCGCTTCCAGTCGATCCGGCCGCAGAGCGAGGCATTTGGCCAGCATTCGGGGCTCGGCCTCGCCATTGCGCGGACCATCGTCGAAGCGCATCAGGGCACCATCATCGTCGAATCGCGCGAGGATCGGCTCGGCGGTGCCCGGTTCGTGGTCCGCCTGCCGCTCTCCGACCCGCGCTGAAGGAGCTCGTTCTGGTCGACCTGTCCTCTGAACGGCTGCACGCCACCGCCGTCGCGGTCGATGGCGTCGCCGTCTTGATCGAAGGGCCGTCGGGGGCCGGCAAGTCGGATCTGGCGTTGCGGCTGATCGATCGCGGCGCGGTGCTGATCAGCGATGACCAGACGGTGCTGGTGCGCGCGGGCAGGGTTTTGCATGCGCGGGCACCGGCGGAGATCGCCGGGCGGATCGAAGTCCGCGGGATCGGGATCGTCGCGATGCCGCACGTCGCCGACGTGCCGGTCCGCCTGCTGGTGCGGATCGGCGGCGGACCGGTCGAACGAATGCCCGATCGCGAGATACGCCGCGTCGCGGGTATCGAAGTACCGCAGATGCATATCGAAGCCTTTCACGCCTCCGCGCCGATCAAGGTCGAGATGGTCCTGCGCGGCGCCGAGGTTCTCGCGTGAGCCGCGACCGGAAGCACATCCTGCTGGTCACCGGCATGTCGGGCGCGGGCAAGTCGACCGTGCTGAAGACGCTCGAGGATCTTGGCTGGGAGGTCGTCGACAACCTGCCGTTGTTGTTGCTCGACCGGCTACTCGATGCGCCGTTGCCCGAGGGGTCGCCGGGGGATTCGCAGCCGCTCGCAATCGGGATCGGCGCGCGGACCCGTGATTTCGATCCCGAGCGAATCGTCGACCGGTTGCGCGACATGGTCGACCCGAACGGGCCCGAAATTTCGACGCTGTTCCTCGATTGTGCGGCGCCCGAACTGGAACGCCGCTATTCGGAGACCCGGCGGCGGCATCCGCTGGCGACCGACCGTCCGGCGATCGGGGGGATCGAGCGCGAACGCGCGTTGCTGCGGCCGCTGCACGATTGGGCCAACCGGCTGATCGACACCACGATGCTGAGCGCGAACGGTCTGGCGCAGATGATCCGCGCCGATTTCAGCGGCGCCGTGCTCGGGGAACCGACGTTGTCGATCCGCTCGTTCGGCTTTTCGCGCGGGCTGCCGAGCAACGCCGACCTCGTCTTCGACATGCGATTCCTGCGCAATCCGCATTGGGACGCGGTGCTGCGCCCGGGCACGGGCCTCGACGCCGACGTCTCCGCCTATATCGCCGCGGATCCGGCGTACGACGCCGCGGTCGGGCGAATCGAGGATCTGCTGCTGCTGTTGCTTCCGCGCTACAGGGCCGAGGGGAAAAGCTACGTGACCGTGGCCTTCGGCTGTACCGGTGGGAGACACCGGTCGGTTCACGTGGCGGAACGCGTTGGCGCACGGTTGCGCGACGCGGGATTTTCGCCCACGGTCAGCCATCGCGACCTGGGGGCCGCGCCGCAGGACTCGCTAGAGGGGCCGCCGGTCGGCACATGAGTATGAATCGTCTGATATGATCGGCCTAGTATTGGTGACTCACGGGCGACTCGCCGAGGAGTTCGTGACCGCAATGATCCACGTGGTGGGTCCGCAGGAACGAGTCGCGACGATCGCGATCGGTGCCGACGACGACATGGAAGAGCGGCGTGCCGATATCGCCGCGGCGATCGCCGAGGTCGACGCCGGCCGCGGTGTGGTCGTGCTGACCGACCTGTTCGGCGGGACGCCCTCCAATCTGGCGATCTCGCTGATGGAGCGTGGACACGTCGAGGTGATCGCGGGGATGAACCTGCCGATGCTGATCCGGCTAGGCTCCGCGCGCAAATCGATGACCGTGGTCGCCGCAGTCGCCGCCGCGCGCGAGGCGGGGCGCAAATATATCTCGGTCGCCTCCGAAGTGCTCGGCGAGGCCGCGGCATGACGGTCTCCAAGACGGTCCAGATCACCAACCGCCGCGGACTGCATGCCCGTGCCAGCGCCAAGTTCGTCACGCTCGCATCGTCGCAGGCGTGCGAGGTGCAGGTCGAGAAGGACGGCGCCGGATCGGTGACCGGGACGTCGATCATGGGCTTGATGATGCTCGGCGCCGCGATGGGGGATTCGATCGTGATTTCCGCCAGCGGTGACGGCGCGGACGCCGCGGTGGCGACGTTGGTCGAACTGGTCGAGGCCAAGTTCGGCGAGGATTGACCCGAGCGCGTCGCGGCGGAGCCGCGCCGTCGGCTGCCGCTTGAGCGGCACCGGCCGGGTGCGTCGTTTTCGCTTTGCGCGAGCCGGCGGCTAGCGCAAAGGCCTCCGCACCATGCCCCGCGAAATCACCGCCTTTTCGAACCCGCTCGTCAAACACGTCCGCGACTTGCGCGACAAGCGGCACCGTCGCCAGGCGGGCCAGTTCCTGGCCGAGGGGCTGCGCATCCTAACCGAGGCGCGCGAGACCGGGCGGCTGCCCCGGACCTTGTTCTACGCCGCGGCGAGTGCGAACCATCCTCTGGTCCACGCGCTGTCGATGGACGTCGAGGACGCGGGCGGGGAATCGATCCAGACGACGCCTGACATCCTGTCGAAGCTGTCGGGCAAGGATAACCCGCAGGCGGTGGTCGGCGTATTCGACGAATTCGCCCTCACTCTCGACGCGCTCGACCGTTCGAGTTCCGGCATCTGGCTGGTTGCCGAGCGGCTGCGCGATCCGGGCAATCTTGGTACGATCCTGCGCACCGGCGATGCGGTCGGCGCGGGCGGGCTGATCCTGATCGGCGAGAGCGTCGACCCCTTCTCGGTCGAGGCGGTGCGTGCCAGCATGGGCGCGCTGTTCACGATTCCGGTGGTGAAGACCGAGTGGACGCCGTTCCTCGACTGGCTGCGTGGCGGGCCGGGGCAGCTGGTGGGGCTCAGCCTCGATACAGACACCGATTACCGTTCGGCGACGTACGCCGCGCCGACCTTCCTGCTGACCGGCAACGAGGCGCAGGGGATGCTGCCGGAGATGGCGGCGGCGTGCGATACGCTGGTCAAGATCCCGATGCTCGGCAAGGCCGACAGCCTCAACGCCGCGGTCGCGACTGCGGTGATGGCGTATGAGGTGCTGGCGCAGCAGGGCGGCTGAGTTTGTGATCGATTCGCATTAATCCGCAGTGCCTTCCGCACGGTCAGCAGGAACGGCGAGCTTCGTAAGCGGGCGAACGGCCTGATCAACAAGAGGGGGGCTGTCGATGGCCTTGCCACCAGCATCCACATCGTACGCTTCCAAGCGTCGCGCTGAGGTTAGCACCTGGCTCTCTAGGCTACCGACAAAAGAATTATAGGCATTCATCGCGGTACCCAAATTCTTTCCGAGCTTGGAAACATGCTCGCCCATCGTCGCAAGTCGTTGATAAAGCTCTCTGCCCAGCTTTGCGATGTCGCGCGCCTGACGCTCCATGCTTTCCTGACGCCACACCCCTTCAACGGTCCGTGCAATCGCTACGAGATTGGTTGGTGTCGCTAGCAAAACGCGCCGGGTGAATGCATAATCCCAAAGCTCCCGGTCGAATTCTAGTGCCGCTGTTAAAAAATGCTCGCCGGGGATGAACATGACCACGTATTCTGGGGCATTATCGAACTGGCTCCAATACGACTTGTTTCCTAACGCCGTTACGTGATTCTTGACGGATGCAGCGTGCGAGGCGAGCCCGCGTTGCCGCTCGGCTTCATCAACTGAATCGAACGCATCCTGATAAGCGTTCAGTGAAACCTTCGCGTCAATAATTAGGGACTTACCTCCGGGGATACGAACGATTGCATCGGGCCGGAGCCTTCCACCGTCCCCGTCCGCCACGCTGACTTCCATTGCGAAATCGGTATGTTCGCTAAGTCCGCAGGTTTCGAGAACATTGCGCAGTTGCTGCTCGCCCCAGCGACCTCTAGCCTTCGGAGCGTTACGCAACGAATTGACCAGCTTAGCGGCCTCGGTGCTCACCTTCTCCTGTCCAAGGCGCATCTGTTCGATCTGACCTTTAAGATCACCGAAAGCGTCTCGCCGATCAGCCTCCACCTTAGCCACGCCTTCTTCGTATCGCTGTAGGCGCTCACTAACGGGCTGAAGCAATGATGCCAGTTTCTGACCCGCCGCTTCTTCCGATTGCCGAAAACGAGCATCCGCGCGGTCAAGAAAACTCTTTTGCGCAGTATCCAGCGCTTTCACGGCGGCGGCGTCAAACTGAAGCGCAACAGCTTCTTTCATCTCGTGGAGCTGCTGCAACGTCGTCAAATGCGCCGCCTGCCGTTCGTCGCTCTGCGCTCGAAGCGTGGCGAATTCTTGCCTAACGGCGTCGCGGTCGGCGCGGATCGTGGACAGGTCGGTGCGCAGGCGCTCTGCCTCCCCTGCCCGCTCGTCGTTCTGCGCGCGCAGCGTCGCGAGCGCTTGCAGCGCTTCGTTGCGCTCGCGTTCAACCGCGTCGCGCGCCGTGCGGACCAGTTCCGCATCGGCGGCGCGGGTCTTGGCGACGGCGAGGTCGCTGGTCAGCGTCTGCGCCTTGCGCGACGCCAGCAGCCACCCGAGCAGCAGGCCCAGCGCGAGCGCCAGGACGGCGACGATCACGAGCTCAACCATGACGGGTCGCCCCGCGAATGTTGCGAATGTTGAGGCGCGGAGCGTGTTTTGCGCGGAGGGCGTGTCTTTTCATGGTCGGAACATAGGACGAACGACAGCTGTAGGACAGCCGGAAAATCCAGCGCGCCGGGGGCCGATACCCTGCAAACGCCGGATTTAGTGGCGCGCGGGGTCGGTCGCGGTTATCCGCCCAAAGCCATGCAGCCAACCGACCTTCGCGTGGCCGTGTTCAGCGGCAACTACAATTACGTACGCGATGGTGCGAACCAGGCGCTCAACCTGCTCGTCGGGCATCTGCTGTCGCAAGGCGTGCAGGTGCGGGTCTATTCTCCGACGTCCAAACGCCCGGCCTTTGCGCCGACCGGCGAGTTGGTCAGCGTGCCGTCGCTGCCGCTGCCGGCCGGGCGCGGCGAGTATAAGATGGCGCGCGGATTGCCGGCCAGCATCCGGCGCGACCTGGATGCGTTCGCGCCCAATCTGATCCATGTCTCGGCACCCGATTTCCTCGGCCACCGCGCGCTCAGCTATGCGCGCGACCACGGGCTGGCGGCGGTCGCTTCGCTGCACACGCGGTTCGAGACCTATTTCCGCTATTACCGGATGGGGTTCTTCGAGCCCGTGATGGTGAAGATCCTGACGCGCTTCTACGAGCGCGCTGACGCGGTGCTGGTGCCCGGCCAGGGGATGGCGGACATCGTCCGCGACTGGGGCGTTACGACGCCGACCGCGATCTGGTCGCGCGGGGTGAATCACGACCGGTTCAATCCGTGCCGGCGGGATCTGGAATGGCGTCGCGGGCTCGGCATTGCCGACGACGCGGTCGCGGTTGGATTTCTCGGTCGGCTGGTCAAGGAAAAGGGACTCGACGTGTTCGCCGCGGTGGTGCGCGCGCTCCGCGACCGCGGGGTCGACCACAAGGTTCTGGTGATCGGCGAAGGCCCGGCGCGCGACTGGTTCGCGGATCAGGTGCCGGGGGCGGTGTTCGCCGGGTTCCAGTCGGGAGACGATCTGGGCCGGGCGGTCGCGTCGATGGATGTGTTCTTCAACCCCTCGGTGACCGAGACGTTCGGTAACGTGACGCTGGAGGCGATGGCGGCCGGCGTGCCGGTGGTCGCGGCGCGGGCGTCGGGCGCTATCGGGTTGATCGACGACGGGGTTACCGGGTTTCTGGTGCCGCCGGCCGATATCGCGGGCTATGCCGAGGCCATCGGGCGGGTCGTGACCGAGCCGGCTTTGCGTGCGGCGATGGGGCATGCCGGGCATGCCAAGGCCTCGGGGTATCAGTGGGACGCGATCAACCAGGCGGTGCTGGATGAATATCTGGCCGTAATGGCCGCGCATGGGGCTGAAACGGCGCCGGCTTAACGAGCGACCGTTCCCCGGCGAATGCCGGGGCCCAGATGGGACACAGAGGTAACGGAGGGCAGCCCGTCGTTACATGAACCTTCCCAACTGGGCCCCGGCCTTCGCCGGGGAACAGTTTGCTTCCTAAGTCTCGGCTCAGGCCGCCAGAAACATTTCCGGCGGCAGCGCCATCAGCGATTCCGCGCCGCCCTCGATCTTGCGGCGCAGCGCGCCCGCGTCGGGTAGGATGCGTTCGGCGAAGAAGCGCGCGGTGACCAGCTTGGCGTCGAGGAACGCGGTGTCGCCTTCACCCGCCGCCTTCAGCTTGGCGGCCGCGACAGCCATCCGCAGCCACATCGTGCCGACCGCGACGATGCCCATCAGCGTCATGTAGCTGTACGCGCCCGCACCGACATTCTCGGGGTTCTTCATGCCGTTGGCCATGAACCACATCGTCGCGGCCTGGAGCTGGCCGTTGGCCTTTTCGAGGTCGGTGGCGAACTGCGCGGTCGCCTCGACCTGCTTGGCGGCGGCGACGTCGTCGGCGACCAGCTTGAAGAACGCCTGGATCGCGCGGCCGCCATTCTGGGCTAGCTTGCGGCCGACCAGGTCCATCGCCTGCACGCCGTTGGTGCCCTCGTAGATCTGCGCGATGCGCGCGTCGCGGACATATTGCTCCATGCCCCATTCGGCGATGTAGCCATGGCCGCCATAGACCTGCTGGGAATTGGTCGCGATCTCATAGCCCTTGTCGGTGCCGTAGCCCTTGATGACCGGGGTCAGCAGGCCGATCAGGTCGCCGGCGAGCTGACGCTCTTCCTCGGTCCCGGCGGCGTGCTCGAGATCGGCCTGCAGCGCGGTCCACATGATCAACGCGCGAAGGCCCTCGGTCTGCGCCTTGGCTTCCATCAACATGCGGCGGACGTCGGGGTGGACGAACAGCGTGTCGGCCTTTTCCTGCGGCTCCTTGGGGCCGGTGAGCGCGCGGCCCTGGCGGCGATCCTGCGCGTACTGGACGGCGTTCTGATAGGCGACCTCGGCGATGCCGAGGCCCTGCAGGCCGACGCCCAGGCGCGCGGCGTTCATCATGATGAACATCGCGGCGAGGCCCTTCATCTCCTCGCCGACCAGCCAGCCGGTCGCACCGTCATAGTTCATGACGCAGGTCGAATTGGCGTGGATGCCCATCTTGTGCTCGATCGAGCCGCAGGTGACGTCGTTGCGCGCGCCCAGCGAGCCGTCTTCGTTGACCAGGAACTTCGGCACCACGAACAGCGAGATGCCCTTCGAGCTGTCGGGTGCGCCGGGCGTCTTCGCCAGCACGAGATGGATGATGTTGGGCGTCAGGTCATGCTCACCCGACGAGATGAAGATCTTGGTGCCCGTGATCGCATAGGAGCCGTCGGCCTGCGGCTCGGCCTTGGTGCGGATCAGGCCCAGATCGGTGCCGCACTGCGGCTCCGTCAGGTTCATCGTGCCGCCCCATTCGCCGGACACCATCTTGGGGACGTACATTGCCTTCTGCGCGTCCGACCCCTTGGCGATCAGCGCGGCGATCGCGCCGTGCGTCAGGCCCGGGTACATCGCGAACGCCATGTTCGACGAGATCATATATTCCTGGAACGCGGTCGACACGACGTGCGGCACGCCCTGCCCGCCATATTCCGGCTGGTTGCCGAGCGTCGCCCAGCCGCTCTCGACATATTGCTGATACGCTGCCTTGAAGCCGTCGGGCGTCGTCACGCTGCCATCGGCATGGCGCGTGCAGCCCTGCTGGTCGCCCGACAGATTGAGCGGAAACAGGACTTCGGCGACGAACTTGCCGCCCTCTTCAAGCACCGCGTCGACGACGTCGGGGCTGGCCGTGTCGAAGCCGGGCAGGTTGGCGTAGCGGTCGAGCCCGACGACATGGTCGAGGACGAAGCGGGTGTCGCGGACGGGGGGCGTGTACTGGGGCATGGATTATCCTTTGTCCTGAGCGCGGCCGGCTTCGAGCACGGCAACAAAAGCGGTGAGTTCGGTGATGGCAGCGTCGATGTCGCGCTTCTGTGCTTCGAGCAGCTCGATCCGCGCGCGGCCGCGATCGATCGCGACCTGGCGTTGCAGGCGGCGGCCGTCGCCGACATCGTAGAGATCGATCATCTCGCGGATCTCGCCAAGGCTGAAGCCGACGCGCTTGCCCCGCAGGATCCAGGCGAGCCGGGCGCGGTCGCGGTGCGAATAGATGCGCTGCGTGCCGCGGCGTTCGGGGTTGATGAGTCCCTCGTCCTCGTAGAACCGCAGCGCGCGTGCGGTGACGTCGAACTCGGACGACAGGTCGGAGATCGTGAAGGTCTCCTGCCCGTCGAGAGGCTCGATCACCGCATAGGAGGCGAAGGTCGTCATCGTCACGGCATGTAGCTGCCCTTTACGTCAACGTCAACTGCCGCAAAGGAGCGCCCCTTTGGTCGAGCGGAGCGCGCTCGCTTCGGCGCGCGACTCGCTCAGTCGATCGACGGTCAGCGCGGCGAGCGAGGCACGGCCGGTGCACAGCGCTTCACACGCGGTGGGAAGATCGGCGGGGAAGCGGATGCGATCGCCGTCGAACCGTGCCTCGAACCGGCATCCGCCGAACGCCACCATCAGTCGATCTCCCGATCGGCTGACCGTGCCCGACGCCGCGCACCCCTGATTGTCGCCATAGTCGACGGTGGCGCCGATCCGGCCGGTGCGATTGTCCGAATCGACGACGCAGACGCGGTCGGTGTCGCGCGCCCAACTGCCCTGGAGCGACGCGTTTGGGTCGGCGATCAGCCCGGCGCGAGTCGCGGCGGCCTCGAGTTGGGCGCCCGCGGTGTCGTTGGTCGTGGCTTGTTCGGTGCTGCCACACCCTGCCAGCAGCAGCGCCAGCGCGAGCCATCTCATTCGATCCGCACCAGACCGCCACCCTCGATCCGCCGGTAGAAGCAGCTGCGCGCGCCGGTGTGGCAGGCGGGGCCGGCCGGCTCGGCGATCACCCAGAGCGCGTCCTGATCGCAATCGACGCGGAGTTCGACGACTCGCAGAACGTTCCCGGATGTCTCGCCCTTCTTCCAGAGCTTGGCGCGGCTGCGCGACCAGAAATGCGCCTCGCCGTTCGCCTGGGTGGCGGCCAGGGCGTCGGCGTTCATGTGCGCGACCATTAGCACGTCGCCCGACCCGCGATCGGTGACAACCGCCGTGATCAGGCCGGCGGAATCATATTTGGGATCGAGCGTGAGCCCGGTTTCGCGTGGGTCGGTCATACCCTTCGTATAGCCGGATTGGCGGCCGATGCGACGGGTCGCGCACCGCATTCATGACAAACAGGCGACAAGTCGCGCAACCGTTCCTATATGGCGGCCTCCGCAGGACGTGAGACCCCGCCATGCTGACGACACACCCGTACGATGACGATAAGCTCCGCGAGGAATGCGGAATTTTCGGCGTTTCCGCCTCCGACGGCGCTGCCGCGCTGGTGGCGCTGGGCCTGCACGCGCTACAGCACCGCGGGCAGGAAGCCGCCGGTATCACCACCTTCGACGGGCAGCATTTCCATACGCATCGCGCGATGGGGCATGTGGCGGGCAATTTCGACCGCGACGATGTGATCCGCGCGCTGCCGGGCACCGTCGCCTGCGGGCATGTCCGCTATTCGACCAGCGGCGAGACCGCGCTGCGCAACGTCCAGCCGCTCTATGCCGAGCTGTCGACCGGCGGGTTTGCGATTTCGCACAACGGCAATATTTCCAACGCGATGCGGTTGCGTAAGGAACTCGTCCGGCGCGGATCGATCTTCCAGTCCACGAGCGATACCGAGACGATCATCCACCTGGTCGCGACGTCCAATTACCGGACGCTGCTCGATCGCTTCATCGATGCGCTGAAGCAGGTCGAGGGCGCCTATTCGCTGATCGTGATGACCCCCGAGGGCATGATCGCCTGCCGCGATCCGCTCGGCATCCGGCCGCTTGTGATGGGCAAGCTGGGCGATGCGATCATCTTCGCGTCCGAGACGGTCGCGCTCGACGTGGTCGGCGCGACCTTCGTCCGCGCGGTCGAGCCGGGCGAACTGGTGATCGTGCAAGGATCCGAGGTCCGTTCGATCCGACCGTTTGCGCCGATGGCCGCGCGGCCGTGCATCTTCGAATGGGTGTATTTCTCGCGGCCCGACTCGATCGTCGGCGATCATTCCGTCTATTCGGTGCGGAAGGCGATCGGCGCGCAGCTTGCGATCGAATCGCCGGTCGACGCCGATCTGGTGATCCCGGTCCCCGATTCGGGGACGCCCGCGGCGATCGGCTATGCGCAGCAATCCGGCATTCCCTTCGAGCTCGGGATCATCCGGTCGCATTATGTCGGCCGGACCTTCATCTCGCCGGGCGACCAGATCCGCCATCTGGGCGTCAAGCTGAAGCACAATGCCAACCGCGCGCTGATCAAGGACAAGCGGGTCATCCTGGTCGACGATTCGATCGTCCGCGGCACGACCTCGCTGAAGATCGTGCAGATGATGCGCGATGCGGGCGCCGCCGAAGTGCATATGCGGATCGCCAGCCCGCCGACGCGGCACAGCTGCTTCTACGGCGTCGATACGCCCGAGCGCGCGAAACTGCTCGCGGCGAAGCTGGATCTGGGTGGGATGACCGGGTTCATCCATGCCGACAGCCTGGCGTTCATCTCGATCGATGGGCTGTATAAGGCGTTGGGCGAGGCCAAGCGCGCCGATATCCGCCCGAAATATTGCGACGCGTGCTTCACGGGTGATTATCCGACGACGCTGACCGACCATGACGAAGGGTCCGAGGTCGACCAGTTCGCGATGCTCGCCGAGCGGGTGGTCTGATCGGCCACGCAGGAGCGCCCAAACGACGCGACGGAGAGACTGCTTGAAACCATTGACTGACAAACTCGCGCTCGTGACCGGCGCGAGCCGTGGCATTGGCGCGGCGACCGCGCTCGCGCTTGCAGCGCAGGGCGCGCATGTCGTGCTGACCGCGCGGACCGTTGGCGGGCTGGAAGAGGTCGAGGAGGCGATCCACGCCGCCGGGGGATCGGCGACGATCGCGCCGCTCGACCTGGCCGAGACCGATGCGATTGCCCGGTTGGCGGCGGCGGTGGGGGGCCGCTGGGATGCGCTCGACATCCTCGTGCTCAACGCCGCGATGCTGGGGTCGCTGTCGTCGGTGCCGGCGATCGATCCGAAGGAACTTGCGCAGATCCTGACGCTCAACGTCAGCGCGCAGGCGGCGCTGCTCGCGGTGTTCGACCCGATGCTGAAAAAGGCGCCGTCGGCGCGCGTGATCGGCGTGACGTCGAGCGTCGCGCGGACGCCGCGCGCCTATTGGGGCATGTACGGCGCGTCGAAGGCGGCGTTCGAGACATTGCTCGGCGCGTATGGCGACGAGATGGCCGAGATCAGCGGCATCCGCACCGCGATCCTCGACCCCGGCGCCACCCGGACCAAGATGCGCGCGCGCGCCTATCCGGGCGAGGATCCGAAGTCGGTGAAGGCGCCGGCGGTGGTCGCCGAGCGGATCGCGCGGCTGGCGATCGACGGGTTCGAGAACGGGTATTTCGAACGGGTCGGCTG
Source organism: Sphingomonas rhamnosi (assembly GCF_036663615.1). Classification (NCBI taxonomy): domain Bacteria; kingdom Pseudomonadati; phylum Pseudomonadota; class Alphaproteobacteria; order Sphingomonadales; family Sphingomonadaceae; genus Sphingomonas; species Sphingomonas rhamnosi. The sequence goes on from NZ_JAXOJJ010000002.1 coordinate 219,563, forward strand.
ATTTGCACCACCCCGGCGAAGGCCGGGGCCCAAATGGGACGGTCCGTGTAACGAAGGACCGTGCGCCATTACCTCTGTCACCCAATTGGGCCCCGGCCTTCGCCGGGGTGGTGTTGGGCTGATGGCTATCGCTTCACCAGCGTCACCTGCAGCACATCGATGCCGCCGCCGCGGAAGCCGCCTTCGCAGTACATCAGGTAATAGCGCCACAGCGCGACGAACTTCGCGTCGAGCCGCGCGGGCAGCCGCCCCTGCCCGGCCGCCGCGTCGAACGCGACCCGCCAGCGGCGCAGCGTCTCGGCGTAGTCCAGCCCGAACGCGTGGCGGTCTTCCCAGGCTAGCCCGCGCGCTTCGGCGCGCGCGCGGAAGCGGGGCTCGGAGATCAGCATGCCGCCCGGAAACACGTAGCGTTGGATGAAGTCGACGCTGGTCGCATAGGAATCGAACACCGCGTCGTCGATCGTGATGAACTGCAGCGCGACGCGCCCGCCGGGCTTTAGCGCGCGGGCGACTGCGTCGAGATAGGCGGGCCAATATTCCTGGCCGACGGCTTCGACCATCTCGATGCTGGCGACCGCGTCGAACTGCCCGGCGACGTCGCGATAGTCGGTCAACGCCACCGTCACGCCATCGAGGCTGGCTGCAGTCATCCGGTCGTCGACGAGCTTCTTCTGTTCCGTTGACAGCGTCAGCGCGTGGACCTTGCGCCCGCCGCGCGCGGCGAGCTCGGCGAACGATCCCCAGCCGCAGCCGATCTCGAGGATGGTGTCGCCCGGCGCGGTCCGGGTGCGGTCGAGTACCGCGCGCAGCTTGGTCTCCTGCGCCTGTTCGAGGGGCTCATCGGGGCGCGCAAACAGCGCGCTCGAATAGGTCATCCCGCGATCGAGCCAGGTCTCGTAGAAGTCATTGCCGAGATCGTAATGCGCGGCGATGTTGCGGCGTGCGCCATCGCGGTGGTTGCGCCGCAACCGGTGCCAGGCGCGTGCGCCGAGCTTGGCCAGACCGCCCGAGCGCGCTGCGTTGCCGAGCGGGATGCGGTTGCGCATGAACAGGTCGAACAGCGGCACGGGATCGGGGCTCGACCAGTCGCCGGCCGCCCAGCCTTCGTACCAGCCGACCGACCCCGCGGTCGCGAGCCGGACCAGCGCGCGCCAGCGGTGTACCGCGACGATCGGCATCGGTCCGTCGGCGCGACCGCCGAGCAGCCGTCGTGTCCCGTCGGGCAGCGACGCGTCGATGCCGCCGACATCCAGCCCGGCGTCGATCCGGTCGAGCAGTGCATGGAATATCGGCGCGACCGCTCGCGCGACGCGGCTGCCCTTCGGTGAGGTGGTAATAGCATGCCCCGCGTTCATCGCGGCGCTCCATGCAACGGGAGGGTGGTGAAGGGAAGGGCTTCCGCTCCCCTCCCGGAAAGGGAAGGGTTGGGGGTGGGTCGGCCGCTGAGTGCACGTGGCGACTGCCCCAAACCAACCCACCCCCGACCCCTCCCTTTCAGGGAGGGGCGCTACGCTGCCGCTCGCCCGGCCGCCAGCGCTCGCTCGCGTGCTTCGCGGTGGCCGATGATCTTGGCAGGATAGGCCTTTGGCCGCCGGCCAAATTCGTCCGGGTCGTGGATCGCGGCGTCGGGCACATCCTTCAGTTCGGGCACCCAGCGACGAATGTAATCCCCCGCATCGAACTTCTCCGACTGCGTTAGCGGGGCCATGATCCGCGAATACATGTTCGAATCGATGCCGGTACCCGCGGTCCACTGCCAGTTGACCGAGTTGTTGCCATAGTCGGCGCAGAGCAGGCAGTCCCAGAACCAGCGCTCGCCGCGGCGCCAGTCGATCAGCAGGTGCTTGATAAGGAAACTGGCCGTGATCATCCGCACCCGGTTGTGCATCCAGCCTGTGGTCCAGAGCTGCCGCATCCCGGCGTCGACGATCGGATACCCGGTCCGCCCCTGCTGCCAGGCGGCGAGATCCGCATCCGCGTCGGCCCCCGAACGCCAAGGGAGCGTGTCGAATTTCGGCCGGCCATTGGCGTCGGCATAATCGGGTATCGCCATCACGACGCCGTCGGTGAAGTCGCGCCAGGCGAGCTCCTTGCGGAATTTCTCGGCATCGCGGTGGCCGTCGACCGCGTGCCACACCGCGCGCGGGGAGATCTCGCCGAAGTGCAGATGCGGCGAGAGGCGCGACGTGCCTTCCTCCGCGGGCAGGTTGCGGGTCGCCTCATAGGCGTCGACCTTCTCGGCGAAGTCCGTCGCGCGCTCGTGCGCAGCCGCCTCGCCCGGCGTCCAATCCTCGCCGAAGCCCGTCGACCAGTCGGGCTTGGTCGGCAACAGCGCCCAGTCGGCGAGCGTGTCGCTCTTTGGCCAGGCGTCGGGCGCGGCGATCGTGTGCGGGACCGGCTCGGGCTTGGCCGGCGGCATCATCTGCGAGAGCGCGCGCCAGAACCCCGAATAGACCTTGAACGGCGTGCCTGCGCCGGTCCGGACATGCTCGGGCCGCGCTAGGTGATTGCCGTCATGCAGGCAGAGCCGATCGCCGAGCGCGTCCTCGGCCTTGCGCCACCAGGGTTCGTAATGGCGGATCGCGTCGATCTGTTCGGCGCCGGTTTCCTCCATGAGCGCCGTCAGCGTCTTCACCGCATCGCCGCGTCGCAGAATGAGCTTCGACCCCTTCTCCTTCAGCGCCGCCCCCAGCGCTTCGAGCGTGTGATGCAGCCACCAGCGTTGCGCGCCGCCGATCGCCCAGGTGCCCGGCGCGTCGTCGTCGAGGATGTACACGGGGATGACTGCGCCGGCCGCGGCGGCGGCGATCAAGGCGGGTTGGTCGTGGAGTCGAAGATCCTGGCGGAGCCAGAGAAGTGTGGTCATGCTTGCTCCTACGCGCTGAGCCGCGTCTGCGTTCCGGCGGCGTCCGCGAACGCCTGTCCCAAAGTCAGGATCGCGGCAACGTGGCGCTCGGCGATCGCCTGCGCATCGTCGCCATAGCCGCCGCCGACCGTGCTCGCGAGGGGAATGCAGCGCGTGATCGCCAGACCGGCGATGAACTGTTCGCGCCGTTCGAGGCCGCCTAGCGTCAACGCCAGCCGTCCAAGGCGGTCGTCCACGAACGGATCGACGCCGGCCTGATAGAGGATCAGCTCGGGCTGCATCTCGTCGAGCATCGGCACCAGCGTCGAATCGAGCGCCGCAAGATATCCGTCGTCGTCGACCCCGTCGGGCAGCGCCACGTCGAGCGTCGAACATGCTTTGCGCACCGGAAAATTCCTGGCGGCGTGAATCGAATAGGTCGCGATCCCGACATGCCCCGCAAGCAGCGCGGCGGTGCCGTCGCCCTGATGCACATCGCAGTCGACAACCAGCACGCGCTCGACGCGCCGTTCCTCGATCAACCGCACCGCCGCGACCGCAAGGTCGTTGAACACGCAATAGCCCGCGCCCGTGGTGGCGAGCGCGTGGTGGCTGCCGCCCGCAGTGTTAGCCGCGAAGCCGTGATCGAGCGCGAGGCACGCCGCCAGCCACGTCCCGTTGGGGACGATCGCGGCACGGCGCGCGACCGCGGGCGTCACGGGGAAGCCGATCCGCCGCTCCTTCTCGCGCGGCACGCGGGCCTCCAGCACTTCGGCGACATAGCCCGCGTCATGCACCGTCTCGAGCCACACCTGCGGCGTCGGCTCGGGCAGATGCCAGTCGATGCGTTCCCCTTGCGCGAGCAGCAGGTCGCGGATCAGCCCGTTCTTGTTCCAGCGATAGGTGGAGCGCGCAGGCGCGGCCGCGACATAGTCGGGATGATGGACGACACGGATCATCGACCCTAGGTAGGCATTCGCAGCGCTCGGAGACAGATGTGACCGACCTTCCTTATCGTCCCTGTGCCGGCGTAATGCTGATCAATGCCGAGGGGCGCGTATTCGTCGGCCAGCGGGTGGATACGACGCTGGAGGCCTGGCAGATGCCGCAGGGCGGGATCGACCCCGGCGAGGATGCGCAGGCCGCGGCGCTGCGCGAGCTCGGCGAGGAAGCCGGCGTCGCGCCGCATCATGTCGAACTGGTCGCCGAGGCGCCGGGCGAATTCACCTACGATCTGCCACCCGAACTGATCGGCAAGGTGTGGAAGGGCAAGTGGCGGGGCCAGCAGCAACGCTGGTTCCTCTATCGCTTCCTCGGCACCGACGCGGATATCGACATCGCCACCGAGCATCAGGAATTCCGCGCCTGGCGTTGGCTGGACCCGCGGGATCTGCCGAGCGTGATCGTGCCGTTCAAGAAGGCGTTGTACGAACAGGTACTCGCCGCCTTCGCGCCACATCTCGGCGCAACGCGGCAGGACTGAACGGTTCCCAATCCGCGGCACCGCCGCTACGGCAGCGCGGTGCGTCGCCTGTTGCTCCTTCTCGTCCCGTTGACCCTCGCGAACGCGGCGGACCCGGGTTCCGTCATGATCCCGGAGAACATCCGCGCGATGCTCGACGCCGCGCTGGAATCGGGCAACGAGGCGGACGTCTCGACGATCGTCAAATATGCCCGCGCCGCCGACCCTTTGAGTGGCGATGCCGTGCTGGCGATCGCGGAGAAGTGGAAGGCCGATCGCGCGGCGCAGCGGACCGCGGTGATCCGCCAAGCGAGCTTTCTCGACCTGTGGCGTGGCCGGGCCGAGGTCGGCGGCTATCTGACCACGGGCAATTCGGACACCGCCGGCGGCAGTGCGATTCTCGACCTCACGCGCGAAGGCCTGCGCTGGCGGCAGAAGTTCCGCGCGCAGGCAGATTATCAGTCGAACCAGAACGTCACCGTGCGCGAGCATTACCTCGCGTCGTACGAACCCAATTTCAAGATCGACGACCGCGCCTATGTCTACGGCGCGGCGCAGTATGAGAGCGATCGGTTCCTGGGCTACAACAACCGTTACTCGACGTCGGTTGGCGCGGGCTACAGCCTGCTCAAAACCGCGCGGACCAAACTCGACCTCGAGCTTGGGCCGGCCTATCGATACACCCAGTTCACCGATATGGTGGTGCAGAGCAGCGTCGCGGCGCGCGGGACGGTCGATTTCAGCTGGCGGATTACCAATGGGCTTTCCGTCAGCCAGATCGCGTCGGCCTATGTCCAGCAGGACAACAGCACGGTCAGCGGCACTACTGCGGTGACCGCGAAGCTGATCGGGCCGCTTTCGGCCGCTCTCTCTTACAACTTCCAGTATGAGAGCACGCCGCCGGTCGGATCGGTCTCGACCGATACCACCAGTCGTGCGTCGCTGGTGTACAGCTTCTAGCGGATCGTCCGGAGGGGGTGGTCGGCACCCCCCGGCTTGCTCTAGACCCGCCGGATGAGAGGACTTTCCACGATCGAACGCGACGCGATTGCGCGCGCGGGAGACGCACCGATGCTGGCGCAGGTCGAGGCCTGGGCCGCGATCAACAGCGGCACGCGCAACCTGCCCGGGTTGGCGACGATGGCGACGACGCTGGCGGACGCCTTCGCGGTGTTGCCGGGCGCGCTGACTTTGGTCGCCCCGGCTGCGGCCGAAGCCGTTGCGACGGATGGCGTCGTATCGGCGCTTGATCACGGGCAGCACCTTCATCTGTCGGTACGCCCGGAGGCGCCCGTCCGCATGCTGTTCACCGGGCATATGGACACCGTCTATCCGGTCGATCACCCGTTCCAGACGTTGCAGACGATGGACGACGGAACAGTCAACGGGCCGGGCGTCGCCGATATGAAGGGTGGGCTCGCCGTCATGCTCGCCGCGCTGCAGGCGGTCGAGGCGAGCGGCGCCGCGATCGGCTATGACGTCGTGATCAATTCGGACGAGGAAACCGGGTCCTTCTCGTCCGCCGCGTTGCTCGCGCAGGCGGCGCGCGGCAAGATCGCCGCGCTGACCTATGAACCCGCGCTCGCCGACGGCACGCTGGCCGGGGCGCGGGGCGGCACGGGCAATTTCTCCATCGTCGTCGAGGGGAGGAGCGCGCATGCTGGGCGCAACCCCGAGGATGGGCGCAACGCTGTCGTCGCGGCGGCGGATATCGCGGTGCGGCTGGCGAAAGTCGCGGGGCCGAAACTGGCGGTGAACCCGGCGCGGATCGACGGCGGCGGACCGAACAACGTCGTGCCCGACCGGGCGGTACTTCGCGTCAATTTCCGTCCGGCGACGCTCGACGACATCGAGAGCGCGCGAGCGCACATCGACGCCGTAGTCGCGCTGGTCGCGGTCGAGCATGATGTGCGGGTCAGCGTATATGGCGGCTTCAACCGCCCGCCCAAGCCGATCGACGCGGGCGCGGCGCGACTGTTCGATCTGGTTCGCGCGTCGGGTAGCGACCTCGGCCTAAACATCGCGTGGAAGGCGACCGGCGGGGTGTGTGACGGCAACAACATCGCGGCCGCTGGTGTGCCCGTGGTCGACACCATGGGGGTGCGCGGTGGCGCGATCCATTCGGTCGACGAGTTCCTGATCCCCGACAGCCTGGCCGAGCGCGCCGCGCTGTCGGCCGTCACCATCCTGCGCATCGCCGAGGGCCGCCTGTGAGTTTCCGTATCCGTGCCGCGGTCGATGACGATCTTCAGCATCTCTACGAAATGGCCAAGCTGACCGGGGGCGGGTTCACCAACCTGCCGCCGGATCGGCGCGCCTTGACCGCCAAGCTCGAACGCAGCCACGCCGCCTTCGCGCGGACCGAGGACGGCGTGCAGGACGAGCTGTTCGTGCTGATCCTGGAAAACGTCCAGACCGGCGAGGTGCGCGGCACCTGCCAGATCTTCACGCTCGTGGGGCAGAGCTGGCCGTTCTACAGCTACCGGATCGGCACGCTGACGCAGCATAGCAAGGAGCTAAACCGCACCTTCCGCGCCGACATGCTGACGCTCGCGACCGACCTGGAGGGCGCGAGCGAAGTCGGCGGGTTGTTCCTGCACCCGGGTGAACGCGCCGGCGGGCTCGGCCTGCTGCTCGCGCGCAGCCGATACCTGTTCATCAAGATGCACCGCGCGCGCTTCGCCGACCGCGTGCTCGCCGAGTTGCGTGGGATCATCGACGAGGCCGGCGGGTCGCCGTTCTGGGATGGACTTGCTGGGCGGTTCTTCGGGATGAATTTCCAGGACGCCGACCAGTTCAACGCGATCAACGGCCACCAGTTCATCGCCGACCTGATGCCCAAACACCCGATCTACACCGCGATGCTGTCCGAATCGGCACGCGCGGCGATCGGCCTGCCGCACCCATCGGGACGTGCGGCGATGCGAATGCTGGAAAATGAAGGCTTCGCGTTCGAGAATTACGTCGACATCTTCGATGGCGGCCCGACGATGACGGCGAAGACCGACAAGGTTCGAACCATCGCCGAAGCCCGCGCGACGCGGGTGGCGGCGATCGATGCCACGGGCGGCGTCGAATCGCTGGTCGCGTGCGGCACGCTCGGCGACTTCCGCTGCGCGTTCGGCGGGGTGCGGGAGGGCGACGACGGGATCGTGCTGGGCGAAGCGTGCGCGACGGCGTTGGGCGTAGGCGCGGACGACACGGTCACGCACGTGGCGCGAATATGATCCGGGAAATCAATTTCGACGGGCTGATCGGCCCGAGCCACAATTATGCTGGGCTGAGCCCCGGCAATCTGGCCGCTACGCGCAACGCTGGTGCGGTCGCCTACCCGCGCGCCGCCGCGCTGCAGGGGATCGCCAAGATGCGCGCGACCCTCGATCTGGGGCTGACGCAGGGGATAATGCTGCCGCACCGGCGGCCGAACCGGCTGTGGCTGGGGTCGCTGGCGACCGATCCGGCGACCGCCCCCGATCATCTGCGCGCGCAGGCTATGTCGGCCTCGGCGATGTGGGCGGCGAACGCGGCGACCGTCAGCCCGGCAGCGGATACGGCCGACGGGGTTTGCCATCTGACCGTCGCCAATTTGATGACGATGCCGCATCGCAGCCATGAGGCGCGCGAGACGCTGCAGCAGTTGATCGTCGCGTTCGCCGACCCCGCGTTCCGCATCCACGGACCAGTGCCGGCGCCGTTCGGCGACGAAGGCGCGGCCAATCATATGCGGCTGTGCGCGGCGCACGACGCACCGGGCGTCGAGGTTTTCGTGTACGGCGTCTCGGGCGGCCCCTACCCTGCCCGTCAGCACCGCGAAGCGAGCGAGGCCGTTGCCCGCGCCCATCGGCTGGATCCCGCGCGCACGCTGTTCGTCGCGCAGTCGGAAGCGGCCATCGCGGCGGGTGCGTTCCACAACGACGTCGTCGCGGTCGCCAACGAGCGCGTGCTGTTCGCGCACGAGCAGGCGTTCGCGGACAAGGACCGCTTTTACGCCAACCTGACGCGGATCATGCCCGAGGTCGAGATCGTCCAGGTCCCCGCCGACCGCGTAAGCCTAGCCGATGCGGTGTCGTCCTATCTGTTCAACGCGCAGCTGGTGTCGACCGAGGACGGCGCTACCCTGGTGCTGCCCGAGGAAGCACGCGCGAACGCCGCGGTATGGAACTGGCTGGAGGAGCATGTCGCCGGCAATGGCCCGATCCGCCGGCTGGAGGTGGTCGACGTCCGCGAATCGATGGCCAATGGCGGCGGTCCCGCCTGCCTGCGCCTGCGGGTCGTGTGCGCCCCCGCGACCGTCGACCCGCGGTTCCTGGTCGATCACGCCAAGCTCGACCGGCTCGCCACCGTCGTCGCTACGCATTGGCCCGAGACGATCGGCCCGGCGGAGATCTGCGATCCAGCGTTGATCGCTCGCATCGAACGCGCGCGCAGCACCCTGCTGGAAGCGCTCGATCTTGTCGGGTTAATTGACAGGTAACCACGTTCGTCCACGGCGAATCGTCGGAAATCCGCCATTGGCACGCGCTTTGCTTAACCATCGGCATGTGGCACCGCTTCACTCGGCTCTTCGTCATCAAGACAAAGTTCGAGGCGTTCCTCGTGATCTACGGGCTCGGGCTCGGCGCGGTCGAACGCGGGGTGCATTATCTGCAGCAATATCCGGGCTATGGCGGCTGGCTGCTGTTCGCCTGCTGCCCGATCGCGGTGTTCATGGCGGGAGGGATGATCCTCGATTCGCTCGAACAGCGCCGATCGGACTGATCGGCTTTCGCGGCCAACAGGATAAATTGGTCGCGCGCGCCGCTGTGGTGCTTATCTCTGTCAGCAATGACACTGACCCATCTCCAGCGCCTCGAAGCCGAGAGCATCCACATCCTGCGCGAAGTCGTCGCCGAGTCCGAGCGCCCGGTGATGCTCTATTCGGTCGGCAAGGATTCCGCCGTGATGCTGCACCTGGCGAAGAAGGCGTTCTTCCCGGCACGTCCGCCCTTCCCGTTGCTCCATGTCGACACGACGTGGAAATTCAAGGCGATGTACGATCTCCGCGCGCGGGCCGCGGCGGATGCGGGGATGGAGCTGATCGTCCATACCAACCCCGAAGCCGCGGCGCTGGGGATCAACCCGTTCGATCATGGCAGCCGCCACACCGACATGTGGAAGACCGAGGGGCTGAAACAGGCGCTGACCGCGGGCAGCTATGACGTCGCGTTCGGCGGCGCGCGGCGCGACGAGGAGAAGAGCCGCGCGAAGGAGCGCATTTTCTCGTTCCGCTCTGCCAACCATGGTTGGGATCCCAAGGCGCAGCGGCCCGAGCTCTGGCGGCTTTACAACACGCGCATTGCCAAGGGTGAGAGCATCCGGGTGTTCCCGCTGTCGAACTGGACCGAACTCGACATCTGGCAGTACATCCTCGCCGAGGGGATCGAGATCGTGCCGCTCTACTTCGCCGCACCGCGCCCGACCGTCGAGCGCGATGGGATGCTGCTGATGGTCGACGACGAGCGGTTCCGGCTGGCGCCGGGCGAAGTGCCGGTCGACCGCTCGATCCGGTTCCGCACGCTCGGCTGCTACCCGCTCACCGGCGCGGTGGAGAGCGAGGCGGCGACCCTGCCTGAGGTGATTCAGGAAATGCTGCTGACGACGACCAGCGAACGTCAGGGGCGTGCAATCGACCATGACCAGACGGCGAGCATGGAGAAGAAGAAGCGCGAGGGGTATTTCTGATGAGCAGCGTGCATTCAATCCTCCCCGATGCGGGGAGGTGGCAGCGCGCAGCGCTGACGGAGGGGGCGTTCCGCCGGACGCAGCGCTTGGGGACAGCCCCCTCCACCATGCTTCGCATGATCCCCCTCCCCGTGCCGGGGAGGATTTCATGACCGCCTACACCCCCGACACCCTGATCGCGTCGGACATCGACGCGTATCTCGACACCCACGCGCACAAATCGATGCTGCGGTTCATCACCTGCGGGTCGGTCGACGACGGCAAGTCGACGCTGATCGGCCGTCTGCTCTACGATTCGAAGACGATCTTCGAGGACCAGCTCGCCGCGCTCGAAGCCGACAGCAAACGCGTGGGCACGCAGGGGCAGAATATCGACTTCGCGCTGCTCGTCGACGGTCTCGCCGCCGAGCGCGAACAGGGCATCACGATCGACGTCGCCTATCGCTTCTTCTCGACCGAGAAGCGCAAGTTCATCGTCGCCGATACGCCTGGCCACGAACAATATACCCGCAACATGGTGACCGGCGCGTCGACCGCGGACCTGGCGGTCATCCTGATCGACGCCCGCAAAGGCGTGCTCACGCAAACCCGTCGTCACAGCTATCTCGCGCACCTCGTCGGCATCCGCGAGATCGTGCTCGCCGTGAACAAGATGGATCTGGTCGGGCACGACCAAGCCGTGTTCGACGCGATCGTCGAGGAGTATCGCGCTTTCGCGACCTCGATCGGGATCGAACGCTTCACCGCGATCCCGCTGTCGGGGCTGACTGGCGAGAATGTCGCGCAGCCCGCGGCGACGATGCCCTGGTATGGCGGCCCTCCGCTGCTCGCGCATCTAGAGACGGTGGCGATCGATGCGGACGCGCGTCAGGCGCGGCCGTTCCGGCTGCCCGTGCAATGGGTCAACCGCCCCGACCTCGATTTCCGCGCGTTCGCCGGGACGATCGCGAGCGGTGTCGTCCGGCCGGGTGACGCGGTGCGGATCGTCCCCTCGGGCAAGACCACGCATGTCGCGCGGATCGTGTCGATCGAGGGCGATCGCGCCGAGGCGTTGGCCGGCGAATCGGTCACGTTGGTGCTCGCGGACGAGGTCGACTGCTCGCGCGGCGACGTGATCGCCGCCGCCGATGCGCCGCCGGAGGTCGCGGACCAGTTCCTGTCGACGATCGTCTGGCTGTCCGACACCGCGCTCGTCCCCGGCCGCGGCTATACGCTGAAGCTCGGCACGCAGATGGTGGGTGCGACGGTACAGCCGCCGCGGCATGTCGTCGACGTCAACACCCAGGCTGAACTCTCCGCCAAGACGCTGCAGTTGAACGATATCGGCGTCGCCGAGGTCTTTACCGACCGGCCGGTGGTGTTCGAACCCTATGCCGACGGATCAGACCTCGGCGGCTTCATCCTGATCGACCGCGCGACCAATGCGACGGTGGCCGCGGGGATGCTGCATTTCTCGCTGCGCCGCGCGCAGAACGTCCATTGGCAGTCGATCGACATCACCCGTGTCGCGCATGCCGCGCAAAAGGGCCAGGCGCCGAAGCTGCTGTGGTTCACCGGGCTATCGGGGTCGGGCAAGTCGACGATCGCCAACCTCGTCGAGAAGAAGCTGCATGCGCTCGGCCGCCACAGCTTCCTGCTCGATGGCGATAATGTACGCCACGGGCTCAACAAGGATCTGGGCTTCAGCGATGCAGACCGCGTCGAGAATATCCGGCGGGTCGGCGAGGTCGCCAAGCTGATGACCGATGCGGGGCTGATCGTGCTGACCGCGTTCATCAGCCCGTTCCGCGCCGAACGGCAGATGGTTCGCGACCTGATGCCCGCGGGCGAGTTCGTCGAAATCTTCGTCGACACGCCGCTCGACGTCGCCGAAGCGCGCGACGTGAAGGGGCTGTACGCCAAGGCACGCGCCGGCGAGATCGCACATTTCACCGGCATCTCCAGCCCCTATGAGCCGCCCGAACGCCCAGACATCCGCATCGACACGCGGACCGAGAGCCCCGAGGCCGCGGCCGAGCGGATCGTCGAGCACATCATGGGCGTGTGGAGCCACGACCTGTGAGCAACGATGCGCAACTCGCCCGGTCGATCGCGTTGGAGGCGGGTGCGCTGCTCCAGCAGATCCGCACCCGCGGGGTGTCGGGCAAGGCATTGGGCGACATCGGCGACCGCGAGGCGAACACGCTGATCATCGCCCGGCTTCGCGTCGAGCGGCCCGACGATTTCGTGCTGTCGGAGGAATCGGTCGACGACCAGGCGCGCTGCACGGCCAGCCGGGTGTGGATCGTCGATCCGCTCGACGGCACGCGCGAATATGCCGAAGGCCGCGACGACTGGGCGGTGCATATCGGCCTGGCGATCGACGGCCGGCCGCGAATCGGATCGGTCGCGGTGCCCGCGCGTGGTGCGGTGCACACCACGGATGACGTCCACCTCCCCCTGCCCGCGGCGCAGGTACCGCCGCGGATGATCGTCAGCCGGTCGCGCGCGCCCGAGATCGCCAAGACGGTCGCGCTGGCGATGGGGACGCCGATGATCGCGATGGGGTCCGCCGGCGCCAAGGCGATGGCGGTGGTCGACGGTCGCGCCGAAATCTATCTGCACGACGGCGGGCAATATGAGTGGGACAATTGCGCCCCCGCCGCGGTCGCGCTTGCATCCGGGCTGCATGCATCGCGGATCGACGGGTCTCCGCTGGTCTATAATTGCTCGAACCCGCTGTTGCCCGACCTGCTGATCTGCCGGCCGGAGCTGGCCGAGAGCGTGCTGGCTGCGATCGCGGCGCAGCAGCGCCGCTAGCGCCGGCCGTGGTGGCGTTCGAGCGCGATCCCGGCGAGGTTCTGCGCGCGACCTATCAGGCGGATACGGACGCTGGCGAAGCCCTTCGCCAGATCGAGAAACCGGTCGCGATGGGCGGCGAGCTCGAGCATCCGGCATTTCGCGCTCCCTTTCGCCTGTCCGACGACCAGCGCCGAATCGCCGACCAGCCGGACATCGCGTAGGCCAAGCGTCGCCGCTACCGTCAACGCGTGGATTGCCGCCAGCCATTCGGCATCGCTGTTCGTGCCGAGGCCCGCATCGTCATCGAGAAAGGTCACGCCGCGCGCGACCACCGCAGTCTCCATCCGGCCGGGATTGGGCCGGCAGCCACCGTCGAAGAAGATTTTCACGTTACCCACGGTTGCGCGCTGGCCGTGTGGTCCAGGCCAGGATCGCACCGGCGGTCAGCAGCAGCATGCCGTTCCGCGCCGACCCGCGGCGCAGCGCGCCCAGCCCGCCTGCGGTCAGCAACGTCGCCGGCACGCCGATCCGCGGACCGATCATCCGCGTCGCCATGCTCACCTGACCACCGGTCACGATCAGCCCCGACCGCTGCGGCGCCGGGACCGCGGCTGGCTTTTCCGCCGTGGGCCCCCCGACGACGGTATCAGCGACCACCGCGCCGCGCTCGCCCATCGGTCGGGCGGGGCCCGTCGTGGTGTCCTTCGCGGTCTGATGCTCGAGCTCGGCGTTGAGCTCGGCGCCGAGCAGGAAGACATAGGCCGAGAGCCACAACCACGTGAGCAAGACGATCACCGCGCTGAGCGAACCATAGGTCGCGCCGTAATTGCCGAACCGCGAGACGTAGAAGCCGAACCCCAGGGTTGCGGCCAGCCATACCAAGGTCGCCGCGACCGATCCCGGGGTCAGCCAGGCCCATTTCGCCTTCTCGCGATTGGGCCCGAAGCGATACAGACATGCCGCCGCGGTCATCGCGATCAGCGCCAGCACGCCATAGCTGAGCAGCCGGATCCCGGTCAGCACCATATCCGGCGCATTCGGGATCAGGCTGTCGAGCAAAGCGAACGCGGCGGTCGACAGCGCGGCGGTCAAGGCGAGTACGACGGCGCCAGCGGTCACCCCGAGCGCCAGGAGGTTGAGCGCGACGAAGCCGCGCGTCTCGCGCTGCTCATAGGCGATGTTGAGCCCGGTGATCACCGACGACGCGCCCTTGGTGCCGCCGTACAGCGCGATGCCGAGCGCGATCAGCAGGCCGAAGCCCTTCTTGCCCTCCGACGTGCCGACCACCGTCGCCAGCTGGTCGCCGATCAGCCGCGCGGCGTCGTCGGGCAGAACGCCGAACAGCGCGCGGATGTTCGCCACGACGGTGCCGGTATCGGCGACCAGCCCGTAGATCAGCACGATCGAAGCGAGCAGCGGCACGATCGTTGTGAAGCCGTAAAAGGCGATACCTGCCGCAATCAGCCCGATATTGTCGTCGCCGGCCTCGGCCCAGCTGCGCTTGAGCACCTGCCACCACGCGCCGCGCGACATCGTCAGCGGGCTTTCGGCGTTCCGGTCGGCAGTCTGGGTCGGTGTGGTCGTCAAGTCGGGTCCCCTATCGTCCGGCAGCAAACGCCGGAGGGGGGCGCAAATGTCCGTCGCACCGTCTGTCTAAAGTTGCCGGAGTGCGCTCGCCGGGCGGGCGCTCAGGATCGGCCACGCGCCGAGCAGTCCGATCGCCATCGTCATCACCGCACCGCCGACCAACGTCGCGCCGACCACGCCGTAGTCGGGCAGCCATTCGAAACTGAACATCTGCGTCACGACATACCAGGCGCCGCCCAACCCGAGCAGCAGCGCGAGCGCTGACAGCACCACGCTGAGGAACGCATATTCGAGCGCCTGGACGCCAAGCACCTGCAGCCGGGTCGCGCCGAGCGTGCGCAGGATCACGCCGTCATAGGTGCGCGCTTCACGTGCCGCGGCGATCGCCCCGATCAGCACGGCGATCCCGGCGAGGATCGCGACCGAGGCGGCGGCGGTGATCGCTGTCGCCATCTGCGAGACGATATCGCGGACCTGGCCGATCACGCTGCGCACCTCGATCACCGAGACCGACGGGAAGCGCGGCAGCAGCGCGCGCATCACCATGCCCTCCTGCCCCGGGGGCAGGTCGATCGTCGCGGCGAGGTTGTGCGGCGCGTCTTCGATCGCGTTGGGCGAGAAGACCATGACATAGTTGAACCCGAGCGTGTCCCAGCTGATCCGGCGGAACGACGCGATCCGCGCGCTGCGCTCGACACCAAGCAGGCTGTAGGTGATCGGATCGCCGATCTTGAGGGCGAGCGCCTCTGCCAGCCGCGCGTCGATCGAGACGAGCGGCGGGCCGGCATAGCCACGCGGCCACCATCTGCCGGCGGTCAGCTCGCTCCCCTCGGGCAGGGTCGCCGCATAGGTCAGGCCCCGCTCCCCACGCAGCGCCCAGGCGCCTTCGGGCAGTGTCTTGAGATCGGCGACGCGCGTCTTGCCATAGCCGGTGATCGTGCCCCGCATTGCGGGCACGGTGCGGATCACCGGGTGGATCGCGACTCTCTCGATCGTGCGCCGGAACTCCGCTTCACGCGCGGGCGGCACGTCGAGCGCGAACAGCGCGGGCGCGCGCTGCGGCACGGTGCGGGTGATGTTGGCGTCGATGCTCGTGCGGATCGCGGCGAGCAGCACGAACAGGGTGAGCCCGAGCCCGAGTGCGACGACCAGCGTGCCGGTCCGCGCGCCGGGCCGGTACAGCGCGGCGATCGCGAGCCGCAGCAACGGTCGCCGCGGGCGCGGCAACAACGTCGCTCCCTTACGCACCAGCCAGCCGAACGCGGCGAGCACCAGCAGCACGCCCGCGACCGCGCCGAGGAACCCGGCGCTGAGCAGCGGCTGTTCGGCGGTGCCGAGCGCCAGCGCGACGATCGCCACGCCTGCGCCGACGACCCAAGGCAAGGTCCGCCGCAACGGCACCGGTCGCTGGCCGAACGTGCCGCGCAGCAGGCCCGCCGCCGGAACGCTGCCCGCCTCGATCAGCGGCGGCGCGGTGAAGGCCAGCGCGATCAGCATGCCGTAGGCGGCAGCGAGCGCGAGGGGCAGCGGCTGGACCGCGAAGCTGGGCGCGACCGGCAGCACGTCGCCCGCCAGCGTCACCAGCAAAGGGACGGCGAGGGCGCCCGCCACCAGCCCCGCGACGATGCCGATCGCGGAGACCACCGCGACCTGTAGCAGATAGATTCGCGCGATCATGCCCGAGGTGGCGCCGAGCACCTTGAGCGCCGCGATGCTCCCGCGTCGTGCCGCGAGATAGGAGGACACGCCGTTGCCGACGCCGATCCCGGCGATCACCAGCGCCGACAGCCCGACCAGCAGCAGGAACTGCCCCATCCTATCGATGAAGCGGTCGGCGCCCGGCGCGGCGCGATCGCGCGTCTTGGTCTCCCAGCCGCCCGCGGGGAACGCCGCTTTCATGCGGTCGGCGGCAGTCTTGGGCGACGCCGCCGCGGGCATGCGGATGCGGTATTTGCTTTCGTACAGGCTGCCCGGCTGGATCAGCCCTGTCCGCGCGATCCCGGCGAGCGAGACGATCGCGACAGGGCCGAGGGTGAAGCCCTCGCCGAGCCGGTCGGGCTCGGCCTGGATGATCCCGCCGACCGTGAAATCGGCGGAGCCGAGACGGATCGTTCCGCCGCGCGCGACGCCGAGCCGCTGCGCCAGCGTCGGCACGATCCAAACCGTCGTTGCGTTGCGGGCGGCCGCGGACCCGCCGCGCACCGCGAGCGTGCCGTACAACGGATAGACCGAGTCGACGCCCTTCAGCTGGACGGGCACGCTGGTCGTGCCGCGCACCGCCATCGATTGCATGCGCACGGTTTCGGATACCGTCCCGAACCGCGCCATCGCGGCGCGTTCCTGCGGCGTGGCGCTGCGTTGCGAGGCGGCGAATTCGACGTCGCCGCCGAGGATCGCGCTGCCGCGTCGTGCGAGTTCGTCGTCGATCGCCCGCGTCAGGCTGCCGATCGCCGCCAGCGCGCCGACGCCGAGGAACAGGCAGGCGAGCAGCAGCCGCAGCCCACGGAAGCGCAGATTGAGTTCGCGCCGCGCGAGCCGCCACGCCAGTTGCCAGTCGCTCACGCGGTGCGGTCCGCGACGATGCGGCCGTCGCCGAGCTCGACCACGCGGTCGCAGCGCGCGGCGAGGACGGGGTCGTGCGTGATGATCACCAGCGTCGCCCCCGCGGCCGCGCGGCGATCGAACAGCAGGTCCATCACCGCCGCGCCGGTCGTCGCGTCGAGATTGCCGGTCGGTTCGTCGGCGAACACCAAAGCCGGCCGCGGCCCGAGCGCACGCGCGATCGCGACGCGCTGTTGCTCGCCGCCAGACAATTGGGTGGGATAATGGTGGACGCGGTGGGCGAGGCCGACCGCTGCCAGCTCGGCTTCCGCACGCGCGAACGCGTCGGTGATGCCGGCCAGCTCCATCGGCACCGCGACATTCTCCAGCGCGGTCATCGTCGGCAACAGATGGAAGGCCTGCAGCACGATGCCGATCCGCCCACGCCGCGCCTTCGCCAGCGCATCCTCGTCGAGCGCGCCGAAATCGAGCCCGGCGACGGTCACCTGCCCGCCGGTCGCGCGCTCCAGTCCCGACAGGATCGCCATCAGCGACGACTTGCCCGACCCGGATGGCCCTAGGAGCGCGACGCTGGTGCCGCGGCCGATGCAGAGGTCGATACCCTTGAGGATCGCGGTCGCGGCAGTGCCGGTACCGAGCGTCAGCGTGACATCGCGCACAGCGATGACCATATCGTTGGCTGGTTCAGTCATGGAGATCATCATCTTGCAGCGAAAGCGCCTCTATGCGGCGGCGGCCGTGCTTCTCCAAGCGGCAGTGCTCGCCGCGTGCGACCAGACCGCGCAAATTCCTACACCCACATCCACCGCGACCGCTGGTCCCAAGGTGGCAGCGGTGCCGGCGCCGGCCGGACCGCCGCGACTTATCCTCGCGTTCGGCGACAGCCTGTACGCGGGCTATGGCCTCGACCGCGGACAGAGCCTGCCCGATGCGGTCCAGGCGCGGCTGCGGACCGACGGGGTCAACGCGACGATCGTCAACGCGGGCGTATCGGGTGATACCAGCGCGGCCGGGCGACAGCGCTTCGTCTTCGCGCTCGACAATCTGCCGCGCAAACCCGATCTCGTCCTCATCGGGCTGGGCGGCAACGACGTGCTGCGCCAGATCGGCCCCGCCGAAACACGCGCGAACATGACCGCGATGCTCGACGAACTGAAGCGGCGGAAGATCCCGGCTATGCTGACCGGGATGATGGCACCACCCAATCTCGGCGCCGATTATACGCGCGCCTTCAACAGCATATGGCCCGATCTTGCGGGCCAGTATCATGCTACGCTGTACCCGTTCATCCTCGACGGCGTGATCGGCGATACAGGGCTGATGCAGGCGGACCGGGTGCATCCGAATCCAAGCGGGGTCGCGAAAATCGCCGACCGGGTAGCGCCGATCGTTGAACGCTCGCTACCCAACCCAGCCCCTCCGTCATCCTGACGAACGTCAGGATCCAGGGTATCAGACGCCGTCCTGTTTGGCTCTGGATCCTGACTTTCGTCAGGATGACGGACAGCTATCGAGACGACGCGGTCACACCACGAAGAGCGTCACGCCCTCGTACTTGATGTCGTTCGCGTTGAAAATTTTGTCGGGCTGGAACGATCGGTCGGTGACCTCGACGTCGTTGAGCCCTGCGATCTTGAACGTGCCGATCTTGAATTCCTTGGGCGGCTGCCCCTCGCGCTCCAGCGCGACCGCGTCGACGAACACGTCTTCGTGGCGGGTGTAGAGGATGTGCGGCGCCAGGATCATCCGCGTCTTGTTGTAGGTGACGGCCACGCATTTGCGCAGCGCGATCGCCTGCAGCAGCAGCGTGTTGGCGTTGGACGGGACGGTCTGGCCGTCAGGCGTAGTAATCATGTTGTGCATCGCAGCAATTTAGGTCGCCCCGTCGTTCGCATGAACCCGCCCCCTGCCACAAGTCGAAATTACGGTGCCACCTCGTCGGTATGCACGTCGAAGCCCGCCAGCTGCGCCGGACCGAACGTGGTCGTCAGCGCGGCGTCGGTCGCGTCGCGGCCGCGCGCCATCAGGATCCGCCCGATCCGCGGCCGGTTGTGGCGGGCGTCGAACACGTGCCAGCTACCGCCCAGATAGACGTCGAACCACGCGGAAAAGTCCATCGGCGCGTCGATCGGCGCAATGCCGATATCGCCGAGATAGCCGGTGCAATAGCGCGCCGGGATGTTCATGCAGCGGCACAAAGTGATGGCCAGATGCGCGAAGTCGCGGCACACCCCCTGCCCCTCCTGATACGCATCCCATGCGGTCTTGGTCGATCGGGCATATTGATAGCCGAAGCGGATATGGTGATGGACGAAATCGACGATCGCCTGCACCCGCGCCCAACCCGTCGGGAGGTGCCCGAACAGCGACCAGGCGGTGTCCGACAGCCGGTCGGTCTCGCAATAGCGGCTGCCCAGCAGGAACAGCAGCACCGAGTCGGGCAATTCCTCGACGGTGTGCTGGACCGCGTCGGGGACGATCCGATCGGGTAGGCCGTCGTCCTGCACGGTGAAGTCGCACGACAGCGTCAGCCCGCCGGGGGGCACGGTTACGCGCGTGCAGACGTTCCCGAAGGCGTCGTTATAGTCGTAGATCGGCACGTCGGCGCTGGCCCGGATGCGGTGCGCGGTGACCAGGTCCTTGTTGCGCGAGGGGTGCAGGCTCAGCATCGCCATCATCGGCGTCGCGACCTCGGTCTCGAAACGGATATCGTACCCAGCCCGGATCAGCATATTGCCCGTCCCCCTTATGCGCGCAGTGGTAAGGCGACCGGTTCGGCCGCGCCCTGATCGACAGCAATGTCCACCGACACGGACATGTCGACGAAGCTTCCCGGAAATCCCGCCCAGGTCCCCGAAATCGGCACCGCCTGATAGATGTCGCGCGCGACCGCGACGCGGATGAGTCCGCGATTGCCGACGATGCCGTTGGTCGGATCGAACTCCACCCACCCCGATCCCGGCAGGTAGACTCGCACCCAGGCATGGGTGTTGCCGCCACCGGTGCGCTGCTCGCCGGGTTGCGGGCTGTAGACATAGCCCGACACGAACCGCGCCGCGAACCCGAGCGCGCGGACCGCCTCGATCATGAGCAGCGCATAGTCGCGACAGGTGCCTTTGCGCTTTTCGAGCGTCTCGGTCGGCGTCTGCGTGCCTTTTTCAGGGCGCGCGACATATGTGAACTCGCGTCTGATCGCGGCGGTCATGTCCGACAGGAGGCCGAGCGTATCGCTTTGCCCGTCGGTCCGCACGAACCGCCGCGCCCAGGCATCGACCCGCCGCTGCGGATCATGATGCTGGCGCTCGATCGAGCGCAGCAGATCAGGCATGTCCTCGGACGAATAGGTGAACGGGTAGCCGCGCGCATAATCTTCGATATCGACATGCTGCAGCTCGGCAGGCTCGTGCTGCAAGCGGATACGGCTGTCGAACACCAGCGTTTTCGCGCGTTTGTCGAACGTCGCGATCGCCACCGAATTGCCGAACACGTCCTGCAGCCAGCGGATGTCGCACGGCTCGGGCAGGATGGTCAGCTGCGAATCGACGACATGCTGATCATAGCTCTCCCGCGGGCGCACCATGATGCGATGCTCGCCAAACGCCACCGGGTTACGGTAGGTGTATGTCGTGACATGAGAAAGTGTGAGCAATGGCATCCAGGATATGTGTGGCATGAATGACGCGCCGCACCAAACACTGCTTGGCCCTGACGATGCGGCGCCAGCGCGCATTCTCAACCCAGGGGGTCGCTCGTCGTTTCTGTTGATCGGCGATCACGCCGGCAACGTCGTGCCGCGGGGGTTGGGGAAACTGGGCGTGACCGACGCCGATCTCGCGCGTCACATCGGCTGGGATATCGGCATCGGCACGCTGGGCGCGCTGCTCGCCGAGCGGATCGATGCGGTGTTCGTTCGCCAGACCTATTCGCGGCTGGTGATCGACTGCAACCGCAGCGCGGCCCAGCCCGACGCGATCGCTCCGGTCAGCGACGGCACGCCCGTCCCCGGCAACCAGGCGCTGTCCGACAGCGATCGCGCGCAGCGCTTCACCGAGATTCACGAACCCTATCACCGCGCGATCGCCGCCGAACTCGCGCGCCGCGATGCTGCCGGTCGCGAGACGGTCCTCGTCGCGCTGCACAGCTTTACGCCGTCGATGCGCGGGCACGATCGCCCCTGGCATATCGGCATCCTCCACGACCGCGGCGACACCGGGTTCGCGCAGGCGATGCTGCGGGTGCTCCGCGCCGAGCCGCAGCTCGTCGTCGGCGACAACGAGCCCTACCGGATGGATCAGATCGACTACACGATCCCGCGCCACGCCTATCCGGCGGCCCGCCGCTATGCTGAAATCGAGATCCGTCAGGACCTGCTCGATACGCCTGAAGGTTGCGAGCACTGGGCGGTGTTGCTCGCACGCATCTTGCCCGCAGCGTTGGGCGCTATGGCCTGAGATTGCGGATCGCGCCCGGGATCGCCGCGTCCACGCGGTCCGCCGTCCGACAGCGTTTGATGTGGCAAGTCCGTATGATACGCTCGATGTTCGCAAGAGAGGAAGTCCCGATTCCCTTCCACGACCGTTACCGTGCGCTGTTCGCCGCGATCGACGCCGGGTTCTGCATCGTCGAGGTCCTGTTCGACGGTGATACCGCCACCGACTATCGGTTCGTCGAGGTGAACCCGCAGTTCGAGACGCAGACCGGGCTTGTCGCGCCGGTGGGACGGACCATGCGCGAGCTGGTGCCGACGCTCGAGCGCTACTGGTTCGAACTTTATGGCCGCGTCGCGCGTACCGGCGAGCCCGAGCGGTTCGAGAACGCGGCCGAGGCGATGGGCCGG
Organism: Sphingomonas rhamnosi; assembly: GCF_036663615.1. Taxonomy (NCBI): domain Bacteria; kingdom Pseudomonadati; phylum Pseudomonadota; class Alphaproteobacteria; order Sphingomonadales; family Sphingomonadaceae; genus Sphingomonas; species Sphingomonas rhamnosi. The sequence goes on from NZ_JAXOJJ010000002.1 coordinate 241,358, forward strand.
TGGTTCGAGGTCCATGCCTTCCGCGTCGGCGACGCCGCTGAACGCCTGGTCGCGGTGCTGTTCACCGACATTTCAGCCCGCCGCCGCGGCGAAATCGCCGTGCGCGAAAGCGAGGAGCGGCTGACCCAGGCGCTGTCCGCGGGCAACGGCATCGGCACCTGGAACTGGGACGTGGTTGAGGACCGGGTTACCGCCGACGATCGCTTCGCCCGCCTCTACGGCGTGCCGGCAGAGGTGGCGTCCACCGGCGCGCCGGTCGCGCAGTTCTTTGCCGGGATCCATCCCGACGATCGGTCGCGGGTCGAAGCCGCAATCGCGGATGCGATGGCGTCGGGCGACGATTTCTCTGAGGAATATCGGCTGTTGTCCGCTGAGGGCGCCATCCGCTGGGTCGCCGTGCAGGGCCGGTGTCAGCGTGCGCAGGACGGCACGCCGTTACGGTTCCCCGGGGTCAGCTTCGACATCACCCGCCGCAAACAGGCCGACCTGCGCCAAAAAGCCGCGCTGGAACTGCACGACGCGATCCGCGACGTCACCGACCCAGCGGAAATCGCCTATGCGGCATCCGGTGTTCTCGGTCGCACGCTCCAGGTAGCGCGCGTCGGCTATGGTGTGATCGACAAGACCGCAGAGACGATCACGATCGAACGCGACTGGAACGCGCCCGGCGTGACCACGCTGGCCGGCGTGCTCAAGTTCCGCGACTATGGATCATACATCGAGGATCTGAAGGCGGGCCGCACCGTCGCGATCGCCGATGTGCGCCGCGACCCCCGGACCGCGGCCACCGCGGAAGAACTGAGGGCGATCAGCGCCGCCGCGTTCGTGAACATGCCTCTGGTCGAGCAGGACGATTTTGTCGCGCTGCTCTACGCGAACCACGATGCGCCGCGCTGCTGGGACGAGGACGACCTGCTGCTGATGCGCGACGTCGCCGAGCGCGTTCGCGCCGCCACCGAGCGGTTGCGTGCGGAGGACGCCAGGCGCGAGAGCGAGGAGCAGTTCCGCGTCTTCGCCGAGGCGGTGCCCAACCAGATTTGGGCGGCGCGGCCCGATGGGCATCTCTATTGGTTCAACCAGCAGGTCTTCGCCTATGCCGGCGTCGATCACGCCGCGTTGAACGGCCCCGAAGGCTGGATATCGATCGTCCATCCCGACGACCGCGACCAGGCCGGCGCGAATTGGGCGGAGTCGCTCGCCGCCGGCACGCCCTATGGCACCGAGTTCCGCATCCGCAGCGCCGACGGCGGCCATCGATGGTTCCTGGTCCGCGCAGAGCCCGTGCGTGGTCCCGACGGAACGATCACCCGCTGGGTCGGCACCAACACCGACATCGACGACAGTCGCCGCCAGGCCGCCGAACTCGCGATGTGGAACGAGACGCTGGAGGACCAGGTCGCCACCCGCACGCGCGAACTGATGGCGGTCGAGGAAGCGTTGCGGCAAAGCCAGAAAATGGAAGCGGTCGGTCAGCTGACCGGCGGTCTCGCGCATGATTTCAACAATTTGCTGACCGGTATTACCGGCAGCCTCGAACTGCTCGGCATGCGGATCGCGCAAGGCCGGCTCAACGACGTCGAACGCTATTCGCTCGCCGCGCAGGGTGCCGCCAAGCGCGCGGCGGCGCTCACGCATCGGTTGCTCGCGTTTTCACGCCGCCAGACGCTCGATCCGCGGCCGACCGACGTCAACCGGCTGGTCACGGGGCTGGAAGATCTCGTTCGCCGCACCGTCGGCCCCGAAGTCGGGGTCGAAGTGGTCGCGTCGGTCGGGCTGTGGCCAACCTTGGTCGATCCGCCGCAGCTCGAAAACGCGATCCTCAACCTGTGCATCAACGCCCGCGACGCGATGCCGGGCGGCGGGCGGCTGACGATCGAGACCGCGAACCGCTGGATCGATGCGCGGACCGGCAAGCAGCACGATCTCGAGCCCGGCCAATATGTCTCGCTCTGCGTGTCCGACACCGGCACGGGCATGACCCCGGACGTGATCGCCAAGGCGTTCGATCCGTTCTTCACGACCAAGCCATTGGGGCTCGGCACCGGGCTCGGCCTGTCGATGATCTATGGCTTCGCACGTCAGTCAGGCGGGCAGGTGCGGATCTATTCCGAGGTCGGCGAAGGCTCGAACGTCTGCATCTACCTGCCCCGCCATCTCGGCGCCGCGGACGAGGTCGAGGTCGCGGCCGATCTGTCCGACGCACCACGCGCGCGTGACGGCGAGACGGTGGTGGTGGTCGACGACGAACCCACGGTGCGGATGTTGGTGACCGAGGTGCTCGAGGAGCTCGGCTACGCTGCGGTCGAGGCGGTCGACGGTGCCTCTGGGCTGAAACTGCTCCAGTCGGACATGCGCGTCGATCTGCTGGTCACCGACGTCGGCCTGCCCGGCGGGATGAACGGTCGCCAGATGGCGGACGCCGCGCGCCTCCATCGCCCCGACCTCAAGATCCTGTTCATCACCGGCTATGCCGAGAATGCGGTGGTCGGGAACGGCCATCTCGATCCGGGGATGCACGTGATGACCAAGCCGTTCGCGATGGAGGCCCTCGCCGGCCGCATCAAGGAACTGATCGCCGCGCCGTGAGGCTCCCTCGCGCGCTTCGCTTCTGTTACCCTGCCTCAACGTCTTTTCAGCCGGGACCGCCATGACCGACATCTTCCCCGTACCGACCGCCTGGGCCCGTGACGCCAAGCTCGACAAGGCCGGCTATGACGCGATGTACGAAGCCGCGGCGAGCGATCCTGGTGGGTTCTGGCTCGATCAGGCGAAGCGGCTCGACTGGGTCACCGAGCCGACGGTCGCGGGCGACTGGTCGTTCGCGCAGGACGATTTCCACATCCGGTGGTTCGCCGACGGCGCGCTCAACGTCACGGCCAACTGCATCGACCGCCACCTCGCGACGCGTGGCGATCAGGTCGCGATCATCTGGGAGCCCGACGCACCCGAGGAGGACGCGCGCCACATCACCTACCGCGAACTCCATGCCGAGGTCTGCCGCTTCGCCAACGTGCTGACCGGGCAAGGCGTCGCCAAGGGCGACCGCGTCACCATCTATCTGCCGATGATCCCCGAGGCGGCGTTCGCGGTGCTGGCCTGCGCGCGGATCGGCGCGGTGCATTCGGTGGTGTTCGGCGGTTTTTCGCCCGAAGCGATCGCCGGCCGTATCGAGGATTGCGGGTCGAAGATCATCATCACCGCCGACGAAGGCCGACGCGGCGGCAAGCGCGTGCCGCTGAAGGCCAATGTCGACGCCGCCGCCGAACGTGCGCCGGGGCTGGAACGCGTGATCGTCATCAAAGCCACCGGCGCCAATGTCGCGGTTCATCCGCGCGACGTGTGGTATCATGAGGCCGCAGCAAGCGTCGGCACCGACTGCGCGCCGGTCACGGTGGCCGCCGAAGACCCGCTGTTCGTGCTGTACACCAGTGGATCGACCGGGAAGCCCAAGGGGGTGATGCACACGTCGGCAGGCTATCTGCTCTGGGCGAGCTACACGCACGACCTCGCGTTCGACTATCGGCCGGGCGACGTGTTCTGGTGCGCCGCCGATATCGGCTGGGTCACCGGCCACACCTATATCCTCTATGGCCCGCTCGCGAACGGCGCGACGACGCTGATGTACGAAGGGCTGCCCAACTGGCCCGACGCCAGCCGGATCTGGCAGATCGTCGATCGCCACAAGGTCCACACGCTGTTCACCGCACCCACCGTGCTGCGCGCGCTGATGAAGGAAGGGAACGACTATGTCGCGCGGACCGATCGGTCGTCGTTGAAGCTGCTCGGCAGCGTTGGCGAGCCGATCAATCCCGAAGCATGGCGCTGGTATCACGACGTCGTCGGAGAGGGTCGCGCGCCGATCATCGATGCGTGGTGGCAGACCGAGACCGGGGGGATCATGATCTGCCCCCTGCCCGGCGCAACCGCGCTCAAGCCCGGCTCAGCGACCAAGCCGCTGCCCGGCGTGACGCTGCAATTGGTTGACGAGAAGGGCGAGGTGCTGGTGGGGCCCGCCGAGGGCAATCTGGTCATCACCGGCAGCTGGCCCGGGCAGATGCGCGGCGTCTGGGGCGATCCCGAACGCTTCTTCCAGGCCTATTTCAGCACCTATGCGGGCAAGTATTTCACCGGCGACGGCTGCCGCCGCGACGATGACGGCTATTACTGGATCACCGGGCGGGTCGACGACGTCATCAACGTCAGCGGCCACCGGATGGGCACCGCGGAGGTCGAATCGGCGCTGGTGCTGCACGCGCATGTTGCCGAGGCCGCGGTCGTCGGCATGCCGCACGACGTGAAGGGCCAGGGGATATACGCCTATGTCACGCTGAACGCCGGCGTCGACCATAGCCACGATCTGCACCAGGAGTTGCTGACCTGGGTGCGCCGAGAGATCGGTCCGATCGCCACCCCCGACAAGCTGCAATTCGCCCCAGCGCTGCCCAAGACCCGATCGGGCAAGATCATGCGCCGGATCCTCCGCAAGATCGCGGAGGGCGATATATCGACGCTCGGCGACACCTCGACGCTCGCCGATCCCGCGGTGGTCGACGACCTCGTCGCCAATCGCGTGGATTAATGGAGCATCTGCGTCATGGTGGCGACGACCTTGGTGCCGATATAGGGCTTCTGGAAGAAGATGCTGTCGCACGGCATCGCCAGGTCGCCCTGCAAGTGATGGCCCGAGGTAATGATCAGGTGGATCGGCGGCCAGCGCCGACGGATGCAGACCGCCAGCAGCGCGCCGTTCATCGATCCCGGCATGTCGACATCGGTGAAAACGATCCGGATATCGCCGCGCGATTCGAGGATGCGAACCGCTTCGTCGGCATCCTCGGCTTCGAGTGCGATGAACCCCGCATCCTCGATCATGTCGACCGCCAGCATGCGCAACAACGGCTCGTCCTCGACGACGAGGACGGCCAGGCTGTTCGGATTTCGTATCACGATAGTCCTCTCGGGACCCGGGTCGCACGATGCGCGGTGCACGTGGGGCGGACCGAGTAGACCGCGAAGGCAACTCGGCTCTAGCGGGTCAGTATATGGATAACGCCGCTAAGCCCCTGCCGTTCCTGCGAATCGGTTCGGATGTTCTACCCGTCAAATCCGACCCATACCGGGACTAGCTGAAGCCGATCCGCGACCCGCTCGCCAGTCGCGAGCGCGGTGTCGCCCCACCAGCCGGTCGGGAAGCCCCCGTCCCGCCCGGCGAGCGCCTCGGCACAGCGCAGCGCGACGATGCAGGTCAGGCTCTGCTCGCCGAGCGACCGCCGGAATGCGATCACCTGCGCCGCGCGCTCGCCGGTCACCGCGATCGGTGTGTAGGCCCCCTCGCTGAACACCGACGGATGCGCACGCCGCAGCGCGAGGAGCTGCGCGGTCAGCGCCAGCTTCGGATCACCACCATCCGCCAACAGCGCCTGCCGGCGGCGATAATCCACCGGCCGGCGATTGTCCGGGTCGACCAGGCTCAGATCGGCGCACTCGGTGCTCTGGTACAGGTCGGGCACGCCCGGCACCGTGCAACGGAGCGCGACTTGTGCGAGGCTGTTCGCGTGCGCCGCCGGCGCAATATGCCCGATAAAGTCCGCCACATCCGCGGTGAATACCGCCGATGCGAGAAGCGCGCGCGCGAGATCGTGGCAGCGCGTCTCATAAGCCGCGTCGGGCGCTTCCCACGACGATCGCAGCTTCGCCTCGCGGAGCGCCTTTTCCTGCCAGCCGACGACACGCTCGACAAAACCGGCCAGATCGCCGTCGTCGGGCCACGCGCCGACGATCGTTTGAAGGAGCATATAGGTGTCGCCGGGATCGACTCCGTCGGCATGCGGTGCGGCGAGCGCCTGCCACCGCGCGACGCGGTCGCGCCACAGATTCGGCAGTTCGCTAAGCACCGCGAGCCGCGCGCGGACGTCCTCGCCGCGCTTGTGGTCGTGCGTCGCGGTCGCGAGCATCGCATGCGGCCAGTCGTTCGCGCGTGCGGACATCGCATCGTGGAACGCCGCGATGCTGGTCGACAGATGCGCAGGGTCGAACCCGACATCGTTGCGCGAAAGCAGCCGGCCATAACGGTAGAAAGCGGTATCCTCGACCGCCTTGGCAGCGATCGGCGCGGACAGTTGCTGGAACCGGCGTACCGCCTCCGCCGCGTCGCCTGGCCCTTCGCCGGCCAGCCAGCCGAGCACGCGGTCGACCACCGCCGCCTCGCCGGGCGGCACGAACCGCTCGACCCGCGCCCGCGCCTCGGCGCGAATCGCGGTGTCGGCGGCCGGCGCCGCGGTCCCTGTGCCATAGGTTCGGTAGACCGGGAAAACCCACAGCAGCCGCTCGATCGCGCGGTGCAGCATGCCCTGGGTCAGCCCGTCGCACTCCGGCGACGACCGCGCGAGCGTGACGAAGGCCGCGACGCAGGCGCGCAGCTGCGCATCGAACTGCCACGCCAGCATCTCCTGGCGCGCGCGCAGTTCCTCGGGTGCGAATTCGGCGGGGCGTCCGCTGATCTCGGCCCAAAGCTCGCCGAGCGGTTCGGCACCCTCGGGGGCGTGGAGCAACCCTGCGACCTGCTCCATGAAGTCGTAGCCGCTGGTCCCGTCGACGCCCCAGTCCGCCGCGAGCGGCTCGCCGGGTGCGAGGATCTTCTCGATCACCAGATACGCACCCGGCCGGATCCCATCGAGGCGGCTGCGCAGCGTCCGGCAATAACCCGCGGGATCGGTGAGCCCGTCGACATGGTCGACGCGGACGCCGTCGATCAACCCTTCCGCATACAGCCGCAGGATCAGCGCATGGTTCGCTTCGAACACTGCCGGGTCCTCGGCGCGGAGGCCGGCAAGATCGTTGATCGTGAAGAAGCGGCGCCAGTTGAGCTCGTCGTTGGCGACGCGCCACGACGCCAGCCGGTAATGCTGCCGGTCGAACAGCGTGGCGAGATCGTCGGTCGCTGCGATCGCCTGGTCCTCGTTGCGGATCGGCAAGCGGTGTTCGCCGTACGCGACGACCTCATACCGGTCTCCCGCCTGCTCGACCGCGAGCGCACCACTGGCGATCGTCGCGGGGAGCGGTTCGCCAAGGATCGGGAGCACCAGCCGCTCGCGCCAGTCGATGTCGAAGAAGCGCGCATAGGCGCTGCCCTGCCCCTTTGCGAGCACGTCGTTCCACCATGCGTTGTCGCCGCCGGCAACGCCCATGTGGTTGGGGACGATATCGACGATCATCCCCATGCCGCGCGCGCGGAGCGCTTCGGACAGGCTGCGGAACGCGTCTTCGCCGCCGAGTTCGGGGTTGATCCGGGTGGGATCGACCACGTCATAGCCGTGCGTCGAACCCGCCCGGGCGGTGGTGATCGGCGAGGCATAGACGTGGCTGATCCCGAGCTTGTCGAGATAGGGCACCAGCACCTCGGCGTCGGCGAAGGTGAAGCCGTCATGGAACTGGAAACGATAGGTAGCGCGGGGAATCATGCGGTCCTGCCTGTGTTGATCGCGTCGATCCGCGCCGCGACCTCCGGCCGCGCGAGCAGCGCGTCGGTCGTGTCGGGCATGCGGCGACGCCAATTGGGGTGTTCGTCGATCGTGCCGGGAAGGTTGGGCTGTTCGACCAACCCGACCAGATCCTCGATCGGCAGGATGGCGAGCGCGCACGGGCTTTCCGCCATCCGCGTCAGCGCGATGTCGATCACGGGCGCGGGGTCATCTGGCGAGGGTTCGGGATCCCAGGTGTCTAGCGCGGCCCATAGCCGATGCCGATCCTCGACGCGGTTCGCGCGATCGCTGGCCTCGTCCGGCGCTTCCGATCGGCGCCCGAGCGCCCAGGTCCAGTCGATGTCGCGACCCTGCCACCAGCCAGCGATCGTCGGCAGGTCGTGAGTCCCCGTCATTGCCACCGCGTCGCGCGACCAGCGATCGCCCGGAATGAAGCCGTCGGCGTCGCGCTCAAACCACAGCACGCGCATGCCGAGCATTGCGCGTTCGGTCATCGCCTCGCGGAACCCCTCGGGCAGGGTCCCCAGATCCTCGCCGATCACGATCGCCTTCGCGCGTTGCGATTCGATCGCGATGATCCGCATCATGTCGGCAAACGGCATGTCGAGAAACGCGCCCTCGGTCGCGGACGCACCATCGGGTACGACCCACAACCGCCGCAGCCCGAAGGCGTGGTCGATCCGGATACCACCCGCCGATGCGAGCGCCGAGCGGATCGTCGCGACGAACGGCGCGAAGCCGTTGCGGTGCAGCGCGCGCGGATCGAACCCGGTTATCCCCCAGCTCTGGCCGTCGGGGCCGAGCGGATCGGGCGGTGCGCCGATCGACAGCCCGGACAGCAGATCACCGCGCCGGCTCCAGCCGTGGCTGCCGCCGGGGTCGAGCCCCACCGCCAGATCCGCGATCAACCCGATCCGCATGCCGGCATCGGTCGCCGCAGTCTGCGCCGCATCCAGCCCCGCGCGTGCGCGCCATTGCAGCCAGGCGTAGAACGCGACATCGTCCGCATGCTCGGCCGCGAACCGCTGCACCGCTTCGCCGTTCGAATCGCGGAACGCGGCCGGCCAGTCCTGCCATCCGGTAGCGCCGGTCAGCGCAAGGAAATCCGCATGGATCGCATCGAATTTCGCATGATCCTCGAGCGCCTCCCCACCCTCGGCGCGGAACGCGGCGAGCGGCGCGGCATCGGCTTGGGCACGGTCCCGATACAGTCTACGAAGCGCAGCGAGGCGCGCACGGATGCCGTGCTGCCAGTCGATCAACGCGGGCTGCGTGGTTGATGGCTCGTGCTCCGCATCCGCGAGCCAGACGTTGAGGAATTCGCGGCTCGACGGCGCATAGGGACTGAAGCGGCTCGCGTCAGTCGGGAACAACGCGTGCACCGGGCTGATCGCCAGCGCGTCGGCGCGCTTCTCTCCGAAAGCGCGCGCCGCATCTGCCAGCGAGCCGAAATCGCCGAATGCGGTCGGCCGTTCGCCGCGGAGCCCCGGAATTTGTACCGCAGGGCCCCACATCCGCGCCCCTGGCGCCGCGCCTGCGGCCGTGAAGCATCGCGGCGGTGCCACCGCAACGCGCAACTCGCGGCTGCCTTGTTGCAACCGGTGATATCCGGCGATCTCTATGCCCGTCTTTGCCAAATGCTCGATCGTTACCGACCGCCGCCCGCCGTCTTCGAACAGCAGTTCGGCACGACCGCTCCACCCCGGCAGCACGACCGGCCTGCCGACATCGACCGACGCGAACTCGCCGGGCGGACCGTCGTCCTCGCCAAGCGCATCCAAGATCGCACGCAACGCATCGTCGGACACCGTCTGCTTGCGGCCCCCCGCATCGGTCCAGTGCGGCTGGAGACCCGCGGCCAGCGCGCGCTTCTGCAGCGTCATCGATCCAACCCCACACGAACGCTTGCCGGCGCGCCGGGAACGCCGCTCTCGAACAGCGGCGTGTCTACCGCCGGGAAGGCGACGGGTTCGTTACCCAGATTGATCGCGATCGTCAGCACCGCGGCGTCCGCCATCCGCCAGCGCGCGACCACGGCCCCCCCGCCGATCGCCTCCGCTCCAAGCGGACGTGCGCCGAGCAATCGGGGAATGATCTCGCGGTGGCGGATCGCGAGAAGGTCGCGGTACAGCGAGCGCCACGCTTCAGCGTCCGGTCCGGGCTCGACCCGCGAGTGCTCGAACGTGGTCAGCGCATTCGGATCGGGGATCGTCTCGCGCGCTGCGGGATCAGCGAACGCGGCGAACTTGGAGAATTCGCGCCGCCGGCCTTCGCGCACCGCGTTCGCCAGATCATCCTGGAAATCGGTGAAGAACAGGAACGGCGTCTCGCTCCCGGTCTCGTCGCCCATGAACAACAGCGGGATCTGCGGCCCCAGCAGCAGCAACACGGTCGCGGCGCGCAATTTCTGCGGGTCGGCGAGCAACGTCAGTCGCTCGCCCATCGCGCGGTTGCCGATCTGGTCGTGGTTCTGCAGGAACGCGACGAACGCGGTCGGGGGCAGATGCGCGCTCGGCGTGCCGCGCGGCGTGCCACCATGATTGGGCGAGCCTTCGCCTTGATAGATGAACCCCTCGCCCAGACACCGCGCCAGCCGCTCGGCGGGGTGGTCGGCGAAGTCGGCATAATAGGCGCTATCTTCACTGGTCAGCAGGACATGCAGGACGTTGTGGAAATCGTCGTTCCATTGTGCATCGTAGCGGCCCGGCGCCAGACGCTCGGCGTCATTGTTTTCGTTCTCGAGCACGAGGTGCACTGGTCGGTCGGTGATCGTGGCACGGATTTCCGCCGCCATCGCGTCGAGGAACGCATCGTCGCGGATGGCGTGGACCGCGTCGAAGCGCAGCCCGTCGAACCGATAGTCGCCGAGCCACATCAGCGCGTTGTCGATAAAGAAGCGGCCGACAGGCTCGCGCTCGACCGCGACCGCGCCGCCCCAGGGTGTGTCGACCTCCGCGTCGAAAAAGTCCTGCGCATAGGCGCCCAGGTAATTCCCGTCGGGCCCGAAATGATTGTAGACGACGTCGAGGAACACCGCGAGACCGAGCGCGTGCGCGCGGTCTACCAGCGCCTTCAGCTGATCGGGCGTGCCGTAGCTCTCGGCCGGCGCATAAGGCAGCACGCCGTCATACCCCCAGTTGCGCGTGCCGCCGAAGGCACCGACCGGCATCAACTCGATCGCGGTCACGCCGAGTTCGGCGATCGCGGGCAGCGCCTCCGCAACGCCCGCAAACCCGCCCAGCGTTCCGACATGCAGTTCCTGAATCACCAACTCTTCGCGCGGACGGCCGCGCCAGCCGTCGCTGCGCCAGCGATAAGCGTCGGGATCGACGACCACGCTCCACCCGTGCACCCCTCCCGCCTGCGCGCGCGACGCCGGGTCGGGCACCGCGAGCGCGACATCGATCCGGAAGCGATAGCGCGTGCCGGGGCCCACCTGCGCCGTCGTCGTGAACCAGCCGTCGCTGGACCGCGTCATCGCCTGCCCGTCGGCGCCATCGATCTCGAGCGAGACCGCGTCCCGATCCGGCGCCCAGAGCCGGAACGTCGTCGTCCCGTCGGCATATCGCGCGCCCCAGCTCATGAGGCGGCGAGCGTCCAGGTCAGCACCACCGCACCCTGTTGCGCGACCTCGTAGCTCGCGCCGATTTCGGTCTCGCCCTGCGCAGGTTTTGCGCTGTCGATCAGCACCGTCCGTACGACTTCTGCCGGAGGCGGCATGTGGAAGGTCAGCGGGCCTTCCGAAGCGTTCAGCAGCAGCGATACCACCTGGATTTCGCCGCTCGGCAGCTCGGTCGCGCGGCGCATCGCCAGCGCCCGCCCGTTCGTGTTGTGCCAGTCATCCGGCGTCAACTGCACGCCGCGCTCGTCCCACCATTCGATGTCGCGAAGGCCATCCGCCGGCGTCTCGTCGCCATAGAGGAAATTGCCCGCGCGCAGCATCGGATAGTCGCGACGCAGCGCCACCAGCCGCGCGGTGAAGTCGATCAGCGCCTCGCCCTCGGGCGACTTCGCCTGCGCCCAGTCCAGCCAGCTGATCTCGTTGTCCTGGCAATAGGCGTTGTTGTTACCACTCTGCGTTCGGCCGAACTCGTCGCCGGCGACGAGCATCGGCGTGCCCAGCGACGCGAACAATGTCGTCAGCATCGACCGCATCACGCGCGCCCGGGTCGCATTGATCTCGGGATCGTCGGTCGGTCCCTCGACGCCCCAGTTGCGCGAGCAATTGTTGCTGTGGCCGTCGCGATTGTCCTCGCCATTCGCCTCGTTGTGGCGCTCCTCGTACGCCACGGTGTCGGCCAGCGTGTAGCCGTCATGCGCGCCGAGCAAATTGACGCTCGCCCATGGGCGACGCGCGCGACGGTCGAACAAATCGGCAGAACCCGTGAGCCGCGCCGCGAGATCGGCGCGCTGGGCATGGTCGCCGCGCCAGAATTTGCGCACCGTGTCGCGGTATTTGTCGTTCCATTCGGCGAAACTCGGCGGGAAATTGCCGAGCTGATAGCCGCCAGGGCCGATATCCCAGGGCTCGGTGATCAGCTTCAGCGGCGCGAGCACCGGATCCTGACGCAGCGCCTGGAAGAACCCGGCGCTCGGATCGAACCCGGTGTCGGTGCGCCCAAGCGTCAGGCCGAGATCGAACCGGAACCCGTCAATGCCGAAGCTGGTCGCCCAGTAGCGCAGCGAATCCGTCACCATCTGGATCACGCGCGCCTTGGTCAGGTTCAGCGTATTGCCCGTGCCGGTGTCGTTTATCGAGAACCGCGGCTGGTCTTTCACCAGTCGGTAGTAGCTCGCATTGTCGAGGCCGCGCCACGACAGCGTCGGCCCCTGCTCCGAGCCTTCGCAGGTGTGGTTGTAGACGACATCGAGAATGACCTCGATCCCCGCCGCGTGAAGGCGGCGGATCGAGCGGCGCAACTCGTCATGGCTGTCGGTCGCGAAATAGCTGCGTTCGGGCGTGAAGAAATTGAGCGTGTTGTAACCCCAGTAATTCCGGAGGCCCTTCTCCTGCAGGAACCGGTCCTGGATATAGCTGTGGATCGGCAGCAGCTCGAGCGCGGTGACACCCAGCCGCTTCAGATGCTCGATGACCTTGGGATTGCCCAGCGCCGCGAAGGTGCCGCGCTCGGAGGGCTGCACCTCTTCGAACAGCTTGGTGAGGCCCTTGGGATGCGCTTCGTAGATCACGGTTTCGGACCAGGGCGTGTTCGGCCGAACGTCGCGCGACCAGTCGAAATGGCTGTCGGTCACCACGCCCTTGGGCATCAGCATCGCATTGTCGCGACGGTCGAAGCTCAGATCCTCGCGCGGCGACTTCACCTGATACCCATACATCGCATCGGTCCAGCGCAGCTCGCCGATCATCGCCTTGGCGTACGGATCGAGCAGCAGCTTGTGCGGGTTGAAACGGTGCCCCTCTTCGGGCGCATAGCGGCCATAGGCGCGGTAGCCGTAGCTCAGGCCCGGCCCCGCATCGGGCAGATAGCCGTGCCAGACCTCGTCGGTCCATTCGGGCAGCGCATAGCGCTTCAGCTCGCGTCGGCCGCCCTCGTCGAACACGCACAGTTCGATCTTCTCGGCATTGGCCGAATAGACCGAAAAATTGACGCCGAGCCCATCGAACGTGGCGCCCAGTGGATAGGCCGAACCGGCTTCGAGCGTGTCGGGCAGAAGATGCAAGTGGGACCCCAATCGTCGTGAACCGCCGCCGACCGTATCGGCCGTGCGCGTGGTGGTGTGGAAACCCTCGCCGGCCGCCCTATGTTCCGGAGCCGATCGCCCGGCGGCGGGTTACGATCACGTGCCTTTACCCCAGGGAAATTCTGATGTGCAATTCCGAGATCCGTTCATGAGCGGCCCCGTCCTGTTTTCCGCGACCAAGGTCGGCGGGCTTGCGCTCGACAACCGCATCGTCATCGCACCGATGTGCCAATATTCCGCGGTCGACGGCTGCATGACCGACTGGCACCAGATCCATCTCGGCAACCTGGCGCTGTCGGGTGCCGCGTTGCTGACGATCGAGGCGAGCGCGGTCCTGCCCGAAGGCCGGATCACATACGGCGATGTCGGCCTGTACGACGACGCCACCGAAGCCGCACTGGCGCGGACGTTGGACAGCATCCGGCGCTGGTCGGACATGCCGATCGCGATTCAGTTGTCGCACGCCGGTCGCAAGGCGTCGTGCGAGGTGCCGTGGAAGGGCGGCGGCCAGATCGCGCCGGGTGCCCCGAATGGCTGGCAAACCGAGGCGCCGTCCGCGGTCGGCTTCCTCCCCGACGATACCGCGCCGACCGCGCTCGATCGCGACGGCCTTGCCCGGATCCGCGACGCGTTCGTCGCTGCTGCCACGCGCGCAGCGCGGCTCGGGATCGATGCGGTCCAGCTGCACGCCGCGCACGGCTATCTGCTCCACGAATTCCTGTCACCGCTGTCGAACCGCCGCGACGACGACTATGGCGGCAGCCTCGAAAACCGCATGCGCTTCCCGCTCGAAGTGTTCGACGCGGTCCGCGCGGCGTTCCCGGCGGATCGGCCGGTGACGATGCGGGTCTCAGGCACCGACTGGGTCGAAGGCGGCTGGGACATCGAGCAGACCGTCGCGTTCTCGAAGGCATTGGAAGCGCGCGGGTGCGCCGCGATGCACATTTCGAGCGGCGGGCTCGATGCGGGGCAGCAAATCCCGGTGGGGCCGAGCTACCAGGTCCCGCTCGCACGCGCGGTGAAGCAGGCGGTCGGCATCCCGGTCGTCGCGGTCGGGCTGATCACGGATTATGAGCAGGCCGAGGCGATCGTCGGCACCGGCGACGCCGACATGATCGCGCTCGCGCGCACGATCCTGTACGATCCGCGTTGGCCTTGGCACGCCGCGGCGCACTTGGGCGGACAGGTCAAGGCGGCGGACCAGTATCTGCGCTGCCAGCCACGGCGGTATAAGGACTTGTTCGCCTAACCCCCGTCACCCCGGACTTGGTCCGGGGTCCACCGTGCCGCAAACCAACCGCTCGGTGGTCGCGCGGCGCGGTGGATGCCGGACCAAGTCCGGCATGACGGAGACGCTCAGGCCCAGACCGCCGGCCCGGCGCTACTCAATGCCCGATCCAAGTAAAACGCGGCGCTGATCAGCGCGAGATGGCTAAACCCTTGCGGGAAATTGCCGAGGAACCGACCGTCCTGCCCGATCTCCTCGGCGAACAGACCCAGATGATTACCCTGTGCGAGCAGCTTCTCGAAATTGAGCCGCGCTTCCTCGATCCGACCGGCACGCGCGAGGCATTCCACGTACCAGAATGAGCAAGCGACGAACGTCCCCTCCTGCCCCGGCAAGCCGTCATCGGTGCGATAGCGATAGATCATGCCGTCGTCCGACAGCGCCTCGCCGATCGCATCCAGCGTCGCGCGCCATTTCGGATCGGTCGGGCTGACGAAGCGCACCAGCGGCATCATCAGCATCGCGCCGTCGACGACGGTTTCGCCCTTGCTACGGACGAACCGCCCAAGATCGTCGTTCCAGAAATTGGCCCAAATATCGTCGTGGATCGCGGTGCGGGTCTCCGACCAGCGCACCAACGGCGCGGGTAGCGATCGTTTCTGCGCCAGTCGTACCGCACGGTCGATCGCGACCCAGTTCATCAGCCGCGAATGGAGATATTCGCGCGGTGGACCCCGCACCTCCCAAATCCCCGAATCCGGGTCGCGCCAGGTCTCGCAGACATGATCGACCACGCGCGTGATCCCGACCCACGCGTCGCGCGAAATCGCCTCGCCATATTTGTTGCCGAGATAGGTGGCATCCAGCAGCGCACCGTAAATGTCGTGCTGGGTCTGCTGTTTCGCGCCGTTGCCGATCCGAATCGGCGTCGCGCCTTCGAACCCGGTGAGATGGTCGAGATCCTGTTCGTCCTGCACGTCCCCGCCGTCGAGCGCGTACATCACGCCGAGCGGCCCTTGGCAGGCCTGCACCCGGTCCATCGCCCAGTGCAGGAACGCGACCGCCTCGTCGCGGAAGCCAAGCCGGATCAGCGCATAGACGGTGAACGACGAGTCGCGAATCCAGGTCGCCCGGTAATCCCAGTTGCGCACGCCGCCGGGCGCTTCGGGCAGCCCGAACGTCGCTGCGGCCGCGATCGAGCCGTGTTTGCGAGAGGTCAGGAGCTTTAGGACTAGCGCCGAGCGATGCACCGTCTCGCGCCAGCGGCCGCGATAGTTCGATTGCCCACTCCAATCGCGCCAGAATGCGATGTCGGCGTCGACGATCGTCGCGATCGCGTTCTCGTCGCACACCGGATCGGCGACGTTGCCGAGCACCAGCGTGATCGTCTCCCCCGCCGCGATGTGCAGCACGGCGGTCAGATCACAGCCATCGGCGACGAGCGCGTCCTTGCCGTACAGCGTCAGCCCCAGACCGGCATCATGGTCGAACTGCCCGCGCGACGGGCCGTCCGACGGCTCCACCGACGCCGCGTAGCCCTGCCGACCATAGTCGAACCGGGGCGCGCACCGGATCCGGATCGTTGCCTCGCCGCGCGTGCAGACCAGCCGCCGGATCAGCCGCGACGATACCTCGCCTCCGGCGACGTCGACCGGCATCAGGTCGGTGAGTTCGATGCTCGCCGTGTGAGACATCCAGCGGGTCAGCAGGATGTTGGTGTCCGGCAGGTACATCTGCACGGTGCGCCCGCCCGGCAGATCCGGCGTGATCGAGAAATGGCCGCCCTTGCTCGGATCTAGCAGAGCCGCGAACACGCTGGGGCTGTCGAGGCACGGCCAGCAAAGATAGTCGACCGTTCCCGCGGTATTGACCAAAGCGATCGTCTCTAGGTTGCCGATCGCGCCGTGGTCGCCGATATCGGCTCCCGCTGCCGGCTCAGCCATTGTCGCGGAATTCCGGGTACAGGCTCATCGCGCCGTCGATCACCAGCTTGGCGCCGACGATATAGTCCGCCGCATCCGATACCAGGAACAGCGCGGCGCGCGCGACGTCCTCGGCATCGCCGACGCGGCCATAGGGGATGAGTTCGAGCATCTTGGCCGGATCGACATCGGCGTTGATCTCGGTCGCGATTGCGCCCGGCGCGACCGAATTCACGCGGATGCGCTCGGCGGCGACCTCCTGCGCCAGCGTCCGCATCAGCATCCCGCTGCCACCCTTCGACGCCGCATAGTTGGCGTGGCCTGCCCAGGGGATGACCTCGTGCACCGAACTGTTGAACAGGATCTTGCCGATCGCGCGCGATACGCCGCGGTCGCCCTGCTCGCGGAACCGCCGAACTGCCTCACGTGCGACGAGAAACTGACCTGTCAGGTTGACGTCGATCACCTTCTGCCATTCGGCCAGCGTCATGTCGGCGAACGCCGCGTCCTTCTGGAGGCCGGCGTTGGCAAAGACGATATCGACCGCGCCGTACCGATCGACCGTGGCAGCGAACAGAGCCTGCACTGCGGCTTCGTCCGACGTGTCTGCCTCGAAGACGAAGGCGGTGCCGCCGTCACGCTCGATTTCGGCAACGACCTCCTCGGCCTTGTCGTGGCTGCTGTTGTAGTTGACCGCGACGCTGGCGCCGGCCTTGGCGAAGGTGATCGCGGTGGCGCGCCCGAGGCCGGAACTGGCGCCGGTGACGATCGCCACCTGGCCCTTCAGGTCGATATGCATTGGTGGTCGCTCTCTCTGGCGGGATGATCGCTCCTCAACGCACCCCGGGCGCGGTTGCTCCGCCGCCGGCGCGCCAGCAATCTGCGTTAAACAATCAGGCTGATGTCGATCAGTACGTGCAACTTGCTGACATCGCCAGGCTTTGGACGTTCGACACCGTTACGGGGAATTTCCATGACCGACAGCACGACCAAGCCGGACGCAACTGCGCCCGAGCCGACCTTCGACACTGAGGTCGGCAATGGCGGCGAGCTTCACCAGATCGCGCGGGACGGCGGCGACGTCCTGACCACGCAGCAGGGCGTGCCGATCGCGGACGACCAGAACACGCTCAAGGTCGGCGACCGTGGTCCGCACCTGCTCGACGATTTCCACTTCCGCGAGAAGATCTTCCACTTCGATCACGAGCGTATCCCCGAGCGTGTCGTCCACGCCCGCGGCTATGGCGCGCACGGCACGTTTACGCTCAAGGAAAGCCTGGCGGACGTCACCGTTGCCAAGGTCCTCAGCGATGTCGGTGTCGACACGCCCATGTTCGTCCGCTTCTCGACGGTGGCGGGCAACAAGGGTTCGGCCGATCTGGCGCGAGACGTCCGCGGGTTTGCAGCAAAATTCTATACCCCCGAAGGCAATTGGGACATCGTCGGCAACAACATCCCGGTGTTCTTCATCCAGGACGCGATCAAGTTCCCCGATCTGGTGCACGCCGCGAAGCAGGAACCCGACCGTGGCTTCCCTCAGGCACAAACCGCGCACGATAATTTCTGGGATTTCATCAGCCTGACGCCGGAATCGATGCACATGATCATGTGGATCATGTCGGATCGGACGATCCCACGCGGCTTCCGCTTCATCGAGGGGTTCGGCGTCCACACCTTCCGGCTGGTCAACGCCGAGGGCAAGGGGACCTACGTCAAGTTCCACTTCAAGCCGAAGCTCGGCATGCAGTCGGTGCTGTGGAACGAGGCGGTCAAGCTCAACGGCGCCGATCCCGATTTCCATCGACGCGACCTGTGGAACGCGATCGACCAGGGTGACTTCCCCGAATGGGATCTGGGCGTCCAGCTGTTCGACGACGACTTCGCCGACAGCTTCGAATTCGACGTGCTCGACGCAACCAAGATCATCCCCGAGGAGCAGATTCCGGTCCGCATCATCGGCAGCTTCAAGCTCGATCGCCTCGTCGACAATTTCTTCGCCGAGACCGAGCAGGTCGCGTTTTGCACGCAGAACGTCGTACCGGGCATCGGCTTCACCAACGATCCGCTGCTGCAGGGCCGCAACTTCTCGTATCTCGATACGCAGTTGAAGCGCCTCGGCGGGCCGAACTTCACGCATATCCCGGTCAATGCGCCGAAGGTTCCGGTGAACAACTATCAGCAGGACGGCCACATGGCGATGCGCAACCCCAAGGGTCGCGTGAACTATGAACCCAATAGCTGGGGCGGCCCGCGCGAGAGCCCGACCCGCGGCTACAAGCACTTCCCGGCGCAGGAAACCGGCCGCAAGGCGCAGGTCCGTTCGGCGACCTTCGCCGACCATTACAGCCAGGCGCGCCAGTTCTTCATCAGCCAGGCCGAGATCGAGAAGAAGCATATCGGCGATGCGCTGACGTTCGAGCTGTCGAAGGTGGTCCGTGTCGACATCCGCGAAACGATGGTCGGTCACCTGCGCAATATCGACGAGGATCTGGCGAAGACGGTCGCCACCGGCCTTGGCCTGACCGCGATGCCCCCCGCCGCCAAGGCTGCGGTGGAAACGCGCCAGGATCTGCCGGCGTCCGATGCGCTCAGCATCGTCAAGAACGCGAAGGGCAGCTTCAAGGGCCGCAAGCTTGGCATCCTCGTGACCGACGGTGCATCGGCCAAGACGGTCAACGCGCTGGTCGATGCCGTCAATGCGGCGGGTGCGGTGCATGAGATCATCGCGCCGAAGGTCGGCGGGGCCAAGCTAGACGATGGTATGCTATTGCCGGCGGACCAGAAGGTCGATGGTGGTCCTTCGATCCTCTACGACGCTGTGGCGATCGTCGTGTCTGCCGACGGTGCAAAGATGCTGTCGAAGGACAAGACTGCGAAGGACTTCGTTAACGATGCCTTCGCGCATCTGAAGTTCATCGGCTATACCGCGGAGGCGAAGCCGTTCCTCGAAAAGGCCGGCATCGCCGACGAGGATATGGACGAGGGCGTGATCGCGCTCACGTCTGGCGACGCCAAGGCCTTCCTCGACACCTGCGGCCAGATGCGGCTGTGGGAGCGTGAGCTGGATGTCGATCTGGACGCCGCGGCGTTCCTGGCGCCCGACGCCGCTTGATTGGAAGCTGCGTACCAACAACCCGACCGCCCGGTTCATCCCGGGCGGTTGCGGTTGCGATACCGGTCAAGAACGAGGCCACCCATCTCGCCGGCTGTCTCGACGCGATCGACGTGGCGGCCGGGCGATACGCCGGGCGCGTGACGATCGTTGCATTGGCAAACGACTGTCATGACGACAGCCTTGCCATCCTCCGCGCCTGGCGTCCCCGCCACGCTATATCCGTATGGCGCGCGATATCGATGCTCCCCGGCGCTCGCCACGCCGGCTTCGCGCGACGCTTGGCACTCGACGCGGCATCCGACCTACTGGGCGCCGATCACGACCTGTTGTTGTCGACCGATGCGGACACCTATGTCGCGCCGGACTGGATCGAACGGACCGCCGCGCATCTCGATGCGGGGGCCGATGCCGTTGCAGGCCGCGCTTTCACGCTTCGTGACGACCGTGCCGCGCTCGGCGCGGACGCGCGTCATAGATTGAACCAGCTCGGTCGCTACTTCACCGCGCTCGATTATCTGCGTGCGGCGACCGAACCGGTTCCGCACGATCCCTGGCCGCGCCATTTCTACGAAGGCGGTGCGAGCATTGCGCTGTCGCTCGGTCTGTATCGGCAGATCGGTGGCGCGCCCACACCGGTCGTAGGCGAGGACCGCGCGTTATTTGACCGGATCCGCGCCGCTGGCGCGTGCGTGCGTCACCCGCTCGACGTCCGTGTGTTCACCTCTTGTCGGACGGCGGGTCGCGCCCGTGGCGGGATGGCCGACACCGTGGCGCGCTGGATCCAACAGCCGGCAGATGCGCCGTTGCACGAGGTATACCGGATGTCGGCAGCATTGTCGGCGAACGGCGCCCGACCCAGCGACCAGCTCAGTTTCCTGACTTTGCCGGCTGAGATCGCCGAAGCGCAAGGCTTGATCCGCGGAATCCGCTTAGGGCATCCGCCACAGATCGAGCCGGTACGCCTCGTGCCGGTCGCTGCGCTCGACCATGACGGGCTCCAGCGCGGCCAACAGTTCGGCAACGGCGTCGTCCGCGCCTTTGGGATAGTCCGTCTCGCCGGTCCAGTGGACGAGCAGCACCCGGCCGCCTGATCGCACCGCACCGCGCAAATACGCGCCCATCGCCAGTATGTCCGCACTGTCCCAGTAATAGACGACCTCCGACAACAGCACGAGATCGAACGTCCCGTCGGGTGCCTCCGCGGGCAGCCGGCGCTGCTCGATGGCGATCCCCGGCTGCTCGGCGCAGCGCGCGCGTGCCGCCGTGAGCGCGGTCGACGATACGTCGACCGCGAGCAACGCGTCGCAGCGCGCGCCGAGCTGCACGGTCAACACACCGTTCGCGCATCCGACCTCCAGAGCGCTTGCGAACCGGCCAAGTGGCAGGGCGGCGAGCGTCTCGCGATATTTCGCCGCCTCATACGGGCTCGTCTCGAAATCCCACGGGTCGCCCTGCTCCCGGTACAGCGTCTCGAAATAGTCGGACTCGATCGATCGTTCACGGCGCATGGCCAGCCTCCAGCAACAGGGTGATCGGTCGGTCCGCGAGCCGCAGCATCGCGCGCGGCAACCGGAAATTCTCGCGCGCGCCAACGATCCGGCCACCGAGCTGCGTGCGGTGGCAGCGGATCGCGCGATGCTGGCGCGGACGCCCCGCCGCTGTCGCCACCGATCGCGCCGCCAACCCGCGTACGCGCTCAGCGAGATCGGGCAGCGTCCATCCCCAAACGAGATAATAATAGAGGGACACGCGGCATCGCCGCGCGACCGCATGCGCCAGCGCCGCCGCCGCCTCATGGTCGCAATGCGGCTCGCCGCCCCAAGTGACCGCGATCCGCGTGACGCCACGCCGTCGGCACCATGCCGCCAACATTCTGACGCTGCGATCGAACGCGCGGTCCCCAGGCCCGCTCGGCGCGGCGTCGGACCAATCGAGATGCAACGGACTCGCCGCCCCGCGCAGCATGCGCAACGCCGCCCCGGCTTCCTGCGCGCGAACCCCGGCGATGCGACCCCCGCTCCAGCCCGGCGCATCGGGGTGCGATCCTGCGCCGTCGGTCAGGAACGCGGTATGCACCGTGCTGCCGGCTGCTGCGAGCGTGGCGATCAACGCGCCACAGCCCAGGCTTTCGTCGTCGGGATGCGGCGCCAGCACGAGCCACGCCCCGCCCCTTGCCCCCTCACGCACCGGCAACAGCCGCGCGCGGCGCAACAGCTGTCTCCACGCGCGATGCCCCGGTGCTACCACCAGCCATCCTCGCCCCAGTGATCCGCCTCCAGCCACGCTGCCGCGGCGCGGTCGCGGGCCTGGTCGGGCACCGGCTGACGCAGATACAGCCCCAGGTCGCGCGTGATCCGATCGATCCGGCTGCCGGCGAAGAACGAGGCGGTCCCGACGGTGCGCGCGGCCGTCTCCATCACCGCGAGCCCCGCCTCCTCGACGATCCCGCGGGTCATCAGCACCAGCGGAATCGCGCCCTCCGCCTGGGTCTCGGCCGCGTGCGCCGCCTGCCGCACCCACAGCGCCGCGCTTCGTGTCGCCGAGACGCATGCTCCGAAGCGCAGCCGCTGAATCGGATCGTCGCCCTTGCCGCTCTCGATCAGATGCGCACGCAGATGCCGCACCAGTGCCTCGACCGCACCAAGCTGCACCGCGGTGAACCGCCACGCCCCCGCACTGAACCGCGGCTCGCGTTCGTAATCGCCCGGCGCCCCGATCCGCTCCGCGGCGCTGACCGGCAGGCCCGAAAAATCGAACGTGCCGCTCTGCGTGCCGCGCATCCCGCGCACCCGCCAGCCGCTGTTGTCCGCGCGCGCGGACTTTTCCGCGATGTCGACGAGGAAAAGCTGCTTCGCACCGTTGGCATCCCGCGCGGTCACCAGGATCCGATCGAGATACCCTGCCCCCGTCGCGAAGCTCTTGGCGCCTTCCAACGTCACGCTACCGTCGCCAGCCGTGTTCAGCGCGAGTCCTGGCGCCGGTTCGGTATTCCAGACCCCGTAGATGCACCCTGCAGACACGTCCGCGGCGAGCGTTTCGCGTTGGGCGGCATCGCCGTAGGTCTCCACCAACTGCACCGCGTTGACGTGCCCCTCGTACACGCGACCGAGGCTCAGATCAGCGCCGCCAACCGCGCGCAATACGTCGGTCAGCGCGTCGGTCCGCACCTCCATCCGCGTGAATGCCGCAGTCGCACCGACTGCGTGGAGCGCCGCGATCCTGTCCGCGGGAAAGCACTCGTCGCCATTCACCTGGTCCCACGCCGTGGCGAGGCGGCGTACATCAGCGACGACGGATACGCATGCAGAAAAGGGCAGAGCCTCAAACCTTCGGATCGTGGGTACGCGTAGGCGGACAACGCAGCGAAGCCGCGAGCGTTGCGTCCTCCGGTTTACGCAGGCAGGCAGCATTTTGCCGAACCCACAAGACGATAGCTGGGATAGCGCCCCCCTAGTCGTCGATCGCCTGTTCGGCGCCGGCCGCGGCGCGGGCATACATCGCGGCGGCCTCGCGCTCACGCGGCGACTTGAATGCGACCCGCGGGTCCG
This sequence comes from Sphingomonas rhamnosi, assembly GCF_036663615.1. Lineage (NCBI taxonomy): Bacteria > Pseudomonadati > Pseudomonadota > Alphaproteobacteria > Sphingomonadales > Sphingomonadaceae > Sphingomonas > Sphingomonas rhamnosi. Next base: position 264,355 of record NZ_JAXOJJ010000002.1, read on the forward strand.
GTGCATGACCGAACGCATGCAGCAGCGCCCATAAGGCGAACCGCCGCCCCGCTTCGCGCTCCGTTCCAAACGCGACCGCCACGCGGTCTATGCCGACATCGACCGCATTCTGGTCGAGCGCCTCCAGGTCGGTAGTCCCGAAATAATGATACAGCAGCGCGTCGAGGTCCATTGCGTCCGCATGCCGGCAGAGCAACGCACTGGCAAGGTTGCGATCCGTCGCCCCGGCATCTAGACGATACGCCGCAGGGAAGAGTGTCCGAGTGGTTTAAGGAACCGGTCTTGAAAACCGGCGATGGTGCAAGCCATCCGTGGGTTCGAATCCCACCTCTTCCGCCAGCCTTACCCGCCGCGACCTTCGCTCAGGCGATGTTTTTCACCGCGACGCCGTTGGCGATATAGGCTTCGAGTTCGCATTCGATCGAATCGATGCAGTCGCTCAGTTTTGCGCCAAGCAAAGGATTGTCGCCCTCATCCGCGATCCGCAGCGCTTCCTCTATGAGGAAGACCATCGACCTCAGTCGGGCGACTCGTTGCGCTTCGCTGTGCATTTGGGGCCTGAACCTTTCAAGTATCCACGTACACCTGTTGGACGCCCTTTAGAAGCGGCAAACGTTCGAAGGCCGGCACGACAAACTAAACTTGGCAGAGGGCAAGGGTTGCGTGCCTTGGCAGACCAGCGTGCGGCGTGGCACGGCGCGCGGATGACCGATCTCACCCTTCTCTACGAACATCCTGCGTGGTTCGTGCCGCTGTTCGCCGCGCTCGACCGTCGCGGCGTCGACTATAGCCGCGCGACGCCGGCGGGCGACTGGAACCCCGCCGATCGCACCGCACCCGCACGCGTGGTGTTCAACCGGATCGCGATGTCGAGTTTCCTACGGTCCAGCGAGCATCCGATCTTTCACACCATGGCGCTGCTCGACCATTGGCAGCGCTTCGGCGCGCGCGTCGTGAACGGCGCGCATGTGCTCGCGATTGACGCGTCGAAGGCGCGGCAATTGTCGCTGATCGCCTCGCTTGGGCTCGCGATACCGGAAACCCGGGTGGTCCACCGCGCCGCCGATGTCGTCTCCGCCGCGGCCACGCTCGCCTTCCCACTGGTCGTGAAGGCGAATATCGGCGGATCGGGCGCCGGCATCGTCAAGTTCGACAGCCTCGACGAACTGCGCGCCGCGGTCGCCGATGGCGCATTGCCGACCAGCGTCGACGGCGTGTTGCTGGTGCAGGACTATGTCCCCGTCCGCGGCGGCGCGATCACCCGGATCGAGACGCTCGACCGTGCCTATCTCTATGCGATCGACGTCGCGGGCGGCGGCGCGTTCGATCTGTGCCCCGCCGACGCGTGCGTGGTTCCCGGGTCCGGCATCTCGATGGCGTCGGCCGAGCCCCCTGCCGATCTCCGCGACGCCGCCGAACGCATCGCGCGCGCGGTCGATCTCGACGTCGGCGGGGTCGAGGTCATGATCGACGACCGCGACGGCGTGGCGCGCTTCTACGACATCAACGCGCTGTCCAACTTCGTCGCGAAGCCGCTCGATGTCCTCGGCTGGGACCCGCACGACCGGCTCGTGGATTACCTGATCGACACCATCGAAAAGGCCCGCTGATGCGCTATGGATATTGGACCCCCGTCTTCGGCGGCTGGCTGCGCAACGTGCCCGACGAGGGGATGGAGGCGAGCTGGGCCTATACCGAGGCGCTGACGCAGAATGCCGAGCGCTGGGGCTACGACCTGACGCTCATCGCCGAACTGAACCTCAACGACATCAAGGGCGTCGAACAGCCCGCGCTCGACGCCTGGTCGACCGCCGCCGCGCTCGCCGCGGTGACGGACTCGGTCGAGCTGATGGTCGCGGTCCGCCCCAATTTCCACCACCCCGCTTTGTTCGCGAAGGCGGCGGCGAACATCGACCGCATTTCCGGCGGCCGTCTCGCGCTCAACGTCGTGTCGTCCTGGTGGGCGGACGAGGCGAAGCAATACGGCCTGCAGTTCGACCAGCACGACGATCGCTACGCGCGCACCGCCGAATGGCTGACCGTGGTCGACGGGCTTTGGACCGAGGAGCGGTTCAGCTTCGAGGGCAGTTTCTACACCACCGAGAACGCGATCTGCGCGCCGAAACCCGCGAAGCGCCCGACGGTCTATGCCGGCGGCGAGAGCGAGAAGGCCAAGACGATGATCGCCGCGCAGTGTGACGCCTATGTCATGCACGGAGACCCCGCGTCGGCAATCATACCCAAGATTGCCGACATGGCCGCACGCCGCGAGGCCGCAGGCGGTGCGCCGATGCAGTATGGCATGGCCGCCTATGCGATCGTCCGCGATAGCGAAGCCGAGGCGAAGCGCGAGCTCGAGCGCATCACGACGGTCGCCGAGCTGCCCGCCGGCTATGCCAATTTCGACCAGTGGCTGTCGGGTACGCAGCTCGAGCGCGAATTGAAGATCCAGGAATATTCGGTCTCGAACCGCGGTTTGCGCCCGAATCTTGTCGGCACGCCCGAGCAGCTGAAGGAGCGGGTGGAGGAATATGCGGCAGCGGGCGTCGACCTGCTGCTGTTGCAGATGAGCCCGCAGGCCGAAGAGATGGAGCGGTTCGCGGTACAGGTCATGGGTTCGGCATGATTCGCCTTGTCGAAGTCGAAAAATGGTACGTGGGTGCCAGCGCTGCGGCGCTGTCCGGCGTCTCGCTGGATGTCGCGCGTGGCGAGGTGTTCGGCGTGATCGGCCAGTCGGGCGCGGGCAAGTCGACGCTGATCCGCCTGATCAACGCGCTTGAACGCCCGACTGTTGGCCGCGTCGAGGTTGACGGCACCAATATCGCGAGCCTCGCACCCGCAGCGCTACGCGTGCTGCGGCGGCGGATCGGCATGATCTTCCAGAATTTCGGGTTGCTTTCGTCGCGCACCGTCGCCGCGAACGTCGCCTTCCCGCTGAAACTCGCCGACCTGCCGCGTGCCGAGCGCGATGCCAAAGTGGCCGGGCTGCTCGCGCGGGTCGGGCTTTCCGACCAAGCCGACAAATACCCCGCGCAGCTTTCGGGCGGGCAGAAACAGCGAGTCGGCATCGCGCGCGCGCTCGCAACCGATCCGGACGTGCTACTCTGCGATGAGGCGACCAGCGCGCTCGATCCGGAGACGACGCGGCAGGTGCTTGCGCTACTTCGCGACCTCAACCGGGACCTCGGCCTGACCATCGTCCTGATCACCCACGAAATGGAGGTCGTTCGCGCCGTGTGTGACCGCATGGCAGTGCTTGACCAGGGCCGCGTTGTCGAGACCGGCGCGGTCGCCGACATCTTCGCCGCCCCGGCGCACGGTGCGACACAGCGCATGCTCGCGGCGTTGGCGGCATGAGCGCGCTGTTCGCGAACGTCGACTGGCGCGATATCGGCCAGGCGTGTCTGGACACGCTGATCATGCTCGGCGGATCGCTCGTGCTGACGATCCTGGTCGGCCTGCCGCTCGGCGTGCTGCTGTATCTGACCGGCGAAGGCCGGCTGGGGGAGAGCCGGCTGGGCCACGGCGTGATCGGAACGGTCGTCAACATCCTGCGCTCGATCCCGTTCATCATGCTGCTGATCATCATGATCCCGCTGACCGTCACGCTGGTCGGCACCTCGCTGGGCGTCGCCGGCGCGATCCCGCCGCTCGTCGTCGGCGCCGCACCCTTCTATGCGCGCCTGGTCGAGGGATCGCTGAAGGAAGTCGACCGCACCACGATCGAGGCGGTGCAGGCCATGGGCGCGACCACGCGGCGCATCGTCACCGGCGCGCTGATCCCCGAGGCGCTGCCCGGGCTGATCGCGGGCGCGACCGTGACTGCGGTCGCGCTGGTCTCGTTCACCGCGATGGCGGGGGTGGTGGGTGCCGGGGGCCTCGGCGATCTCGCGATCCGCTTCGGCTATCAGCGGTTCCAGACCGACGTGATGATCGTCACCGTCGTCCTGCTCGTCCTGCTCGTCCAAGCCATCCAGTTTGCCGGCGATGCCCTCGCCCGCCACTACACCAGACGCTAGGAAATCCGATGAACCGTCGTACCCTGATCGCCGCGCTGTCGCTGACCGCGCTCGCCGCCTGTTCGGGCGCCAAGACCGACGACGGCAAGACGCTGACCGTCGCCGCCACCGCGGTGCCGCACGCGGAGATCCTCGAATCGGTCAAGCCGACGCTGGCCAGGGAGGGCGTCGATCTGCAGATTCGCGTCTTCAACGATTACGTCCAGCCCAACCTGCAGGTCGAGCAGAAGCAGATCGACGTCAGCTATTTCGAGACCAAGCCGTATCTCGACGAGTTCAACGCCGCGCGCGGAACGCATCTCGTTCCCTATGCCGGTATTCATGTCGAGCCGCTCGGCGCCTATTCGCGCAAGTGGAAGAGCATCGCCGCGATCCCGCAGGGTGCGACGGTCGCGATCCCCAACGAGCCGAGCAACGGTGGCCGCGCGTTGCTGCTGCTGCAGAAGGCCGGGTTGATTCGGCTGAAGGTACCGACCAACCCGTTGTCGACGCTGCGCGATATCATCGCCAACCCCAAGGGCCTGAAGTTCCGCGAACTGGAGGGCGCTACCCTGCCGCGCACGCTCGGCGAGGTCGATCTCGCGCTGATCAACACCAACTACGCGCTCGACGCGAAGCTCAACCCGGTTCGCGACGCGCTGGTGATAGAAGATGCGAACAGCCCGTACGTCAATTTCGTCGTGGGCCTGCCCGGCGGCGAGAAAGACCCGCGCGTAGTGAAACTGATCGCGGCGCTCCGTAGCCCGGCGACCAAGGCATTCATCGAAAAGACCTACAAGGGCGCGGTGCTGCCGGCGTTCTAAAAAATCGTCATTCCAAACACTCGTCACCCCGGGCTTGACCCGGGGTCCCGCTACTCCGCCCCAGAAGCGGGACCCCGGGTCAAGCCCGGGGTGACGGGGAGGCTAGGCCGCGTATACCCGCGATGCCGTCACCCGCACCCCGGCTACATCCCCCGCCCGCGGTACCGGCCCCTCGCGCAAGTCGATCTCCACCGGCCGCGGGTCATCGCGCGTCGTCGCCTCGACCCGCCAACCCCCGCCGCGCGGCCGCATCGCGTCGATCCGCACCGCGAGCGTGCCTTCGGCCGCATCCACGATCTCACCCTGATGCGGCCGGAAATGCAGCTCCCCCGCCCCCTCGATCGCATCGGCTTCCACAGCGATTGGCGTGCCGGCATAAGACACCCGCCCGCCCGCCACCGTCACCGGCAGGCAGTTCGTCTCCCCGACGAACTGCGACACGAACGCCGTCGCCGGCGAATCATAGACTTCAGCCGGCGTGCCGACCTGTTCGATTTTGCCCTGGCTCATCACCACGACACGGTCGGCCAGCTCCAGCGCCTCCTCCTGGTCGTGCGTCACGAACACCGACGTCAGCCCCATCTTCTCGTGCAGATGCCGCAACCACCGCCGCAGATCCTTCCGTACCTGCGCGTCGAGCGCGCCGAACGGCTCGTCGAGCAACAGCAATTGCGGCTCGACCGCCAGCGCGCGCGCCAGCGCCACGCGCTGCCGCTGGCCACCTGACAGCTGCGCCGGGTAGCGCTTGCCGATCTCCGGCAGCTGGATCAGGTCGAGCAACTCCGCCACCCGCTGCGCGATATCGGCCTTGCCCGGCCGGTCGCGGCGTTTGCGCACCGTGAGGCCGAACGCGATATTGTCCGCGACCGTCATGTGGCGGAACAGCGCGTAGTTCTGGAACACGAACCCGATCCGGCGCTCGGCGGCCGGCGTATCGGTCATGTCGGCGCCATCGAACAACACGCGCCCGGCATCGGGGAAGTCGAGCCCGGCGATCATCCGCAACAACGTCGTCTTGCCCGACCCCGACGGCCCGAGCAGCGCGAGAAACTCCTTCGGGCGCGCCTCGAGGCTGACGCCGTTCAGCGCGGCGAAGCCCGAAAAGCGCTTCGACAGATGTTCGACGACGATACTCAATGCGCGCTCCTGGCGTGATGGTGGCCGAAGCGCCATTCGAGCACGCTCTTCAGCACTAGCGTGACCAGCGCAAGCGACGCGAGCAGCGAGGCGACCGCAAAGGCCCCGACGAAATCATATTCATTGTAGAGGATCTCGACATGCAGCGGCATCGTATTGGTGAGCCCGCGGATATGCCCCGACACCACCGATACCGCGCCGAATTCCCCCATCGCGCGGGCGTTGCAAAGCAGCACGCCGTACAGCAGCCCCCAGCGGATATTGGGCAGCGTCACGCGCCGGAACGCCTGCCACCCCGACGCGCCGAGCGACACCGCCGCTTCCTCGTCATCGCGGCCTTGCTCCATCATCAGCGGGATCAGCTCGCGCGCGACGAACGGGAAGGTCACGAACACCGTCGCCAGCACGATCCCCGGCACCGCGAAGATGATCCGCACATCATGTTCGATCAGCCACGGCCCGAACCACCCCTGCGCGCCGAACAGCAATACGAAGATGAGGCCCGAGACCACCGGCGACACCGAGAATGGCAAGTCGATCAATGAGATCAGCAAGCTCTTGCCGCGGAAATCGAACTTGGTGATCGCCCAGGAGGCGATCACGCCAAACACGCAGTTGAGCGGCACCGATATTGCCGCGACCAGCAACGTCAGCCGGATCGCCGCCAGCGCGTCGGGCTGGACGATCGCCTCGACGAACGCGCTCCAGCCCTTTGAAAAAGCCTGTGCGAACACCACCACGAGCGGCAGCACCAGGAACATCGCCAGGAACACCAGACCGACGCCGATCAGCAGCCGCCGGATGAACGCGCCCTCGCTGGTCGCGGACCGGCGGCTCATCGCGTACCCCGCTTGGCGCGCCACGCCTGCAACAGATTGACCAGCAACAGCATCGAGAAGGACGCGACCAGCATTACGCACGCGATCGCGGTCGCGCCCTGATAGTCGAACTGTTCCAACTGGGTGGCGATCAGCAACGGCGCGATCTCCGAGCGATACGGCATATTGCCCGAGATGAAGATGACCGACCCGTATTCGCCGACCCCGCGCGCGAAGGCGAGCGCGAACCCGGTCAGCAGCGCAGGCGCGATCGCCGGGAAGATGACGCGCGCGAACGTCTGCCACCGCGTCGCGCCGAGCGTCGCGGCCGCCTCCTCCACGTCACCGCCCAGATCGGCAAGCACCGGCTGCACCGTGCGGACGATGAACGGCAGCCCGATGAACACCAGCGCCACGACCACGCCGAGCGGCGTGTAGGCGACCTTGACCCCCAGCGGTTCGAGCAACGACCCGATCCAGCCGTTGCTCGAATAGAGCGACACGAGCGCGATGCCCGCGACCGCGGTCGGCAGCGCGAACGGCAGGTCGACCACCGCGTCGACCAGCCGCTTGCCCGGAAATTCGTACCGCGCGAGGATCCAGGCGATCAGCAACCCGAACACCGCGTTGATCGCCGCGGCCGCGAACGCGGCGCCAAAGCTCAGCCGGTATGCCGCCAGCGCGCGCGGCGAGAGCCCGACGGCGACGAACCCGTCCCAGCCCAGCCCCGCGGTCCGCAGGAAAATCGTCGTCAGCGGGATCAGCACGATCAGCCCCAGCCAGGCGAGCGTGATTCCGAAGGTCAGCCCGAACCCCGGGATCACCGACGCCCGACGCCATCCAGCCGCGGGCGCGGTCTCAGCCACCATGGATCAGCGCTTCGGCCCGGAGTAGATCGTATCGAACACGCCTCCATCGGCGAAGAACCGCGTCTGCGCCGCGTCCCATCCGCCGAAATCGCGGATCGTCAGCGTTTCGACCTTGGGGAACACGCTCGCATAGCGCGCCAGCACCGCCGCATCGCGCGGCCGGTAGTAATTCTTCGCGGCGATGTCTTGCCCCTTGGGCGTATACAAGAAGCGCAGATACGCCTCGGCGACCTTCTCGGTCCCGTGCTTCTTGGCGTTCGCATCGACCACCGCGACTGAGGGCTCGGCGAGCACCGAGATCGACGGCACAACGATGTCGAACTTGCCCTTGCCGAGCTCCTTCTCCGACAGCAGCGCTTCATTCTCCCACGCGATCAGCACGTCGCCCAGGCCGCGCTCGACGAACGTCGTCGTCGCGCCGCGTGCGCCCGAATCGAGCACCGGGACGTGGCCGAAAAGCTTGGCCACATAGGCCTGCGCCGCCGCATCGGAGCCGCCGCCGGCGCGCTTGCCGTAACCCCAGGCAGCGAGGAAATTCCACCGCGCGCCGCCGCTGGTCTTGGGGTTGGGGGTGATGACCTGGACGCCGGGCTTCACCAGATCGCCCCAGTCGCGGATGCCCTTCGGATTGCCCTTACGCACCAGCAACACGATCGTCGACGTATAGGGCGCGCTGTTGTCGGGCAGTCGCGTCTCCCAATTGGCCGGCAGCAGCTTGGCTCGTTTGGCGATCGCGTCGACGTCATAGGCCAGCGCCAGCGTCACCACGTCGGCACCGAGCCCGTCGATCACCGCGCGCGATTGCTTGCCCGAACCGCCATGGCTCATCTGGAAGCTCACCGCCTGCCCGGTCCGCTTCCGCCAGTCGGCCGCGAAGGCAGCGTTGACCTGTTTATACAGTTCGCGCGTCGGGTCGTAGGAGACGTTGAGCAGCTGGACGGTGCCCTTCCCGTCCTTGCCCCCGCCGGACGGCGACGAACAGCCCGACACCATGACGCCAAGCGCCAGCGCCAGTCCCGCCGTCCGAATTCCATAGCCCATGCGCGTACTCCCTTTGCTCCAAGAGCATATTCCCAGCGGCGATATAGGGAATATCGCCAATGATGAAGCGAACGAAAGATCAGCTTTGTTGCGCGGGGTTTTGCGCCGCTCGATCAATCGACGCGTTTCAGGTCCGTCGCATAGGCGGCGCCGCGCGCGCGGTAGGCCGCAGCCGACCGTTTCAGCGCCCCGATCTGCTCCGGCGTCAGCGTGCGGACGGCCTTGGCCGGCACGCCGACGATCAGGCTCGCCGCCGGAAACGTCTTGCCCTCCGTGACCAGCGCGCCCGCGCCGACCAGGCTGTCCGCACTGATCACCGCGTCGTTGAGCACGGTCGCGCCCATCCCGATCAGCACGTTATTGCCGATCGTACAGCCGTGCAGGATCGCGTGATGCCCGATCGTCACGCCTTCGCCGATCGTGAGCGGGCTGCCGGGATCCGAATGCAGCATCGCGCCCTCCTGGACGTTCGTACCTGCGCCCACCAGGATCGGCGTGTTATCCGCGCGGATCACCGCGCCGAACCAGACGCTCACTCCCTCGCCCAACCGCGAGTCGCCGATCACGTCGGCCGATGGCGCGATCCATGCAGATCGGTCTGTCGGCAGGGTCGGACGCTGGCCACCGATTTCGTACAGCGGCATCAGCGCCGCTCTGCCTTCACGCGCTGACGGAAGCGGTGGAGCAGCGGCTCGGTATAGCCGTTGGGCTGGTCGACCCCTTCGAACACCAGCGCGCGGGCGGCCCGGAACGCCAGGCTGGTATCCGCATGCCCCGTCATCGGCCGATAGAGCGGATCGTTGGCATTCTGCGCGTCGACCTTGGCCGCCATCCGCAGCAACGCGGCATCGACCTCGTCCGCCGTGCAGACGCCGTGCAGCAGCCAGTTCGCCAGATGCTGCGATGAGATACGTAGGGTCGCGCGATCCTCCATCAGCCCGATATCGTGGATGTCGGGCACCTTCGAACAGCCCACGCCCTGATCGACCCAGCGCACGACATAGCCGAGGATCCCTTGCGCGTTATTGTCGAGTTCCTCGCGGATTTCGTCTGGTGACCAGTTGCGCCCGTGCGACAGCGGGATCGTCAGCAGCCGATCAAGCGACGCAACCGGCTCCGCGCCTCGCTCGGCCTGCCGCGCGAATACGTCGACGTCGTGATAATGCGTCGCGTGCAGCGTAGCGGCGGTCGGCGACGGGACCCAGGCGGTGTTGGCGCCGGTGCGCGGATGGCCGACCTTCTGCGCCAGCATGTCCGCCATCCGGTCGGGTGCCGCCCACATCCCCTTGCCGATCTGGGCGCGACCCGCCAGCCCGCAGGCGAGCCCGATCTGGACGTTGCGATCCTCGTACGCCGCGATCCAGTCCGACGTCTTCATGTCGCCCTTGCGCTGCATCGCGCCCGCCCGCATCGACGTGTGCATCTCGTCACCGGTGCGATCGAGGAAACCGGTGTTGATGAACACGATGCGGTCCTTCACCGCGTGGATGCAAGCCGCCAGATTGGCGGACGTCCGCCGCTCCTCGTCCATAACGCCGACCTTGATCGTGTGGCGTGCGAGGCCGAGCAGATCCTCGACTGCGTCGAATAGCGCGTTGGTGAACGCCGCTTCCTCGGGCCCGTGCATCTTGGGTTTGACGATGTAGATCGACCCGGCGCGGCTGTTGCGGATCGGCCCCGTCGCATTGAGGTCGTGGAGGGCAATCAGGCTCGTCACGATCCCGTCGAGAATGCCCTCGGGCGCCTCGCTGCCGTCGGGCAGAAGGACCGCCGGCGTCGTCATCAGATGGCCGACGTTGCGGACGAACAACAGGCTGCGTCCGGGAAGCCGGAGGTCGCCGCCATCTGCCCCCGTGAACACGCGGTCCGGGTTGAGCGATCGCGTCAGCGTTTCGCCGCCCTTCTGAAAGCTGGCCGACAGGTCCCCCTTCATCAGCCCGAGCCAGTTCGCATAGGCCGCGACCTTGTCCTCGGCGTCGACCGCAGCCACCGAGTCCTCGAGATCGACGATCGTCGACAGCGCCGATTCGAGCACGACATCGGCAATTCCGGCCGGGTCATCGCGGCCGATGGGATGTTCGGGGTCAATCACAAGTTCGATATGAAGGCCGTTGTGCTGGAACAGTAAATTGCTCCCTGATCGCCCGACCAACTGCGCTGGATCAGCGAGACCAGGGTCGCCGCCCGCAAAGTCCGTCCACGATCCGGTCGCCAACGGCACAGCGCGGTCCAGAAACGCCTTCGCCCAGGCGACGACGGCGCCCCCGCGGACCGGGTCATACCCCTTGCCCGCCGCTACGCCCGGGATCGCGTCGGTCCCGTACAAGGCATCGTACAGGCTGCCCCACCGCGCATTCGCCGCGTTCAGCACGAACCGCGCGTTCAGGATCGGCACCACCAGCTGCGGCCCCCCCAGCGTCGCGACCTCGGGATCGACGTTTGTCGATGTGATCGCGAACGGCGCTGGCTCGGGGACCAGATAGCCGATTTCGGTCAGGAACGCGCGATAGCCCGCAGGATCGATCACCGCACCGCCCTGTTCGTCATGCCATGCGTCGATCTGCGCCTGCATCGCGTCACGCACTGCCAGCAGTCGCGCATTCTCGGGGGCGAATCGCGCATAGACGTCGGCGACCCCCGACCAGAACGCAGGCGCGGCGATCCCCGCGCCCGGCAACGCCTCGCCCTCGATGAACCGGACGAGTTCGGGTGCAACGCTCAGGCCTGCCTTGTCGATCATGTCGGTCATGGATCATCGCTCTGCTGTGGATCGCCCCCGATAGCGCATGTCGCAGCCAGACAGTAGAGCGTCGGTTTGGGCGCTCCGGCGATAATCCGCTGGCCAGACCACGCGGCGATTGGGCATGCAGCATCATGGCTTTCACCGACATCGCGACGCGGACCTACAATCACGGCTGGCGGCTCGATCCCGTCATCCGCAGCCTGCTCGATACCGATTTCTACAAGCTCCTGATGCTGCAGATGATCCGGCGGCTGCACCCGGACACGCAGGTCAGCTTCGCGCTCATCAACCGATCGCGCGGCATCCGGCTCGCCGATACGATCGACGAAGGCGAACTGCGCGCGCAGCTGGATCACGCGCGCACGCTGCGCTTCGCCAAGAAGGAGCTGATCTGGCTCGCGGGCAACAGCTTCTACGGCGAGGCCCGGATGTTCGCGCCAGACTTCCTCGCCTGGCTCGCCGATTTCCAGCTCCCGCCCTATGAGCTTCGCACGGTCGATGGCCAGTTCGAGCTGCATTTCGACGGCCCTTGGACGCACACCACGATGTGGGAGGTCCCCGCGCTCGCGATCGTCAACGAACTGCGCGCGCGCGCCGCGATGCGCAATCATGGCCGGTTCGCGCTCGACATCCTCTACGCGCGCGCCAAAGCCAAGCTATGGGACAAGGTCGAGCGCCTGCGCGAACTCCCCGACCTCGTCATTTCGGATTTCGGGACACGCCGACGCCACGGGTTCTTGTGGCAGCGCTGGTGCGTCGAGGCGCTCAAGGAAGGGCTAGGGGATCGCTTCAAAGGAACGTCCAACGTTCTGCTCGCGATGGACGCCGATCTCGAGGCGATCGGTACCAACGCGCACGAACTGCCGATGGTCGCCGCGGCGCTCAGTGACAGCGATGCCGACCTCGCCGATGCGCCGTATCGCGTGCTCGAGGAATGGCGTGCCTCCTATCACGGCAATCTGCTGATCGCGCTGCCCGACGCCTTCGGGACGACCTCGTTACTAGCGCGGGCGCCCGACTGGGTTGCAGACTGGACCGGCTTTCGCCCCGACAGCGCACCGCCGATCGCCGGCGGTGAGCAGATCATCCGGTGGTGGCAGGACAAGGGCCGCGACCCGCGTACCAAGCTGCTGATCTTCTCCGACGGCATGGATGTCGGATCGATCGAGGCGACCTATCGCCACTTCGACGGACGCGTGCGTACCAGCTTCGGCTGGGGGACGAACCTTACCAACGATTTCCGCGGCTGCGATCCCGAAGGCGGCGAAGCACTCGTGCCGATCTCTCTGGTTTGCAAGGTCGTGGCTGCGAACGGCCGGCCCGCGGTGAAGCTTTCGGACAACCCTGCCAAGGCCACCGGTGACCCTGGGGAAATCGCGCGGTATCTGCGCGTATTTGGCGACGGGGGTAGGGAGGTAAAGGCCGTTAGCGTCTGAGATTGCGGCGTTTACCGCAGCTGACTGTCTTTACTTCCCCGCCGATTGAAACCTGCGTTTCCCGGTCGTTGGTCGCGAGTCGACTGGCACACGACGCAGGTCCGCGCACCGGGAAGCGCCAGCCGTCGCGCCGGCGGGATCTCGTCGCCGCATTCCAGACAGTGCGTCTCTCCCTCGCCCGCCGGCATCCGTGCGCGCGCGCTCAGCACCGCATCCATGATCGTGTCGTCGATCTGGTCCTGGACCGCCCCATCCGGGGCCCAACCGCTTGCCATCTCCGCGTTCCGCCTATCGTTTTTGCTAGCTGTTATATGGTGTTGCGGCGTGTTTTTTCCAGATCGCGTTCGGTATGGCCATAGGCGAATGCAGCCCTCACGAAGCGGGCAGTGGCATCGGGCAGCGTGACCGGCAGCATATGCCCTCCCTCGATGGTTTCCATCTTGGCGCCGGGAACGATCGCTGCGGTGCGGTGGCCGTGCAGGCCAGGGTCGAGAATCGCATCCTGGCGCCCGAACAGGATGCTGGTAGGCACGCGCAGCTGGGCATAGCGCGGCACCATCTGTTTGAGGTCGGCATTCGCCCCGAACAGGTCGGCGGATGCTGCGGCGATCGCGCTGGGGCGTTGCGACAAGACGCCGCCGCCGCGAATACCGAAATCCTCCGGCGGCACCTCTGGCGCGAATACCGCGGCGAGCGATTGACGCGCGGTCAGTTTGCTCAGTGGCGTTCCGATCGTCTGCGCGAACACCATGCGCGCCGATTGCGGGACCATCGCCAGCCCACGGAAGCTGTCTGGCACGTTTCTCTGGATTTGCGTGAGCGGCGCGATCAGGGCGAGTCCGCGGACAAGCTCCGGGTGGTCGAGCGCCAGCGAGAGCGAGACCGCTCCGCCGAGCGAGTGGCCGACCAGAAGCGGGCGGTCGAGCTTCAATGCGACGATCAGTTCGGCGATCATCGCGGCCTGCGCGATCAATCCCGGTGTGGTGCCGACATCCGCCGTTGAATAGCCTGATCCAGGCCGGTCGACCACGATCACTCGGTGCGAGTCAATGAGATGATCGGGCAGCATGTAGCTGAAATTGCTCAATTGCCCGGCAAGTCCATGGATCATCACGATCGCCGGGCCGTTGCCCCTGTCGACGTAGTGCAACCGCCCACCGGTAACGCCGAGAAATTGGCCCTCCGCCGGGACCAGCGCCTCAGCGGCGCGCGCGACGCGGTTGGCGTAGAAGGCGAGGCCGAGCCCCGAGACGGTGGCCAGCATCGCGCCGCCGATCCATTTTTGTGCCGGTGGCGTCATATGATGTCGTTCCTGTCTGTCATGGTCGTTCAACGCACGACTCGTCATTCCGATCAGTTCCCGACGGTCGCGTGCCCCTCGTTATCCCGGCGAAGGCTGGGATCTAAGTGGGGCAAGCTCTGTGGCCCGCACCGGAAATGCCGCCCTGCACGGGCATGATGCAGGGGGAGACACCGGCCCGTCCTAGCCGACCAGCGCGAGCCGCATCTCCGACGTTTTCAGCTCGATCCCCGTAACGCCCGGCACGGTCTCGATATGTCCGGCGAGCTCCCCGTCGAGCAGGAAGTCGCGCCCCAGCAGGATCGTGATGTCGCCCGCCTTGACCCGCACCTCGCCCCGCGCGCCGCGATGCGCGGACAGCAGCTGCGACAGCGCGGCAAACGCGGACGGGTGGTCGATCGTCACCACCGCCTGGAACCGCGCGGTCGCGGCCAGGCTTTCGAACGGCTGAATGCGCTTGACGGACACGCGCGGCGTGTCTTCGCCCGGCTTGCGGTCGAGCTCGACGGTGATCAGCCCGCAGCCGCCGATCTTCGCGGCTTCTTCGAGATCGGCGGCGACCGCATCGTCGAAGCAGGTCGCCTGGAACTGACCACTCGCATCCGACAGCTGCGCCATCATGTAACGCTTGCCGCGTGCCGAGGTCCGCCAGCGCGCATCCTCGACCAGCACCGCCATCGTCGCGCCGGCCCGGCTGCCGTCGTCGGGAATGTTGAGCTCGCTCAGCATCGTATAGGCGCGCGCGCCGTGGCTGTTGGCGATGTGGCGGTGGCGGTCGACCGGATGCGACGAGAAATAGAAACCGAACGCCTCCTTCTCCTGCTCCATCCGCTGGCTGAGCGTCCAGCGCACCCCGGCCGGCAGCTTGATCGCGTCGCCCGCGGGCTCGGCGTCGCCGAAGAGGCCACCCTGCCCGCTGGTCTTCGCGTCGTGCGTCCGTGCGGCGATCGCAAGGATCGTCTCGGCGGTCGCGTGGATCCCAGCGCGGTTGTCCTCGATGCCGTCGAACGCGCCCGCCGCCGCCAGCGTTTCCAGCTGCCGCTTGTTGAGCAACCGCGGATCGACGCGCTTGGCCAGCGCATCGAGCGACCCGAACGGGCCGTTCGCGACCCGCTCGACGATCAGCTTCTCCATCGCGCCCTCGCCGACGCTCTTCAGCGCCCCGAGCGCAAAGCGCACCGCAAGGCCCTCACCCGCGGCCTCGACATCGAACTCCGCCTGGCTGGCATTGATGCACGGCGGCAGCACCGCGACGCCCATCCGGCGCATGTCGTCGACGAAGATCGCCAGCTTGTCGGTCTGGTGCAGATCATAGCACATCGACGCGGCGTAAAATTCCTCCGGGTGATGCGCCTTCAGCCACGCGGTCTGGTACGCCAGCAGCGCATAGGCCGCGGCGTGGCTCTTGTTGAAGCCGTAGCCGGCGAACTTGTCGATCAGGTCGAACAGCGCATTGGCTTCCTGCGCCTTGATCCCGTTGACCTTCAGGCAGCCCTCGACGAACCCCGCCCGCTGCGCGTCCATCTCGGCCTTCACCTTCTTGCCCATCGCGCGGCGCAGCAGATCGGCGCCGCCGAGCGAGAAGCCCGCCAGCACCTGCGCGGCCTGCATCACCTGTTCCTGGTAGACAAAGATGCCGTACGTCTCGGACAGGATCGGTTCGAGTAATTTGTGAGGATAGACAATGTCTTCGGTGCCGTTCTTACGACGACCAAACGACGGGATATTGTCCATCGGGCCCGGACGGTACAGCGAGACGAGTGCGATGATGTCACCGAAATTGCTCGGCCGCACCGCCGACAGCGTCCGCCGCATGCCTTCGGATTCGAGCTGGAACACGCCGACGGTGTCGCCCTTCTGAAGCAGCGCATAGACGCCGGCATCGTCCCATTCGAGCGCATCGAGATCGACGATCACGCCGCGCTTGGCGAGCAATTGCACGCCCTTTTGCAGCACCGACAGCGTCTTGAGCCCGAGGAAATCGAACTTCACCAGCCCCGCGCCCTCGACATATTTCATGTCGAACTGCGTCACGGGCATGTCGGACCGCGGATCGCGGTACAGCGGCACCAGCTCGCTCAGCGGCCGGTCGCCGATCACCACGCCGGCCGCGTGAGTCGACGAGTGGCGCGGTAGGCCCTCCAGCTTCATCGCCAGGTCCATCAGCCGGCGCACGCCGTTGTCGTTGGCATATTCGCGCGCGAGATCCGTCACGCCGTTCAGCGCGCGCTCCAGCGTCCACGGATCGGTCGGATGGTTGGGGATCAGCTTTGCGAGCCGGTCGACCTGGCCATAGCTCATCTGCAGCACACGGCCTGTGTCCTTGAGCACGGCGCGGGCCTTCAGCTTCCCGAAGGTGATGATCTGCGCGACCTGGTCGCGGCCATATTTTTCCTGGACGTAGCGAATGACCTCGCCGCGTCGCGTTTCGCAGAAGTCGATATCGAAATCGGGCATCGACACGCGTTCCGGGTTGAGGAAGCGCTCGAACAGCAGCCCCAGCTTCATCGGATCGAGATCGGTGATCGTCAGCGCCCAGGCGACGACCGAGCCGGCGCCCGAACCACGGCCCGGGCCGACCGGAATGTCGTGGTCCTTCGCCCATTTGATGAAGTCCGCGACGATCAAAAAATAGCCCGGGAAGCCCATCTGGATGATCACGTCGAGTTCGAAATCGATCCGGTCGCGGTACGGCTTACGCCAGTCGCCCTCCTGCTCGCCGTGCAGCTCAGTGATTCGGGCGAGGCGGCGCTCGAGCCCAGCATGCGCGTCGTCGCGCAGCATCTGCGCCTCGCCCGCCAGATCGCCCGCGAGCGTCGGCAGGATCGGCTTCCGGGACGGCGCCATTACCGCGCACCGCTGCGCGACGACCAACGTGTTGGCGATCGCCTCGGGCAGGTCGGCAAAATCCGCGTTCATTACCGAGGCTGGTTTCATCCACGCCTCGGGCGAGCTGCGGATCCGATCCTCACTCTCGACATAGGTCGAATGCGCGATGCAGAGCATGACGTCGTGCGCATCGCCGAACGCGCTTTCGGCGAAGCAGCAAGGGTTGGTCGCGACCAGCGGCAGGTTGCGGTCATAGGCGAGGTCGATCAGCGACTCCTCCGCCGCCATCTCGATCGCATCACCGCGCCGGCAGAGCTCGATATAGAGCCGGTCGCCGAACAGCGCCTCCAACCGGTCGACATAAGTCGCCGCCGCCCCCGGCTGGCTTTCGGCGTAGAGCCGCGCGACCGCCCCCTCGCCGCCCGCTGTCAGCGCGATTAGCCCCTCGGTCCGCCCCTCGAGCGCGGCAAAGTCGACATGCGCAGGCATCTCGATCGGACGGTCGAGATGCGCCATCGACACCAGCGCGCACAGATTGTCGTAGCCGGTCTCGTTCTGCGCATAGAGTGCAAGCCAGTCGAACGGCGCCGCGACGCCCTCGGGTATATCGGGACGGCAGACGCCGAGCATCGTGCCGATAATCGGCTGCACGCCGTCCTTCTTGGCGGCGTCGGAGAATGCCATCGCGGCGTAGAGCCCGTTGCGATCGGTCAGCGCAGCGGCGGGAAAGCCGAGCTTGCGCGCCTGTGCGGCGATCGCCTTGGGCTCGATCGCGCCGTCGAGCATGGTGTAGCAGGAGAAGTTACGAAGGGGCACGAAGCCGGAATGAGCCATCGCGCCACCCTACGCTCCAAGCCGGGATTCGGCTAGCGGTGTGGGGCGCGCTTCTCGACGAACCGTTCGTGCGCGGAGTCGGCCTCCCCCCCCCCCGGGGGCATCCCGACCAAAGTCAGGATGACGGTGCGATCACAGCAGCCCTTCGATATCCTTGCGGATGTCCTCGGGCTTGGTCGTCGGCGCGTAGCGATCCACAACCTGGCCGTCGCGATCGACCAGGAATTTGGTGAAATTCCACTTGATCCCCTTCGATCCCAGCAGCCCCGGCGCCTCCGCCTTCAACGCCTCGAACAGCGGCGACGCGTCCTTACCGTTCACGTCGACCTTGGCGAACACCGGAAACGTGACGTCATAGGTCAGCGAGCAGAAGTTCGCGATCTCCGCGGCGTCGCCGGGCTCCTGCGCCCCGAACTGGTTGCACGGGAAGGCCAGAACCTCGAACCCGCGCGCTGCATAGTCGCGGTACAAGGCCTCCAGCCCCTAATATTGCGGGGTGAAGCCGCATTTCGACGCGGTGTTGACGATCAGCAGCACTTTGCCCCGATAGGGCGCGAGCGAGGTCTCCGATCCGTCGGCGGCCTTGACGGTAAAATCGGCGATCGCGGTCATAGACGGTCCTCATGTCGTGCCAGCAGGAACGCCAGATTCTGACGCACGCCCGGCCATTCATGCGCGAGGATGCTGTAGACGACGGTGTCGCGCAAGCGCCCACCCGCCATCACCTGATGCCCGCGCAGTACCCCGTCACGCCTGGCGCCGAGCCGCTCGATCGCCGCCTGCGACCGGAGGTTGAGCGAATCGGTGCGGATTTGCACGCACTGACAGTCGAGCGCTTCGAACGCATGGGTCAGCAGCAACAGCTTCGCCTCGGTATTCACGCCCGTGCGCTGTACCGCCTTGGCGTAGAAGGTCCCGCCGATCTCGAGCCGGCGATGCGCTGGCGCCATCCGCATGAACCGCGTCGTGCCGACGACGGTCCCGCCAGCGTCCAGCACCGCGAACAGCCGCGCGCGCCCGAAATCCTGCTCGCGCATCGCTGCCGCCAGCCACTGGTCAGGCGCCTTCAGCAACGCCACGTTCGGGTAAAACGTATCCCAGAGATCACCCGCCGCGGCCGCGACGACCAGCGCGTCGAGGTCCGTCGCCATCAGCGGCCGCAACGTGACGTGCCGGCCGGCAACCGTCGGTGTATCGTTCCATAGGCTCATCGGGCCGGGGTACCGGGACGACCTGTCACCGGCAAGCGGGCAGGATCAGACGTCGCGCCTCTCGCGCTTCGTCGCCCCGACGACTTCGATGCCCTTAGTGCCGCGAAGATACGAGATGTCGAGGACCGCATGGTACGGCGCGACCATGGGCAGTCCGATGCCGGCCTGCGTCGCGACGACCTCGATCTCCCAATATTCGGGTTGCCTCACATAGATCAGCGGCGTCAGCTGCACCGTCATCGTCACCCAGGGCTTCTCTCCGCTGACGATCAGAAAATAGGTGCCGGGGATGATGCCGGGGGATATTTCGATCGATTCGAAGTCGATCACTCGGGAAGACCGTGGTGCCGGCAGCTTCTCCATCACATCCAGATCATGCTGTTCCATGAAAACGACTCCGCCAAGAGAAGAACAGGATTTGCAAAGACTAGTCGAGTCGACCTGACAATCAATCAATTATTGCAATACACCTTCGTGGAGTCTCAGCACACGGTCCATCCGCGCCGCAAGACGCTCATTGTGTGTCGCGACCAACGCGGCGGTGCCCTGTTCGCGCACAAGCCGGATGAATTCGGCGAAGACGATGTCGGCGGTATGCTCGTCGAGATTGCCGGTCGGCTCGTCGGCCAGCACCAGCGCGGGTTCATTGGCGAGCGCACGCGCGACCGCGACGCGCTGCTGTTCGCCGCCGGATAACTGGCTCGGACGGTGAGTCAGCCGGTGACCCAGTCCCAGTTGCGTCAGCAATTCGGCGGCCCGCGCGTCCGCCTTTGCCCGCGAGGCGCCGTGGACGAGCTGCGGCAACACGACATTCTCGGTCGCGTTGAAATCGGGGAGCAAATGGTGAAACTGATAGACGAAGCCGAGTTCGTCGCGTCGCACGATCGTGCGATCATGCGCGTTGAGCCTGGCCGCCTCGACTCCGGCGATCCGGATCGAGCCCTCGAACCCGCCTTCGAGCAATCCGACCGCCTGCAACAGCGTCGACTTGCCGGACCCCGACGGGCCGAGCAGCGCGACGATCTCGCCCGGGGCGATCGCCAGATCGATGCCACGCAGCACCGCGATCGTCTCGCCGCCCTGCGTGAAGCTGCGCGTCAGCCCCGTGGTCTGAAGGACGGGTTCGGGGCCGGCGGGGACCGCGGCACCGAACGCTAAGCCGCGGGTATCATTCATAACGCAGCACCTGCACGGGGTCGGTACTCGCCGCCTTCCACGCCGGATACAGCGTGGCGAGGAAGCTGAAGACGAGCGCCATCAACGCGATCACGACGATCTCGACCGGGTCTGGCTTCGACGGCAATTCGGTGAGGTAGCGGATCGAGGGATCCCACAGATTCTGCCCCGTCACGAACTGCACGAAGTTCACCACCGCCTGCCGGTAGAACAGGAACACAAAGCCCAGGCCTAGTCCGGCCACCGTGCCGAGCGCGCCGATCGTTGTGCCCACCACCATGAAGATCCGCATCAGCCCGCCGCGGTTCGCGCCCATCGTCCGCAGGATGGCGATGTCGCGCGTCTTCGCGCGGACCAGCATGATCAACGACGACAAGATGTTGAACACCGCGACCAGGATGATGATCGACAGCACGGTGAACATCGCCACCCGCTCGACCGCCAGCGCCTCGAACAATTGCGCGTTCATCGTCCGCCAGTCGGCGATCACCGCGCGTCCTGCGACCTTGTCGCCGAGCGGCGCTAGGATCTGGCCAACCTTGTCGGCATCGACCGTCTCTAGCTCGACCATGCCGACCGAATCGCCGAGCAGCAGGAACGTCTGCGCATCCTCGATTGGCATCAGCACATAGGCCTTGTCGTAATCATAGACGCCGATCTCGAAGATCGCGCCGACCGTATAGGTGACGATCCGCGGCACTGTACCGAACGGCGTCGCCTGCCCCTGAGGGCTGATCACCGAGATTTCCGATCCGACCTGCGCGCCCAGCGAATCGGCCAGCCCCGATCCGATCGCGACGCGCCCGCTCCCTTTCGTGATGCTAGACATCGACCCCATCACGATCTTCATGCCGTTCTGCGCGGTGCTGCGGATGTCGGGCACGCGCATGCCGCGCAGCAGGATGAACTCGGACCGTCCGTTATAGCTTGCGAACAGCGGCTGCTCGATCAACGGCACCGCGTTGGTGACGCCGGGCGTCGCCTTGGCCTGGGCGACGATCTCGCGCCAGTCGGGCAGCCGACCGCCGACACCCTGCACCACCGCATGGCCGTTCAGCCCGACGATTTTGTCGAACAGCTCGGCGCGAAAGCCGTTCATCACGCTCATCACGATGACGAGCGCGGCGACGCCCAGCATCACCGCGACCAGGCTGATCGAGGCGACGAGGAAGATGAACGCCTCACCCTTGCCCGGCAGCAGATAGCGCCGGGCAATCATCCGTTCATAGCGTGACAGGATCATGGGTGGTTCGATCTGGAAGGGAACTCAAGCGCAGGCTCTACGGCGCACGCCGCCGCGAGGCAACTGCGGCGCCGCTGTGGCGGAATCATCACAGGGTGCGCTCAATCGTGTCGCGCTTGCGGCAAACACCGTGACAAAGATCACTGTACTAACTAGCGAAACTCTTGCTGACACACAGGCAACGGCCGTGGTTCGGGGACTGCTTTTACGCCGCGTCGCAAGACGAAGGGCGAGAGCGCAAAAATGGGGGCTGACGAGCGATCGTCACGCAGGCGCCCGGGTCGGAAACGGCCCGGGCGTTTGCTTGTGCGCTGCACAAAATGCTCAGTTCCCACATGACCGAACCAGAACAAGGCGTCGGCGAGAGCCGGGAGCTTCCGACTTTCGGCTCCCAGCCGACAAGTGTGAACTTACGTTGCCGAACATGAACCGCGGGTTACCTCGTCGTCGATTGTTTCACCCGCCGGGAACGGCCAATTCCGGCCGACCTGCAGCGTTACGGTCGTGCCGGCGCGAAGCGAATGTTGGCGGTGCCCTCAGCCCGCACGGGCAGGAACAGTCCGCGGCCGGTGACCGCGATCGGCCCGTTGAACACGCGGTCGACATCCGCCGACAGCACGAAATCGCCCTCCCGGTGATTGGCGATCGCTCCGCGCGCGGCGTGCAGGACCTTGCGATACTCACCCGCGAAATCGTGCGTCAGCGCGCCGCGGATACTGTCCTGCACGCCCGAATCGTCGAACAACGCGAACAACAGGTTGACGGCGTGACTGTCGGTCTCGCCCGCGATCCGGACGTCGCGTGCCTGAACGACTTGCGACCCGGGATCGTTGTACGGCACCGCGGACAACCAGATTTGACCATGCGTGGGACCCACGACGCCGTTGCGCGGCTTGACCGTCGCCTTCACCCCGACCGCCAGATGCCCCGCCTCGGTCGCGTAGATCGTGACCTTGCCGAACGTCGCATCGACCGGCCCGACGCCGGTCAGCGAGATGCCTTTCGCCGCGAGCTTGCGCAGGGTGCGTTGCACCACGGGTTCGAGCTGCCGAAAATCGGCCAGTACCGGAATGTAGAACCGCAGTCCCCGGGGTCCGATCGCTCTGGCCAAGAGCGGCAGCGGTGTCGGAACGGGATCCGCGGGCCGATCTCCAACGAACGTTTCGGTCAACGCCTCCGCCGCCAGCATCAATTCGATCCGCCCGCCGCCGATCCGGTAGCCGCCGAACCCTAGCCGTCGCGGCGAAACCCGCATCCAGGCAGGCGGCCGATCGCGGTTGAGCTGGATCGTCGCGAACCCCTTGCGCCACACCGCCGCCAACTGTTCGCGCGTGCGCAGTTTGGCCAGCTCCTTGGGCAGATCGCGCTCGAGTCCGGCGATGACACCTTTTAGCTTGGCGTCCGCCTTGTCGGCGAAGCGAATCCGCTGGCCGAGAAAGTCGATCCCCGGTTCTTCGGTCCAGTCATAGGCGATGTCGACCTTGGCGATCGGCGACCAGTTGCGATCGACCGACAGTTTGGCGGTCGCGCGGACGATCGCCGCGCCGGTGGCGGTCTCCCGACCGATGATCCCGCCGACGTCGCGCGCGCTGATCGTCGCGCGGATCGGGAGGCGAATCGTCAGTACGTCGCCGCTACCGCCTAGTTCGATGGGGCCGCGCGTGACCTCGCCAACGATCCGGCAGCCGAGCGTCGGCGTCACCTTCACCGTGCGCCCGAGCACGCGCACCTGTTTGCCGGGCACGCAACGCGGTTCCGCCTTGTCGATCTGCCACAGCCGGCTCGGCGTCCGCGCATTGAGCTGCGCCGCCAGCAGCGACAGCGGCGACGACACCGGCACCACGATCGTCGAGCTCTGCATCGGCAGTCGCGCTGGCGTTTCGATCCGCGGCGGCGCCGGATTGCCGGTCTTGCGATTGCATCCGCCAAGCGCGGATACGAGTATCAGCGCGATGACGGGCGCGGTCCGACGCTGCAGACGCACGGATCGTGCACGAGCGATCCGCGCACCGGGGTTCACGGCAGCGTTTCGCCTGCTTCGACGCCCCACAGCGCCCCAATCGGCACGAACCCCGCCTGCCCCTTCACGTCGAGCCGGCACCAGCCATTGCCACACGCGCTGAGCCGTCCGACGACACCCGGCGCGGCACGCCACAACAGCTTGCCCGCCATGGTCGGCTGATCGCGCAGTTCGGCGGGTTCGGCGCCGCGCACGATCGCGGTGCGCGTGTTGCGCAGCAGATTGGCCTGCATCCAGCCTTCGGTGCCGTCGGGATCGGCGATCTTGCGCCACTCCTTGAACACCCCGACGACGCGGACCGGCAGGTCGGCACGCTGGTACAGCCAACTCGCCGGATAGGTTCGCGCGGGGCCGGTGCGCATCCGCGCGCGTCCCGCACCGATCGAGGCAAAATAGGGCGGCTTGCGCTTGTCATCGGCCGCGTCGGCGGGTTCGCTCGCGACCGCGACGATCGCAAGGGCCCCCAGTGCGTAAGCTGAAATGCGCGTCATCATGTCCTGTTGCCCCGAGCCTCCTCTACATACCCTCTACCGCCATGGATTGTTGACGCAACCGCGACGCTTCGCCAAGCCTTCCGCATGTCCGATACCCGCCGCTGCCCGAACCCGAAGGTCGTCGTCACGCGCGAACTCGCCGACGCGGTGTTGCAGCGTATGGCTGCGCTGTTCGACACCACCATCACGCGCGGCGAAAGCGCGATGACGCGCGATCAGCTCGCAGCGGCGGTGGCGGACTGCGACGTGCTGGTCCCTACCGTCACCGACGACATCGACGCCGCACTGATCGCAGGCGCCGGACCCAGGCTGAAGCTGATCGCCAATTACGGTGCGGGCGTGAACCATATCGATCTGAAGGCGGCGCGTGCGCGCGGCATCCTCGTCACCAACACGCCGGGCGTACTGACCGACGACACTGCCGATATGACGATGGCGCTGATCCTCTCGGTCCCGCGTCGCCTAGCAGAGGGCGAGAAACTGGTCCGCTCGGGGGAATGGAAGGGGTGGAGCCCCGGCGGGATGCTCGGCCACCGCATCGGCGGCAAGTCGCTCGGCATCGTCGGCATGGGGCGGATCGGTCAGGCCGTGGCGCTGAGGGCGCGCGCGTTCGGGCTGACGATCCATTATCACAACCGACACCGCTTGCCCGCGAGCCGCGAGGCCGAGCTTGGCGCAACCTGGCACGCGACGCTCGACGACATGCTCGCGGGGATCGACATCCTGACGATCCACACCCCGCTGAATGCCGACAGCCGGGACATGCTCGACGCGCGGCGGATCGCGTTGCTGCGGCCGCATGTCTATCTGATCAACGCCTCGCGCGGCGGGATCGTCGACGAGGATGCGCTGGTGGCCGCCCTAGAAGCGGGCCAGCTCGCCGGTGCGGGTCTCGATGTCTGGCGCCACGAACCGCGGATCGACCCGCGGCTGCTCGCGCTCCCCAACGTCGTGATGTTGCCGCACATGGGATCGGCGACGTTCGAAGGCCGCATCGCCACCGGCGACAAGGTCATCCAGAATATCCGGATGTGGGCCGACGGCCACCGCCCGCCCGATCAGGTGCTGGAGGGTTGGGCGTAACCGGACTCGTTACTCGGACCCAGCGTTTCCGTCAGGTCCGAAACCAGCCTAGCGCCCGCGGATCGCGCTGGTCCGTGTCACCGGCCCGGTCATCACCTTCGATCCGAACGCCTTGACGATAGCGGCGGCTTCGGTCGCGTTGGTCAGGACGACGCGCGTACCACCCGACGGGAGGGTCTCGATCGCGCTGATCACCACCTTGTGCTTCTTGCACACCGCGACGACTTGCGCCTCGGCAGCGCGCACATTGATCGCACGCGAAATCTGGACGGGTGCGACGGCATCTTCGTTGGCTTTGAGAGTCACTGGGCAGCGCTCGCAAACACGAGAACATAGGCATTGGTCATGGAAGCATCCCGATGGGAGCGGGAGCGAATAGCGTCTCTCAGTCGCGAGCCGGCTCGTACAGAAGCGCGCGATGACGGTTCTATGGTCCAAAAGCGCAAAATTTGCAACCGCCGCGACTACTCCCACCGCTTCAGGGTCCGCCGAACGGCATCGAACCGCGCCTCTGCGGGGGCACTTCGATACCGCTCGGCGCGAACGGGACCGCTCAGTCGCCCGTCAGGATCCGGTCCATCAGCTGTCCGACGGTCGGCACGAAGCCGTTGGAATAGAACGGATCTTTCTTGAAGTTATAGGCGGCATGTCCCGCGAACATCAGGTTCTGGTCAATATCGCCGCCATGCGCGATATCCTGCAGCGTCTTCTGGATGCAGAAGCTGCGCGGGTCGGCCAGCCGGCCGGTCGAGTTGGTCTCGGTATCCGCCCAGCTCGAGAACGAGCATTGCGACAGACAGCCCATGCAGTCGGATTGGTCCTTGCGGATCATGTCCTTCTCGGTCGGGTTGACGAACACCAGGGTGTTGTCGGGTGTCTTCAACGCGACCGTAAAGCCCTCGCCGAACCACCCGCGCGCGCGCAGCAGGTCGTTGCGGGTCACCCAGAAATTCTTGCCCTTCACGCCGACGTCGAGCTGGAAGACATGGTCGCCCGCCTCCTGCGTCGAGAACGCGATCTGACGCTCGGACCGCCCCTCGAGCATCCGCAGGAACGGGTTGCGCACCGCGCTCGAATAGAAACCGGTCGGCGAGAATTTGTGCAACAGCACGTCGCCGGGCTCGATCGTGGTCAGCGCATCCTTCCACTGCGTCGGGATCGGGCTTTCGCGCGTCAGCAACGGGCGTGTGCCGAACTGGAACGCGATCGTCCCCAGCTCGGGATTGTCGATCCAGTCGTTCCAGTCGCGCAGATACCAGACGCCACCCGCCATGATGATCGGCACGTCGTCGGAAATCCCGCCTTCGCGCATCACGTCGCGCAATTCCTTCACGCGGGGATACGGATCTTGCGGCTTGAGCGGATCCTCGGCGTTGGACAGGCCGTTATGCCCGCCCGCCAGCCACGGATCCTCGTACACCACGGCGGCGAGCCACTCCGCCGCTTTCGAATAGGCGCGCTTCCACAGCGCCCGGAACGCGCGGCCCGACGAGATGATCGGCAGATAATGGACGCCGTAGGACGCCGCGATCTCGGACAGCTTGTACGGCATGCCCGCGCCGCAGGTCACGCCGGCGACCTTGCCGCGCGTGCGATCGAGTACGCCGTGCAGGATCCGCTGCGCGCCGCCCATTTCCCACAGCACGTTGATGTTGATCGCGCCCTTGCCGCCGGCGATCTCGTACGCGCGCTCGACCTGCTGCACGGCACCCTCGATCGCGTACTGGACGAGCTCTTCGTGGCGGTCGCGACGCGTGAGCGCGCTATAGACCTGCGGGATGATCTTGCCGGCGGGGTCGTAGCTGTCCGCGTTGACCGCCGACACGGTGCCGATTCCCCCGGCCGCCGCCCAGGCACCGGCCGACGCATGGTTGGTCGCCGCAACACCCTTGCCGCCTTCCACCAAAGGCCAGACTTCCCGGCCATTATAAACGATCGGCTTCAGGCCCTTGAACACGACAATACCTCTCCCGGAAAAATACGGCCTCCTATAACGCAAGGATGCAACGCGCGAGCAAATACATCCTACGTTAACGCACCGTGCCGTCCGATCGCCCCTTCGTACAGCGTGCGGTAGCGGTCGATCATCACGCCCTCGTCGAACGCGGCGCGCGCTTTCGCCTGGTTCGCCGCCCCGACCGAGGCGCGGAGCGCAGGATCGGACACCAGGGCCTGCAACGCGTCGCGCAACAGCACCTCGTTCGCATGGTTGGTGATGAACGGCGCATTCTCGGGCGCGACCATCTTGGCGACGTCACCGACCGGATAGCTCGCGATCGGAAGGCCCGCGGCCATCGCCTCGACCACCGAGATCGGAAACTGCTCGCTGCGCGACGACAGCGCGAGAATGTCGAAATGGCCGATATAGCGATAGGGCCGGTCGAGGAATCCGGGCAGCACCAGCGTGTCGCGCAACCCCATCGCCGCCGCCGCCTGGACGATGTTCGCGCGTTCGGGCCCTTCGCCGACGATCACCAGTTTCACGCGGCCGGAGACGCCACCGACCGCGCGCACCAGGGCGGTCAGATCCTTGACGTCGCGAAGCCCCGCCAGCGCGCCGATGACGACCTGCTTGGCGTTGGGCACGAAGCCCGGGATAGCCTTGGGCTTGGGCTTCTGCGCGTAATAGGCCGTGCCGATGCCGTTGACGATCCGGTGGACGCGCGCACGCGGCTGTTTCCAGGTCTTGAGCGCAATGTCCTCGAGCACCTCGGACGGCACCGCCAGCGCATGCGCCGCACCCAGCGCCAACCGCCGGTAGAGGTTGCGTTCGATCTTCAGCCCGCCCGCCTCGTCGGCGTTGAACCCGTCTTCGTGATGCACCAGCGGCGGCGCCCCCTTCGCGAATGCGCGCCGCGCCATCACCCCGTCGATCGCACCCCAATTGTAGGTCAGCACCAGATCGAACCGCCGCATATACTGCGCGATCGCCTCGTAGCGCGCGACCGACGGCCGCCCGGTCAGCGGCGGCGGGGACTGCGCGATCTCATAGGCGATGCCCTTGGCGATCGAATCCCGCGCGTCGAGCGCGTCGGGCACGCCGGACACGATGGTATGCCGCGCCCGATCCCCGAACGCATTCATCAACCGAACCGCCCGCGCCTCCTTGCCGCCCAGGCTGAACGAGGAATGGAGATGCAGGATTTTCACGGGTGCGGGCATGACGGCCGCGATGCCAAGTTTCGCGGGGGCGTTCAAGGCGCAAGCCCTCCGGGGGGACGGTCCCGCGCGGCACATGCGAGTCGCGGCTCCGATTCGGTGGTGGAAGTTGAGGACCGTCACGCTACGTACCGCCTCGGTTGCCCTTTCCCGGCGCCGCTCGGCGCGATGCGCGGGCGGGCAAGACGGGCAAGCGCCCATGCCGCGTTCGTGCCAAGCAGGCGCATGTAGGACAGTGAGATCTTCGTGCGTCGGGGACGCGTCTTCACCCCGGCCAAGGCAGGGAGTTTGCTATCGCCCAATTGCGGACATCACGAGATCGGTTATCCTACTCCGATGAGACATCGTACGGCGCTTTTGGGAACCATCGCCGTCGCGCTGTCGATAGCAGATGGCTTTTGGGTATATGACCGCTTTTACCGCCTGAACGCATCTATCACCTATGTCGGTGCGGACTCTCTTGAATTGACCGTTCCAGCGTCACTCCAAGCAGCTACATTTCGGAACGGAAAGTGGGATTCAAATCCATCAACGAAACTTGATTTACCGTTTTATGACCCGCCGCGTGGGCAGAAAAGATTGAAGATGTCCTTTGTGAGTCTTGCGCCACAGGCAACCTACAGTCACGCATTATCTGTTTTTCACGATCTTAAAGCGCGTCAAATCTGTCACGTCGTAGTTCGCGAGAGTGGTAAGCCAACCCCTATCCAGATCGATTTCGGAAAGGGCCAAGAAGATGGCTTGGATCTTCCGGCCATAGTGCTTTGTGGAAGCGGCTACGGGGACTCGGGGTTCATAGGTCAGTTGCCGCCAGATCGGTTAATACATGTCGATCCTGATCATGAAGCGGCGAACGGCAGCTAACTACCAGATCGCGACATTCAGCCCGACTGACGGCGTACGGCAAGCTCGATTGGTATCACCACGAGGGCAATGATTGAGAGCGTGCCACCTTTGCTCAGGCCCAAAGCCGCGCCAGCGATGCCGACTACCGCCGCCAGCACATAAAGCCCCCACCGAAGCTGATTTGTCATGCCCGATGATAGGCCGCTGGGGCGGATTACGCCAACGTCTGCTTTCCTTTCTCGCTGCCCGAAAGCGGCCGGACCGCTCACCACCACAGACCGACATCAACCAGCAAACACATCCTTGCCGATATGCGTGATCCGGCATGCGAGATCGGCCTCGCCGCTCGCCACGACATAGAAGTCGCCTGCGTCGGCGATGCCCGTCGTGAACACGACGTTGTCGACGTACATGCTGTCCTTCAACGGCTCGGTCAGCGCCGGCGCCGCTTCCAGCAGCGGTGTGTGCTCGGTCGCCACCGTCACGCTCGGATCGTCGCGGCCTAGGATCGACCAATAGGTGCGATAGATGCCGACCACGCCCGACGGCTCGACGCCGTGCCACAGCGTTAGCCACCCGCGGTCGGTGAGGATCGGGGGCGATCCGCCGCCCATCCGTGCAGTCGAGACGGTCGCGGCATGCGGGCGGATGCCGGGTTTGTCGTGCGGCTTCCAGTGCAGCGCGTCGGGCGAGCGCGACAGGTTGATCGACGGTCCAGCGCGCCATTCGCTGCCCGGCGGATAGGCGAAATACAGGTCGCCGAGCGGCCGCGTCTGCGCCCAATATTGGCCGCCCACTAGCCCTTCGAAAATCAGCATGTCCTTGTTCTGGTGATCGAGCACGATCCCCTGCAGGTCCCAGTCGAGGCCGTTGTCGGACGTGTACAGCGTGGTCGAATGCCGCTCCGGGCTGACCGAACAGGTGGTCATCAGATAGCGGTCGCCGACCTTCGAAATCCGCGCATCCTCGACGCCGTAGCATTGGTACGACGTCCGCGGTGCGATCGCGCGATCGTAATGCACCGCGACGATCGAGCGCCCCTCGGCGTCGAGTTCGACCGGGAGCAGCCACGACAGCGACGTCAGCGCCATCACCTTCCACCCGCCGCCTGGGATCAAGAATTTGCGCGGATCCTTGGTGTCGACCATTTCGAGCGGCCAGCCGTCCAGGCAGTAGGCGCCGTCATCCCAACGAATTGCGTGGACCTTGCCGTCGAACACCGGCTTGCGCAGCGCTTCGGCGACGCGGACCATCAGCAGCAGATTGCCGTTCGCGAGCCGGGTCATCCCGGGGTTGAAAGCGCCGAGCACATAGGTCTCGGTGTTGATCTTGCCGGCGAGCGGGGAGCGCGCGAGGTCGATGTCGGCGGGGGTGAAAATCAGATGGTCGAGCATCTCTAATTCCTTACCGTTCTCCCGCGAAGGCGGGAGCCCAGGAGTCACGAACGTTGGCGCCTGTTGCCCTGGACTCCCGCCTTCGCGGGAGAACAGTGGGTTCGGGGGCGCCCCCTATTCTTCCAACCCGCGGGGGACGATCGTCAACTGCTGGACCACCGTCCGTGTCGGCTGCGTCAGCAGATAGTGGACGCCGGCCGCGATATCCTCGCCGCGCAGCATCTCGTCGGCGGCGATCATCGCGCGCTGCTTTTCGTCGGGCACATCGGGATATTGCATGTTCGATCCGGTCTTGCCCGGCTCGATCAGCGCGACGCGGATGCCCTTTGGCCCCAGCTCGCGGCGCAGCGCCTCGGAAAAGCCCGCGATCCCGGCCTTGATCCCCGCATAGACGGTGGAACTGGGCCCGAGCACATGCGCGCTCATCGATCCCATCAGGATCAGGTCGCTGACCGGCTTCATCCGCGCCGCCGCGGCATGCGCGCTGAGCAGATAGGCGGTGAAGTCGATCGCGATGATCCGCCGCAGGTCTTCCTCGCTGGTCTGCGTCAGCCCGCCGGCGGCGATCGCGGCGTTGATCACCGCGACATCGATCACGCCCAGATACGCCTCTGCCGCGTCGAAAAAGGCCAGCACGTTGTCCGGATCGGCGAGGTCGATGGTGATCCCGTCGCCCTCCCCCACGTCACGGATCTGCGCCAGCGCATCGGCGAGGTGATCGTCGTCATGCCCGCAGATGAACACCTTCACGCCCTGGGACGCGAGCAGCACCGCGATCGCGCGGCCGATCCCCGTGGTTCCCCCGCTGATGATCGCGCGACGGCCCTTGAGCGCGCGCAGCTGCAGCGCATCGGTGAAATTGGTCATGAACACTCCTGGATAATCCAAACCCCAGCGCGTCAGCCCGCCACGGGTTCCGCGACGCGCGCGAGCAACCGGTCGATCGGTTCCTGCACGACCGGTTCACTGAGCGTCGGCGCGTGGCCGACGCCGGGCACCGTCACCAGCTCGGCCTGGTTGAGCGCGGCGATCATCCGGTCCGCGACGCCGGCGGACAGCAGATCCGATCGCCCGCCGCGCACGATAAGCGTCGGCACGTCGCGCAGCGCGGCCAGCGCCGCCCACATATCCGGCCCCGCGCCGCCGCCCGGCACGCGGAACGGCTCGGCGATCTTCAGATCGTAATCGAGCACGATCCGGCCCGAACTGTTGAGTCGGTAAATCCGCTTGGCCATCGCCAGCCAGTCCTCGATCTCCCACTCGGGATAGATGTCGGCCTGGGCTTCCGACACCGCGCGCGCCGCATGCATCCAGGTCGGGAATATGCTTCCGCGCCCGACATAGCTGCGGATCCGCGCCAGCCCGGTGGGTTCGATATCCGGCCCGATATCGTTGAGGAGTGCGCCCGCGATCCGGCCGGGCTCGAGCCCCGCGAGCAGCATCGTCACGATCCCGCCGAGCGACGTCCCGACCGCGACGAACCGCCCAATCCCGAGCTCGCCCAGCAACGCCTCGACATCCTGGACATAGGTCAGCGGGACATAGGACATCGGGTCCTTGGCGTAGGCGCTCTCACCGCGGCCGCGCAGGTCGACCGCGATCACGCGCCACCGCCCCGCGAGCCGCGCGGCGAGCGCATCGAAATCGCGCGCGTTGCGCGTCAGTCCGGGCAGGCACAGGATCGGCGGGCGTGTATCGTCACCGCCCTGCCCCGCAACCAAGGGGTAATCGCGCGCGTGCAGGCGCAGCCCATCTTTGGACCACCAATATCGGTTTTCGTAAGCGGCCATGGTTGCGTCCTTCGGGTGGCGGACACCATATCGCCGGATGCCCACCCGCCCGCAAGCCTATCGCCCCGAAGCCCGCCTGTTGACGCTCGGAGATCAGTTCTACGACCGCGTCACCGCCGCCGACTTTCCCGAGACCCGCCTGCGTTTCCGGAACGACCGCGCCGCCGCCGAAGTCGGGCTCGACACGCTCGACGACACCGAATGGGTGCAGGCGTTCGGCCGCTTCGTCGCCCTGCCCGACACGCTGCCGCAGCCGTTCGCGCTGCGCTATCACGGCCATCAGTTCCGGTCGTACAATCCCGACATCGGCGACGGCCGCGGCTTCACCTTCGCGCAGCTGCGCGACGCGGACGGGCGGCTGATGGACCTCGGCACCAAGGGGTCGGGCCGGACACCGTGGAGTCGATCCGGCGACGGCCGCCTGACGCTCAAGGGCGGCGTGCGCGAGATCCTCGCGACGGAGATGCTGGAAGCACTCAACGTCCCGACCAGCCGGACGCTGTCGCTGATCGAGACGGGCGAGGCGCTCGAACGCGGCGACGAACCCAGCCCGACGCGCGGCGCGGTGATGGTCCGCCTCAACCACAGCCATGTCCGCATCGGCACGTTCCAGCGCCTCGCCTACGAACGCGACGACGCGGGGCTGAAGACCCTCGTCGGCTACACGCTGCGCAACCTCTACGACGAGGACAGCGATGACCCGGTCCACCTGCTCGATCTGGTGGTCGACCGTACCGCCACGCTCGCCGCCCGCTACATGGCGGCGGGCTTCGTCCACGGCGTGCTCAATTCGGACAACATCAACGTCACCGGCGAGAGCTTCGATTACGGCCCGTGGCGGTTCGCACCGACCTGGGACCCGGGCTTCACCGCTGCCTATTTCGACCATCAGGGGCTTTACGCGTTCGGCCGCCAGCCCGAGGCGATCCACTGGGACGTCATGCAACTCGCGATCAGCCTGCGCGGCATTGCCGACAGCGATCCGCTGGTGGCAGCGCTCGACCGCTTCGGCGACCGCTACATGGCGGCGGTGACCGACGCGATCCTATGGCGTCTAGGCGTCACGCCGCGCGGCGCGGAGGACGATCGCGCGTTGGTGCAACTGGTCGAACGCACGCTGCGCACCACCGGTATCGGCATCGACCGATTCTTCTTCGACGTGTTCGGGGGGGATCTTCCAGCAAGCTACGCCGAACCCTGGGCCGAAGTCCGCACCGCGATCGCGCCCTACGCCCCGCGCAAGGACCGGTCGCACCCCTATTGGTCGGGCGAACCGTGCAGCATGTTGATCGACGAGGTCGAACGTATCTGGTCCGCGATCGACGAGCGCGACGACTGGTCGGTGCTGGCGGCGAAGGTGGCGCGGATCCGCGAAATGGGCGAAGCGCTGGCCTGATATCCTCCCCGGCACGGGGAGGATTTGGTGACATCTTCGCGCTACGCGCTAAAGAACGCGCATGGCCGAAGAGCTCCTCTCCCACGAACCCGCCACCGGCGCGCTTCTATGGCGCCACCCCCTAAGCGACGTCGACGCCGAAGTCGCCGCCGCGCGCGGCGGTTGGGCGACCTGGGCGTCGAAACCGCTCACCTTCCGTGTCGAAGCGCTGCGCCGTTTCGCCAACATTGTCCGCCAGCGTGCCGAAGACTTTGCCGACCTGATCGCGCGCGAGACGGGCAAGCCGTTGTGGGAAGCCCGCACCGAGATCGACACCGTCGTCGCGAAGGTCGACATCTCGGTCACCGCCTATGCCGAGCGCACCGCACAGCGCCGGATGGACGCGCAGATGGGCAGTCGCGTCGCGCTGCGGCACAAGCCGCACGGCGTGCTCGCGGTGCTCGGGCCGTATAATTTTCCCGCGCATTTGCCCAACGGCCACATCGTCCCCGCGCTGATCGCCGGCAACGCGGTGGTGTTCAAGCCGTCCGAAAAGACCCCCGCGACCGGTGCGTTCCTGGTCGACTGCTACCGTGCCGCCGGCGTGCCCGAAGCCTGTATCCGGCTCGTCATCGGCGGCCCCGCCGAGGGCAAGGCGCTTGCCGCGCACCCCGATATCGACGGACTGCTGTTTACCGGCTCGGCGCGCACCGGCCTGGCGCTCAACCGCGCGTTCGCCGACAAACCCGACAAAATCCTCGCGCTCGAGATGGGCGGCAACAACCCGATCATCGTCTGGGACACGCCCGACCTGCACAGCGCCGCGGTGCTGGTGGTCCAGAGCGCCTTCACCACCGCTGGCCAGCGCTGCACCGCGGCGCGCCGGCTGATCGTCGACACCAAGCTCTATGACCCGCTGATCGACATGATCAACACGATGATCGGCCGGATCATCGTCGGCGAACCGCACGCCAACCCGGCGCCGTTCATGGGCCCGGTGATCGACAACGAAGCGGCGGACCAGCTGACCGAAAGCTTCCTTGCGCTGCTGATGCGTGGCGGCCGTGCGATCCGCCATCTCGAACGCCCGGTCGCCGACCGCCCGTTCCTGATCCCCGCGCTGATCGATGTCACCGCGATCACCGATCGCCCCGACCTCGAAATGTTCGGTCCGATCCTCCAGGTGATCCGTGCCGACGATTTCGACGCGGCGATCCAGGAGGCGAACAACACGCGCTATGGCTTGTCGGCGTCGCTGATCAGCCAGACGCCCGCGCTCTACGACCGGTTCTGGGCCAATGCCCGCGCCGGAATCGTCAACTGGAACAAGCCGACCAACGGCGCGTCGTCGGGCGCCCCGTTCGGCGGCATCGGCTGGTCGGGCAACCACCGCCCGAGCGCCTATTACGCGGCGGATTACTGCGCCTATCCAGTGGTCTCCAGCGAGGCCGAAAGCGCGCGCGCGAGCATCGGCATAGGCCTGCGCGACGCCTAGACGGTAAGACGCCGGGTCCGACTTGCGTCCCACCGTCACCCCGGACTCGATCCGGGGTCCCGCTTCTTCTTGCGACCGAAGGAAGCGGGACCCCGGGTCAGGCCCGGGGTGACGAGGTTTTAGCGGAGGCGACACAAGCTCTCCTACCCCCGCCCAAAGCATCATTCCGTTGCACCGCAGCGACCCCGCGCCCATCTCCCGAGCATGGCAAGTCTCCTAGATCCGACCGCCCGCGGGCGGGTGATCCTCGTTGGCGCGGGGCCCGGCGATCCCGGCCTGCTCACCGTCCGCGCGGTCGAGGCGCTGAAGACCGCCGACATCGTCGTCCATGACGGCCTGATCGACCCGCGCGTGCTGGACATCGCGCCGGCGGACGCACAGCGCATCTCCGTCGCCAAGCAGCGCGCGCGCCACACGCTGCCGCAGGACGCGATCAACGCGCTGATCATTGCGCATGTCCGAACCGGCGCGATCGTCGTGCGGCTGAAGGGCGGCGACCCGTTCGTGTTCGGGCGCGGTGGCGAAGAGGTCGAGGCGGTCCGTGCGGCGGGCCTGCCGGTCGAGGTCATCCCCGGCGTCTCGGCGGCGCTCGGCTGCGCGGCGGAAGCGATGCTGCCGCTGACGCACCGCGATCATTCCAGCGCGGTCAGCTTCGTCGCCGGCCAGTGCAAGGGACTCGCCGATCAGGACTGGTCGGGTCTCGCGGGACAGGGTCGCACGCTCGTGATCTACATGGGCGTCGCGACCGCGACCGACATCGCCGACAAGCTGATGGCCGACGGCGTCGCGCCCGACATGCCCGTCGCGGTGCTCGAACGCGGCACGTTGCAGGGCAGCCGCGCGATGCGGACTCTGCTCGCCGATCTGGGCGCGATGGTCGCCCGCGAACGCGTGCTGAGTCCGGCGATCATCGTCGTCGGCGAGGTCGTCGAACTCTCCGACGCACAGGACAAACTGGCCCGTTGGGCACGGGTAGCAGAGGCAGCCGCAGCATGAGACTTCTGACGGGCAACGACCTTCCGAGCGGTGACGTGATCTGGTGGACCGGCACCGGCTGGTCGCGCCATCTCGAGGACGCGGTCGATGTCGGCACCGCGGGCGAATCGATCCTGACCGCGGAGGAAGGCGCGCGTCGCGTCAACGTCCCCTATCTGATCGAAGCGACCGCCACCCCCGACGGCCCCCGCCCCGCCCACATCAAGGACCGAATCCGCGCGCTTGGGCCCACAATGCGGCCGGATCTGACGCTCAAGCCGGCGGATCCGAATGCGGGAAGCTGGGTGATATGATTCACGCAAAGCCTGTCCTGAGCGAAGCCGAAGGGACGCAAAGACGCGAAGAGAAGACGAAAGTGTTTCGCGCAGAGGCGCGGAGACGCGGAGGTGTCACCCCTGCCGCGCAGCGGCCCTCCCTATCGATCGCCGCGCAAGACTCGTCAGCCGCTAACGCGGGACAGTCCACCGCGCGCTACTCCTCTGCGTCTCTGCGCCTCTGCGCGAACCAATCTCTTCTCTTGGCGTCTTCGCGGCTTTGCGTGAACAATCCTTCTGTCGGACATACCAATGTATAAATACGACACCTACGACCAGGCCATCGTCGACCAGCGCGTCGACGAGTTTCGCGACCAGGTCCGCCGTCGCCTGTCGGGCGAGCTGACCGAGGACCAGTTCAAGCCGTTGCGGCTGATGAACGGCCTCTATCTGCAGCTCCACGCGTACATGCTGCGCGTCGCGATCCCGTACGGCACGCTCGACAGCCGCCAGATGCGCATGCTCGGCCACATCGCGCGCAAATACGATCGCGGCTACGGCCATTTCACCACGCGCCAGAACCTCCAGTTCAACTGGATCAAGCTCGCCGACACCCCCGACATCCTCGCCGAACTGGCGACCGTCGAGATGCACGCGATCCAGACCAGCGGGAACTGCATCCGCAACATCAGTTCGGACCAGTTCGCCGGCGCCGCCGCCGACGAGGTCGCCGACCCGCGCGCCTGGGCCGAGCTGATTCGCCAGTGGAGCACCTTCCACCCCGAGTTCACCTACCTGCCGCGCAAGTTCAAATTCGCGGTGATCGCCTCCGACGAGGACCGCGCGGCGATGCGCCTCCACGACATCGGCATCCAGCTGGTCAAGCGGGACGGCGAGCTGGGCGCGAAGATCTTCGTCGGTGGCGGGATGGGCCGCACCCCGATGATATCCCACGAGATCAAGAACTTCGTCGGGTCGGACGACCTGATGAGCTATCTTGAGGCCTGCCTGCGCGTGTACAATCGCTACGGCCGCCGCGACAATATTTACAAGGCGCGGATCAAGATCCTGCTCCACGAGATCGGCCCCGACGAGTATCGCCGCCAGGTCGAGGAGGAATTCGCCGCGGTCAAGACGCTCGGGCTCGACCCGCCGCGCGCCGAACTCGAACGGATCACCGCCTTTTTCGGCGCCCCCGAGTTCGACACCAGCCCCGCGCCCGCGATCGACCGCAGCGATCCCGACTTCGCGGTCTGGCTCGACCAGAACGTCCGCACGCACAAGCAGGATGGTTACGCGATCGTAACGATCAGCCTGAAGCCCGTCGGCGGCATCCCCGGCGACGCGACCGCCGACCAGATCGACCTGATGGCCGATCTCGGCGAACGCTACAGCTTCGACGAACTGCGCGTCAGCCATGCGCAGAACATCGTCCTGCCGCATGTTCGTACGCGTGACCTTCACGACCTTTGGACCGCGCTTGCGGCCGCGGGGCTCGCCGAACCCAATCTCGACCTGATCAGCGACATCATCGCCTGCCCCGGTCTGGATTATTGCAGCCTCGCCAACGCACGCTCGATCCCGCTCGCGCAGAAGATCGCGACGCGTTTCTCCAGCCTCGAACGCCAGCGCGACCTCGGCGAACTGAAGCTCAAGATCAGCGGCTGCATCAACGCCTGTGGCCACCATCACGCCGGCCATATCGGCATCCTCGGCGTCGACAAGAAGGGCACCGAGAATTACCAGCTCTCGCTCGGCGGATCGGGCGCGGAGGATGTCAGCCTCGCCAAGATCACCGGCCCCGGCTTCTCCGAAGACGGCGTGGTCGACGCGATCGAGCGCGTCACCGATCGCTATCTCCAGGTCCGCGAAGGCGGCGAACGCTTCCTCGACACCTATCGCCGCGTCGGCTTCGAGACGTTCAAGGAGGCGATCTATGGGTAACGCACCCTGCCTCGTCACCCCAGCCTCCTCCCTCGTCACCCCAGCGAAGGCTGGGGTCTACCCGTGGAGCGCACCTGGCCCGAACCGAGAGATGCCAGCCTTCGCTGGCATGACGGATATAATCCAATGAGCGACTTCACCCTCCTCCGCTTCCGCGACGACGAGCCGCATGACGAGCCCGCCGTCACGCTCGACGCGTTCATCGGCCAGAGCAACGCGACCGCGGTCCGGCTCGAAGCCGGCGACGACGCGCGCGCCATCCTCCCGCAGATTGATCAGCTAGCGCTGATCGAGGTCAGCTTTCCGGGTTACCGCGACGGCCGCGGTTATTCGTCGGCGCGCATCCTCCGCGAGGCCGGTTATACCGGGGAGCTGCGCGCGGCCGGCGACGTGCTCGTCGACCAGATCCCGCTCATGCGCCGCTGCGGGTTCGACAGCTTCGCCCCCGAGGCACCGATCGATACCGACGTATTGCGCGCGAGCCTCGCTCGCTACGACACGCCGTACCAGAAGGCGGCGGACGACCGCGTGCCGATATGGAAGCTTCGGCATGGGTAACGCCCAGCGCAAGCTCGACACGATCGATGTCACCCCCGCCTTCACGATCGTCGACGCCGCCGCGATGGAAGTCCGCTTCGCCGGCCGTCCCGCGCAGGAGATGCTGCGCGAACTGCTGACTGGCCAGCTTGCCGGCCGCACCGCCGCGGTGTCGTCGTTCGGCGCGGAGTCGGCGGTGCTGCTTCACATGGTGTCGGAAATCGATCGCGACACGCCCGTCGTCTTCACCAACACGCAGAAGATGTTCGGCGAGACGCTGGCCTACCGCGACGCGCTCGCCGAGCGCCTCGGCTTCACCGACCTGCGCGTCTTCCGCCCCGATCCGCGCCTGCTCGCGATCAAGGACAAGGCGGGCGAGCGCTGGTCCTACGACCCCGACGGCTGCTGCGACCTGCGCAAGGTGGAGCCCTTGCGGCGCGCGCTCGCGCCGTTCGACGCCTGGATCTCGGGGCGGAAGGGGTTCCAGTCCGGCACCCGCGCCGCGCTGCCGCGGTTCGAGGAAGATGAGGGCCGGCTCAAGATCAACCCGCTCGCCGACTGGGACAAGGCCAAGCTCGACGCCTATTTCGCCGAACACGATCTGCCGCGCCATCCGCTCGAGGCGCAGGGTTATCTCTCGATCGGCTGCGCACCCTGCACGACCAAGGTCGCGCCCGGCGAAGACCCGCGTGCAGGCAGATGGCGCAGCTTCGACAAGGTCGAATGCGGCATCCACGCCCCCGGGGGCTACGATCCGGTGATCTGACACTTTTCACCCCTCCCTGGAAGGGAGGGGCCGGGGGTGGGTCGGCTTGGGGCGGGCGTTACGTTCCCTAGCGGGCCAACCCACCCCCACCCCCTCCCTTCCAGGGAGGGGAGCAACTAAGCTCAATACTCCGCCAGATCCGAGAATTTCGTGATCGTCGGATCGAACTTCATCCGCACCTTGCCGGTCGCGCCGTGGCGCTGCTTGGCGATGATCA
This sequence comes from Sphingomonas rhamnosi, assembly GCF_036663615.1. Classification (NCBI taxonomy): domain Bacteria; kingdom Pseudomonadati; phylum Pseudomonadota; class Alphaproteobacteria; order Sphingomonadales; family Sphingomonadaceae; genus Sphingomonas; species Sphingomonas rhamnosi. The sequence goes on from NZ_JAXOJJ010000002.1 coordinate 304,184, forward strand.
GCTCCGCCAAACCGTAGACGCGCTCCATCTCCGCCGCCCAGGCATTATGATCCTCGAAGATCTTCGCGCTGTCGCCCTCGGTGGGCCGCTTGGGTTCTTTCGAAGCGACGTAATAATCCTCGCGGTACACGAACCACACCATGTCCGCGTCCTGCTCGATCGACCCCGATTCGCGCAGATCCGACAGCATCGGCGTCTTGTCCTCACGGCTTTCGACCGCGCGGCTCAGCTGCGACAGCGCCAGCACCGGCACGTTCAGATCCTTCGCCAGCGTCTTCAACCCGCGGGAAATCTCGGAGATTTCCTGGACGCGGTTGCCGTCCTTGCTCTTGCCCGACCCCGACAGCAGCTGGAGATAGTCAACCACCACCAGCCCGATCTCGTTGTTGTGCCGCCGCTGCAGCCGCCGCACGCGCGTATGGAGCGCGCCGATCGAGAGACCGCCGGTATCGTCGATGAACAGCGGCAGATTCTCCAGCTCCGCCGCGGCGGCTGCCAGTTGCGCGAACTCGGTCCGGCTGATCTTGCCCATGCGCAGCGACTCGGACGAAATCTGCGACTGCTCGGCCAGGATACGCGTCGCCAGCTGGTCGGCGGACATTTCGAGGCTGAAGAACGCGACCTTGGCGCCCACCGAATCGGCCGGCGCGATCCCGTCGGCCATGTCGCGCATCCAGCGCCGCGCCGCGTTGAACGCGATGTTGGTCGCGAGCGAGGTCTTCCCCATGCCCGGACGGCCGGCGAGGATCATCAGATCGCTGTGATGCATGCCGCCGATCTTGGCGTTGATCGAATCGATGCCGGTCGTCACGCCCGACAGGTTGCCACCCGAATTGAGCGCGCGCTCCGCCATCTTCACCGCCGCGGTGGTTGCCTGCGCAAAGGTCTTGACCGCATTCTCGGTGCCACCGTCCGCCGAGACCTTGAACAGCTCCTCTTCTGCCAGCTCGATCTGCGCGCGCGGATTGACCTCTTCCGACGTGTCCATCGCGCGCTCGACCAGCGTCCGGCCCACCGTCACCAGCGAGCGCAGCATCGCCAGGTCATAGATCTGCGTCGCGAACTGCCGCGCGCCGATCAGCCCGGCGCCGCTCCCGGTCAGGCTCGCCAGATAGGCCGGACCGCCCAGCTCGCGCATCCCCTCGTCCGCCTCGAACATCGGGCGCAGAGTCACCGGCGTGACCAGCATGTCGTTGCCGCGAAGCGTCTTGATCGCAGCGAAGATGCGGCCGTGCACGGGCTCGAAGAAATGCGCGGGCTCCAGCCGGTCGACCAGATCGTCGGCGAGCCGGTTGTCGATCATCATCGCGCCCAGCATCGCGGCTTCCGCCTCGACGTTGCGCGGCAGCTGGGGGCCTTCGGGGACGGGAGCGGGGAATGCGAGCGTTGCCATTCGCTTCGTGTACGCACGCCACCCTCGCGTTCCAAGCAGGCTGCGGCGGAATGATGGGGATAAGTCGGGCCACACGCTTCTCTCCACAAGTGACACGCGTGACGCCCGTCGCTATCGCGGGCCATGGCCGACCCGCGGATCATCGATATCGAGCTCGACGAGCGCACCATCGCGTGGCGGTCGGCGGATATCGAACAGGAGCGCCGGATCGCGATCTTCGACCTGCTTGAAGGCAATCATTTCGCGCCCCAACGCCCGCAGGCCGATGGCTATGCCGGTCCCTACCGGATCAAGCTGGAAACCGAGGAAGGTCGGCTGGGCATCCACATGTACCGCGAGGACGGTACGCACATCGAGACGCTGGTGCTCGCGCTCGGCCGCTTCCGCCGCCCGATCAAGGACTATTTCGCGATTTGCGACAGCTATTACCAGGCGATCCGTCAGGCGACGCCGCAACAGATCGAGACCGTCGACATGGCGCGGCGCGGGCTGCACAACGAGGCGGCCGAGCTGCTCCGCGAGCGGCTCGCCGGCAAGATCGACGTCGATTTCGATACCGCGCGCCGGCTGTTCACGTTGCTGTGCGTGTTGCACCTGCGGTGATGGGCGCGCGCTGATGTACGGATTGTGGAAGATCGCCGGCGTGATGATCGCGCTCGGCCTGCTCGCGATCGCGGGCTGGAGCTATGCGACCGGCTGGCACCCCGCCGCCGCGCGCTATCCCTTGCAGGGGATCGATCTCGGCGAGAATCCGGGTCCGGTCGAATGGGGCACCGTGCGCGCACGCGGCGCGGACTTCGCCTATATCGTCGCCACCTCGGGCGCGGACCGCCGCGACCCCGCGTTCGAAGCGAATTGGGCGGCGCTACCCGAGGCTGGCCTGCGCCGTGGTGCCGTGCATGTCTATTCGCTGTGCCAGCGCGCCAGCGACCAGGCCAACGCGTTCAACACCTTCGTGCCGCAGGCCGATGACGCGTTACCCGCGGCGATCGACATCGCGTTCCACGACGATTGCACCGCGCGACCCGAGCGCGAGACGCTGATCGCCGAGATTGCGCAGCTCGCCGCGATGATCGAGACGCATACCCGCAAACCCGTGCTGCTGCGCATCGCCAAGCCGGTCGAGACAATTTATCGCCTGTCCGAAGCGCTGCCCCGCCCGGTCTGGGCGGTGGCGAACGTGATCACGCCCGACTATGCGGCGCGGCCGTGGCGGATGTGGCGTGCGAGCGACTTTCGCCGCGTTGACGGCATCGAAGGACCGGTAAACTGGAACGTGGTAGCCCAATGAACGACCAAGCAACGACCCTGATCGCCGCCGCACGTGACGCCGCGCGCCATGCGCATGCCCCCTATTCGCGCTTTGCGGTCGGCGCGGCGGTGCTGCTGAACGACGGCAGCATCGTCACCGGCGCCAATGTCGAGAATGCCAGTTACGGCCTGTCGCTGTGCGCCGAGACCGTCGCGATCGCCACCGCCAGCGCGGCCGGCCGGTTGCGCGACGTCGTCGCGATCGGGGTGATCGGTGGCGCGATGGGTGCCGACGGCACCGCGACCGGCCTGACCCCGGTCAGCCCCTGCGGCCGCTGCCGCCAGGTGCTCAACGAAGCCGCGCAGATGGCGGGTATCGACCTGCCCGTCCATTGCGGCGCCGCGCAGGGGGATGCGGTCCGGACGTATCGGCTGTCGGACTTGCTCCCCGATGCGTTCGGTCCCGCGGATCTGGGGATCGGCTAGGCACCGCCCCGCGGGAGGCGATGCCCGCGGGGCGGGCCGCTGAACAAAAGGGGCGCGCCCGCCCGCGTTACTCGCCCCAGCCTGCGACGTCGTGCCCGCCGAAGATCATGCGGCGGATGAAGGGCTGAGCCAGCGACGCGCTAAAGCCCTGTGGCGGCATGCTGGCGGCGTCCAGGCGCCGCATCTGTTCTACGCTCAGCCGGATGTCGGTAGCGGCGATGTTGCTCTCCAGCTGCGACAGTTTGCTGGCGCCGACCAGCGTCGCGGCAACCCCGGGACGCGCCAGCGTCCAGGCGAGCGCGACCTGCGCGGCTGGTCGATCGAGCTCGCCCGCCACGGCCTTCACGGCCTCGAGAATGTCCCAGTTGCGACCCGTGAACTTGCTGTCGCCAAACGGGTTCGCGCCGCTCAGCCGGCCGGTGTCGGCGGTATTGCTGCGGCTATATTTGCCGCTCAGGAAGCCGCCCGCGAGCGGGCTCCACGGCATGACGCCCATGCCACCTTCGCGGGCCGCGGCGAAATGCTCGCTCTCGACGTCGCGCGCGACGAGCGAATATTCGAGCTGCATCGCGATCGGACCGGGAACGCGGCGCTCGCTGGCGATTGTCGCCGCCTTCATCGCGAGCCAGGCCGGCATGTCAGACAGACCATAATAGCGGATCTTGCCCGCCCGCACGAGGTCGCCGAGCGTCTGGACGATCTCCTCGATCGGGGTGACGCCGTCCCATATGTGCATCCAGTACAGATCGACATAATCGGTGCCGAGCCGCCTGAGCGACGCGTCGAGCGCGCGGTGGATGTTCTTGGCCCCCGCGCCGCCGGCGTTCGGATTGCCCGCCCCGGCCTGGGTCGCGGCGAGCGGACTGGCCGAACCGTTGAACGCGAATTTGGTCGCCAGCACGATCTCATCACGCGCGCGGCTGTCGGCGATGAAGCGGCCGACCAGCGTTTCGCGCTCGCCCCCCGAATAGATGTCGGCGGTGTCGATGAAGTTGCCGCCCGCGGCGCGATAGGCATCGAAGATTGCGCGCGAGGTTGCTTCGTCCGCGCCCCATTCGCCCGGCCCGAAGGTCATCGTTCCCAGCGCGAGCGGGCTGACCACCAGGCCCGATCGGCCAAGCGTGCGAAAGTCGGTAAGGGACATGGATGTACTTTCCTAGCGTTCGATATGAAACCCTGTTAGTAATGGCGCGAGAAGTCAACGCATTTACGAGTGATCACTATGAAAGAGCATCACGACGCGCGTCCGGCGCGGCGCAAGACCGGGCGGCCGTTGTCGTTCGACCGCGAGGTTGCGCTTGAGCAGGCAATGTTGACCTTCTGGCGCCATGGGTATGAATCGACCTCGATCGTCGATCTGACCACCGCAATGGGGGTCACGGCGCCGAGCCTGTACGGCGCGTTCGGCGACAAGCGGCAGCTGTTTCTGGAAGCCGCCCGGCGGTACGCCGGCGATCCCGACGCGATGGCACGGCGCATCGCCGACGCATCGACCGCCTATGCGGCGGCGAGCGCAATGCTGACCGGGGCCGCGGTCGCCTATACGGGGGAGACGACGCCCAGAGGGTGTCTGCTCGCCAGCGCGACCGCAAGCGGGTCAGCGGCGGCGTGCGACGTCCAGGCTGCGGTGGCGGACATCCGCCGGTCGATCGCCGCGTGCATCGAGGCGCGGATCGCGGTCGACGTCGCGAACGGAACGCTTCCCAACGCGACGCTGCCCTCAGCACTCGCCGGCCTTGTCATGGCTGTCGCGCAAGGCATGTCGGTGCTGGCACGCGATGGAGCGCCGCGGGAATCGTTGCTGTCCATCGTCGACGCAACCCTGGCGGGGTGGCCACGCGTCTGATCGCGACGCCGCGGAGGCATCTGGGAATGCTGGCTATTGCGGCGCAGGCCCGGCCCTCATCCCACGCGCGCCGCGTTCGAAGATGTTCTTGCTCCCGCCCGGCATCCGCGCGAAAGCGCAGCGCGAAGGGGAGCTACCATGTCCATCCTGTCCGACCGCTGGATCCGTGAGCGCGCGCTCGCCGATCAGATGATCGAGCCGTTCCACGAGGCGCAGCGGCGTGACGGCTGCATCAGCTATGGATTGTCCTCCTACGGCTATGATGCGCGCGTCGCCGACGAGTTCAAGATCTTCACCAACGTCGACAGCGCGATCGTCGATCCGAAGGATTTCGCCGCGAACAGCTTCGTCGATCGCAAGACCGACGTCTGCATCATCCCGCCCAACAGCTTCGCGCTCGCGCGTACGGTCGAGTATTTTCGCGTCCCGCGCGACGTGCTGGTCATCTGCCTCGGCAAATCGACCTATGCGCGCTGCGGGATCATCGTCAATGTCACGCCGCTCGAGCCCGAATGGGAGGGGCATGTAACGCTCGAATTCTCGAACACCACACCGCTGCCGGCAAAGATCTACGCCAACGAGGGCGCATGCCAGTTCCTGTTCCTGCAGGGCAACGAGCCGTGCGAGGTGAGCTATGCGGACCGCGCCGGTAAATATATGGGTCAGCGCGGCGTGACGCTACCGCGCCTCTGAGGCGATTTCATCGACCTCGCCAATCTCTGAAGAACGCAGGAGCCCAGTGTCCCGGACGCCATGTCCGGATCGCTGAGCTCCCGCATTACCAGGCGCGCCGGCTTAGCGGGTCGCCATCTGCGTCGAGAACCGCGCAAGTGCGCGCTGCGCGAGATCGTGCGACGACACCACTGCGCCGGATGCCGTGTCCAACGCCACCGCCGGCCGATCGAGCACGGCGATATACAGCGCGCGCGCCTGCGAGTCGCGGCCGGTGTTCCGGTACACCGCGGCCAGGTTCAGCATCAGCTCGGGACGATCGGGGAAGATCCGCCGCTCGGCGACGATCCGCTGCTCGGCAACCGTCATGTTGCCCGCCGCAATCGCGGTGTAACCGGTACGATCCGCCGCGAGTGCCGGCGTCGCCGCCACTGCCATCGCGAGGGCCATCAGGGGCACGGTACGCATATCCTGTCTCCTTGCGCCCTTCCTTTCTGGGAAGGTTTCACTTTTGTGACACTGTTGTGTCACTTTAGTGACTTGAGCGCAAGCGGACTCTGTACGTTCGAAAACGAAGAAAGTGCGCGAAACGAAAAAGGGCGGCCCCGCAGGACCGCCCTTCTCGTATTCGAAATTCCCGCCCGACTTAGAAGTCGTTGCGATACTGCTCGTTGCCGATGAAGCCGAGCTTGGTAATCGCGGAGCGCTTCACCACCGCCAGCGTGCGGTCCACGACCTCATACCGGGCCTGCGGATCGGGCTGGAAGTGCAGCTCCGGCTCGGGGTTCATCGCCGCGGACTGGTCGAGATACTGACGCAAGGTCACCTCGTCCACCTGCGAACCGTTCCACGACACGACACCGGCCGGGTCGATCGAGATCTTGTTCTTTTGCGGGTCCACCGGATTCTGCGGCTGGTTCGGGCTGTTGACCGGAAGGTCGACCTTCACCGCGTGCGTCTGGATCGGGATGGTGATGATGAACATGATGAGGAGAACGAGCAGGACGTCGATCAACGGCGTCATGTTCATTTCCATCATCGGCCCGTCGTCTTCTTTGCCGCCGCCCATTGCCATTTCAAGCTACTCCTAAATACGTCCGAGCGAACGTCAGCGTTCGGTCGTGCCGCCGGGGGGCGGCTGAGAGATGAAGCCAACGCGGGCAAAGCCTGCGCGCTGCATCGTATAGATCGTGCCGCCGATGCACTTGTACGGCGTGTTCACGTCGCCGCGGATGTGCGCCTCGGGCAGTTCGAGCCCGGCAGCGTTGACGCCACCCTGACGTTCGATCTCGGCCTTCAGCTTGGCAACGCCGCGATCGAGCAGCTCGGTCGAGGTCACCGGGCTCATGCCCCAGTACACCGCGCAGCTGCCGTCCGGATTGGTCGTCACCGACAGCGACACATTCTCTGGCTTGGTCGTCGTCGGATCGAACTTAACCTCGGGCAGCTTCAGCTGGACCGCCTGGACCGCGACGGTCGTCGTCACCAGGAAGATGATCAGGAGCACGAGCATGACGTCGACCAGCGGCGTCGTATTGATGTCCGATATCGATTTCTCGGTGGAATCGCCACCAACACTCATCGCCATATGCGAACTATCCTATTCATATAATCGCCACCGGAACCGCCGGTGGAAAGGAAGCGGGGCCGCAAACCAGCAGCCCCGCCTTCTCGCGTCTTAGTTGGCGCGGGGCACGCCACCGGTCTGGCCGGCGGTCGCGGTCGTCGCGACCGGCTTGGCCGGCACTGGCTTGACGCCGGCAGCGATCGGGCGAACCGCGCCGTTCGAAGCCAGGAAGCCGAGCACGTCGTTCGAGAAGGCCGAGAGGTCCTCTGCGATCGACTTGTTGCGACGCTGCAGCCAGTTGTACGACAGCACGGCCGGAACCGCGACGACGAGACCGAGAGCCGTCATGATCAGTGCTTCACCGACCGGCCCTGCGACCTTGTCGATCGAGGCCTGACCCGAGGCGCCGATCTTCACGAGCGCGCGGTAGATGCCGATAACCGTACCGAACAGACCGATGAACGGCGAAACCGAACCCACCGTCGCGAGGAAGGCGAGACCGCCACCCAGCTTCGAGTTGATCGCGGCTTCCGAACGCGCCAGCGAACCGTGCAGCCAGTCATGCGCCTCGACCGGATCGGTCAGCTTCGAATGCTGCTCCTGCGCGGCCAGGCCGTCGTCGACGATCTGCTTGTACGCCGAGTTCTTCTCGAGCTTGGCCGAACCCTCGCGAAGCGAGTTCGACTGCCAGAACGCCTGACGGACGCGCTTGCCCTGACCGATGATCTTCTGCTGCTCGAACAGCTTCGAGAACAGGATGTAGAACGAGACGACCGACATCAGCACCAGGATGCCGAACACGGTCTGTGAGATCAGGCCGCCTTCGCGGAGTGCGGCTTGGAGGCCGTACGGGTTGTCGCCGGGAGCGGCGGCACCCGCCGCGGCAAGAATGGTCGTGATCATGGTCGGTTGGTCCTCTGATAAGTCAATTTCGTTCGTGACGACGAAGATATTGGAAGCGTGTTACAGCAACGCATTTATTGCGGCGGCATCCGCCAGGTCACGCGCCGCGACGACGACGACCGGATCGGGTTGCCCGACTGGTCGAGTGCCGGCGAGTAGCGCCCACGACGGGTGATCGCCGCGCAAGCTGCACGATCGAGCGCCGAGGAGCCGCTGGATGACGTCACCCGGCAATTCTCGACACGGCCAGCCGCGTTGATATCCCACGCGATCGCGGTGGTACCCTCTTCCTGGGCACGCAGCGAACTCGGCGGATAATCGTCGGTCGACACCCACTCGGCTGGGTTGCCCTTGGCACCCGCAGCCTTGTTGATGACCGGCGGGGACGGCGGAGCCGGCGAAACGGCGGGCGACGGCGGCGTCGGCGGCGCGGTCGGCTGACGATCCGGGATCGTCGTGGTCGTCTGCATCTGCGGCGCAGGTACAGGCGTCACGACAACCGGCGGCGGCGTCACGACCGTGGTCGGCGGCGGCGGCAGGTTTGGCTGCTCGGGCGGCGGCGGCGGGGGCTCGTCGGGCGGAGGCGGCGGCGGCGGCGGCTCCACGTCGAACGTGTTAAGCTTTTCTTGGGCCTTTTTCACGTACTGATACGCAAGGCCGGTGACGAAAGCATAGCCCAAGGCCGCATGAATCAGCGCGACGATCACGATCGCGGCGATCTTGCCTCCGGACATCTTTTGGTCAGTATAGGCCATTCAGAAACGTCACTCCCTTTATCTGCCTGTCCCCGACGCGGCTCGGCACGTCGAAGGCGCAGACCTCAAAACGTCTTCCGTGGGCCGGAATATCCACGGGGCAGCGTGCAAGTCCTATCGCCACGCCTTGCGACACGCAAACGCTTTGTCGGACGCAACAAACGTACAACCGCATCATGACCGAAATATTTCTGTTTCGTTCATGCCGGCTGGCGTACCCCGTGCCCATGATCGCCAACCGCAAAACCTTCGCCGCGCTGGTAGCGCTCGCAACGCTTGCCGCACCGGCAATCGCGCAACTCCCCTCCCCAGCCGGCGGATTCCAAGCCGGGGCTTCCCCCGTGACCGCGGTCCCTGGCTATGCCGATCTTGCCGATCTCGTCCTTGCAGCGCCGGTGGTTGCGGATGCGACGGTCCGCTCCGTCAGCCGTATCAAAGGGGCCGAGGCGACCGGGCTCGCGCCCGATGCGGCAAGGCTTTACGTCACGGTCGACGTCGGCGCACTGATCCGCGGCGCGCAGGGATTGCCCCCACGGATCGGTTATCTGATCGACGTGCCGCTCGATTCGCGCGGCCGGGTACCGAATCTGAAAAAGGCGCGCGTGCTCGTGCTTGCCCGCCCCGTCGCCGGTATGGTGGACCAGGTCCAGCTCGTCGCCAACGACGCGCAGCTGGTTTGGACACCCGAGACGGATTCGCGGCTGCGCACGATCGTCCGTGAGATCCTCGCCGCCGATGCACCACCGGTGATCACCGGCGTGGGCAACGCGTTCCATGTTCCGGGTGCGCTGCCCGGCGAGGGCGAGACGCAGGTGTTCCTGACGACCGCCGATCAGCGTCCGGTCTCGCTGTCGGTGCTGCGGCGTCCGGGGGAGCAGCCCCGCTGGGCTGTCGCGCTCGGTGAGATCGTCGACGAGGCGGCGGGACCACCGGCGCGCGACACGCTGCTCTGGTATCGGCTCGCCTGCGCATTGCCTGCGACGTTGCCGGCGCCGAGCACGTCCGCGCTCGAGGCGACGGACGCGCAGCGCGCACAAGAGGATTACCGCTTCGTGATCGACGCTTTGGGGCCATGCGGCCGGACGCGGTGATTCCCGCCCCTGCCCGGTCAGCCGATTTCTAGAACCTGTCCGGTCGTCGACCGCGCACCGTCTAGAAACTTAACCGCGGCATCGACATCCGCGGCCGCTGCCCCCGGCTTCGAGATCACTGCATTGACCCGCCTGCCGGGCGCGCACTCGACCGCCAACGGCCCGATCGCTGCCCGCGCCTGGGCCATCGCAAGCGGCGCGCGCGGAGCGATTACCACGACGACCGATTCGTCCGTCGCGTCGCGCACCAACGCGACGGGGTCGTCCGCGACCGCGACGTCGATCCGCATCAGCGCCGGTGCCGCACCAGGGTCACGCCGATCGATTCGCCGGCCTCGGCGATCGCCAGCTTCACGATCTTCACCGCCACCCGCAGAACGCGCGAATCCTGCAGGAACAGCGTCTCGCAGATATGATCCGCGACCGCCTCGATCAGCGTGAAATGCACCCCCGGGGGCAACGCCGCAGTGGCGGCGTGCTTCAGCTCCATGTAATTCTTCGAAGCCGACAGCGGCGTATCGGGTGCGAAATGCGGCGGGCACGCCAGATCGACGGTCAGCGATATCCGCAGCGGTTGTGGCAGATGCGTCTCCTCCGAATAGATACCGGTCAACACCGGCACTTCGATGTCGTGTACTTCGAGCTGGAGACTGTCTTGCATCCGCGCGCTCTAGGATCCCGCGTGCGCCGCCGCAATGGTTCCGCTTGCGTTCCTAGCCGCCGGCGGTAAAGCGCGCGGCCCTCGGCGTCGTCGCCCGGCTGTACGAAAATGGCCGTACGAATGGAGTATCGGTGATCGCAATCGTACGCCTGGACACCGTTCCGCAAGCCGATGTCGAAGCGTTGCTCGATCGTGCGTTCGATCCCGGCCGCCACCGCCGCACCGCCTATATCGTTCGCGGCAACGCGCATGCGATCCCGACGCTCAGCTTCGCCGCGGTCGATGACGGAACGCTGATGGGCACGATCCAGTGCTGGCCGGTCGCGCTCGTCACCGAAACCGGGCTCACGCTCGCGCTGGTTATGATCGGACCCGTCGCGGTCGATCCCGCGCATCAGGCGCACGGCATCGGCCGGCTGCTGATGACCGCCGCGCTCGATGCCGCCGCCGCGCACGGGCTCGACGATGCGATGATGCTGATCGGCGATCCGGAGTATTACGGCCGCTTCTTCGGCTTCACGGCAGAGCGTACCGCGCACTGGGCGCTGCCCGGCCCCGTAGAGCGTCACCGCCTGCTCGCGCGCGGTCCAGGCGTTCCGGACCTGCCCGGGATGCTCGGTCCGCGGGTCGCCGCCGCCGCCTGAAGCCTTTACGCCCGCGGCTGCCCGCCCTACCTCGCGGCTATGCCCATGGACCCCATCCCCGATATCGCGGCGCTGAGCCTCGCCGAGATCGCCCAGCTGGTCGCGGACGCGAAGCTGCCGCCGGTCGATGCCTGGAACCCGGCGCATTGCGGCGACAGCGAGATGCGGATCGCCCGCGACGGCACCTGGTATCACCAGGGCTCGCCGATCGGCCGTCCGGCGATGGTCCGGCTGTTCGCCACCATCCTGCGCCGCGAACCCGATGGCAGCCACGTCCTCGTCACGCCGATCGAGAAACTCGACATCGCGGTCGAGGATGCGCCGTTCGTCGCGGTCGAGATGAAGGCCGAGGGCGAAGGTGCTGCGTCGCGACTCGCCTTCCGGCTCAACACCGGCGACCTCGTCACGGCAGGACCCGCGCATGGCCTGCGGTTCGTGGCCGACGACGATGGCCCCCGTCCCTATCTCGCGGTGCGCGGCGGCATGGAGGCGCTGGTCGCGCGGTCGGTCTATTACGAGCTCGCCGACCGCGCGATCGCCGGTGGCGATACCCCCGCGGGCGTCTGGAGCGACGGCGCGTTCTTCCCGCTGGAGCCGGCGGCATGAGCCTGGCGGACCGGCTGGCGACCGCGCTGGCTCGCGATGTCGATCCGCGCCGTGCGATGATGCGCGGCGACGATGTCGATGCGGAGGAGGCCGCGCTCCACGAAGCCGCCGTCCTGGTCGCGATCACCGATCGCGACGAACCCGGCGTGATCCTGACCAAGCGGACCGAAACGCTGCGTCGTCACCCCGGGCAGGTCGCCTTTCCCGGCGGGCGAGTCGATCCCGGCGAGGACGCGGTCGCGGCAGCGCTCCGCGAAGCCGACGAGGAGATCGCGCTGTCTCCGGGCACGGTCATCGTGATCGGCACGGTCGACCGGTATCGGACCGGCACCGGCTACCACATCACGCCAGTCGTCGGCGTCGTGCCGCCCGACCTGACGTTGCGTCCCAGCGAAGCCGAGGTGGCGAGCGTGTTCGAAGTGCCGCTCGCCTTCCTCGTCGATCCTGCCAACCACGTCGCCGCGAGCGCCGAATGGCAGGGCCGGACGCGGCATTTCTACGAGATCCAGTGGCAGGACCGCCGCATCTGGGGCGCGACCGCAGCGATGATCGTCAACCTGTCGCACCGTCTGGCCGCCGCATGACGATACTGCCCGACGCGCCTTGGCGTACCCGCGCGAGCCTCGACCATCTGGCGGCGGTGATCGGCGCGGGCGACGGCCAGGCGCGCTTCGTCGGCGGCGCGGTGCGCGACACGCTGCTCGGCATCGACGTCGCGGATATCGACATTGCCACCAGCCTGCCCCCCACGGAAGTGCTCGCACGGCTTCAGGACGCGCGGATCAAGGCGGTGCCGACCGGCCTCGCGCACGGCACCATCACCGCAATCGTCGACGGCGCCCCGGTCGAGGTGACGACGCTGCGCCGCGACGTCACGACCGACGGCCGCCATGCCGTCATCGCCTATACCGACGACTGGCGCGAAGACGCCGCGCGGCGCGATTTCACGATGAACGCGCTTTACGCCGATCCGGCAACCGGCGAGGTGTTCGATTATTTCGACGGCCTGGCCGATCTTGCGGCACGGCGCGTGCGGTTCATCGGCGATCCGTTGCAGCGGATCGCCGAGGATCATCTGCGGATCCTGCGCTTCTTCCGGTTCCACGCCCGCTTCGGCGACGTCGTCGACGCGGCGGGACTCGAGGCCTGCACCACGCGCGCCAACGACCTGATGGCCCTGTCGCGCGAACGCATCGCCAGCGAGGTGTTGAAGCTGCTGGTCGCGGCAAACGCCGTCCCGGTCGTCCGCTTGATGGTGGCGAACGGCATCTTCCGCGCGGTCCTTCCCGAGATCGACGAGGCCGGCGCGGACCGTCTCACCGCCCTGGCCGAACGCGAGCACGCCGCCGGGATTGTCCCCGACCCGATCCGTCGCCTCGCCGCGATCATCCCGGCGGCGGATGCCGAAGCGGTCGGCGCACGGCTGAAACTGTCGAACGCGGATCGCAAGCGCCTGATCGCCGCGACCGCGGGCGCCGGCCACGAAGGCCCGCGGGCGCTCGCCTATCGCGCCGGCCCGGTCGGCGCGATCGACCGCCTGCTACTGATTGGCGAGGACGTCACGCCGATCCGCGACTGGACCCCGCCGCCGCTTCCGATCAACGGCGGTGCTCTGGTCGCGCGCGGTCTGCGCAAGGGGCCCGACGTCGCCGCGATGCTGCGGCGAATCGAAACGCAGTGGATCGCCGAGGGCTTTCCGGACGCGCATCGCCTGGCGACGATCGCCGACGCGATGGTCGCCGAAGCCCTGGTGTAGCGCGCGCCCCGTCGGTGCGGCGAGCAGCCCGGCAGCGCTAGGCGCGTTCGCCTAAGCCCAGCATCGCGAACGCCGCATCGGAGTCGAGCGGCCGCGCGATGAAATACCCCTGGCCATAGGTGCAGCCGAGCGCCGCGAGCGTCTGCGCGAGTTCGTTCGTCTCGATCCCCTCGGCCGTCGTCTTCATCCCCAGCGCCTGCGCCAAGCTCAGGATCGCGCGGACGATCGCGACCTTGTCGCGATCGGCCAGCATGTCGGTGACGAAACTCCGGTCAATCTTCAGCACGTCGATCGGCAGTTGCTGGAGGTACGCGAGGTTCGAATAGCCCGTGCCGAAATCGTCCAGCGCGAGCGTAGTGCCGAGCGCCTTCAGCGCGTGCATCGCCGAGGCGATCCGGTCGGGATCGCTGACGAGTGCGCTTTCGGTCAGCTCCAGCGTAAAGCGCTCGCCCGTCAGACCGGTTGCGGCCAGTGCCGCCTCGACGACCGGTGCAATGTCATCGCGTTGCAACTGAATCGCGGACAGGTTGACCGCCATCTTGACCCCGCAATCGCCCCCGGCCGCCGCATCCCATGCGGCAAGCGTTCGCGCGGCCGCTGCGATCGCCCAGCGCCCGAGCGCCACGATCAGCCCCGATTCCTCGGCCACCGGAATGAAATCGGCCGGGGCGTAGTCGCGCCCGACGTCGTCGGTCCAGCGTGCCAGCGCCTCGAACGACACCACCCGGTTCGTCGCGAGATCGCAGATCGGCTGGTAGGCGAGTTGCAGCTGCCCGTTCTCGATCGCGCGGCGCAGCGCGGTTTCCATCGCGAACGCGTCGCGCGCGACCGCGAAATCCTCAGGCGTATAGGTTTCGGATCGGCCGCTCACCTTGGCGCGCTTCACCGCGAACTGCGCGTGACGGACGAGTTCGCTGACGTCGTCCGCCACATCAGCGCCATAGGCAATGCCAACCGAGCAATCGACGCTGATCTCGTAGGTCGTCAGGCGGAATGGCGTTGCCAGCGTTTCACGGATGCGCCGTGCGAGCTCGTGCGCCTCGGTACGTGAAACGTCGAGTCCCATCAGGATCCCGAACTGGTCGCCCTGAAGCCGCGCCAGCGTGTCGCGGGCGCGCAGCGTGCCCTTCAGCCGACGCGCGACGGTGATCAGCAATTCATCCCCCGCCAGGGTTCCGAGACACGAATTCAGTCGGCCGAACCGTTCCAGATCGATCGCCAGCACCGCATAGTTGTCACGGTGGCGCGTGCGTTCGACGATGTCCTCGAACCCCTCGCGATTGGGCAGCCCGGTCAGGCTGTCGGTGGTCATCTCGCGGCGCACGCTGCGTTCGGCTTGGACTTGCGAGGTATGATCGACGAAGGTCGTTATGCAGCGATCGTCGACCGCGGTCGAAGATCGGGCAATCGTGACCCGGTAATAGCGGCAATCGACCGTGCTGCCGAACGTCCAGTCGAAGTCGGTCCGAACCTGATCGCCATCGAGGAACGATTCGACCAGGTCGCCGAGATCGGCGATCACCGGAGCGTGATCGGCGTTGCTCCCGAGATGGGACAGCCGGTATGCGTGGTTCGCGGCCAGCAGCGAGAGCGTTCCGTCCGATCTGCATAGCAGCGCGGCCGGTATCGGCACGAGTTCCAACCCGCGCGTCACGAGCTCGTTCCAAATAATGGGGAGGGTATCCATTTCTAGGGCGGTCGATGACATACCCTCGCCTAACCCCCCGATCGTTAAAACGTCCTGAAGGACCTCATTTGCTTCTATCCGAAGCGATTGTCGCGCGGGAATCCCGTCGGCGGCATCCGTCCGGCTGCGCCGCGCGCCGCGCGCCATGGCCCCAGATCGGATTCGGTGCGCACCCGTCCAGTACCGCCGCCCATCGGCCAGCTCAGCCCATTCGCGAACGCGAAGGTGAGCGCGTCCGCCAGGCCACCATCGCGGTAGCGCTGCATCTGCAGCCCCTGCCCACGAGTCATCTCGACCAGTTCGGCGAGCGGAAAGACCAGCATCTTGCGGTTGTCGCCGATCACCGCGACATAATCGTCGGTCGCGGCGATCGGCCGGACCAGCTTCAGCATCTCGCCTGGCCGCGGCGTCATCACCGTTTTGCCCTTGCGCGTCTCCGCGACGACGTCGGCAGCATTCACCACGAAGCCACGCCCGTCGGTCGCCGCGACCATCAGCCGGGTCTGCTTCGTCGCGGGTAGCAGCGCGACGATGCCGATGCTGCCGTCGAGGTCGATCATCGCGCGTACCGGCTCGCCGAACCCGCGCCCGCCCGGCAATTTGTCGGAAGCGAGCGTGTAGAACCGGCCGTTCTCGGCGGCGAGCAACAGCTTGTCGGTGGTTTGCGCGTGAAACGCGAACGCCGGGCCATCGCCCTCCTTGAACTTCAGCGCTTCCGGGCTCGTCAGATCATTGTGCCCGCGCATCGCCCGGATCCATCCGCGCTGCGACAGAATGACCGTGATCGGCTCGCGCTCGATCATCGCCTCCAGTGGGATGTCGCGGGTCGGCGCGGCTTCCTCGATCGTCGTGCGCCGCTTGCCGAGCGCGGTCTCCAGGCCATAGCGATCGCGGATCTTGCCCAGATCGCGCTTCATCCGATTCTGCTGCTTCTTCGGCGAATCGAGCAACGCCGCCAGATCGGCGCGCTCCTTGTCGAGCTTGTCGCGCTCGCCGCGAATCTCGAACTCCTCGAGCCGCCTGAGCGACCGCAGCCGCATGTTGAGGATCGCCTCGGCCTGCCGGTCGGTCAGCGCGAACTCGGCGATCATCACCTGCTTCGGCTCGTCCTCGGTGCGGATAATGGCGATCACCCGATCGAGGTTCAGATACGCGACCAGATAGCCTTCGAGCAGCTCGATCCGGTCGGCGATCTTGGCGAGGCGATGCTCGGTCCGCCTGCGCAGCACCACGAACTGATGCTCGACCCAGGCCGACAGCGCCTCGCGCAAGGACATGACCCGCGGCGTGCGATCCTTGTCGAGCACGTTGAGGTTCAGGCTCACCCGCGTCTCGAGGTCGGTCAGCCGGAACAGCCCCTCCATCATAACCTGCGCATCGACCGTCCGGCTGCGCGGTTCGAGCACGATCCGCACCTCCGCATCCGATTCGTCGCGCACGTCCGCCAGGATCGGCAGCCGCTTGGCGTTGATCAGCTCGGCGATCTGCTCGATCAGCTTGCCCTTCTGCACGCCGTACGGAATCTCGGTGACGATGATCTGCCAGCCGCCGCCCTTCTCGCGCTCGACCTCGAAGCGCGCCCGCACGCGAAAGCCGCCGCGCCCGGTCGCATAGGATTCGCGCATCACCGCCGGCGGATCGACCACCAGCCCGCCGGTCGGGAAGTCGGGGCCCTTCACATGCTCCAGGATCATCGCGTCGTCGGCATCGGGCCGGTCGACCAGCATGATCGCCGCCTCGAGCAGTTCGGCGGCGTTGTGCGGCGGGATGCTCGTCGCCATCCCCACCGCGATCCCACTCGCGCCGTTGGCGAGCAGATTGGGGAATAACCCCGGGAACAGCTCGGGCTCGTGATCCTCGCCATTATAGGTCGGGCGATAAGCGACCGCGTCCTCGTCGAGCCCGTCCATCAGGTCCATCGCGACCTGGGTCAGTTTGGCCTCGGTGTAGCGGTAGGCGGCGGCGTTATCGCCGTCGATGTTGCCGAAATTGCCCTGCCCGTCGACCAGCGGATACCGCATCGCGAACGACTGCGCCAAGCGCACCATCGCGTCGTAGACCGACTGGTCGCCGTGCGGGTGATATTTGCCGATCACGTCGCCGACGACACGCGCGCACTTCTTGTACCCTTGCGCGGGATCCAGCTTCAGGAGGCGCATCGCCCAGAGAAGACGTCTGTGAACCGGCTTCAGCCCGTCGCGCACGTCGGGCAACGACCGTGCGGTGATCGTCGACAGCGCATAGACAAGATACCGCTCGCTGAGCGCGCTATCGAACGGAGCGTCGACGATGCTGTCGAACGGGTCTTTGAAGTCGGTGGCCATTGCGTGCCACGCTAGCACCCGCGCCCGTAACGATCAAAGCCTGTCGGCGACACGCGTCACCTTTTGTTCCGCGCCGTCGCCGCCCGCGCGAGGCGCCATCACGCCGTCTCCTCCAACGCGGTCGAGGCCGACACGCTCGCGCAACGCGATCGTCTCGCCATGACGCCGATGACCTTCCTCTACCGGACCGGGCGGGGAACCGCACTGGTCGACCGCGTTCGCGACGCCGGGGATACCGCAGCCGGTTCCGTCGGACTGACGGCAACGGCCTTGCTCTGGGTATTGGCTGCGCTCGGCCCCCCGTTGGTCGTGCTCGCGCTGCTGTTCCTGCTCTGGCGGCGCTGGGGGCGGCGCTGGGGGCGTCGCTGGTGGATCGCGCTGCTGCAACGCGCGGACCGGGGCTGACGCGGACAGCAAAAAGGGCGGCACGGCTTCCCGTACCGCCCCTTTTCGAGCCTTACATGAAGCGGGGGATCAGCCCGCCATGTCTTCCAGCTCGCGCCCCGCGGTCTCGTTGACCAACGCCTTCACGAAGAAGAACGAAAGCGCCGCGAAGAACGCGTAGCCCGCGTAGGTTACCGCCAGGCCCGGCGACACCGCGAGCGCCGGGAAGCTGACCGAGATCGCCGCGTTGGCAATCCACTGTGCGAAGCCCGCGACCGCGAGGCCCGACCCGCGGATCTGGTTCGGGAACATCTCGCCCAGCATCACCCACATCACCGGGCCCCAGCTGGCGTTGAAGAAGATCACGTACAGATTGGCCGAGACCAGCGCGATCAGGCCGTTGTTGCCGGGCAGCGACACCGCGCCGTCCGCGCCGGTGACCGCGGTCGAGAACGCATAGGCGACCACCGCCAGCGTCACCGCCATGCCAGCCGAACCGACCAGAAGCAGCGGCTTGCGACCGATCTTGTCGACCGTCGCGATCGTGAACAGGCACGCTGCGATCGACAGCACGCCCGACAGGATGTTGATCTGCAGCGCGTTGTCTTCGGTGAAGCCGACCGCTTCCCACAGCACCGCGCCGTAATAGAATACGACGTTGATGCCGACGAGCTGCTGGAAGATCGCCAGACCGATACCCGCCCACAGGATCGGGCGAATCTTGCCGGTGGTCTTGTCGACCAGATCGCTGAGCTTGGGCTTGTGATGATCAGCGGCGAGCGAATTGCGGATCTCGACGACCTTGCGGTCGGCCTCGGCAGAGCCGAACAGGCGAGTCAGCACGGTACGTGCCTCTTCGTCACGACCCTTGGCGACCAGAAAGCGCGGGCTCTCCGGGATCGTCAGCAGCGCAACGAAGTAGATCGCCGCCGGGAGCGCCTGAAGCCAGAACATCCAGCGCCACGCGGCATAGCCCAGCCAGAAATCAGCCGTCGAACCGCCGGCATAGCGTGCCAGCGCGAAGTTCGCGACGAACGCGCCGGTCAGGCCGGAGATGATCATCACCTGCTGCACGCTCGACAGTCGTCCG
Organism: Sphingomonas rhamnosi; assembly: GCF_036663615.1. Lineage (NCBI taxonomy): Bacteria > Pseudomonadati > Pseudomonadota > Alphaproteobacteria > Sphingomonadales > Sphingomonadaceae > Sphingomonas > Sphingomonas rhamnosi. The sequence continues at coordinate 323,300 of NZ_JAXOJJ010000002.1, forward strand.
CGGATCGACGCCGGCGTGACTTCGGAAATGTAGACCGGCGAAATGACGCTGGCCGCGCCGACGCCGAGACCGCCGATGATACGCGCGAAGATGAAGATCGCCGACCCCGTCGCAGCGCCTGCCAGCAGCGCGCTGAACAGGAACAGCCCCGCCGCGATCATCATCACGTTGCGGCGACCGATCGCGTCGGCCAGCCGGCCCGCGGTGAACGCGCCGACCGCGGACCCGACCAGGATCGCGCCGACATTGACGCCGATGCCGAGCCGGCCGAGGCCGAACGCCGCCTCGAGCCCCTTCTGCGTGCCGTTGATCACGCCCGAATCATAGCCGAACATGAATCCGCCGATCGTCGCCACCACGACGATGGCGGCGATGAAGCCGTGGTTGACCGCGGCTCCCCCCGTTACGCGTGTATCCGTCATCATCCCTCTCCCCTACCGTTATGTCGGCCGTTTGGTACGTAAGTCAACAAATCAGTGATTGTGCCGCGGCGTCTTAGCGGCGATCCCACGATACTTCACAGCGAAATCGAGCACCTCGCCATCGGCGAACTGCGCGGTCTTTTCGCGGTACAGTTCCTCCCCGGGCGTGTTGCTCGGCGGGGTCAGTGGCGGCGGCGGCGCGTCACGACGACGCGCGATCTCGGCATCGTCGACTGGCGCATCGCAACGCCCGGCCCTGTAGAGCGCGGTCATGTCGGACCGCGCGGGGTCGGCGAACCAGTCGCGCGAGCGGAATGGACGAACCGGTTGGCGTTGCACGCGAAACTCTCCTTGCGGAGCATCACCGATCAGTCGGCCCGCACCTTGACTGTTATCGCTACCATCAATTTCGGTCGCGTCAAGCGGGCCGCACCGTGGGTCGCCGCCGCGGCGCCGCGTCCGACTGGCGCCGGATCAGTGTATAATCGAGCAGCCGGTGGCGTTCGGGCACGTCGGCGCCCTTCGTCCGCCGAATCGCCGACACCAGCATCTCGACCGCAGCACGCGACATATCCGCGATCGGTTGATGGATGGTCGTCAATTCGGGCCAGATCGCGGTCGAGAGCGTGGTGTCGTCGAACCCGCAGACGGTCAGGTCGCCCGGTACGTCCAACCCGCGGCGATGCGCCACCGCCACCGTTGCCGCTGCCATGTCGTCGTTCGACGAGAAGATCGCGGTCGGAGGATCCGCCAGCGCCAGCAACTGCTCGGCGGCGTCCAGTCCGGAGCGATAGGTGAAGAGCCCGTGCGTGATCAACGCATCGTCGACCGCGACCCCCGCTTCCTGCAGCGCGGCGGCATAGCCTTCCAGCCGGCGCGCGCTGGCCGAGAGATTGGGGTTGCCGGTGATGAACCCGATCCGTTGGTGCCCGAGCGCCATGATATGGCGGGTCATCGTCAGCGCCGCTTCGCGATCGTCGATCCGAACCGCCAAAATGTCGTCGGACGGCAATCCGCTGGCCACCGACACGGTCGGTACCCGCGCCGCCGCCAGAAGTGCCAGAACCGCGTCGGCTTCGCACAGCGGTGGCGGCAGAACGATGCCGTCGATGCCGCCGTCGATCAGGTGCTTCGTAACCTCGATCTCGTGCTGGCCCAGTTCGCATTTCTCGACGATGATCTGCACGTCGCTGCGCGACGCCTGATCGAGGCTTCCCAGCAGAAACTCGCTGAGAAAGCCCGCGCTGGGGTTGCTGTAGAGCAGACCGATCCGGATCTGGCCCGCGCCGGCCAGGCTGCGCGCGGCCGAATTGGGGGCGTAGCTGAGAGTCGATATGGCGGTGTTGACCAGCTCGCGGGTCGCCGGGCGAACGTTGCTCTCGCCGTTGATGACACGCGATACGGTCATAGGCGACACACCGGCAAGTCGTGCGACGTCGCTGATCGTCGGGGCGTTGCCGGCACGGCGGGAGGGTCGGGTACTGGTCACGGGAGCATTCATAAGCTGATAACGTTAGCGCAACGGTTACCGCCGGCAAGCCCTGGATGCGGGTAAAGCCGGTTGAAAGCCTTGCCGGTCCAGGCGGTTTACTGGCTGTACGCCGTCCAGGGCTCTTGCCGGAACCCGCAGGGTTGATATGGTAGCGCTATCCACTGCTGTGGGATTCACGATCTCGTAGAAGATCGCTTTATTAGGAAGGATCCAAGGGTCATGCGCCTCCGTCTCCCCATCGTCTGCGCTGCGCTACCAGCCTTGCTGGCTTGCACCGTCGCGACCGCGCAGAGCGCCGGCGCCCCCGCCAAGGCCGAGCCGCGCAGCCCCGAGGGCAAGCGCTATCTGTCGCAGCCGCTCGTCACCAGCATCTACACCGCCGACCCCTCGGCGCACGTCTTCAACGGCAAGATCTACGTCTATCCCAGCCACGATATCGACGTAACCAAGGCCGACGACGATCTCGGCAACCAGTATGCGATGCGCGACTACCGCGTGTTGTCGATGGACCGGATCGGCGGACCGGTGAAGGTCAACCCCGTCGCGCTCGACGTGAAGGACGTGCCCTGGGCGTCGCAGCAGATGTGGGCGCCCGACGCCGCGTATAAGAACGGCACCTATTTCCTCTACTTCCCGGTCCGCGACAAACAGCTCGACAAGAACGGCCTGGGCACGTTCCGCATCGGGGTCGCGACCTCGAAGAGCCCGGTCGGCCCGTTCAAGGCCGATCCCAAGCCGATCGCCGGCAGCTTCTCGATGGACCCCGCGGTGTTCACCGACGCAAACGGCACCAGCTACATGTATTTCGGCGGCATCTGGGGCGGCCAGCTGCAGCGTTGGAAGGACGGCAAGTTCGATCCCAACGGCTCCGACACCGATCTCGGCAAGGACGACCAGCCCGCGCTGTCGGGCAAGATCGCACGCCTGAACCCCGACATGAAGAGCTTCGCCGAGACCCCGCGTGACGTCCAGATCCTCGACGAGGCCGGCAAGCCGGTCCTCGGCGGCGACCATGAGCGGCGCTTCTTCGAGGCGTCGTGGGTCTTCAAGCGCGGCGGCAAATATTACTACACCTACTCGACCGGCGACACGCACTTCCTGAACTACGCGACCGGCGACAACCCGTACGGGCCGTTCACCTACAAAGGCCATATCCTGAAGCCCGTGCAGGGCTGGACCAGCCATCACTCGATCATCGAGTGGAACAACAAATGGTGGTTGTTCTATGCGGACACGCAGATGAGCAACAAGAACCACCTGCGCAACGTCAAGGTGACCGAACTGAAGTTCGCGGCCGACGGCTCGATCCCGACCATCGATCCGTTCGTCAACTGATGTTCCTCGGAATCGATATCGGGACGTCGGGCGTCAAGGCGGTCGTGCTCGACGAGACGGGCAGCGTCGTCGGTCAGGGTACCGCCGCGCTGACCGTCCAGCGCCCGCATCCGCTCTGGTCCGAACAGGATCCCGGCGCATGGTGGCGCGCGACGACCGCTGCGGTGCAGGCGATCGACCCCGCGGTCCGCCGCTCGGTCCGCGGTGTCGGGCTCGCCGGGCAGATGCACGGCGCGACCCTGCTCGACGCCGACGACCGCCCCTTGCGCCCCGCCATCCTGTGGAACGACGGCCGCAGTTTCGCCGAGTGCGAAGCGATGGAGCGCGCGGTGCCGAACCTGCGCGCGATCGCGGGCAACATCGCGATGCCCGGATTCACCGCGCCGAAGCTGCTCTGGGTCCGCGACCATGAGCCGGAGGTGTTCGCGAAGATCGCGACCGTGCTGCTGCCCAAGGACTATGTCCGCCTGCTGATGACCGGTGACAAGGCGTCCGACCTGTCGGACAGCGCCGGCACCTTGTGGCTCGATGTCGCCGGGCGCTGCTGGAGCGACGAACTGCTGGCCGCGTGCGGGTTGACGCAGGCGCAGATGCCCGCGCTCTACGAAGGGTCGCAGATCACCGGCACGCTGACCGCCGAGGTCGCCGAACTCTGGGGCATGCCGCAGGTCCCCGTCGCGGCCGGCGGTGGTGACAATGCCGCCGGTGCGGTCGGCGTCGGCGTGGTCGCGGACGGCGATGCGCTGCTGTCGCTCGGCACCTCGGGCGTGATCTTCGTCGCCACCAAGGACTTCCGCCCCAACGCCGATAGCGCCGTCCACGCCTTCTGCCACGCGCTGCCGGGCATGTGGCACCAGATGTCGGTGCATCTGTCGGCCGCGTCCTGCATCGACTGGGTCGCCAAGATCACCGGCGCGAGCGGCCCGGCCGAGCTGTTCGCACGCGCCGAGGCGGCCGGCCCGGCCAGCGGCCCCGAGCTCTTCCTCCCCTATCTCTCGGGCGAGCGGACCCCGCACAACGATGCCGAGGTGCGCGGCGCGTTCCTGCGCCTCGACAACGACACCGACGCGGGCCGCCTGTCCCAGGCAGTGCTAGAAGGCGTGGCGTTCGCGCTCGCCGACGGCGTCGACGTCCTGCGCGACGCCGGGACCACCATCGATCGCCTCGCGGTGATCGGCGGCGGCGCACGCTCGCGCTATTGGGGCGAGACGCTCGCTGCCGCGATGGAGGTCGAACTCGTCTATCTCCAGGGCGGCGAGGTCGGCCCCGCTCTCGGTGCCGCGCGTCTTGCACAGCTGGGCGTCGATGGCGGCGATCCCGCTACCATCTGCGTCGCGCCCCCCGTATCGCACCGTATCGCACCCGATCCGGCTCTCGTTTCGGCGCTTGCCGAAAAGAAGGCCGCCTTCCGCAACGCCTATTCGCGCATTACCCCCAAATCCTAGGAATTGCCCATGTCCGACTTCTTCGCCGACATTCCTCAGATCAAATTTGAGGGCCCCGACAGCACCAACGAGCTGGCCTATCGCTATTACGACAAGAACCGCGTCGTTCGCGGCAAGACCATGGAAGAGCATCTGCGCTTCGCTGCATGCTTCTGGCACACCTTCTGCTGGCCCGGTTCCGACGTGTTCGGCGGCGGCACGTTCAACCGCCCGTGGCACGCCGGCGCCAACGACAGCGCCGCCGCCGCGCAGAAGCGCGAGGTCGCGTTCGACTTCTTCCAGAAGCTCGACGTCCCCTATTACTGCTTCCATGACGTCGACGTGATGGCCGACGCCGCCAATGTCGGCGAGCATCGCCGCTTCTTCGCCGAGGCCGTCGACCATCTGGAGAAGCTCCAGGCCTCGTCGGGCCGCAAGCTGCTTTGGGGCACCGCCAACGCGTTCAGCCACCCGCGCTACGCCGCCGGTGCCTCGACCAACCCCGACCCCGAAGTGTTCGCCTTTGCCGCAATGCAGGTCCGCGACGCGCTCGAGGCGACGCATCGCCTGGGCGGCCAGAACTACGTACTGTGGGGCGGTCGCGAGGGTTACGAGACGCTGCTCAACACCGACATGAAGCGCGAGCTCGACAATTTCGGCCGCTTCCTCAGTTTGGTGGTCGAGCACAAGCACAAGATCGGCTTCACCGGCACGATCCTGATCGAACCCAAGCCGCACGAGCCCACCAAGCACCAGTACGACTTCGACACCGCCACGGTGTACGGCTTCCTCAAGCGCTACGGGCTCGAGAACGAAGTCCGCGTCAACATCGAGGCAAACCACGCCACGCTGTCGGGCCACACCTTCGAGCACGAGATCGCGACCGCCAACGCGCTCGGCATCTTCGGCTCGATCGACGCCAACCGCGGCGACCCGCAGAATGGCTGGGACACCGACCAGTTCCCGAACTCGGTCGAGGAGCTGACGCTGGCGATGGTCGAGATTCTCCGTGGCGGTGGCTTCACCACCGGTGGGTTCAACTTCGACGCCAAGGTGCGGCGCCAGAGCATGGACCCGGCTGACCTGTTCTACGGCCATGTCGGCGGCATCGACGTCGTCGCCAAGGGGCTGTTGTCGGCTGCCGCGATCATCGAGGACGGCCGCGTCGATGCGATCAAGGCCAAGCGCTATGCCGGCTGGGACGGTGATTTCGGCGGCACGATCGGCGGTCTCGACCTCGCGGGTATTGCCGACTTGGCGGTCGAGCGGGCGATCGATCCGAAGCCGGTTTCCGGCCAGCAGGAACGTCTCGAGAATTTGATCAACCGCTTTCTGTAATTCACGAGCAAGGAGAAGGCCCATGAGCATCGAGGACACCAGCCGCCGCGACATCCTCATGGGCCTGGGCGCCGGGCTGGTCGCGATGTCGACCGGTCCGGCGACCGCGCAGACCGATCCGAAGCGGAAGCTCGGCTACGCGATCGTCGGGCTCGGCAGCTATGCGACCAAGCAGATCATGCCGCAGTTCGCCAATTGCGCGCATTCGCGTCTGGTGGCCCTGGTCAGCGGAACCCCCGCGAAACTGGCGAAATACGGGGCCGAGTACGCCATCCCGGCGCGCAATCGCTATTCCTACGCCAATTTCGACACGATCCGCGACAACCCCGACGTCGATATCGTCTATGTCGTGCTGCCCAACAGCCTTCACGCCGAATATGTCGTCCGCGCGGCCAAGGCCGGCAAGCATGTGATGTGCGAGAAGCCGATGGCGACCAGCGTCGCCGAGGCGCAGACGATGATCGCGGCCTGCCGCACGGCCAACCGCCTGCTGATGATCGGCTATCGTTCGCGCTTCGAACCCTACAACCGGTGGGCGATCGAACTGGCGCGCCGCGGCGATGTCGGGCCGACGCGGATCATCACCGCCGAACATGGCTTCGACGCGCAACCCAACCAGTGGCGGCTCGATCGGCCGATGTCGGGGGGCGGGTCGCTGATGGACATCGGCATCTACAGCCTCAACGCCGCGCGCTATCTGACCGGCGAGGAGCCCGTGCAGGTCAGCGCGATCGAATCGACCGACCGCAGCGACCCCCGCTTCCGCACCGTCGAGGACCGCATCGATTTCATGCTTCGCTTCCCATCGGGGATCATTGCGAATTGCGTGTCGAGCTACAGCTCGAACCACAATGGCTACCGCGTGGTCGGCACCAAGGGCTCTATCGATATGGAACCCGCCACCTCGTATGAGGGGCAGCGGATGACGATCCGCAAGGATGGCCAGACCGCGCCGCGGGTGTTGCCGCAGACGGGACCGAACCAGTTCGTCGGGCAACTCGACCATCTGTCGGAATGTGTGAAGACCGGGCGCAAGCCGATCGTGCCCGGCGAAGAGGGGCTTGCCGACATGCGCGTGATCGAGGCGATCTACCGTGCCGCGCGCGAAGGCCGCACCGTCACGCTGACCGCCGCATGACCATCCTTTCCCGCCGCCAGATCCTCTCTGCCGCCGCGGTGCTCCCGATCGCCGCCGCAACGCACGCAGCCTTGCCGGCACGCCGCCGGATCGGCAGCATACAACGGCTCGATCCCGCGCTCGACGCGATCGTCGATCCGGCCGCTCCCATCGAGGTGCTCGGCGAAGGCTATCGCTGGGCGGAGGGTCCCGTCTGGGTGCGGCGCAAGAACTGGCTGTTGTTCAGCGACGTCCCCGGCAACACCATCTGGCGCTGGCGTGCGGACAAGGGGATGGACGTGTTCATGCGGCCGTCGGGCCTGGCCGGGCCGGTGCCGGCCGCGTTCAACGAGGCCGGCGCGAACGGGCTGGCGATCGACCCCGCCGGACGGCTGGTCATGGCCGACAGCGGCAGCCGCGCGATTGCCCGCGTCGACCTGGATACGCGCAAGAAGACGATCCTCGTCGATAGCTACCAGGGCAAGCGGTTCAACAGCCCCAACACCGTCATCGTCGCCCGCAACGGCACGATCTACTTCACCGATCCGCCCTATGGCCTGAAGGACCAGGACCATTCGCCGCTACGCGAACTGGACTTCCAGGGCCTGTATCGGCTCGACCCCGACGGCACGCTGGCGCTGCTCGACGGTACGCATCGTCGCCCCAACGGCATCGCGCTCTCACCCGACGAACGGACGTTATACCTCGCGCTGTCGGACGAAACCCGGCCCGAGGTGCTCGCCTATCCGCTCGACGCCCGCGGCGCCGTCGGCAAACCGCGGCTGTTCAGCGACATGCGCGCGCAGCAGGCCGCGGGCGGATCGGGGCTACCCGACGGCATGGTCACCGACCGCGCCGGGCGCCTGTTCGTCGGCGGCCCCGGTGGTGTTCATGTGCTGACACCCGAGGGTCGCCTGCTGGGAATCATATCGACCGGGAAAACGATCGCGAACTGCTGCTTCGGCGGACCAGACGGGTCGACCTTGTTCATGACCTCGCACGACATGCTCGCCTGCGTGAAGACGCGAACCCGCGGCATTCTGCGCTGACGGGCTGCCGTCCGCCCTTGGCGTCAGGCCGGGGCGCAATAGCGGTCGAGGAACGCCTGGTGCTGCGGCAGCTTCGCGACCGCGGCGCCGATATTGGTCCGGATATCGCCTAGTGCGCGGGCGAGTTGCTCGGCCGGCATGATCCGCGCCATCGGGTGGTGCGTCCGCGGCTGGAGGCCCTGCCCCAGCATCACCTGAAGCCAGGAATCGACGCGGAACAGATCGTCGCCGGATTGATAGGCCTGCGCCGCTTCCTCGAACAACGCGATCCGCGCGCGCAGGCTGTCCGGAATCGTCATCTCGCGCCGCTCGCGCCAGAACGGCTCGTCGCGCTGGTTGAGATGATAGTGGAGGATGATGAAGTCGCGCACCGACTCCAGCTCGCGCTGCGATTGCGCGTTATAGCGGGCGACCACCGCCTCGCTGATCCCCTCGGACGGGAATTGCTGCATCAGCCGGGTCAGCCCGGTCATGATCAGGTGCAACGTGGTCGACTCGAGCGGCTCGACGAACCCGCTCGCCAGGCTCAGCGCGACGCAGTTCTTTTCCCAGACGCGCAGCCGCCGCCCGGTGCGATAGCGGATCTGCCGCGGTTCGATCAGCACCTCGCCCTCGACCGCGTCCAGCAACCGCGCGCGCGCGTCGTCGTCGGACAGATGCGCGCTGGCATAGATCAGCCCGTTGCCGACACGGTGCTGTAACGGAATCTTCCACCGCCACCCGGCATCGTGCGCAATCGCGCGCGTGTACGGCCGCGCGGGCTCGACCGCGGCGGTCTGCACCGCGAACGCGCGGTCGGTCGCGAGCCAATGCCCCCAATCCTCGTAGCCGACTCCCAGCGTCTTGCCGATCAGCAGCGCCGCGAACCCCGTGCAGTCGATGAACAGATCGCCCTCGATCCGCGCGCCCGACTCCAACAGCAGCGCGCGGATGTCCCCGGTCTCCGAATCCTGTTCGACGGTCGCGACCTTGCCTTCGACCCGCTTCAGCCCGTCCGCCTCCGCGCGAGATCGCAGGAAGCGCGCATAAAGGCCGGCGTCGAGGTGATAGGCGTAGTTGATCGGCGATTGCGCGTCGGTCGCGAACCGGCCGGCTTCCGCTGCCTGCAGTTCGAAACAATAGTCGCCGAGATCGCCGGCGTCGCCGCGCGCGCGCGCGGCGAGCCAGAAATGCTGGAAGTCGCCCATCCACGTCGATTTGCCGACCTGCCCGAACGAATGGACGTAGCGGTCTTCGGGTCGCGTCCAGCCTTCGAACGCGATCCCCAGTTTGAAGCTCGCCTTGGTCTCGCGCATGAACGCGCGCTCGTCGACGCCGAGCAGGCTCTGGAACGCGCGCATCGTCGGGATCGTCGCCTCGCCGACACCGATCGTCCCGATCTCTTCCGATTCCACCAGCGTGATGTCGAGCAGCTTGCCGAGTTGGCGTGACAGCACCGCGGCTGCCAGCCAGCCGGCGGTCCCGCCCCCCGCGATCACGACGCGCTTCACCGCCTGGTTGGTCATCCTACGATCCTCGCTTCAACGATTGAGCCGGCGCAACAGCTCACCGCGGAGCCTGCGCGCGCGGTGCGCATCCAACGGTGCCAGATCGCCCTGCGCCGCCTCGGGCAGATGCCGTGTCGGCCGGTTGGCCTCCCCGAACACATAATAATCGAACAGCGCCCGCCACGCCTGCTTCTCGTGCTCTGGCCGGTCGCGCAGGCTGAGCAGACCGTGCAGCAGCGTGGTCTGGGGCGTGTCCATGAAGCGCGGCGTCGGGTTCCACCAATAATTGATCATCGCGTTGAACGGATCGAGCGCCTCGACCTGGTGCCACCACAGAGCGGGGTAGATCAGCGCGTCGCCCGGTTCCATCTCCGCTACTTCGGCCGCCGCCAGTGCCTCGGCGAACCCGGGATGCCGTTCCAGATCGGGGGCGTCGAAATCGACCATCGAGACGACCTGGCCCGCGGGGGTCGGATCGAGCGGGCCGGGATAGAGATTGGCGATCTGATCGGGCGGGAACAGCGTGAAACGCCGCCGACCGACCAGGGTCACGGCGATGTTGTTCGACATGTCGTAATGCGCCGACGCGATCGTCTTGTTGCCGATCCAGATGCTGACGAGTGGCGGATGCTCCAGCAGTTGTGGATCGCCGAACGGCAGCACGGCCTGTTCCCGCAGGCCGGGCAGATACTGGTCGATGTCGGTGGAGCCGATATAGATGGCGGGCGCAGCGGGATCGTCCACGCCCGCGAGCAGCTGATCGAGATAGTCCGAGAGCGACCCGCGTTCCCGCGCGAAATTGAGCGCGGTGCAGTCGCCGGTGTAGCCGAACCGTCCGCCGATCGAGTGGTCGCCGACATAGGCCGTCACCGGGCGACCGCCGTCGAACTGCTTGAGCCAGGCGATCGCCGCATCCGCACCTTGACGCCCCGCGGCGACCAACGGCACGTCGCGCGCGATCCCGCGCAGGATCGCCGGGCGCCCTTCCGCGATCAGCGCGGCGACGGGCAGCGTTCGCGCGTCCGCTGCTTCGATCACGCGCGTGCGGCGGGTGATGGGGGGCGCCACGATCAGCCGGCGGCTTCGAGCAACTGTTGCTTGCGGGCAATCAGCTGCTGGATATTGCCGAGCGACGACGCGGCCAGGATGGCGAGCCGCAAGATACCCGTGCGATGAAGTCGCTCGAGCGGTTCTCCGGTCAGCGCCGCCAGCCGCTCGATATCCACCACCAGCACGTCGGGCACGGTATAACGGCGCTCCTCGCTGACATCGATGGTCAGCGTCACCGGGGCGAGCAGGCCAGCCTCGTCGAGCGCGGCATAAGCCGTCGGCGCGGTCTCCATCCCCTCGTACATCAGCCGCAAGACGCCGGTGATGCGCTCCAGATACGGCGTGTTGCCGCCATGTTCGAGGAACAACGGCAACCCCGCCTCATCGCCAACCCGCGGGTCGTCGATGTCGATGTGGAGCATCGGCTCGCCAACGTCCTCCCCGGCGGAGCGAATCAGGCCTATCGAGAACGGGCCGCGCTGGTGGCTAGCCGGCACATAGCGGCTCGCCCAATAGTCGCCGGACAGAAACACATTCTCGTCACGGTCCAGTCCCAACAGGACATAGGCCTGCAGTCCTTCGTCGCGGCGACGAAAGATGATGGCGAATTCGCGCTGCAAGTCCTCGAACTCGGCCGGAAACACGAGCGCCTGGTTGGCGGCGTCGCCATGAGCGGCGCCCGCGCGCGGGCTGACGCGGAGATCGGCGTGATCGATATTGTTGATCTGTACGGGGGTCATCCGCTCCGGTCCTGGTGATGCGGCAAGTCTATCAGCGGGTTGGCGGCGGACAAAGAAAAAGGCCGCCGCACAAACGGCGGCGGCCTTGATAGTTTCGGACTACGTTCTGCCCGATCCCGACCGCGATCAGAAGCGATAGCGTGCGCCGAGATAGAAGCGTGGCTTGAGCTCCTGCACATAGACCAGGTTGGTCTTGGTGCGGGCATATTGCCGGAACGACTCGCTGGTCAGGTTGACGGCTTCGAGCGAGATCGAGAAGTTCTGCGCGATGTCGTAGCTCAGGCTGGCATCCAGCGTGCCGAACGCCGCGGTGAACAGCGGGTTGCGGTTACCGCCCTGGTTGGTGCCCGACAGATATTTGTCGCGCCAGTTGTACGACACGCGGGCAGAAATCCCGCCCTTGTCGTAAATCCCGGTAAAGTTGGCGCTATCGCCCAGGCCCGTGAGCGCGAAGATGTTGACGTTCGGGTCGGCATAGGGGTCGACGTTCACGTCACCCGTCACCTTCGTGTACGAAGCGGCGAAACCGAAACCCGACTGGCCGAAGAAGTTGGTCCAGGCGAGTTCGAAGCCGTGGATGTTGCCCTCGCGGTTGTTGACCGGCCCGCTGATCGCGAAATTGAACAGCGGATCGTTGGGATCGGCGACGATATCGACCGCGTTGGCAAGATCGACGACGAACTGTGTCCTGAGCCCCCCCGTCGCGGGATCGATGTTGCTCTGGAACGCGGCAGACGCCGCAGCCTGGTTGCCGTTATTCTGCGTCAGCAGCGCGGTGTAGGAGAACAGGTTGATGTCGCTGAGCGGAAGGTTGTTATTTCGCAGATACGCCAGCGCGATGCCGGAGCGCGAACCTGCGGCGCCCGAGCCTGGATCGCGCAACCCGAACAGATTGCCGTTGGTGACCTGGTTACCGACGAAGTTCCGGACGTCCTTGTTGAAGAAACCGACCGACACGAAGCTCGTCGGCTTGTAATACCATTCGAGCGACACGTCGAAATTGTCCGACACCAGCGGCAACAGCGCGGGATCCTGCCGGTTTGCACCGGCCGGCGCCGCGCCGAGCGCGGTCGGGCGGTTGGGTGCCCCGGCGCTGACCGAGGCGAACAGATTGCCGTAGTCGGCACGGGCCAGCGTCCGGCTGAACGAGGCGCGCGCGACGACGTTGTCGATCGGCTCGATGTTGAAATCGAGCGACGGCAGCAGATTGTCGTAGCTCGCCCGGACCGTGACGGCCCCGCTCGGCGGCCCGCCATCGACCGCGAAATCATTGTCCTGCGACCAGCGGATCGCGCTGGGCACCGATTGGACGCCGATCGACTTGACCCGGGTCTTTTCGTAGCGGACCCCGATCAAGGCATTGGCGCGGCGCCCTGCGATGTCGCCGGCCCAGGTCATTTGGCCGTAGACAGCCCAGGTCTTCTCTCCAACCGTATCGTCCGACGAGGGGCTGGGCGAGACGGCGTTGCCGCGTGCGACGTAATAGGGTTCGAAAATGTCGAGCAGATCGACCGCATTCGCGCGGAAGGCCACCAGCGAGGAGCCCGACGAATTCGGGTTATATTTGTCGAACTTGCAGGTCATGCAAAAGGTCTTGACCAGGTCGCCGGCCAATTCCGCGACACGACCGGTGTCGGTGATACCCCAGTCGCCCAACGTCTGGATGGTGTTGACGGTGGTCGAGCGCATTTGCGCATCGACATAGTTGCCGCCGAAGTTGAAGCGGCTTCCTCCGCCCAGATCCCAGGCGATGTCGCCGCCATATTGGTTGATGCGGGCTTCCTGGTTCGACGTGATCTTGCGCGCGACCTGGCTGCCCAGATCGCCGAGGTCGAGCTGGTTGTTGCAGTTGCCGCCGCGGTTGCCGTTGGTCGCACGGCAATCGTTGATCGTCTCGGATTGCTGCGGGAAGCCACTGGTGAAATCGACCTGATGGGTTGCGCGGACCGGGGCGCCGATCGAGATCGTCGTTGCCGAGGATCCGTTCGCATTGTCCGGATCGGTCGTCGACTTGGCGTGGTTGGCATCCAACGTCAGCTTGAAATTGTCGGCGAATTCCCATTTCAGATTGCCGCCGACCGAATAGAGTTGGGTCTTGGTCGCGAAGCGCTGCTGCTCGTAGCCCTTATCCGCCTGGATCGCCTCGGCCAGGATGACCGCGCTTTGCATCTGCTTGTCGTCGTCGAAGGTGACGGCGGTGAACGGCCGCTGGAACCAGTTGGTTTGCTCGCTGCGCTCGTCGCTCAGCTTGTTGCGGGCGTACAGCCCGTCGACGGTGATTTCGAGACGATCGGTCGGCTTGAACTGGATATTGGCCTGGCCGTTCAACCGCTCGCGACGGTTCTCGGAGAACTGGTAGCGGCTGTCGTTGGGGATCTGGACGTATGGCGTCGTCGGACGATTGGTGATCGTCGTCGTCGGCCTGATGTACGATCCGGCGGTGTTGAGGAAATCGGCCAGCGGCACGATGTTCCAATAGTTCGGATTGGACTGGACCGAGGCGGATTCGCGCAGCTGATAGCTGCCGAAGATATTGACGCCGAACGTCTCGTCGGTGTTCTTGTAGTTGATCAACCCCGACAGCTCGGGCGTGATCTTCTTCAAGTTGGCCTCCGCCTTCTCGACCGAGCTGTCATAGAGCGCCTTGGCGCCGATCGAGCCCGACAGGCCACCCTCGGTGGCATCGAGGGGGTGGCGGGTCACGACGTTGATCGCCGCGCCGATGCCGCCGGAGGGAATGTTGGCGCGACCGGTCTTGTAAACCTCCAGCGTCGCGACGCCTTCGGACGCCAGGTTCTGGAAGTCGAACGACCGGCCGGTGCCGGTCGCGAACGCGTTGCCGGTGCTGGTGTCGATGCTGGTGGCCGGAAGCTGTCGGCCGTTGAGGGTTACCAGGTTGAAGCCGCCGCTGAACCCGCGGACCGCGACCTGCGACCCTTCGCCGTTGGCGCGGCTGATCGACACGCCGGTGATCCGTTGCAGCGATTCGGCCAGGTTGGTGTCGGGGAACTTGCCGATGTCTTCCGCGGAGATCGCGTCGACGACACCGGCCGAGTTGCGCTTGATGTCGATCGCGCGATCAAGGCTTGCGCGGATGCCGGTGACGACGATCTCGTCGCTCTCGGGCTGCGTCGTCGCTTGTGGATCCTGGCTGGCGACCTGCGCCCCCGCCGCATCGGTCGCAGGGGCGGTGAGCGTGGTCGGCTGCGCATTGGCCGCGTCCGCGCCCGGCGCTGTCTGCGCCGCCACCATGCCTGGCGCCATCAGACACGTAACGATTGCGATCGCCGAAACCGAACGCGCGAGCGTCCCCGATAACCCCTGCATACACCCCTCCTCGCAAACGAACTCTTCGGTTCGTCTGTACGATTATGCACGCCCCCGATGAACTGTGCGGTGATAGGGCTACCATAACGCGGAATGTTGTCAAACCAGATGACGCTCATCTACGACCATTTTGAGTAGATTCTCGAAAATGGTCGTAGTTGCTATAAGTCAGGTAATGTTACCTTTCTACTCTAGTCGAAGTCGTGGCCGGCCATCATGAGGCACCGCAGCGATCCATCGCGACGTCGGCGCGCGTCACGCGGATATCCGAGATCGAGAGCGTCATCTTGCCCGCCGTCGCCAGTGCAAACGGCTGCGTCACCTTCGAGGGGTCGACGCCGGTCGCGACGAAGCATTTGAGCGGGATCGCCAGCGTCTGCCACTGACCGACCGGCGCCGCGCGCAGGACGCCGCCGATCGCCACCTGCCCGGGTTTGCCCTCGCTACCCAGCGTGACGGAGACCGGCGCAGTAGGCTTGGCGTCGACCCGGTACTGGACGACCAGGCTGAGTTCGCCGTTCGCTTCGCGCGACAGGTCGAGCGCGCTGTTGGGTTCGATGCGGACATCGGCCTCGCGTGCACCGGTCCAGGTGAACCGGCGGGCGTCTTCCTGCGCGTTGCGGTCGACGCCGGCGACGCTGAGCGTGCCGGCGGGGCTGCGGCCGGTATTGGCAACGATCCGGGTCGATCCGGTGCCCTCGCCCAGCGATAGGCTCCAGGCGTCGACAACGCGACCCTTGGCGAAGAACACACCGCCCGAATCGACCACCATGCCGGCAGGACGCGCCTCGTCCAGCTTGGGCACGACGACGTGATCGGCATAGGTCAGGCCGTAGCCGAACGCGAACAACGGGTCGTAGTTGGGGTCGCGGCGGTTGAGCACATATTGGTCGGGCCGCTTTGGCCAGGAGAATGACAGTTTGCCCCGGAAGTCATGCGCCGGTTTGCCCGCCGTGTCGGCGAACAGCACGTCGGCAACGCCCGCGCCTTCGCTGCCCGGCAGGAACGCCGCGACGAACGCATCGGCCGCGTTCAGTTCCGCGTTGACCCACATCGGCCGGCCCGACAGGAAAACCGCGACCACCGGGATATCCGCCGCCTTCAACTTGCGCAGCAATTCGAGGTCGCTCTTGTCGCCCGGCGAGAATTCGAGGTTCGGGCGGTCACCCATGAACTCAGCATAGGGAGTCTCGCCGAACACGACGATCGCGGCGTCGGGTTTGGCCGTGTAGGCACCGGTCGGCGCATAGGTCGCGGTGCCGCCGCCCGCGCGCACCGCCTGATCGATGCCTTTCCAGATCGAGGTCGCGTTGGGAAAGGCGCTGTTGGGCACGCCCGCGCCTTGCCACGTGATCGACCAGCCGCCGGCTTGCTGCGCGATGCTGTCCGCGGCGATGCCAGCCACGAGGATGTTCGCGGCGGGCTTCAGCGGCAGGAGGTTCCCATTGTTCTTCAGCAGCACCAGCGACTCGCGCACCGCCTGACGGCCGATCGCGTGGGCGTCGGGCGAACCGATCAGGCCGAACTTGCCCGCGACCGCGCGCGACGATGGCCGCCCCGTCTCGAACGTGTGCGCCAACAGCTTTGCGCGCAGGATGCGGCGGACCGCGTCGTCGAGCCGTGCGGGCAGGATTTCGCCCGACTTCGCCTGCATCAGCGTGTTGGCGTAAAGCTTCTTCCAGTCGCCCGACATCATGAACATGTCGAGCCCCGCGTTGATCGCCGCGGCGCAGCTTTCGTTGGTGCACCCGGCGATCTGCCCGTGCGCGTTCCAGTCGCCGACGACGAAGCCGTTGAACTCCATCCGGCCCTTGAGCACGTCGGTCAGCAGGCTCTTGTTGGCGTGCATCTTCTCGCCGTTCCAGCTCGAGAAGCTGGCCATCACGCTGAGCGTGCCGGCCGCGATCGCAGGCGGATAGCCGGCGGCATGGACGTCGCGCAGTACGGTTTCGGAAACGCGGGTATCCCCCTGGTCGCGGCCGCCGGTGCCGCCGTCGCCGACGAAATGCTTGGTCGTCGCGATGACGTGGCCGGGGCTCAGGAAGTCGGACGTCCCGACCTGGCCCTGGACGCCGCTGACGACATGGCCGGCATAGCTCGCGACCACCGCGGGATCCTCGGAATAGCTTTCATAGGTGCGCCCCCAGCGATCGTCCTGGACCACCGCGAGCGTCGGCGCGAAGCTCCAGTCGAGCCCGGTCGCAGCGGTTTCGAGCGCGGTGACCCGACCGATCCGTTCCATCAACGCGGGATCGCGCGCCGCACCGAGACCGATATTGTGCGGAAACAGCGTCGCGCCGACGACGTTGTTGTTGCCATGGACGGCGTCGGTGCCCCAGATCGTCGGGATCTTCGGCCGACCGTCGCTGCGCGTCATCGACGCGTCGTAATAGGCGTCGGCGAGTTTCAGCCATTCGGCGGGCGGCGCGAGTTCGTCGTTGTTGGGCGCGGAATTGCCGCCGTTCAGCACCGAGCCGAGCTTGTAGGTTCGCAGATCCTCCGGCTTCACCGTGGCGATGTCCGCCTGAATGATCTGGCCGACCTTGTCCTCGATCGACATGGCGCGCAGCATGGCGGTGATCCGTGCTTCGATCTTGGGGTCGAGCGCAGGCCTTGCCGCCACTTTGGGCCAGGATTCGGGGTGTGCCACCGGCGACAGCGTCGTCGCGGAGTCGGGCGCACCCTGCGCCGAGGCAACCGTACCCAACAACGCCAACACCGTGGCGACCGAAACATGTACCCGCATCATTCTCTCCCAGCGCCCGTACGTCGAGCTTGCCGCGTTTGAATGCGAACCCCGCCCCCGCGTCAACGACTATCCGCGATGCGGCGTGCGCACAGGCGCGTGGGACGGCGCGCCGGACCAGACAATCGGTATGATCGAGAGCAACTCCTGGCTCCGTTCGGCAAGCCCCGCGTTGGACGCACAGGATCAGCAGCACGGAGGTCGCAATGCAGCAAGTCTAGCAGACGCCGTCCGATGTCACCGCCGAAGAGGGCGAGGTGCAGATCGACGGCCCCGATGGCGTGGCCCTAGCCATGACTCCCGAAGCCGCGGTCGAAACCTCCGACCGATTGCTGGAGGGCGCGACCGAGGCGCAGGGCCAGAAGCGCTTCGCCGACCGGCTCGACCGCGAGCGCAAGGGGCTGGTGTAGCCCCTCGCCCCTCGATCAGCCGATCTCCGCGATCGGCTGATCGATCTTCGTGGCGACGCGGAACCGCTTGGCGGTGGCCTGGGTGAACGGCTTCGCTAGCACCGTCGAGACGGTGCGGAAGTCGGCGACCGCGTCCTGCTGGGTCAGCGTCAGCAGAAGATAGCCCTTGTTGTCCTGGTCGCAGAAGCGGACCTCTTCGTTGGCATCCGCGATGTAACGACCGATGCCGGGCAGCAGCGAGCCATAGGACGGGCTGGTGACGGCGGTCGCGCCGAATTCCGCGGCGACCAGAGCGCCCGACGCGTCATGCAGATCGTTGGCCCAGGCGGCGTGGCTGTCGCCCGACAGCACGATCGGACGCGACTTCGCGCGCCGGAACGCAGCGTAGAGCCGCTCGCGCGCGGGCGGGTAGCCGTCCCAGCTGTCGAAGTTGAACGGCAGTCCGGCCCGGTAGGACGCGATGCCCGCCATCAGCCGATCGCGCCACATCGCAGGCAACCGCGCCATCATCGCACCGAACTTTTCGGCCCCCATCTGCTTTTCGAGGTCGGGACCGGCGACCCGGGCCATGACGACCTGGTTGCCGAGCACCTGCCACGGCCGCCCCGCGGCGACCGAAGCGGCAAGCGTGCGTTCGACCCAACCGAGCTGCGCGGGGCCGAGCAGTTCCCGCTCCGGCTGCGCGCGCTCGGCCATCATCGGGGCGTAATCGGCAGGAGCGATCCCCTCCCCCTTGCTCGCCACCTGCTTGCTCCGCGCGAGCAACCGCGTCTCGACCATCACGATGGTCGCGAGATCGCCGAAGTCGAAGCTACGGTTGATCGCCTCCCAAGGCTGGCCCGGCTTCGGGTCGCGGATCGGCATCCATTCGAAATAGGCCTGCATCGACGCCGCCTTGCGCGCCTTCCAGTCGCCCTCGGTCTTGGGATCGTGGTTCTCGGCGCCGCCCATCCAGTCATCGTTGGCGACTTCGTGATCGTCCCAGACGCAGATGAACGCGGCACGGGCGTGCGCGGCCTGCATGTCGGCGTCGCGTTTCACCTGCGCATGGCGGGCGCGGTAGTCGGCGAGCGTCAGGATTTCGTGGGCAGGTTCGACCAGACGACCGATCTTCTTGGCGACATCGGCGCCGAACCCGTCGGTGCCATATTCGTAGATATAGTCGCCAAGGTGGAGGACCGCGTCGAGCCGGTCGAGCTGCGCGATCGATTGATAGGCGTTGAAGAAGCCGCCGCCGTACAGCTGGCAGGACACGACGGCCATGACGACGTCGGCGGTCTTGCCCTTGGGCAGCGTGCGCATGCGACCGGCGGGCGAGCGTTCGCCTGAGGGCCCAGTGAACCAGTAATGATAGTCGCGCCCGGGCTGGAGCCCGGTCGCCTCGACCTTGGCGGTGAAGTCGCGCGCGGCGCGGGCGGTCACACGGCCCGAACGGACCGGCTTGCCCTCCGCGGTTTCGGCGACGTGCCAGTCGAGCGCGATATCCCCGGCACCGCTGGCCGGCGTCGCACGGGTCCACAGTATAGCGCCATCCGCGCTGGGATCGCCGCTCGCGACACCGTGCGCGAACGCGACGGGCGCCGCCGCCGCGGCAAGCGGCAAGGCGGGCAAGCTGATCGCAGCACCCGACCCGATGAGAGTGAGCGCGTCGCGGCGGTTGATGGTCATGGTGGCAGGCCCCTTGAATGTCACCGCCAGCTAGCCACGACGCGCTACAGTTCGATGGCGCCAGTATGACAGACCCGTCATATTTCAGTCATTCTGGTTTCATCGTTCCGACACCAACGCGTCACGCACCCGTCCTAGTGCCCCGGGAACGACACGGGGGACTCAATGAAAAGACTGATGACGCGGCTCGCACTGGCGACGTTCGCTTTGGGGAGTTCGACGACGGCCTTGGCACAGGCCATCGTGGCGCCCGATGCGCCGCAGGACGGTGGCGGTTATGAAGCCGGCGAAGAGATCGTCGTCACCGCGCAGAAGCGCGAACAACGGATCGCCGACGTGCCCGTCACCGTCACCGCGCTCACGGGCCAGCGGATGGCCGCGATCGGCGTCAATTCGCTGACCGAAGTCGCACAGTTCATCCCCGGCCTGCAGATCCAGGAGCAGAGCGCGAACAACCCCGGTTTCGTCATCCGCGGCATCACGTCGGACAGCGGATCGTCGCAGCAGGGGGCGCGCGTCACGCTCTATTACAACGGCGTCGACATCAGCCGCACACGGGGTGCGTATCAGGATCTGTACGACCTCGCGCGCATCGAAGTCGTGAAGGGCCCGCAGGCGACATTGTTCGGCACGGCCTCCGCCGTCGGCGCCATCAGCATCGTCTCGGCAAAGCCCGAGCCCGGCTTTTCCGGAGCGTTGAACGGATCGTACGGCAATTACGACCGCACCCAGATCTCGGGCTTCCTGAACGCCGGCAACGACGTGATCGCCGGACGCCTGGCCTTCGCGTACAAATATCGCAAAGGCTATGTCCGCAACATCGCCGGTGACGCCAACGTCCCCAACCAGAACCAGGGCGGTGTCGACCAGGACGATCTGAACGGCCAGGACCAGCGCGGCATCCGCGGGTCGCTGCGCTTTCGCCCGAGCGACACCGTCACCGCCGACCTCGTCCTGACCTATGACGGCCAGCGTAATCCCGGCACCGCGTTCAAGAGCCGTGCGTTCGCGCCGACCGGCGGGCAGACCGGCGACTATGGGTACGCCGAACTTTCGGGATCGCCGGACAGCCTGTCTGCGCTGGGCGCGCGCAAGCTGGGTCTCGACCGCAACGTCTATGACGCCAACCTGACGATCACTGCGGACCTCTCGCCGGGGATCACCTTCACCACCGTCAACGGTTATCGCCGCTTCGACGCGCTCGAAATCTTCGACGCGGATGGCGGCCCCGCCAACTATCTGGAATTCGCCGAAGACGCCAAGGGCGACCAGTGGAGCCACGAAAGCCGCTTCGCATTCGACGGGCCGAAATACCGCGCTTCGGTCGGCTGGAACGCCTTCTTCGAAAACAATTCGCAGCGCGTGCCGTTCGCGACCGAGGAGGGGACGTACATCGCCTGCTCGGTCTCTCCGGCCTACGCGCAGGTTCGCGCCGCGCTTACCGCCGCCGGCATCCCGACCGGCGCCAATTGCGTCGCGGCCAACGGCACTATCCCTGCGACACGTGCGACCGCGGTGCTGAGCGGCGGGCGCCTGACGTCGGTGCCCTATCGCTCCGAGTTCACCAACTACGGCAACAACGACACCTATTCGATGTTCGCCGACGCGACGTGGATCCCGACACCCGCGCTCGAGCTCACCGCCGGTGCGCGGGTGCTGATCGAGGATCGTCAGTCCGGCTATTCGTCGATCCAGCCCAATTCGCAGCTGCTCGCCGCGCTCGGCGTGCGCACCAGCCTGCTCGGCACCGCCAACACCAACGGCAACAAGTTCGTCGCGGAGAAGAGCTTCTACGCGCTGCTGCCGCGGTTCAACGTGCTGCTGAAACTCAACGACCAGCTCAACCTCTATGCGACGATCAGCAAGGGCCGCCGCTCGCCGGTAGTCCAGCTCACCGCGCAGAACACCGCCTTCGGGGTGGGCCCGAACCTGGCCAACGTGCCGCAGGAAAAGGTCTGGAACTATGAAGGCGGCATAAAGGGCCAGGTCGGGCCGTTGAGCGGCGCAGCGTCGGTGTTCTACCAGACCTATGACGGCTTCCAGTTCTCGGTGACGAGCGGCGGCATGACGTTCGTACGGAGCGCGGACTCGGCCAACAGCGTCGGCGTCGAGCTCGAGGGCAATCTCCGCCTTGCGCCCTATCTCTCGCTGTTCGGCGCGTTCGCCTATATCGACGGCGGCATCGGCGACGAGGCGGCGAACGGCGCCTATGCGGGCAATCAGTTCCGTCTGCAGCCCAAGACGACGGCATCGGGCGGCGCGATCCTGCGGTTGCCGGTCGGCGGCGCCACCTTCTACGCCACGCCGAGCGTCACCTATCGCACGAAAGTGTTCTTCGAGTTGCCGAACAACCCGGCGACCAGCACGCCGGGCTATACGCTGGTCAACCTGCGCGCAGGCCTCGAACTGGCGCAGGGCCGCTACACGGTCGGCGGCTTCGTCCGCAACGCGACCAACAAGCGGTACCTGATCGACGCCGGCAACACCGGCGGCGGCTTCGGCATCCCGACCTACATCGCCGGCGAGCCGCGCTTCTACGGCGTCGAACTCGGCGCACGGTTCTGACGCGCGCCTGATCAATCAGTACATTTAACGGGGGACTTTTCATGACCAGCTATACCGACGGCGATATCGATACCAATCCGACCGCCAACCCGCATTTGAACGACCTGATCGAGGTTCGCTATTCGCGCCGCCAGACGCTGATGGGCGGCCTGTCCGCCGCCACCGCCGCGGTGTTCGGCGGCATGCTGCTGGCCGGCTGCGACGATGACGGCGACGGGTCCAGCCCAGTCACCGTGACCGCCGGCTCCAGCGCCAATGCGGCGCCCGGTCGCCCGGTGACTTTGACCGGCTCGGCGATCGGCCAGGTCGACAGCGTGGCCTGGACCCAGGTCAGCGGGCCCAGCGTCACGCTGACCAACGCCAACACCGCGACCGCCACCTTCATCGCGCCTGGCGTCGCCGCCGGTACCGCGCTCGTGTTCCGCTTCACCGCGACCTCGGCGAGCGGCACCAAGACCGCCGACGCCACGGTGACGATCGGCGCGACCGCGCTCGGCTTCACCGCCGTGCCCAAGAGCCTCGCCGACGTCGTCGCGGTACCGAGCGGCTATGCGGTCACGGTCCTGTACCGGCTTGGCGATCCGATCGCGAGCGGGGTCGGCGCCTATGCCAACAACGGCACCGACACCAATTTCGCACAGCGTGCCGGCGATCATCATGATGGCATGACCTATTTCGGACTGTCCGCTGCCGGCGCGCCCGACGCCAATGGCAACACCCGCGGACTGCTGGTGCTGAACCACGAAAACATCACCCAGGCCTATCTGCATCCGAACGGCCCGACGACGGTGAGCGGCGCCCGGCCCGAAGCCGAGGCGCTGAAGGAAATGGAATGCCACGGCGTGTCGGTGATCGAAATCAACCGCGCGACCGACTGGAGCTACGCGCCGACGTCGACGTTCAACCGCCGGATCACGCCGATGACGCCGATGAGCTTTTCGGGGCCGGTGCGCGGTAATGACAGCCTGAAGACACGCTATTCGCCCGACGGCACGGCGGGCCGCGGCACGATCAACAACTGCGCCAACGGCACCATGCCGTGGAACACGTATCTGACCAACGAAGAGAATTGGGTTGGGTATTTCCGTCGCGAGGTCGGCGACGGCGCGCGGCGCGCGGCGACCGGCGCGGTCGGCGTCAAGGCGAACACCTCACTGACGCGCTACGGCAAGAGCGAGAGCAACACGGGCGGCAACTACGGATGGGCGACGGTTGTCCCCGCCGATGCGACCAACACCGCCTATGCGCGCTGGAACATCACCGCACAGGCCGGCGCGGCTGCCGACGGCACGGGCGATTTCCGCAACGAGATCTTCCAATATGGCTGGGTGGTCGAGATCGACCCGTTCGATCCGGCCTCGACCCCGCGCAAGCGCACCGCGCTCGGCCGGATGAACCATGAAGGCTGCCAAGTCGGCCGCACCATCGCGGGGGTGAAACCCGCCTTCTACATGGGCGACGATGCGCAGAACGAGTATATCTACAAGTTCGTGTCGGCGACGCCGTGGTCGGCCGCAGATGCCACCAATGCGAACCGTCTGGCGATGGGCGACAAATATCTCGATACCGGCACGCTGTACGTCGCCAAGTTCAACGCCGACGGATCGGGTCAGTGGCTGCCGCTGGTGTTCGGCCAGGGTCCGCTGACCGCCGCCAACGCCACCTACCCCTTCGCCAGCCAGGCCGACGTACTGATCAACGCGCGGCTTGCCGCGGACGCGCTGGGCGCGACTCGGATGGATCGTCCCGAATGGACTGCGGTGAACCCGGCGACGGGCGAGATGTACTGCACGCTGACCAACAACAGCTCGCGTACGGTGGCGAACGTCGATGCGGCCAACCCGCGCGCCTATACGGACCCGAAGACGACGACCGGATCGACCTCGGGCAACGCCAACGGCCATGTCATCCGCCTGCGCGAGAGCGGCGACACGTCGGAGGCGACCGCGTTCGCGTGGGACATCTATGCGTTCGGTGCGGGCAGTGACCTGGACGCGACCAACATCAACCTGTCGGGGCTGGATGCGACCAACGACTTCTCGTCGCCCGACGGCCTGTGGTTCGGCCTGCCGACCAACGCATCGGGGCTGATCACGCCGGTGATGTGGATCGAAACCGACGACGGCGCCTATACCGACGTCACCAACTGCATGCTGCTCGCGTCGATCCCCGGCACGGTCAACGACGGCGCCACCAAGTCGGTGACCAACACGATCGCGGGTGCGACGAGCACGGTCACGACGCGGGTCGGCAAGGCGCCGGGCACGGCGCTGCGCCGTTTCCTGGTCGGGCCGAAGGAGTGCGAGATCACCGGCATCCATTCGACGCCGGACGGTCGCTCGCTGTTCGTCAACATCCAGCATCCGGGCGAGAATGGTGGCCCGACCAACATCACGAGCAGCTGGCCGGCGAACCAGGCCGGCGCGGTGGCGACGCCGTCGCGGCCGCGGTCGGCGACGATCGTCATCACCAAGACCGACGGCGGGGTGGTCGGGCTGTAAGGCTCCGTCCCCTCCCCCTACTCCGTCATCCCGGCGAAAGCCGGGACCCAGGGTTACAGGCGGCACTGCTTGCAACCCTGGGTCCTGACTTTCGTCAGGATGACGAGGCTTGGTTCGTCAGGATGTCGGTGGGGTAGCCAGCGTCTTCCATACCGCCGACCGCCATCCGGCGATCAGCGATTTGCGGGCATCCCCCGCCATCCGCGGCGTGAACACCGCGCCCTGCCGCCACGTTCGCGCGAGCGCGTCGAGGCCAGCCCACACCCCCGTCGCCAGCCCGGCATGGAACGCCGCCCCGAGCGCGGTCGTCTCCAGATGCACGGGGCGCTCGACCGGCACCTGCAGCATGTCCGCCAGGAACTGGCACAGCCAGTCGTTCGCCGCCATGCCACCATCCACCCGCATCGCCGCCGGCACCGCGGCGCCGTCCGCGACCATCGCGGCGGCCAGATCGAGCGTCTGGTAGCCGACCGCCTCCAGCGCGCCCCGCGCGAGGTGCGCCTGGGTCGCGCCGAGCGTCAGCCCGAAGATCGCGCCGCGCGCGTCCGGATCCCAATGCGGCGCGCCCAGCCCGACGAACGCGGGCACCATATAGACGCCGTGATTGTCGGGCACCCGGGTCGCCATGTCGTGCGTCTCGTGCGCGCTGGTGATCACGCCGATGCCGTCGCGCAGCCATTTGATCGCCGCACCCGCGACGAAGATCGAGCCTTCGAGCGCATAAGTCATCCGCCCGTCGAGCCGATAGGCAGGCGTGGTCAGCAACCGGTTGTCTGACGCCACCGCCTGCTCGCCGGTATTGAGCAGCATGAAACAGCCGGTGCCATAGGTCGACTTGGCCATGCCGGGCGCAAAGCACGCCTGCCCGAACAATGCCGCCTGCTGATCCCCCGCCATCCCCGCGATCGGGGTCGGCGCGCCGAACAGATCGGTGGTGCCGAACACATGCGCGTTGTCGTGCACCTCCGGCAGCATCGCCATCGGCACGCGGAACAGCCGGCACAGCTCGGCGTCCCAGCATTGCACGCGGATGTCGTACAGCAAGGTCCGCCCCGCGTTGGTGACGTCGGTCGCGTGCACCGCGCCACCGGTCAGCCGCCAGAGCAGGAAGCTATCGATCGTCCCGAAGGCGAGTTCGCCGCGCTCGGCCCGCGCCCGCGCGTGCGGCACGGAATCGAGGATCCAGGCGATCTTGGTCGAGGAGAAATAGGGATCGATGAGCAACCCGGTCCGCGCGCGGACATCGGGTTCGACGCCGTCCGCCTTCAACTCACGGCACAAATCGGCGGTACGGCGATCCTGCCAGACGATCGCGGGGTGGATCGGCGTGCCATCGGCGCGGTCCCACACCACCACGGTCTCGCGCTGGTTGGTGATGCCGATCGCGGTGATAGGCACGTTGGCTTTACCGATCGCGCGGCGGGCGGTGGCCAGCGTATCGCGCCAGATTCCCTCGGGGTCGTGCTCGACCCAGCCGGGCCGGGGATAATGCTGTGACAACTCGGTCTGGGCGGTGGCGAGCGCGCGGGCCTGATCGTCGAACACGATCGCGCGCGTCGAGGTGGTGCCTTGGTCGATCGCGAGGATGTGCGGCACGGCCTGCCGTCCGATTATGGCCACGCGCGCGCGATATCCACCGGCGCGCGGTTGTGCCGCAACGCGGTGAGCACGGTGTCGACGATGCCCGCGGCGTCGAGCCCGGCCTGGGCGTATTGCAGCTCGGGCTTGTCCTGGTCCTGGAACAGGTCGGGCAGCCGCAGCGTGCGGATCTTCAGGCCGACATCGGTCAGCCCCTCGTCCGACGCCAGCGTCAGCACGTGCGCGCCAAACCCGCCGACCGCGCCTTCCTCGATCGTGACGGCAACCTCGTGGCTGATCAGCAGTTTGCGGATCAGCGCCTCGTCGAGCGGCTTGGCGAAGCGCAGGTCGGCGACGCTGGTGCTGAGCCCCTTGGCTTCCAGGATCTCGGCGGCCTTCATCGCTTCCTCGAGCCGCGTGCCGAGGCTGAGGATCGCGACCGTCTTGCCTTCGCGGACCATCCGCCCCTTGCCGATCTCGAGCCGCTGCGGCGTCTCGGGCAGCGCGACGCCGGTGCCGTTGCCGCGCGGATAGCGCACCGCGATCGGGCTGCTGTCGTGAAGCGCGGCGGTATGCGTCATGTGCACCAGCTCGGCTTCGTCCGCCGCCGCCATCACCACCATATTGGGGAGGGTCGCCAGATAGGTCACGTCGAAGCTGCCGGCATGCGTCGCGCCATCGGCACCGACCAACCCGGCGCGGTCGATCGCGAAGCGCACCGGCAGGTTCTGGATGCAGACGTCGTGCACCACCTGGTCATAGGCGCGCTGCAGGAAGGTCGAATAGATCGCGCAGAACGGCCGCATCCCCTGCGCCGCCAACCCCGCGGCGAAGGTGACGCCGTGCTGCTCGGCGATACCGACGTCGAAGAACCGATCCGGATAGGCCGCGGCGAACGCGTCGAGCCCGGTGCCCGACGGCATCGCCGCGGTGATCGCGCAGATCCGGTCGTCGGTCGCGGCTTCCTTGACCAGCTGCGCGCCGAACACGTTCTGATATTGCGGCGGACCCGGTGGCGCCTTTGTCTGCACGCCCGAGATCACGTCGAACTTCTGGACGCCGTGATATTTGTCCGCCGACGCCTCGGCCGGGGCATAGCCCTTGCCCTTCTTGGTCACGACATGGACCAGGATCGGGCCCTCCTCGGCATCGCGGACATTCTCGAGCACCGGGATCAGATGGTCGAGATTGTGGCCGTCGATCGGCCCGACATAGTAGAAGCCGAGTTCCTCGAACAGCGTGCCGCCCATCGTCATCCCGCGCGCGAACTCGTCGGTCTTCCGCGCTGCCTCGGCGAACGGCCGCGGCAGCTTGCGCGCGAGACGCTTCAATTGCTCGCGTAGCCCCAGGAAGCCGCGGCTCGACACGATCCGGCTGAGATAGGCGGACAGACCGCCGACCGGTGGTGCGATCGACATGTCGTTGTCGTTGAGGATGACCACCAGCCGGTTGCCCGCGGCCTGCGCGTTGTTCATCGCCTCATAGGCCATGCCCGCCGACATCGATCCGTCGCCGATCACCGCGATCGCCTTGCCGGGATTGCCCGCGATCTTGTTCGCGGTGGCAAAGCCCAGCGCCGCCGAGATCGAGGTCGACGAATGCGCCGCGCCGAACGGGTCGTATTCGCTCTCGCTGCGCTTGGTGAAGCCGCTGAGCCCCCCACCCTGGCGCAGCGTGCGGATGCGGTCCCGCCTGCCGGTCAGGATCTTGTGCGGATAGCATTGATGCCCGACGTCCCACACCAGCGCGTCGCGCGGCGTGTCGAACACGTAGTGGATCGCGGTGGTCAGTTCGACCACGCCCAGCCCCGAGCCCAGATGCCCGCCGGTCGTCCCGACCGCGGAGATCGTCTCGGCGCGCAGCTCGTCCGCCAGCTGGCGGAGCTGC
The DNA here is from genome assembly GCF_036663615.1 of Sphingomonas rhamnosi. Classification (NCBI taxonomy): domain Bacteria; kingdom Pseudomonadati; phylum Pseudomonadota; class Alphaproteobacteria; order Sphingomonadales; family Sphingomonadaceae; genus Sphingomonas; species Sphingomonas rhamnosi. The sequence continues at coordinate 351,436 of NZ_JAXOJJ010000002.1, forward strand.
TCGGGCTTCAGGGCGCGGAGGTCGGTGGGCGTGGTTACCGTGTCGAGCAGCGGCGTTGCGAGCGTGGAATCCATATAGCCGTTCTAACCGAGCGAATTTGCGAACACCAACCTCTGTTTGCCATACCGTCTGTATGAGACGTCTGGCGGATTATCGTTCGGTGCGGTATAGAAATCGGACTGCGCGCGTTACTGCGCTGAACCAACCGGTCTTTCGACCACCACGGTATCTCATTCGGCTTGCCGGCAACGCGAATGCGCGGGCCAGCGCCATCATTCAAGGACGATCCTATGCACAGCCCCGGGGATACCGAGATTTCTAGACGTGGCATTCTCGCCGGCGGCGCGGCCACCGCGGCCCTGTCGTCGGTTCCGCTCGGCGAGGCCGAGGCGCAGGGACGCGCATCGCCGCAGTCGATGCCGCCGACGATGAAGGTCTCGCTGAAGGTCAACGGCACCAACCGCACACTCGATGTCGACACCCGCACGACTCTGCTCGATGCGCTCCGCGAGCATCTCCACCTGACCGGGACCAAGAAGGGCTGCGATCACGGCCAGTGCGGCGCGTGCACAGTGATCGTCGAGGGCAAGCGGATCAATTCCTGCCTTACGCTAGCGGTGATGCACCAGGGCGATTCGGTGACGACGATCGAAGGGCTCGGCACCCCCGACAAGCTGCACCCGATGCAGGCCGCGTTCGTGAAACACGACGGGTATCAGTGCGGCTATTGCACGCCGGGGCAGATCTGTTCGGCCGTCGCGGTGCTCGACGAGATTAAGGCGGGCGTCCCTAGCCATGCGAGCGTGAGCCTGACCGATCGCCCGACTGCGAGCAACGCCGAGATGCGCGAGCGGATGAGCGGCAATATCTGCCGCTGCGGCGCCTATTCGAACATCCTCGAAGCGATGATCGACGTCGCGGGAGCCAAGGCATGAAGCCCTTCACCTATCAGCGCGCCAAGACCCCGGCCGAAGCTGCCAAGGCGGTCGCGTCGCACGCGGGCGCGAAGTTCATCGCCGGCGGCACCAATCTGCTCGACCTGATGAAGCTCGAGATCGAGGCGCCCGCGCATCTCGTCGACGTGCAGGACCTGAAGCTCGACAGGATCGAGGCGACCAAGGACGGCGGCCTGCGGATCGGCGCTCTGGTCAACAACACCGCACTGGCGGCCGACGACCGCGTCCGTCGCGATTACGGCGTGCTCAGCCGCGCGATCGTCGCCGGGGCCAGCGGACAGTTGCGTAACAAGGCGACCACCGCGGGCAATCTGCTGCAGCGGACGCGGTGCCCCTATTTCTACGACACCAACCAGGCGTGCAACAAGCGCAAGCCGGGCTCAGGCTGCGCAGCGATCGGCGGCTATAGCCGGCAGCTGGGCGTGATCGGCACCAGCGACGCATGCATCGCGACCTATCCCGGCGACATGGCGGTGGCGATGCGGGTGCTCGATGCAAGCGTCGAGACGGTCGATCCCAAGGGTCAGACCCGGACGATCGCGATCGTGGATTTCCACCGGCTGTGGGGCGACACGCCGCATATCGAGACCGCGCTGGCCCCGGGCGAGCTGATCACCGCGGTGACCCTGCCCCGCCCGATCGGCGGCACGCATATCTATCACAAGGTGCGCGACCGTGCCTCCTACGCATTCGCGCTGGTATCGGTGGCGGCGGTGATCCAGCCCGACGGCAGCGGGCGTGTCGCGATCGGCGGCATCGCGCCGAAACCGTGGCGGGTCGACGCGGCGGACGCCGCGATGCCGCAGGGCGCCAAGGCGGTCGCGTCGCGGCTGCTCGCCGGTGCCAGGCCGACCCAGGACAATGCGTTCAAGATCCCGCTGATCGAGCGCACGCTCGCCGCGGTGATGGCGGAAGCCCAGACGACGAAGGTAGCGGCATGAAGTTCACGACGCCTGCGGGCACCAACCCGATCGACCAGCTGAAGGTCATCGGCAAGCCGCACGACCGGATCGACGGCAAGTTCAAGACCACCGGCACCGCGCCCTACGCCTATGAGCGCCACGACGCGGTCCCGAACCCGGCCTATGGCTATGTCGTCGGCGCCGCGATCGCCACCGGTCGGATCACGCGGATCGACCTGGCGGCGGCCAGGGCTGCGCCCGGTGTGCTGACGATCGTCACCGCGGAGAACGCGGGCACGCTGACCAAGGGCGATTTCAACACCGCCAACCTGCTCGGCGGGCCCGAGATCCAGCATTATCACCAGGCAATTGCGCTGGTCGTCGCCGAGACGTTCGAACAGGCGCGCGCGGCCGCAGCGCTGGTCCGCGTGGAGTATGCCCGCACCAAGGGGCGCTACGACCTTGCCGCCGAACTCAAGACCGCGCCGCTCAAGGGCGACAGCAGCGGCGAGGGCAGCGCCGCCCCACCGGTCGATCGCGTCGGCGATTTCGAAGGTGCGTTCGCCAAGGCAGCGGTGACGATCGACGCGCGCTACACCACGCCCGATCACAGCCATGCGATGATGGAGCCGCACGCCTCGACCGCGGCATGGGACGGGGACAAGCTGACGCTGTGGACGTCGAACCAGATGATCGCCTGGGGCAAGGGCGACGTCGCCAAGACTCTGGGCATCCCCAAGGAGAATGTTCGGCTGATTTCGCCCTATATCGGCGGCGGATTCGGCGGAAAGCTGTTCGTCCGGGCCGATGCGGTGCTTGCGGCGCTGGGCGCGCGCGCGGCGGCGCGACCGGTGAAGGTGACGTTGCAGCGGCCGTTGATCTTCAACAACACCACGCACCGCCCGGCGACGATGCAGCGGATCCGGATCGGCGCCACCAAGGCCGGCAAGATCACCGCGATCGCGCATGAGAGCGGATCGGGCGATTTGCCCGGCGGTGGCCCCGAGACCGCGGTGTCGCAGACCCGGCTGATGTATGCCGGCGCGAACCGGCTGACGTCGATGCGCCTCGCGGTGCTCGATCTGCCCGAGGGCAATGCGATGCGCGCGCCCGGGGAGGCACCCGGGCTGATGGCGCTCGAGATCGCGATGGATGAGATGGCGGAGAAGCTGGGCATGGACCCGGTCCAGTTCCGCATCGTCAACGACACCCAGGTCGACCCCGAAAAGCCCGAGCGGCGCTATTCGCACCGCCAGTTTATCCAGTGCCTGACGCAGGGTGCGGCGACGTTCGGGTGGGACAAGCGCAACGCCAAGCCCGCACAGGTCCGCGATGGCAACTGGCTGGTGGGCATGGGCATGGCCGCAGGCTTCCGCAACAACCTGCTGATGAAGTCGGCGGCGCGCGTCGGCATCGACCGCAAGGGCGTGGTCACGGTCTCGACCGACATGACCGATATCGGCACCGGCACCTACACGATCATCGCGCAGACTGCTGCCGAGACGATGGGCGTCGACATGGACAAGGTCGTCGTTCTGCTGGGCGATTCGAGCTTCCCCGCCTCGTCGGGCTCGGGTGGCCAATGGGGCGCGAACAATTCGACCGCCGGCGTCTATGCCGCGTGCATGAAGCTGCGTGAGCAGATTGCCCAAAAGGCCGGGTTCAATTCCGCTGATGCGCAGTTCGCCGACGGCAAGGTCGTCTCGGGCAACCGTTCGATGGCGCTGGGCGATGCGGCTGGCGACGCCGGGATCACGGTCGAGGACGGCATCGAATATGGCGATCTCGGCAAGAAATATCAGCAATCGACCTTTGCCGGGCATTTCGTCGAGGTCGGGGTCGACGCCTATACCGGCGTCGTTCGCATCCGGCGGATGCTCGCGGTTTGCGCCGCGGGGCGTATCCTGAACCCCAAATCGGCGCGCAGTCAGGTGATCGGCGCGATGACAATGGGCGCGGGCGCCGCGCTGATGGAAGAGCTGGCGGTCGACAAAAGGTTCGGTTTCTTCGTCAACCACGATCTCGCCGGCTACGAAGTGCCGGTCCACGCCGACATCCCGCACCAGGAGGTCGTGTTCCTCGATGAGGTCGACGAATTCTCGTCGCCGATGAAGGCCAAGGGCGTCGGCGAGCTCGGCATCTGCGGCGTGGGCGCGGCGATCGCCAACGCCATTTACAACGCCACCGGGGTCCGCGTGCGCGATTATCCGATCACGCTGGAGAAGCATCTGGAGAAGCTGCCCGCCGTAGCGTGATCGTGTGATGGCGCGTCCTATCGACACCGTGTTCTCCCGCGAAAGCGGGAGTCCAGGATCAAGCAGCGCAACCCTCGTGACTCCTGGCCCCCCGCCTCCGCGGGGGAACACTGCCCGTCAAACTCCCGCGCGGAACGGGGAGAAATCCGTATCGCGGTCGAATACGTCGATGCCTTCGCGCCGCTTCAGCCATCCCACCGCGACATAGGTGACCGGAGTCAGCAGCACCTCCCAACCCACCTTCAGCGCCCACTGCGTGAACAATACCGTCACCACCAGCGCCGGTGTCCACCCTTCCGCACCCCAGAAGGCAAGCGGGTAGAAGATCAGGCTGTCGACCCCCTCGCCCAGCACCGTCGACCCGATCGTCCGCGTCCACAGATGCTTGCCCGCCGTCCACACCTTCATCCGCGCGAGGACGTAGGAGTTGACGAACTCGCCCGCCCAGAAGGCGCAGACGCTGGCGCCGACGATCCGCGGGACCTGGCCAAAGATCGTCGCGTACGCGGCCTGGTTGGTCCATGTCGGCGCCGGCGGCAGCGCGACGACGATCCACGCCATGAACGCCATGAACACGACCGCGGCGAACCCCGCCCAGATTACGCGCCGCGCGCGGGCATAGCCATAAACCTCGGTCAGGACGTCGCCGATCACGTAGCTGACGGGGAAGAACAGGATTCCCGCGCCGAACGGCCAGTCGCCGATCCCCGGCAGGTGGACAACCGCGACCTTCCCCGCGCCGATCACGTTCGACAGCAACAAGATCGTGACGAACGCCGCCATCACGAAGTCGTAATAGCGGAACCGCTCGCCCCGCACCGCGCTGGCCGCCATCGGCGTCGCCGCTGCCGTGGGGCTCTCGATCGTTGTCTCGTCGTTCATGCCCGCGATTATGATCACGGTTCCAAGGTCGCGCAATCCACGCTAATCGATCCCGGTGCGCGCCCGTAGCTCAGATGGATAGAGCAAGGAGCTTCTACCTCCTCGGTCGGGGGTTCGAATCCCTCCGGGCGCGCCAGCTTGCCGTCCATTTCCCGCAAAACCGGACCTGTGAGCTGTTTCGACGTGGTCGGATGCGAACGAGAAGCCAAGCGTCCGCACAGCTGCTTGTTTGACGCGGTGCAGCATAGAACCTAACAGGCGCGCAATTCCAAAGATGCTAAGCCCAAATCCGGCGCAGCCTTGTTCAGCGCCGGAGGCGCCGCGTGACCATGACTATGACGTTTGCCGACCTCGATCTGGCGCCCACCCTGCTGTCGGCGCTGGCCGAAGAAGGCTATTCCCGCCCGACGCCGATCCAGGCGCAGTCGATCCCGCTTCTTCTGCAGGCGCGCGACATGCTCGGCATGGCGCAGACCGGGACCGGCAAGACCGCAGCGTTCGCGCTGCCGCTGCTTCATCGCCTCGCCGCAAATCCCCGCCCGGCACCGGCGCGTGGTGCCCGCGTCCTCGTGCTCGCCCCCACGCGCGAACTGGTCTCGCAGATTGCCGCCGGGTTCGAGAGCTTCGGCCGTCACCAGCCGCTGCGCGTGACGACGATCTTCGGCGGCGTCAGCCAGTTCCATCAGGTCAACGCACTGAAGGACGGCGTGGACGTCATCGTCGCGGCGCCCGGGCGCTTGCTGGACCTGGTCGACCAGGGCCTGTGCGATCTGTCCGCGCTCGAAGCGCTGGTGCTCGACGAGGCCGACCAGATGCTCGACATGGGCTTCGCCAAGCCGATCGAGCGGATCGTCGCGACTCTTCCTGCCGATCGCCACACCTTGCTCTTTTCGGCGACGATGCCGAAATCGATTGCCGCGCTGGCCGAGAGCCTGTTGCGCGATCCGGCGAAGGTGGAAATCGCCCCGCCGTCGACCACCGTCGATCGCATCGAGCAATCGGTGATGTTCCTCGACGCGGCGGACAAGAAGGCGGCGCTGCTGGAACTGCTGCGGACGCCGGACATGGGCCAGGCGGTCGTCTTCACGCTCCAGAAGAACATCGCCAACGAGGTCTGCGCCTTTATCAGCGAGGGCGGTATCACCGCCGAAGCGCTCCACGGCAATAAGTCGCAGGGTCAGCGCGAGCGGGCGTTGGACGCGTTTCGCGCCGGAACCGTGCAGGTCCTGGTGGCGACCGATATCGCCGCCCGCGGCATCGACGTCGACACCGTCACGCATGTCTTCAACCACGATCTGCCGAGCCTGCCCGAAAGCTATGTCCACCGCATCGGCCGCACCGGTCGCGCTGGGCGAAACGGCTTCGCGGTCACGCTGTGCGATGCCGAACAGCGCGCCTGGCTCCATGATGTCGAGCGCGAAATCGGACGCGCCCTGACCGTTCAGGCCGACCACCAATGGCATTCCGAAACCGCGCGCCACTCGACCAAGCGCGCGCCGGTGCTGGGCGGCGGCCCCGTCAAGCAGGTCAAACCGCCCAAGGAGCGCGTCCGCAAGGTCTGGACCGAGGACGAGAAGCAGGCCGCGCGCATGGCGGCGACCGCCGGCTGAACGCGGATCGCCCGGAACCGATCGCTATCGGCGGCGCTCAGAACGCCGCCGATAGCCCTGCGAACGCGGTGATGCTGTCGCGGTCGCTGCGATAGGCATAGCCTGCAACGCCCGCCCGCAACGAAACCGCGCCCGCCAGCTGGCCGTCGATCCCGAGCGCGTAGGACAAATACTCTCGATCGGCGCGGTCCACCTGGCTGGTGAAGCTGATCGGCGCGCCGGTGGGCGTGATCGTCAGCATCCGCGGATCATCCCGGAATTCGCGTTCATAGCCCGCGCGCGCGAAGAACCGCACGGGCTGTCCGGGCACGCTGCGCGCCACGGCGCCGAAGCGGCCGGTCAGGCTCTCCACCTCTTGCCGTCCGAACGCCGCTGCGGTCGAAAAGCCGCCCGATTCGGCATAGCCGGCCAGGCGAACGCGGTCATATTGCACCGCCACGTCCGGACCGATCGCGACCCCGCCCGCGGTGAACAGATCGAACGCCGCGGTGACTCGCCCGGCGACGTACGTCCCGGCGGTCTGGCCATCGTGCGACCGGATCGCCGGGCCGAGCTGAACGCTGCGGCGGATCCGGCGATAGTCGATCTCGCCATAGGTGCCGTCGGCGAGCAGCCGTACCGGACCGACTTCTCCTCGCGCATAGCCGCTCACCGACCAGGCACGCGGTTTGTACTCCCCTGCCCCCGCGGCGAAATCACCGGTGCCGTCGGAATAGCCGCCGGCGATCCCCACGCCGGACGCGTCGCCGATCGCCAGATCCGCGCCAAGCGTACCGCTGAACCCGCGATCGGTGATGCCGACGCGCTGGGCGGAACTGCCGCTGGCATAATAATGATAGGCCGCGCCGCCGAACACCGACAGGCCACGGCCGATCCGCTGCGCGCCACCACGTTCCGCGCCTTCGATCAGGTCGCGCTGACCGCGGAACATCGCCTGCGCGGCATAGCCGAGCCCGGCGATCTGTTCGGGTGCCTGGATCAGGCTGGCGACCGCCTGCCCCTGGATGCGCTGCGCGGCGCCCGACGGGTGGACGCTGTCCGCGAGCACATAGGTCTCGTTCGCATTGGGCGACACCAAGGTGGTGCGCGTGCAGTTCAGCGACGACGGCACGGTGCAGGCCACGCCGGTGATGTTGGTGAAGCCATAGGTGGACGGGCTGGCGACGAATTCGCCGAACAGCCGGTCGGTATCGAAATACAGCGCGTTGACGTTCGCCGCCGCCAGCGCCGCGGCATAGGTGCGATTGAACAGCTGGATCCCCGCCGCACCGCCCGACTGGACCGCAACCGTCACGAGCCGGGTCGCGCCCGCGAGCTGCAGCCGACTGACTTGCGCCGCGAGCTGCGTGGCAGCGGTCGTCAGGGTCGCGGGGTTGGTGCCGCCTGCCGCTACGAACGCGAAATAGTCGTTCCCGCCGCCCTGGATATAGACGAGGTCGCGCGGCCCGAAGGTGCCACCCGCGGCGAGGAACCGGGTGATCTGCGTCGTGATCGGGATCGACAGATCGTTCGGCAGCGTGACGCGCGCGCCGCCGACCGCGTAATTGGTGCCGCCCTGACCATAGACCGGCAGCAGCGTCAGCCCGAGCCGTGCCGCCAGCACCTCGGGCGAGACCGGATCCGGATTGGTCGTGAAACTGCCCGCGTCGCGCGGGATCCGCGGGTCGAGCGTCAGATAATAGCCGCCATCGGCAAGGCTGTCGCCGAACACCACCATCCGGTCGTACGGGTCTCGGGCGGAAACGGCGGTGGATGTTGCTGTCTGGGCTGCTGCCATGGTCGACAACAGCGTGCCGCATAGCAATGCGGCGGCGGAAAACGCCTTCATCGGTCCTCTCCCCTGCGCGGCACGGGATCCATGTCCCTTGCTCGTCCCCAGTGTGAGCCCCCCGCGTGGCGTGCGTCAAGCCGTTGCCATCACGCGGCAAACCGGTCTGCGCCTTCGCCGGCGCCTTGCGTTCGTGGCGCAGCATCGCGAAACGAGGAGTGTTGCGGAGGCCGAACACCCTCTAAGAGCGCTGCAACCCCGCCCGTACCTCCAGCGTTGGCACCCGTTCATGATCAAGGTCGCCAGCTACAATATCCACAAGGGCATCGGCCTGGATCGCCGTCGCAACCCCGAACGGGTGGTCGAGGTGTTGCGCGAGATCGACGCCGACGTGATCGCGTTGCAGGAGGCCGACCGGCGGTTCGGTACCAAGGCGTGCGTGCTGCCGTTCCACCTGCTCGACGAGCATAGCGACTGGAAGCCGGTGGTGTTCGGCAAGCACACCGTCAGCATGGGGTGGCACGGCAACGTCATCCTGATCCGCAAATCGGCGAAACTGGTCGATAGCGAGACGATCCATCTGCCGTCGCTCGAGCCGCGCGGCGCCGTAATGGCCGATGTGCAGACAGCCGGCGGCATGATCCGCGTGGTCGGCATGCATCTCGATCTGTCGGGACTGTGGCGCCGCAAGCAGGCCACCGCGATCCTCGCACATGTCGAGGCGTGCACGCACGCGCATCCCACCGTGCTGATGGGCGACCTCAACGAATGGAGCGCAGGCTCGGGGTGTTTGCGGGATTTTGGCCGCGATCATGCGTTCGCGCCGACCGGCCCCAGTTTCCATTCACGGCGGGCGATCGCGCGTCTTGACCGGATCATGGTGTCGAAGGCACTCAAGGTCGTGCGCTGCGGCGTCCACGACAGCGCCGCGGCGCGCAAGGCATCGGATCATCTGCCGATCTGGGCGATGTTGGAGGCGGTGTGAACGGCACGACTTCCCTGCAACCTGTCCCCGCTCGTCATCCCAGCACCGGCTGGGATGACGAATCTGGTGACGACAGGCGCCCTGCCCGATGATCCGCGAGAAGGAACTGCGCCTCGCGCTCGTCTGCTATGGCGGGATTAGCCTTGCGATCTACATGCACGGCATCACCAAGGAGATTTGGCGGCTGGCCTGTGCGAGCCGCGCGTTCCACGACGGCGATCCCCCAGCGCAGGGCATCGAAGGCGTCTACGCCGAACTCCTGTCGGAGATCGAGGCCGAGGGCGGGTTACGCGTCCGCGTGCTGGCCGATATCATCGCCGGCGCGAGCGCGGGCGGGATCAACGGCATCTTCCTGGCGCAGGCGATCACCACGGGACAGAGCCTCGACCCGCTGACCGACCTCTGGCTGACCGCTGCCGATGTCGAGGCGCTGATCGACCCGTCGAGCGCACCGCAGTCGCGGTTCTCGAAGGCCTGGGCGATGCCCTTCGCGTGGATGGCGGCGGGGCGCAGCGCGGACAAGGTCGAGGAGCTCGACGAGGCGACCCGCGAGGAGGTGCGGACCAAGCTGTCGCACTTCATCCGCTCTCGCTGGTTCGAGCCACCGTTCGGCGGGGCCAGCTTCGTCCACAAGCTGCTCGACGCATTCGACGCGATGGCGGCGAGCGAAGGCGGCCCCCGGCTGCTACCACCGGGGCAGCCGCTCGACCTGTTCGTCACGGTCACCGACTTCACCGGCCATCCCGAACGGCTGGAGCTCAACTCGCCCCCCGAAGTGGTCGAGACCGAGCATCGCCTGGTGTTCGACTTCAGCGACGGCGGCCACGGGGCCGACAGTCTGGCGGCGTTCGCCGAACTCGCCTTCGCCGCGCGTGCAACGTCGAGTTTCCCCGGCGCCTTCCCCCCTTTCACGGTCGGCGAACTCGACGGCGTGCTGGCCGAGCGCGGTATCGCATGGCCCGGACGCGCGGCGTTCCTCGCGCGCGCGCTGCCGCGCCAGACCGCGGCGGGGTCAGCCGAATCGGCGGTGCTGATCGACGGATCGGTGCTGGCCAACGCGCCGTTCCGCCCCGCGCTCGACGCGCTCAAGGAACGCCCCGCGCGCCGCCAGATCGACCGGCGGATCATCTATATCGATCCGTCGCCCGGGGTGAAGCTGACGATCAACCGCAGCCAGGGCACGCCGGGGTTCTTCCAGACCATCATCGGCGCGATCAGCGACATCCCGCGCCAGCAGCCGATCCGCGACAATCTCGACGCGATCGCCGAACGCTCGGCACGGATCGATCGGATGCGCGGGATCGTCGTTGCGCTGCGCCCGCAGGTCGAGGCCGAGGTCGAATCGCTGTTCGGCCACACGCTGTTCCTCGACCGGCCGACCCCGACGCGGCTGGTCGCGTGGCGGCGGCGGTCGCAAAAGGCGGCGATCGCCAGCGCCGGCTATGGCTATGCCGCCTATGGCCATCTGAAGCGCAGCAACGTGGTCGATCGGCTCGCCGCGCTGTCGCACCAAGCGGGGGACGATCACGCGCCGCACCGGCTCCGGCGGATCCGCGCGGAGATCGAGACGCTGGCGGCGCAGACCGGCGCGGACCAGCTCGGCCCGAACTTCTCGCGCGGGGCAAGCCCTGCCGCGATCGCGTTCCTGCGCCGCTTCGACATCGGCTTCCGCATCCGCCGGCTGCGGCTGTTGGCGCGCCGGCTCGCCGATATCGAGGTCGAGACCGACGAGCCCGAACTGGCGCCGATGCGCGAGGCGATCTACGAATCGCTCGCGCCCTATCTCGACGCCCGCCGCGCGGATACGCACGGCACGTTCGACGCGCACGCCGATATCGCGGCGTCGATCGAGACGCTGGGGACCTCGCTCGACCTCCACGCGATCGACGCCGCGGCCGACATTCGCCTGGCCGAGGGTTTCGCAGCGCTCGGCAAGCGCGCGCGGCGAACGCTGCTGCTCGCCTATCTGGGCTTTCCCTATTTCGACACCGCGACCCTGCCGCTGCTGCAAAGCGAGGGGCTCGACGAATTCGACCCGATCAAGGTCGACCGCATCGCGCCCGACGATGCCACCGGGATCCGCTCGGGCGGAGTCGAGGCGACGCTCAAGGGCATCCAGTTCAACAGTTTCGGCGCCTTCTTCAGCCGCGCCTACCGCGAGAACGACTATCTCTGGGGCCGGCTGCACGGGGCCGAACGGATGATCGACATCACCGTCTCGACGCTGCCCGCAACCGTGCGCATGAAGCCGGGCCGGGTCGCGGCGATCAAGCGCGCCGCGTTCATCGCGATCCTCGACGAGGAACAGCCGCGGCTGACCGCGATCGCGCCGCTGTTCGCCGAGCTTCGCGCGGAAATCGGCTGAAGGCTGGCCTATTCGTCCCATCGCGGTTAGCTTTCCACCGTTCCCCCGCGCAGGCGGGGGTCCAGAAGCGGCAAGCGATACGCCCGCGACTCCTGGACCCCCGCCTTCGCGGGGGAACGGAACGTCGGTGGTCGGCGGAAGAAGGTAAGACGATGCAGTTCCTGAAGATCCTGTTCTGGTGCCTGCTGGCGTTCATCGCCGCGGTCGCCACCATCGGCAACTGGACCACCGTGCCGATCAAGCTGTGGGGTGGGCTGATCGCCGACGTGAACCTGCCGCTGCTGCTGCTTGTTACCTTCCTGGTCGGCTTCGTGCCGACGATGCTCTACAACCACGCGATCCGGTGGCGTCTGCGCCAGCGTCTGGCGACCTGCGAGCGGCAGCTGGCCGAACTGCGGCTGCCGAGGCCCGAACCGGTCTTCGTCGCGACTGCGGCCGACCCGGTCGAACCAGCCGCACCGGTCGCGCCCGCACCCGTCGCGCCGGGGATCGTCTGATGAACCGCATCTATCTCGCGCTCGATACGCCCGATCTCGACCGCGCACGCGCGATCGCGACGAAGGTTCGCCAGCATGTCGGCGGGCTCAAGCTCGGGCTCGAATTCTTCGCCGCGCACGGGCAGCCGGGGGTCCACGCGATGCAGCAGCTCGGGCTGCCGATCTTCCTCGATCTCAAGCTGCACGACATCCCCAACACCGTCGCCAAGGCGATCCAGGCGCTGACCGCGCTCAAGCCCGCGATCCTCACCGTCCACGCCAGCGGCGGGCGCGCGATGCTCGAGGATGCCAAGGCGGCGGCGCCAAAGGGCACAAAAGTCATCGCGGTCACGATGCTGACCAGCCTCGACGCCGGCGATCTCGCCGCGACCGGGGTGACCGGCAGCGCGCATGACCATGTCGCACGGCTGACCGAGCTGGCGTGCGAGGCGGGGGTCGACGGCATCGTCTGCTCCGGCGCCGAGGTCTCAGCGGCCAAGGCATTGTGGCCGAAGGGCTTTTTCGTCGTGCCAGGGGTGCGGCTGCCCGACGGGGTGATCGGCGACCAGAAACGCGTGGTGACCCCGCGTGCGGCACTCGATGCGGGCGCGTCGATCTTGGTGGTGGGCCGGCCGATCACGCAGGCCGAAGATCCGGACTCAGCAGCACGCGCGGTCGCGGCGACGCTGTAAACCCCTCGCCCTCCGGGAGAGGTGCCGAGCGCAACGAGGCGGGTGAGGGCAGCGTGCCACACCCTGCCCTCACCCTCCCACCGCTTCGCGGCGGGCCCCTCCCTCTCCCGACGGGAGAGGGCTTTAGGAACTCTGATGACCACCGCGAAAATCTGCGGCCTTTCGACCCCCGCGACTCTCGACGCCGCGATCAAGCATGGCGCTAGCCATGTCGGATTCGTGTTCTTCGCCCCCTCCCCGCGCGACCTGTCGTTCGCGAAAGCGGCCGAACTCGCGGCGCGCGCGCCCGATCATGTCAAGCGCGTCGGCGTGTTCGTGAACCCCGACGATGCGCTGCTCGAACAGGCGGTCGTGGCCGGCGCCCTCGACACGCTGCAACTTCACAAGACCACGCCGCAGCGCGCCGATGCGATTCGCCAACGGTTCGGACGCAGCATATGGGCCGCGGTCGCGATCCGCACGCGCGCGGACCTGGGCGAGGCGGCGGCGTATCGCGGCGTCGCGGACCGCATTCTGTACGACGCCAAGACGCCGGACGGCGCCGCCCTACCGGGCGGCATGGGACTCCGGTTCGACTGGGATCTGCTGCGCGGCTTTCGCCATCCGCTGCCCTGGGCGCTCTCGGGGGGGCTTGATCCGACAAACGTCGCCGAGGCGATCCGGGCGACCGGGGCGGAGCTGGTCGACGTATCGTCGGGTGTGGAGACCGAACCAGGGATCAAGGACGAGACCCGGATCGCCGCGTTCCTGCGCGCCGTCGCGGCCTAACTGTTCACCCGCGACGGCGGTGCCAAGACTTGGGTCTCTGCCTTCGCGAGGACACAAGGACTTGGCGCACCGGCACGAGATGCTAAAGCGCCTCCATGAACGCCCCCAATTCCTACCGCGCCCAGCCCGACGACCGCGGGCATTTCGGCGACTTCGGCGGCCGCTATGTCGCCGAGACGCTGATGCCGCTCGTCCTCGAACTCGACGACGCGTACCGCGCCGCCAAGGCGGACCCCGCCTTCAAGGCCCAGTTCGACGACCTGCTCGAACATTATGTCGGCCGGCCGAGTCCGCTCTACTACGCCGAACGCCTGACCGAAGCACTGCGCGAGAGCGCCGAGCCGGGCATGGGCGCGCAAATCTGGTTCAAGCGCGACGAACTCAACCACACCGGCGCGCACAAGATCAACAACTGCATCGGCCAGATCCTGCTGGCGATGCGGATGGGCAAGACCCGGATCATCGCCGAGACCGGCGCGGGTCAGCACGGCGTCGCGACCGCGACGGTCTGCGCGCGGTTCGGGCTGCCCTGCGTCATCTACATGGGCGCCAAGGACGTCGAGCGGCAGGCGCCGAACGTGTTCCGCATGAAGCTGCTCGGCGCAGAAATCCGCCCGGTCACCAGCGGCGCGCATACGCTGAAGGACGCGATGAACGAGGGCATGCGCGACTGGGTCGCGAACGTCCACGACACCTTCTACATCATCGGCACCGCCGCCGGCCCGCATCCCTATCCGGAGATGGTCCGCGACTTCCAGAGCGTGATCGGGACCGAGGCGCGCGCGCAGATGCTGTCGCGAGTCGGTCGCCTGCCCGACATGCTGGTCGCCGCGATCGGCGGCGGATCGAACGCGATCGGCCTGTTCCACCCGTTCCTCGACGACGCCGATGTCCAGATGATCGGCGTCGAGGCGGCCGGCCACGGGCTCGACAAGCAGCATGCGGCGAGCCTGGCGGGCGGATCCCCCGGCGTCCTCCACGGCAACAAGACCTATCTGCTGCAGGACGAAGACGGCCAGATCACCGAGGCGCATTCGATCTCGGCGGGCCTCGACTATCCGGGCATCGGGCCGGAGCATGCCTGGCTGCGCGATATCGGCCGCGTCGAATATGACAGCGCGACCGACATCGAAGCGCTCGACGCATTCCAGCTGCTGTGCCGCACCGAGGGCATCATCCCCGCGCTGGAACCCTCACATGCCATCGCAACGGTGACGCGCAAGGCACGGGAGATGCGGCAGGATCAGATCATCCTCGCTAACCTGTGCGGACGTGGGGACAAGGACATCTTCACCGTCGCCGAAGCGCTAGGGGTGAAGATATGAGCCACCCCGCAAAGCACCGTCACCCCAGCGCAGGCTGGGGTCTTCCTGTTGGTGAGCGCAACACCCGCCCCATGGAGACCCCAGCCTTCGCTGGGGTGACGAATGGGGTAGCGGAGCGGAGCAAGTGAGCCGCCTTGCCGCCACCTTCACGCGCACGGCAGCCTCCGGCCGCGCCGCACTCGTCGCGTTCGTCACCGCGGGCGACCCCACCCCGCAGGTCACCGGCGCGATCCTCGACGCGATCGTTGCGGGCGGTGCTGACGTCATCGAGCTCGGCATGCCGTTCACCGATCCGATGGCCGACGGCCCGGCGATCCAGGCCGCGAACATCCGCAGCCTCGCCGCGGGCACCACGACCGCCGACATCCTCGTGATTGCCACCGCGTTCCGCGCGCGCCATCCGGACGTGCCGCTGGTACTGATGGGTTACGGCAACCCGATGCTGCGCCGCGGGGCCGACTGGTTCGCGGATGCCGCCGCGCAGGCTGGCGTCGACGGCGTCATCTGCGTCGACGTGCCGCCTGAGGAAGACGATGCGCTCGGTCCGCAGCTCCGCGCTGCCGGGATCGACCTGATCCGCCTCGCCACGCCCACCACCGACGCCGCCCGCCTGCCGCAGGTGCTGAACGGCGCCAGCGGCTTCCTCTATTACGTCTCGGTCGCCGGGATCACCGGGTTGCAGCAAGCGGCGCAAGCCTCGATCGCCGACGCCGTCGCACGGCTCAAGGCCGCGACCGACATCCCCGTCGCGGTCGGCTTCGGCATCCGCACCCCCGCCCAGGCCGCCGACGTCGCGCGCGTTGCCGACGGCGTCGTGGTCGGGTCGGCGATCGTCGAGCTGGTCGCGCAGCACGGCGCTGCCGCGGCCGATCCCGTCCGCCAATATATCAAGACTTTAGCCGACGCCGTTGCGTCCGCTCGAAAGGTCCCCGCATGAGCTGGCTCAACAGCGTCCGCAACGTCATCCCGTTCGTCACCAAGCGCGAAACGCCCGAGAATCTCTGGCATAAGTGCAAGGGCTGCGGGCAGATGGTCTTCACGCGCGAGCTGGAGGACAATCTCTACGTCTGCCCGAAATGCGATCACCACGACCGCATCGGGCCGAAGGAGCGCTTCCATCAGCTGTTCGACGAGGGTAGCTGTAGCGAACTCCCGGCGCCGAAGGTGCCCGAGGACCCGCTGAAGTTCCGCGACCAGAAGCGATACACCGATCGCCTCAAGGCAGCGCGGACCGACAACAGCGAACAGGATGCGCTGGTCAACGCCCGCGGCGCGATCGACGGCCACCGTGTCGTCGTCGGCGTGCAGGATTTCGGCTTCATGGGCGGATCGATGGGCCTCGCGGTCGGCGAGGCCTTCGTCCGCGGTGCCGAGGCCGCGATCGAGGATCGCTGCCCGTACGTGATCTTCACCGCCAGCGGCGGCGCGCGGATGCAGGAGGGTATCCTCAGCCTGATGCAGATGCCGCGCAGCACCGTCGCGATCCAGATGCTGCACGATGCCGGGCTGCCCTACATCGTCGTGCTGACCGACCCGACCTCGGGCGGCGTGATGGCGGCGTACGCGATGCTCGGCGACGTGCAGATCGCCGAGCCCAAGGCGACTCTCGCCTTCACCGGCCGCCGCGTGATCGAGAGCACGATCCGCGAGAAGCTGCCCGAGGATTTCCAGACGTCCGAATATTATCTGGAGCACGGCATGATCGACATGGTTGTACATCGGAAGGATCTGAAGGCGCAGCTGGGCACGGTGATCGGGTATCTGACCGCGCGCGAGGCGGCCTAACCGCCGTCCCCCTGGACGTGATCCGGGGTCCCGCTTTCCGACGGCCAAGCAAGCGGGACCCCGGCTCAAGGCCGGGGTGACGTATCGAGGACCTCATGCCCGACCACGCCACCTCCTCGTCCCCCGCCGTCCAGGCGCAACTCGACCGCCTGACCGCGCTCTCCCCCGGCGCGGACATCCTCGGGCTCGAGCGCATCACCGCACTGCTCGCGCGGCTCGGCGACCCGCACCGCAGCCTGCCGCCGGTGTTCCACGTCGCCGGCACCAACGGCAAGGGTTCGACCTGCGCCTTCCTGCGCGCCGCGATCGAGGCGGCAGGGCACAAGGTCCATGTCTATTCGAGCCCGCACCTCGTCCGCTTCAACGAGCGCATCCGCCTGGCCGGGCAGCTGATCGAGGACGACGCGCTCGCCGCCTTGCTGTCCGAAGTGCTCGATCATGCGGACGACCTGCAGGCGAGCTTCTTCGAAGTCACCACCGCCGCCGCCTTCCTCGCCTTTGCGCGCACCCCCGCCGCGGCGACGATCGTCGAGGTCGGGCTCGGCGGCCGGCTCGACGCGACCAATGTCATCGCGGCGCCCGCCGTCACCGGCATCGCCGCGCTCGGCATCGACCATCAGGCGTTCCTCGGCGACACGCTGCTGCAGATCGCGGGCGAGAAGGCGGGGATTGCCAAGCGCGGCGTGCCGCTCGTCACGATGGACTATGCACGTCCGCTGCGCGCGCGGATCGCCCGCGCCGCCGACGCCGCGGGCGCGCCGGTATTCGCGCGCGGCGCCGCCTGGACCAGCGAGACCGCGCGCACCACGACGCGCTACCGAGATCCCGGCTTCTCGATCGTCGCCAACCGGCCGCGGATGGTCGGCGCGCACCAGTCGCGCAACTTCGCGCTGGCGATCGCGATGCTGCGCCATCAGGGTGCGGTGCACGTTCCCGAGGCGGCGATGCGCGCCGCTGCCGATTGGGCGCACTGGCCCGCGCGGATGCAGCGGCTCGGCGACGGCCCGTTGAGCGCGCGTCTGCCGGCGGGCAGCGACCTGTGGCTGGATGGCGCACACAATCCCAGCGCCGCACAACCAGTCGCGCGGGCATTGCGCACGCTGGCGCGGGGTCGACCCGTGACGCTGGTGATGGGCATGCTCGCCAACAAGGATGCCGACGCGGTGTTACGCATCCTCGCGCCGTCCGCGCAGCGGCTGGTCGGCGTCCCGGTACCCGGCCATGCGCATCACGCTCCGGATACGCTCGCGACGATCGCGCGCGGCCTGGGCCTCGCAGCGGACACCGCGCCGGATATTCCCGCCGCGCTCGACCGCGTCGAGCAAGCGGGCCTCGTCCTGATCGCGGGATCGCTGTACCTGGCCGGCGAGGTGCTCGCGCAGAACGACGAGCTGCCCGATTGACGCCTTATTGATATTGACTATCAATAACGAAACCGCGACTCTCCGCGCCTCACCACGGAGTCGCGTAGATGACCGATCCCCAAACCGTCACGGCGCTGTTGCCGCATGCGTTGCCCGCCTGCCCGAATGCGCGCGTCGCGCTGTTCGCGATGCGGCGGATGGGGGCGCACGGGCTCGCCGATGCGCGCGCGGCGCATGTGCTGTTCACCGCGTTCGGGCAGGCCTTTCGACGACCATTGATCCTGATGCGCGCGTTGATGGCGGATCTGGCGGGGGCGTCGAGCGGCACGATCGCGATCGCGCCATGCTGTTGCCCGCGGATGACGCCCGCGGAATCGGCGCTGCTCACGGTCCTTGCGCGGATCGAGACCGCACCCGACACGGCGCGGTATCTGATGACCGACCTGCTTGGGGTGCGGCGGGTCGACGGCGTCCTCACCAGCGCGGCCGCGGTGGCGATGGCGTTCGCCGACGAGGGGCGCCCGGTGATCGTCTAGACCGCCGTCCCGTCGCGCGCGTCGCCCGGACCGTCCACGCCGGCCGTTCCGATCGAGCGGTCGACCGTCCCCGACCGGCTCATCCACCAGAACAGCAGCACGCCGGGCAGCGCGACCACCGTCGTCATCCAGTAGAAATCGACATAGCCGAACCGCTCGACCAGCGCGCCCGCGGTGGTCGCGGTCAACAGCCGCCCGACCACGCTCGAGGCCGCCGAGATCAGCGCATATTGCGCCGCGGTGAAGCGCAGGTCGCACAGCGCGGAGAAATAGGCGATCACGGTCACACCGCCGATCCCGCTCGCGATATTCTCGAACCCGATCGCAGCGGCGAGGCCCTCGTTCGAATGGCCCGCGCCCGCCAGCAGCGCGAAGCTGGCGTTCGACACCGCCATCAGCACCAGGCTGATCAGCACCGAGCGCTTCAGCCCGAGCCGTGCGTACAGCACGCCGCCGATGAAGATGCCGACCAGATACGCCCAGAAGCCGACGCCGACGTCGTAGATCGCGATCTCGTCGTTGCTGAAGCCCAGATCGTTGAGCATCAGCCGCAAAACGATCTGCCCCAGCGTGTCGCCGATCTTGTGGACCAGGATGAAGACGAGGATGATCGCGGCGCCCTGACGCTGGAAGAACTCGACGAAGGGGCCGACGATCGACGCCCAGATTTCGGCCATGCCGCGCTTGGCGGTTGGTTCGCGATGGCGTTCGGGTTCGCCCATCAACAGCCCGGTCAGCATCGCCGGCAGTGCGAACAGCGCGCAGGCCATATACGCCCCCGCCCAGCCGATCCGCGACGCCAGCACCAACGCCAGCGCGCCCGCCGCGACCGATCCGATCCGCCAGCCATATTGCGTCATGCCCGAGCCGACGCCGAGCTGATACGGCTTGAGCGTCTCGATCCGATAGGCATCGATGACAATGTCGAAGGTCGCACCGGCGATGCCGACGAGGATCGCGGCGAGTACCGTCCCAGACAGGTTCGTGCTTGGACTGACCAGCGCCAGATTGATCACCGCCCCCATCACCAGCAGCCCGGCGAACACCAGCCACGACACGCGCTGCCCCAGCCGCCCGAGCACGGGCAACCGCACGCCGTCGATCATCCAGGCCCAGAGCGGCTTCAGATTATAGACCAGGAACCCCAGCGTGAACGCGGTGATCGTCTTCTTGTCGAGACCGTCCTGCGCTAGCCGGCTGGTCAGCGTCGCGCCGATCATCGCATAGGGAAAGCCCGACGACACGCCGAGGAAGAACGCGGCGAGCGGCGCTTTTTCGACATAGGGGCGCAGTCCATCCACCCAGCGCGTGCCCGCGTTCCGTTCCATACGCTTGTCCCCAGTCGATCTTGGGGCAGACCCTAGGGAGGCGGCGCTGAGGGGGCAACCGTGTGCAGAGCCGCAGTTCAGCGCGGCGTTAGACGGTCGCGAACAACCGGAACCCCTGCGGCAGCCGCTTGGTCGTCTTGCCATCCAGCGCTGCCTCGATCGCCGCGATGGCGTCGAGCAGGTCGCGCGGCAGATAGGGCTTGAACAGGCACCCGCTCGCCCATTGCACGGCTTCGTCCGGGAAATTCCCGGTCACGAACAGCACCGGCACGCCGCGCGCATGCGCCGCGCGCGCCAGATCGACGCCCGACCCGTCGGCCAGGTTCACGTCGACCACGAGCATGTCGATCGCGTCGTCTTCCTCGATGATCGGCAGCGCCTCGGAGACGCGGTCGGTGGTCGCGACGACCGTGAATTTCGCCTCGCTCAGCGAATGTTCGGTGTCGAACGCGACCAGCGGTTCGTCCTCGACCAACAACAAGCGGACGATCTGGCGTTTCTTCTTCCCGAATAGCATCTGCCAAAGCCCCACACGCCCGAACGAATATCGTTACGCCCGTGCACCTTAACGCGCATCGGACCCATCGGTCGCAAATATTTTCGCGCGCGCGGCCATTCGGCTGTATCAGCGCCCGATGACGACTTCCAAAGACTCCGACACGCCGCCGGAAGGCACCCCTGTCGCGACCCCCACCGGCACCCCGACGGGTGACCGCATCGCCAAGCTGCTCGCCCGCGCCGGCATCGCCTCGCGCCGCGACGTCGAGCGCATGATCGAGGAGGGCCGCGTCGCGCTTAACGGCACGACGCTCGATACGCCTGCGACGATCCTGCGCAATTTGAACGGCGTGACCGTCGACGGCGATCCCGTGCAGCCACCCGAAGCCGCACGCCTGTACCTCTATCACAAGCCGCCCGGCCTGCTCGTCACCGAGCGCGACCCCGCGGGTCGCCCGATCATCTACGACAAGCTGCCCAAGGACCTGCCGCGGCTCGTGCCCGTCGGGCGCCTCGACATGAACACCGAGGGGCTGTTGCTGATGACCACCGACGGTGGCCTGAAGCGCACGCTGGAGCTGCCCGCCAGCGGCGTCGAGCGCGCCTATCGCGCGCGCGCTTACGGGCCGATCACGCAGCAGCAGCTGGACGAGCTGATGGAAGGCGTCGAGATCGAGGGCGTCCGCTACGGCGCGATCAACGCCAATATCGAACGCCGCACCGGCGCCAACGTCTGGATCGAGATGATCCTGACCGAGGGCAAGAACCGCGAAGTCCGCCGCGTGCTGGAGCATCTGGGGCTCCAGGTCAGCCGCCTGATCCGCACGCGCTACGGCCCGTTCGTGCTCGGCGAGCTGATGCCGGGGCAAATCGGCGAGGTGACGCAGCACGATGTCGTCGCGTTCCAGAAGGACCTGGGCAAGGGCAAGCCGGCCGGTCCCGCCGAGCGCCCCAATATCGGCATCAGCGCGAGTGCCGCGGCCGGTGCCGGGATCGGTGGCCGTCCGAAGAGCCCGCCGATCCCGGTCGCTGGCCCGATCCGCACCCCCCGCCCGGTCGCGGAGCGCCCGGCGCGCGTGAAGCCCGAGCGAATCCGCCCGACCGCGCTGCAGCAGCGCGGTGACACCGCCAGTCCTTGGGAGCGTCCCGAACCCGGCGCGCGTGCCGCGGCGCGGCCGGCGGCGATGCATTCCGCACGGCCGACCGGGCAACGCCGCGATGATGATCGCGACCGTGGAGAGGCGCTGAGCACCAGCCCGAAGGTCAAGCATTTCCGGCCTGCCAAACCGCCGCGCAACGCCCAGCCTGCGCCGACCCGCGTCGGCGGCAGCGGCCCGCGTCGCACCGATACACAACGTGCGCCGTACGACGCCAGCCGCCCGCAGCGCCCGCGCGACGATAGCGCACGGCCTCAGCGCGCGCGTGACGACACCCCGCGGCCACAGCGCGGCCGCGACGATACTGCGCCGCGCGCACCGATCGACAAGCGCGCCGCCCGCAGCGCGGGTGGCCGCCCGGGCGCCGAACCCCGGGCCTTCCGTCCCGACACCGCCGCCAAGCCGTCGCGTCCCGCGGGCAAGGGCCCATCGGGTGGCCGCGGTCATCCGCCCAGAGCGCCGCGTGGAGGCAAGAAGTAATGCGTATCATCGCCGGTAAGTGGCGCGGTCGCCCCATCGTTGCGCCCAAGGGTGAGGACACCCGCCCCACCGCCGACCGCACGCGCGAGGCGCTGTTCTCGATGCTGATCAGCCGGATCGGCAGCTTCGATGGGCTGGCGGTCGCCGACCTGTTCGCAGGGTCAGGTGCGCTCGGCATTGAGGCGCTGTCGCGCGGCGCGGCGTCGTGCCTGTTCGTCGAACAGGATCGGCTCGCGGTGGACGCGCTGAAAGCCAATCTCGCCAAGCTCGAGGTCCGTGCCGACGTCCGCGCGACCTCGGTGATGGCGCTCGGGCCGGCACCCGCCGCGCTCGACGTGATCATGATGGACCCGCCCTACGGCACCGGCGCCGGGTTGGTCGCGCTCGACAAGCTCGCGCGGCTTGGCTGGACCAATGCGGCGACGTGGATCAGCATCGAGACCGCGAAGGCTGAAGAGGTGGCGCTCGCCGGTTTCGAGGTCGACGCGACGCGGGTTCACGGGAAGGCCCGAATCACGCTGCTGCGCGCAGCCTAACTCCTCCCCTGCAAGGGGAGGGGGACCGCGACGCGTAGCGGCGGGGTGGAGGGGCTCTCCGCGAACGCGCCGTATGACGTACGCCCCCTCCACTAGCTGCGCTGGTGCCCCTCCCCGTGCCGGGGAGGATTATTTGCGCGACATCGCCAGCCCACCCAAACTCAGCACCCCCGCTGCCATCAGATACAGTCCGACCATCCACAACCCGTGCGGCGCCAGCGCCTCGGCCACGATCGGTGCCAGCGCGCCACCAAGTACGCCGCCCAGATTGAACGTCATCGACACCCCGGTGTAGCGCACGCCCGCGGGGAACAGGCTCGGCAGCCACCCGCCGAGCGGCCCGTAGGCGAATCCCATCACGAACAGCGCCCCCGACAGCCACAGCGCGACGACGACCAGCGATCCCGACCCCAGCATCGGTCCCATTAGCGCGCCGACCAGGATACAGCCCGCAAAGCCGATCGCGAGCATCCGCTCCGCCGAATGCCGGTCCGCGAGCATGCTCGCGACGATCACGCCGCCGGCGAGGAACCAGATCGCCACCAATTCGACCGAGAGGAACGCCTCGCGCGAATAGCCAAGCGTCTTGGTCCCGTAGCCGAGCGCAAAGGCGGTCGCGAGATAGAACAGCGCGAAGCACGCGATCACGCCGAACGTCCCCGCCAGCGTCGGCCGTAGGTGCTCCGTCAACAGGGTCGCGATTGGCACCTTCGGGATCGCCTCGATACGCTCGGCTTCGAGGAAGGCCGGCGTCTCGACCAGCTTCAGCCGCACCCACAGCCCCAGCGCCACCAGCACCGCGCTGAGCAGGAACGGGATCCGCCACCCCCAGGCCAGGAACTGCGCCTCGTCGAGCACAAGCCCGATGAGCAGGAACAGCCCGTTCGCGGCCAGGAAGCCGACCGGCGCACCCAACGGTGGAAACATCCCCCAGGTGTTGCGGCGATGCGGCGGCGCATTCTCGACCGCGAGCAGCGCCGCCCCGCCCCATTCGCCACCCAGCCCAAGCCCCTGCCCGAGCCGCATCAGGCACAGCAGCGCCGGCGCGATCCACCCGGCCTGCGCATAGGTCGGCAGGAACGCGATCCCGACGGTCGATCCGCCCATCAGCACCAGGCTGGCGACCAAAGTCGATTTGCGCCCCACCCGGTCGCCGAAATGCCCGAACACCACCGCGCCGACCGGCCGCGCGACGAAGGCGAGCCCGAACGTCGCGTACGACAGCAACAGCTGCGCGCCCGCCGACTGACCGGAAAAGAACAGCGGCCCGAACACCAGCGCCGCAGCGGTCGCGTAAATGTAGAAATCGTAGAACTCGACCGCAGTGCCGACCAGGCTGGCGGCAAGGATGCGGCGATGCGACCGGAGCGTGCTCATGACACTGCCATCGAGCCATCGCGCGCTCTGGTCAACCGTGCGGACGAGGGCAAAGCTCGGCGCGGATACGTCGACGGCTCATCCGCTCGGCATCACTCCGGGACGCCACGCTCCTCCAGCTCCTCTTCGGCGGCTTCGCCCCCTCGGCGCAGCGCCTCCAGTTCGTCGATCGACTTGCCCTCGATCCCTGCCACCGCGTTGCGCGCGCCCTGCATCGCATAGACCAGCTCGTCCATCTTCAGGTGCAGGGCCTGCTCGCTGCGGCGCTGCCCGTTGAGCACCATCTGCGTCAACGTGATCGACGCCACCGACAGGATCAGCGTCAACAGGTTTTCGCCAGCGGCACCTGCGCGGACGAACCACCCGGCGCAGAACACGGCGACCAGCACGATCGCGATCGGCGTCCCTGCCAGATCCGCCGTACGGCCGGCAACCCGGCTTCCGGCCTCGTTGATCTGCTTCAGCATACTGGCCTCGTCCTTCAAACGTTCGGTGCCCAACCACGGCTCGGTCTTGAGATGCCAGGCGCATCCGTCCTTCCCCGGGCGGACGGCAACGTGCGGTAAACCCAACGAAAAAGGCCCCCACCGCGAGGTGGAGGCCTTCATCGCTCAGCGGATGTAACCGCTTACTTCTTCACGCCCACGACGGGCACGTCGACGGTTTCGGTCTCGGTCTTGACCTTGGGCACTTCGACTTCAGTCTTCTTGGTGCCGACGACGACTTCCTTCGAGTCCATGTCGACCTTGGGCAGCTCGCCGCCCTTGACCGAAACCTGCGGCAGCGCACCGTCCTTCTTGACGTCTGCGCTCCAGAACCCGGTCGCGAACAGCACGCCGACGATCAGCGCGATGACAACCAGAATGATCGCGATCGTCGAGCCTGCGCCGCGGCGCTTGACGACGACGGTGTCCGTGGTGCGATAATCCGACATGATACTACTCCCTGTTATAACGGTTCAGTAACGACGTCGCGAACCGGTTGTTCCGTAAAAATCGTCGGGGCTCAATATCCTAGTGCGCCCGCGATGCCGAGCAGTGCCCAGTACAGCAAGCCCGACAACAGCATCGCGACCGGCAGCGTCATCACCCAGGCCAGCACCATGTTGCGGATCGTCCGGCGCTGCAGCCCGGCGCCGTTGGCGACGCTCGCGCCGGCGACACCCGACGACAGGATGTGCGTGGTCGATACCGGCAGGCCATAGCGATCCGCCAGCAGGATCGTCGCCGCCGCCATCAGTTCGGCCGACGCGCCCATGCCATAGGTCAGATGCGTCTTGCCGATGCGCTCGCCGACGGTGACGACGATCCGCTTCCATCCGACCATCGTGCCCAGTCCCAGCGCCAGCGCGACCGTCACCTTGACCCACAGCGGGATGTAGCGCGTGCCGCGTTCGAGCTGCGAGCCATAGCTCTTGAGCACGGTCATTTCCTGCGCGGTAAACCGGCTTTGCGCGCCCTTGTCGACGGCGACCAGCTTGGTGGTGTCGAGCACCAGATACATGTCGTTGCGCAGGTTCGGCGTCGCCGCCGCCGGCACCTTGCCCAGCGAACCATAGCCCGCGATCCGGCTCGCGACGTCGTTCGACAGCGCGGCGAGCCCGCCATAGACCGCCGGATCGTCCGCGCGCTTGGTGGTCAGCGCCTGCGTAACGACGGCGCGCGCGGCGGGCAGATCGGCCGTCGCGCCGTTGGCATGCGCGGCATAGGCGCTCGACGCCGCGCGCGCGGCCTGCACGAATGCCGGCGTCGCGCTCTCGGGCACGGTACGATTGAGCGCATAGGCGGTCGGCGCGCAGCCGATCAGGATCAACATGATCAGCCCCATGCCCTTCTGCCCGTCGTTGCTGCCATGCGCGAAGCTGACTGCGGTGCAGGTCGCGATCAGGAGCGCACGGATCCCCTTGGGCGGCGGCGCAGCGTTCTTGGGCGCCTCGTACAGCGTCTTGTCGCGCACGAACCGCTTCATCACCAGCAGCAGGAGCAACGCGCCGCCGAACCCGATCAGCGGGCTGAACGCGAGTGCCGACAGCACTTTCCATACCTGTGCCATGTCGACGCCCGAGGTGCCGCCGGTGCCGCCATGCAAGATCTGGTTGGCGAGCCCGACGCCCAGGATCGAGCCGATCAGCGCATGGCTCGACGAATTGGGCAGACCCACGAACCAGGTGGCCAGGTTCCACAGGATCGCCGCCAGCAGCAGCGCGAAGATCATCGCGAACCCGCCCGCGCTGCCGACGTGCAGGATCAGATCGACCGGCAGCAGCGTGATGATCGAATAGGCGACCGCGCCCGACGAGAGCACCACGCCGAGGAAATTGAAGAACCCCGACCACACCACCGCGACCGGCGCGGGCAACGAATGCGTGTAGATCACCGTCGCGACCGCGTTGGCGGTGTCGTGGAAGCCGTTGACGAATTCGAACCCCAGCGCGATCAGCAGCGCGAGCGCTAGGAACGCAAACGCGCCGAGCGCCAGGCTCTCGCCGACCTGCGCGGTGTCGACGAACACGCTGAACCCGGCATAGCCGAGCCCGCCGAGCAGGACGGCGAGGAATATCCAGCGGCTCGACGGGTGGAGGGCGTGGTCCAGGCGCGGACCAACGGGGACATGCGCGTGCTCGGGCGGCGGCGCGGTCGATTCACCGAGCGGTGTAAAGGTGGTTGCCATGACCCGCCCGCTTTCGTCCGCGCAGGTGACGATTTTATGACAGGGCGCCACTCAAGGACCCAGCCGTTTCGCCGCGGCACCCGAGAACGGGGACCTACGCAAGCGCTTGTCTTCCCCTCGTCATCCCAGCGAAGGCGGGGATCTCCTCGGGCAGAAGCGTCGCGCCAGCCGCAGGAGATCCCGACCTTCGCGGGGGTGACGGATACCGGGCGCTCTTGGACAGCCGCTCCCGTCACATCCCCGGATATCGCTCGAACACCGGCAGCAGGTCGATGCTCTTCATCCAGGCCAACCGCTCAGCAACCTGGATGTGCGCGTCGGGCGCGACCGCTTCCACGTCGTCGAGCGTGCACGACTGGATATCGATGATCCCCGGCAGCATTTCCGCATTGGTATAGAACAGCCCGGTCCCGCACCGCCCGCAAAACTGCCGCCGCCCGCTCGCCGACGATTCATACGTCGTCGGATTTCCGGTCACGCTCACCTGGTCCGCCTTGAAGGCGATCCACCCGACCATCGGCGCGCCCGCACTCCCGCGGCAGTCCGAGCAATGGCACAGCGCATGATGCTGGGGTTGCCCCTCCGCTTCGTACCGCACCGCACCGCAATGACACCCGCCCGTCAACCCGTCGCTCATCGAATCGCCTCCCATTGTTTCCCGTTTTGTTCCACAACTTCGGTGGGTCTGCAAGGCTTCCGTGCTTGCCCCAACCGTCGCCGTTCCCTACCTGTTCACCGGTGAACCAGCTCGCCCAGACCGCCCAAGCCGACCCGCCCTATCTCCGCGGCCTCAACCCGCCGCAGCGCGAGGCGGTGCTGACCACCGACGGCCCGGTGCTGATCATCGCCGGCGCCGGCACCGGCAAGACCGCCGCGCTCACGGCGCGGCTCGCGCACCTGATCTTCACGCGAAAGGCGTGGCCGAGCGAGATTCTCTCGGTCACCTTCACCAACAAGGCGGCGCGCGAGATGCGCGAGCGGGTCGGCCGGCTGGTCGGCGACGCGGTCGAGGGGATGCCGTGGCTCGGCACCTTCCACGCGATCGCCGCCAAGATGCTGCGCCGCCATGCCGAGCTCGTCGGGTTGCAATCGAACTTCACGATCCTCGACACCGACGACCAGCTGCGGCTGCTGAAACAGCTGATCCTGGCCGCCGATATCGACGAGAAGCGTTTCCCGGCGCGCTCGCTCGCCGGGCTGATCGACCAGTGGAAGAACAAGGGCCTCGTCCCCGCCGACATCGATGCCGGTGAGAGCGAACGCTACGCCAACGGCCGCGGCGGCGAGCTCTACCAGCAATACCAGGCCCGCCTGATCGCGCTCAACGCGTGCGATTTCGGCGACCTGCTGCTCCACATGCTCGTCATCCTGAAGCGCCACCGCGACGTGCTCGAACAGTATCAGACGCGCTTCAAATACATCATGGTCGACGAGTATCAGGACACCAACTCGTCCCAATATCTCTGGCTCCGCCTGCTCGCACAGGAGCGCAAGAACATCGCCTGCGTCGGCGACGACGACCAGTCGATCTATTCCTGGCGCGGCGCGCAGGTCGAGAACATTCTGAAGTTCGAGAAGGATTTCCCGGGCGCGAAGATCATACGCCTCGAACAGAATTACCGCAGCACGCCGCATATCCTCGGCGCCGCCTCTGGCGTGATCGCCAACAATGGCGGCCGCCTTGGCAAGCAGCTCTGGACCGAGCGCGACGTCGGCGAGAAGGTGAAAGTCATCGGCGTCTGGGACGGCCCCGAGGAAGCGCGCCGTGTCGGCGACGAGATCGACCTCGTCCGTCGCTCCGGCAAGACGCTCGACGAGGTCGCGATCTTGGTCCGCGCGCAGCATCAGACCCGCGAGTTCGAGGATCGCTTCATCGCGATCGGCATGCCGTACAAGATCGTCGGCGGCTTCCGCTTCTACGAACGTGCCGAAATCCGCGATGCGCTCGCCTATCTCCGCGTCGTCAACCAGCCGGCCGACGACCTCGCCTTCGAACGCATCGTCAACGTGCCGAAACGCGGATTGGGCGACAAGGCGGTCGCGCGCATCCACCAGCTCGCCCGCGCCACCGGCGTCCCGCTCACCACCGCCGCTGCCCGCATCCTCGACACCGACGAACTGACCGGCGCCGCGAAGAAGTCGCTGGGCCGCCTCGTCGGCGACATCGCGCGCTGGCGCGACATGGCGACCAGCCTGCCCCACGCCGAACTCGCGCGGCAGTTGCTCGACGAGAGCGGCTACACCGCGATGTACCAGGCCGAGAAATCGGTCGAGGCCACCGGCCGGCTGGAGAACCTCAGCGAACTGGTCCGCGCGATGGAGGAATATGACTCGCTCGGCGCGTTCCTCGAACACGTGTCGCTGGTCATGGACAATGAAGGCGGCGCGCAGGACCCGCAGGTCACGATCATGACCATCCACGCCGCGAAGGGCCTCGAATACGACACCGTCTTCCTGGTCGGTTGGGAAGAAGGCCTGTTCCCGTCGCAGCGCTCGCTCGACGAAGGCGGCGTCAAGAGCCTTGAGGAAGAGCGCCGCCTGGCGTACGTCGCGATCACCCGCGCGCGGCGCCTGGCGGTGATCATCCACGCCGCCAACCGCCGCATCTACGGCCAGTGGAATTCCTCGATCCCCAGCCGCTTCGTCGGCGAACTTCCGGCCGAGCATATCGAGGCGGAGACGACCATGTCGGGCGGCGCAAGCCTATGGCAGGCCAATTGGTCCGAAAAGGCCGACCCCTTCGCCGACGTCGCCCGCGGCACCGGCCGCGGCCCCGGCTGGCAGCGCGCGGCGAGCCCCGGCAGCAGCTTCTCGGCCGGCCCCTCCCGCGTCGTCGAGAGCCGCGCCAGCGCGGTCAGCCTCGGCAACAAGGGCCGCGACGATCTCAGCGTCGGCATGCGCGTGTTCCACCAGAAATTCGGCTATGGCGCGATCCTGGTGATCGAGGGCAACAAGCTCGAGATCGATTTCGAAAATGCCGGGCAAAAACGCGTGATGGACAGCTTCGTTACGTTGGGGTGAGCGGACGAGATTGCCGCCGGACCGAACCTGTACAGCAGCCGACAATGCCGTTCAGGAACGATGTCTGTTCGCCGCCGTACAAGGCCGGCATCCCCGATCGTCGGGACCGAAAGGAACGCACATGAAGTTCACCCAGCTGATCGCCGCCGGCCTTGCCGTCGCCACCCTCAGCATCGGCGTCGCCGCCCCCGCCGAGGCGCAGCGCTATGATCGCGGCTATAGTCAGGATCACCGCGGCAACGACCACCACGATCGTCGCGATGACCGCCGCTTCCGTGGCCGCGGCTATGACCGGCATCATGGCTACAGCCAGCGCTGCCGCACCGAATGGCGCCATCATCGCCGCGTGCAGATCTGCCGCTGACGAAACCTGCGGGCGGTGGCATAATGCCGCCGCCCGTATCTGATGTGAAAGGACCGAGAATGCGTCTGCCCGTCACCCTGTCGCTGATCGCCGCGACCTGCCTCGCCGCCGCCGCGCCCGCCGTCGCGCAAAGTTCCGCCGACGATGCGCGCTTCGCGCAGGCGCAGAGCCGATTCGACCGCGAATACCAGCTCTACCGCCAGGAAGCCGATCGCTACCGCTCAGCACGCAGCGGCTATCAGAACCAGAGCGGCCCCTACCGCCAGGCGCCGGACGCACGCTACGACAACCAGAATTATGCCGATGAGCGCGACGAGGGCAATTACGACCCCGCCCGCGATTACCGGGTCGGCCCGAATTACCGCGAGCGCGTGCTGAGCAACGACGACCGCGTCTATGCCGGCCAGGATGGCAAATATTACTGCAAGCGCGGTGACGGTACCACCGGTCTCATCGTCGGCGCGGCGGGTGGCGGCATCCTCGGCAACGTCATCGACGGCGGCCGCTCGCGCACCGTCGGCACGCTACTCGGCGCAGCGGTCGGCGGGCTCGCCGGCCGTGCGGTCGATCAGAACAACGCGCAGGTCCGCTGCCGCTAAGACCTATGCCGTCATCCTGACCGGTGTCAGGATGACGGCAGATCGCTATTTCGCTGGTCCCATCAGCTTCTGCGCGAAATAGGTCATCTGCAGCGCCTGCAGCCGCGCGCCCTGCGCAATATCCGCATCGCCCGAATGCCCGCCCGCCGTGTCCTCGTAGAACAGATAGGGCAGCCCATACTCCTTCAGCCGCGCCGCGAATTTGCGTGCATGCTGAGGCCCGACGCGGTCGTCCTTGGTCGTCGTCCAGATGTATGGCTCCGGATACGCCACCCCCTTCTTGATGTTCTGATAGGGCGAAATCGTCTCGAGGAACGCCTTTTCCTCAGGCACCGAGACGGATCCGTACTCGTCGACCCACGACGCGCCGGCCGCGATCCCCTCGTAGCGGATCATGTCGAGGAGCGGCACCTGGATGGTCACCGCTTTCCACAGATCGGGATGCTGATTGAACTCGACGCCCATCAGCAGCCCGCCGTTGGACCCGCCATAGATGCCGAGCTTCGCCGGACTGGTAAGTTTCCGCGCGAACAGGTCCTTCGCGACCGCGGCGAAATCGTCGTAGATCACCTGCCGCTTGGTCTTACGGCCCGCATCGTGCCACGCGGGGCCGAACTCACCGCCGCCGCGGATGTTGGCGAGCACATAGCTGCCACCGCGCTCGAGCCAAAGCTTGCCGGTCGACCCCGAATAGCTCGGGGTCATCGACACCTCGAACCCGCCATAGGCGGTCATGATCGTCGGCGTCGCGCCGTCGAGTGCGATGCCCTTCTTGTGGACGACGAAATACGGCACCTTCGTCCCGTCGGTGGACGTCGCCTCGAACTGTTCGACGACATCGCCCGATGCGTCGAACTTTGCCGGCAGCGTCTTGATCGACTTGGGCGCGCCGCCTGCGGCGTCCAGCGTCCACAGCGAGGTCGGCGTCAGGAAGCCGGTGACGGTCAGATAGGCATGGTCGCTGCGGTCGCTGCTGCTCGCCACATCGATCGAGGCATTGTCGGGCAGCGTCAGCGGCGCAGACGTCCAGCCCTTCGCACCATGCGAGAACACCATCGCGCGGCCGCGGACATTGTCGGTGACGACCGCGATCAGCTTCGATTTCGTCCCCGCGACGCCGTCGACCGATTGCCGTGCGTTCGGTGCGAAGATCACCGTCGGCGTCATCGTGCCACGCTCGACATCGGCGAGCGGCACCGACGCGATCGCGCCGGCGGGCACCTTGCCCCAGGGCTCGCTGGTCGAGAAGATCACCTGCCCGTCAACCAGGGCGACCGGGAAGGTCCGCGGCGGCAGTGCCAGCGGCTTGATCCCGGTCGGCGTCCACAACAGCTTGTCCGCGCCGAAGAAGGTCGAACGGCGCTGGATCACGACCAGCCGATTGCCCTTGTCGTCGGTCAGCACGTTGGCGCCGGTGCTGCCCTGGTCCGTCGCCGCACCGCGATACACCTCGGTCGCGGCGGTCAGCGGTTGCCCGCGCTTCACCTGCTTCATCACGAACGCATAGCTCGACGCGGTCGTCGTGCCCGGACCCCAGTCGCGCGCCACCAGCAACGTGTCCTTGTCGACCCAGGTCGCATCCTGCTTCGACGTCGGCAGCGAAAAGCCGTTGGCCACGAACTGCCCGGTCGAAAGGTCGAATTCGCGATACGTCACCGCGTCCTCGCCGCCCTCGGACAACGCGACCAGACACAGCCGCTCCTCGGGTTGCAGGCAGGTCGCACCCTTCCACACCCATTGCTTGCCCTCGGCCTTGCCGAGCGCGTCGAGGTCTAGCGCGACCGTCCAGTTCGGCGCGGCGGTCGCGTAGTCCGCCTCGCTGGTCCAGCGCCACAGGCCGTGCGGGTGCTCGGCATCGCGCCAGAAATTATAGATCCGCCCAAAGCGCTGGTCGGGCATCGGGATGCGGTCCTTGGCCGACGCGATCGCCAGCGCCTCGGCATGGAAGGTCGCGTAGCGCGGGTCGTTCTGCAGCCGCGGCAGCGTCTTGGCGTTTTCGGCCTCGACCCAGGCGAGCGGCTTCGCGCCGTCCTTGTCCTCGAGCCAGATATAGGGGTCGGTGGCATCGTTCTTGGTCATCGTCGCCGTTTGCGCGACCGCGCTGCCGCTCGCAAGCAATGCCGCTACTGCCGAAACCCAAATACGCCGCATATCAGAACTCTCCACCGGACCCGGAACAAGTCAGAGGTGACGGAGTAGGGCCTCAGATGCAAGACGGCCTTCCCAAACCTCGCCGCTATCTCGCCGTCGCGGCGATTTCCGCCGGCACCGCGCTGACGATCATCGACGGCGGCATCGCGACCGTCGCGCTTCCGACGATCGCCCGCGACCTGTCCGTCGACAGCAGCGCGGTGGTGACCGTGGTCACGGTCTATCAGCTGATCCTCGCGATGGCGCTGCTTCCCTTTTCGGGGCTCGGCGACCGCATCGGGCTGAAGCGGATGTACCAATATGGCCAGCTGCTCTTCACGGTCGCGACGCTCCTCTGCTTCTTCGCCAAGAGCCTCCCCTTCCTGCTCGTCGTGCGCGCAGCGCAGGCGCTGGGGGCGGCCGCGGCGCTCAGCGTATCGTCGGCGCTGATCCGGTCGATCTATCCCGCCAAGCAGCTCGGTCGCGGTCTCGGGATCAACTCGGTCGTGGTGTCGAGCTCGGCGGCGCTTGCGCCGACGCTGGGCGGGCTCGTGCTGGCCATCGCGCCCTGGCCCTGGGTGTTCGCCAGCGCGGTACCATTCGCGGTTCTCAGCCTTGTGCTCGGCCGCTCCCTGCCCGACCCAATCCCGCGCGAGGAGAAGTTCGACGTGCTGGGCGCCGTGATGTGCGCGGCGATGTTCGGGCTGGTCATCGGCGGCGCCGAGACCGCGGTGCACGGCAACAGCCCGGTGGTGTCCGCCGCCATCGTGGTGACGGGCATGCTGATCGGCTATTATTTTGTCCGGCGTGAGCGCGGCGAGCCGCAACCGATCCTGCCGATCGACCTGCTCGCGCGGCCCGTGCTCGCGCTGTCGGCGATCGGCGCGTTCACCGCGTTCGTCGCCTCGATGACGTTGCTGCTGTCGACGCCGTTCCGACTGACGCAAGGCTTCGGCTGGACCGCGGCCGAGGTTGGCGCGGCGATCGCGCCGTGGCCGCTGACCAACATGATCGTCGCGCCGCTCGCGGGCTGGCTGTCGGACCGCTACCCCGCCGGCATCCTCGGCGGGATCGGCATGAGCATCTCGATCGTCGCGCTGGCGCTGATCGCGTTCATGCCCGCGGACCCGAGCTATTTCGACGTCGCCTGGCGAATGGCGCTGTGCGGATCGGGCTTCGGGATGTTCATGCCGCCCAATGCCCGCCTGATTATCGGCAGTGCCCCGCGCGAACGCGCCGCCGCGGCGGGCGGGCTAGTGTCGACGGTGCGCCTCGTCGGGCAGACCACCGGCGCGACGCTGGTGGCGGCGTTGCTGGCGATCGGGGTCGGCGCGGGGAAGACCCCGCCGCTTGTCGCGGCTGGGTTGGCGCTGGTCGCCGGCCTATGCAGCGTCGCGCGCCTGCGCCCCTCGATCCGCAACCCACCCACGGAAGAGGCGGTGGACGTGCAACCAGCGCAGACGACGGTCCGCTAGCCTCTCCATCACCGTCACCCCGGGCTCGACCCGGGGTCCCGCTTCTTCTCGCGAAGTCGACAGCGGGACCCCGTCTCGAAGCCGGGGTAACGGGCGACGCCTAAAACGCCGCCGTCGCCTTCGCCTCGCCCATCATCGCCTGGCGCACCAGCGGGATCGGCGGGCCGCCAAAGCTCAAGAACTGGTCGTGGAACGCCTTCCACGACGCGCGCCCACCATGCGTGGCGGTCCAGTCGGCACGCAGCCTGCGGATCATCAGCTTGCCGAGCGTATAGTTCAGATAGGCCGGGTCGTACGTCCCCCGCGCCGCCTGCTGCTTGGCATTGCCCTCGTCCTGATAACATTGGTCGACGAACATCCGGAACGACTGGTCCTGCGTCATGCCGCGCGCATGCATGCCGATCGCCGACAGATAGCGGCAGTCGCGCAGCAGGGCGTTGGAGATCTGGCCGACATGCGTCTCGGGATCGCCGTTGTTCAGCCCCGCCTCCCACATCATTTCCTCGGCATAATGCGCCCAGCCCTCGGCATAGGCATAGCCGACGAACAACTGCCCGAAGAGCGACGGCGAGCGGTTGGCATGCAGGAACTGCAGGAAATGGCCCGGCATCACCTCGTGCACCGACGTGAACAGCAGGTCCTGCTTGCCGGGCACGAACGCGTCCTGCACCGCCTTGGTCCAGCTCGGGTCGGGCGGCGAGATGTAATAGACCGAGGGGATGCCCTTCTCGAACGGTCCCGCCGGGTCGATATAGGCCGAATTTTGGCGGTTATAGGGCGGGCTCTCCTCGACCAGCGCTTCCTCGGTGCCCGGGATCGTGACGAGGTCGTGGTCGACGACGAACTTGCGCAGCGTCGGAATTTGCCGCCGCGCCTCGGCGACCGGGCCGTCAGCCGGCTTGTTGGCGTTCATCTTCGCCATACAGTCGATGATCGACGCCCCCGGCGCGAATTTCCCGCACGCCTCCGCCAGCGCCGCCTGGTTGCGCCTGAGGTCGGCGCGGCCCGCGGCTTCCAGCGTCGCCAGCGGTGTATCGACTCCCTCGGTCGCCAGCACCATCCGCGAGAAGCGTTCCGCGCCGAGCGGGAACGCCTGCGTGGCGGTCGAGCGTTGCGCCGCGGTCCATGTCCCCAACGCTTTCATCGCCGCCGATGCGCGCGTCGCCGCGGCGGACAGCTGGGCCTGGAGCGCGGGATCCTTGACGCTGGCGAACGCCTTGACCGCGTCGCCCGCATAATAATCGGCAAAACCGTTGAACGCAGCCGTGCCGTAATCGACATAGCTCAGCGGCATCGGCGTCTTCAGGTTCGCGCGGATGTTCGCGGCCGCCGCGGGCACCTTTTGCAGGAACGCGGTCAGCGCCTTCATCCGCACCGATGCCGGCGCATAGTTGCGCGCGACATAGACATTGGGGTCCAGCCCCGCGCCGACATACCAGGCCGGATTGTTATGCGGCTGGTCGGCATCCTCGAGCCAGAACAGCTTTCCCTGGGCGACCTTGATCAGATAGTCGCGCTCGAACGCGTCCGCGCCCTTCAGCGTGGTGAACCCCCGCGCCCGGGTGATCGCCGCGCGCAGGAAATCGCCCTGAGTCTTCAGTCCGGCAGGGCTCCAGTCACCCAGGCCACCGTCGAAATCGTGACGCCCTTGATACACCGCATTGGCCGGGTCGATGCGGAACCAGCCCTCGATGAAGCCGTCGCGGAACCCCGCCCATCCGCTCTTCGCGGGAGTCGCGGCCATTGCCGGCGGTTCGCGCGACGGCGCCCCCACCAGCGCGAGCGCCGCAACCGACAGTGCAAGACCAAGCCGCATTCGAGTCTCCTGATTCGTGACGTGCGATGCTGGCAGACCGTGCTGGTCGGCGCCAGCGCGGAACGACGCTCTGGTCCGTCCGTTACCCAGGCGTAACTAGCAGCAAGGCGACAACGATGCCCTACATCAAAACCCGCGACGGTACCGATCTCTACGTCAAGGATTGGGGCAGCGGCCGCCCGGTCGTGCTGATCCATGGCTGGCCCTTGTCCTCGGACAGCTGGGACGCGCAGGCCATGGCGCTTGCCGACGCAGGCTTCCGCGCGATCGCGTACGACCGTCGCGGGTTCGGCCGATCGGCCCAGCCCTGGACCGGTTATGATTACGACACGCTGACCGATGACCTGGCCGAC
The DNA here is from genome assembly GCF_036663615.1 of Sphingomonas rhamnosi. NCBI lineage: Bacteria > Pseudomonadati > Pseudomonadota > Alphaproteobacteria > Sphingomonadales > Sphingomonadaceae > Sphingomonas > Sphingomonas rhamnosi. Next base: position 387,909 of record NZ_JAXOJJ010000002.1, read on the forward strand.
GTGATGGAAGCCACAGGCGCGACTGAGGACGCGACGTTGGTGGGGTTCTCGATGGGCGGCGGCGAAGTCGCGCGCTACATGAGCCGCCATGACGGCAAGGGCGTCGTCGCCGCAGGGTTGATCGCCTCGGTCGTCCCGTACATGCTCAAGACCGATGACAATCCGCACGGCGTGCCAGAGGCGCAGCTTCAGGCGATCGGTGCCGGGATCAAGGAGGATCGCCCGGCGTTCTTCCGTACCTTCCTGCAGCAGTTCTTCGGGGTCGGGTTCATCACCTCGCCGGTCAGCGACGAGATCGTCGACTGGGCCTGGCGCCTTGCGATGCAGGCGGGGCTCAAGCCGACGCTGGCCTGCGCCGAATCGTTCGGCCACACCGACTTCCGCGCCGACCTCGCAGCGTTCCGCGTACCGACGCTGATCGTCCATGGCACCAGCGACAAGACCGTCCCCATCGACGCCACCGGCCGCGCCGCCGCGAAGGGCATCGCGGGTTCACAGCTCGTCGAATACGAGGGCGCGCCGCACGGCCTGACCGTGACGGAAAGCGAGCGCTTCACCAACGACCTGCTGACGTTTTTGGGACGCTGAATAAAACCCCTCTCCCTCCGGAGAGGGAAGGAGGCGCAAAGCGCCGGAAGGGTGAGGGCGACACGCGGATCGCCCTCACCCTTCCCACGGCTGCGCCGCGGGCCTCTTCCCTCTCCCGGAGCGAGAGGGAGTTAATTCCCCAGCGGAACGATCACCTCGTCCGGGTGCGCGACGTTCAGTTCTTTGCGGACCATTTCGTCGACCATGTCGGGGTTGGCATGATCAGGGTTGAGCAACGCCACCCGGTTCTTCAGCACCTCGCGCTTGCGATCGAGCGCCGCATAATGCTTTTCGCGTACCGCAAGCTGGCGCCGGTAGTCGCCGTACGCGAACATCCCGTTGGATCCGAGCACGGCATACGCCCCGAAGAACGCCATCAGCGTGAGGCCGACCGCGGGCCACATCGCCTTGCGCATCGTCTTCCGGAAGGTCGAACTCTTCGTCACACGTGCCATGCTCGGTCTCCGGATCAGCCGCCGATGAGGATGCTGCGCCCCGCATAGCGCGCGGCGTCGCCCAGCTCTTCCTCGATGCGGATCAGCTGGTTGTACTTGGCGAGCCGATCGCTGCGCGCGAGGCTGCCGGTCTTGATCTGTCCGCAATTGGTCGCGACCGCTAGGTCGGCGATCGTCGCGTCCTCGGTCTCGCCCGAACGGTGGCTCATCACGGCAGTATAGCGCGCGCGCTGCGCCATCGACACCGCCTCCAGCGTCTCGGTCAGCGTGCCGATCTGGTTGACCTTGACCAGCAGCGAGTTGGCGATGCCGCCGTCGATGCCGCGCTTCAGCCGCACCGGGTTGGTCACGAACAGGTCGTCGCCGACCAGCTGGATCTTGTCGCCGATCAGGTCGGTGAGCGCCTTCCAGCCCTCCCAATCATCCTCGGCCATGCCGTCTTCGACCGAGAAGATCGGGTAGCGCCGCGTCAGGTCGGCAAGATATTGGGCCATTTCGTGGCTGTCGAGGATGCGGCCCTCGCCCGAAATGTCGTACTTGCCGTTCTTGTAGAATTCGGTCGCCGCGCAATCGAGCGCGAGCATCACGTCCTCGCCGGGCGTGTAGCCGGCCTTCTCGATGCTCGACATGATGAAGTCGAGCGCTTCGGTGGTGCTGCCGATGTTGGGGGCGAAGCCGCCCTCGTCGCCGACGCTGGTCGACAGGCCCTTCTCGCTCAGGCCCTTCTTCAGCGTGTGGAAGATCTCCGAGCCGCAGCGAACCGCCTCGACGATGTTGGTCGCGCCGACCGGCACGATCATGAATTCCTGGAAATCGATCGGGTTGTCAGCATGCTCGCCGCCGTTGATGATGTTCATCATCGGCACCGGCAGCAGGTGCGCCTGCACGCCGCCGATATAGCGATACAGCGGCAGTCCGCGCGCCTCGGCTGCGGCCTTGGCGACTGCCAGGCTGACGCCGAGGATCGCGTTCGCGCCCAGGCGGCCCTTGTTCTCGGTGCCGTCCAGCTCGATCATCGCGCGGTCGAGATCGGCCTGGTCCTCGGCGTCCATGCCCAGCACGGCGTCGGTGATCTCTTCGTTGACCGCCTCGACGGCCTGATCGACGCCCTTGCCGCCCCAGCGGCTCTTGTCACCGTCGCGGCGCTCGACCGCCTCATGCGCGCCGGTCGATGCGCCCGACGGCACCGCCGCGCGACCGAAGCTGCCATCCTCGAGCAGTACGTCGACTTCGACCGTCGGGTTGCCACGGCTGTCGAGGATCTGCCGTGCATGAATGTCGATGATTGCGGTCACGTAACGATGCTCCTACGATTTGGCCGCGCGGGCCGTCGGGGCGGCTCTATCGCCTCGGACGATATCGAGCAATCGCACTGGCGCGATGGAACCGCGCGTCCCCCGCCGGGGTTGAGAACGCAACGTTTTTGAAAGGGATGTCCATGGCAGACAATGATGCAACGCCGATGAGCGACAACGACGTCTCGACCGCGACCGACGCGACGCCCGCGGCGCCGCTGAAGGGTGCCACGATCGGCAACGAGTCCGGCAAGCCCGATGGCGGCCAGAACAGCGGTGAACACGCCGACGGCGGCGCCAAGCCCGACGTGAAGCAGGCGATCCGCGAGAACGTGGGTAGCTACGGCACGCAGGCGGCTGACAAAGCACGCATGTTTGCCGAGGACGGCAAGGCCAAGGCGAGCGGCGCCCTCGATCAACTCGCGCAGATGCTCACCGATGCCGCGAGCCAGGTCGATGACAAGCTTGGCGCGCAATATGGCGGCTATGCACGGACCGCGGCGAGCAGCGTCACCGGCTTTTCGGAGCAGGTGAAGGCCAAGGACGTCGACGAGTTGATCGACGACGCGCGCGAGCTCGTGCGGAAAAGCCCGGGCGTCGCGATCGGTGCCGCAGCCGCACTCGGGTTCGTCGTCGCCCGACTGATCCAGTCGGGGCTCGAGTCCACGACGAGCAGCACGCCCGACTCCGACGCGAACAAGGCCTGAGCCGTTGCCAGACCCCGCGACCTATCTGCCCGACCATGACGAGGCGCTACCCGAACTGGTGACGCGCCTCGTCGGTGAGACGCGTGCGCTCGCCGGGGCCGAAGTCGCGGTCTACAAGGCGAAGTTCGGCATCACCCTGGCGGCGTACAAGACGGCGGCGATGTTCTTCGCGGTTGCGGGGACGCTGGCATTCGCAGCGCTGATCGCGTTGTTGGTCGGGGCGATCATGGCGCTCTCGACGATCATGCATCCCGGTTGGGCGACAGCGATCGTCGTCGGCGTCGTCTTGGTAATCGCAGGGATCCTGGGATTCGTCGGAAAATCAAAACTCACACCGCGGGGACCGACGTCATGACCGCACCGATCGAACTCTCGCAAGTCGAACGCGACCGCGACGCGGCGCGCGCCCGCGTCGCCCGAACGCTGGGCGAGTTGCAGGAGCGGCTCAACCCGAAGACGCTGGCCCGCAAGGCGGCGCGCGACTTGACCGAAGCGGGAACCGTGCTCGCCGACAAAAGCGCGCATACCTTGAAGCGTAACCCCGGCACAGTCGCGGGCGTGACCGCGCTCGCCGGCCTGTTTCTCGCACGCCACCGAATCTTCGGTCTGTTCCGCCGCAAACCGCGGGACCAAATCGACCCCGACGGCATTCTTTGATCCCGCATTTTGAATTTATGCCTGCCGACGAAAAGGACAGCATCATGACCAACACGAACTCAGATCACGAGACGACCGGCAACCTGCGCGACACCGTGTCGCAGGCCTACCACACTGGCGTCGACAAGGCATCGGACGCCGTCCACGGCCTCGAATCCAGCCCGGTCGGCATCCTCGTCGGCGGCCTTGCCGTCGGCATCCTCGCTGGCGCGCTTCTGCCGCGGTCGCAGCGTGAGAAGGACCTGCTCGCGCCGGTCGGCCAGCGCATCGGCGACAGCGCGCGCGCGGCCGTACAGGCAGCACGCGAAGCCGGTCAGGCCGAGCTTGAGAGCCGTGGCCTGACCAAGGACGGCGCACGCGACCAGGCCCGCGGGCTCGTCGAGGGCGTATTTCAGGCAGTCTCGACTGCCGGTGCTGCAGCTGCGAAGGGCGCGACGAAAAAGGCGGACGTCTAAGGGTATAATCCGGCCGCCGAACGCGTTAGGAGGCCTGCGAACCCCTCATCAGGAAAGCAGGCGCATGAGCAAGCTCCACCTCGTATTCGGCGGCCGCGTCAGCGATCCGCGGACGCTCGACTTCAACGATCTGAGTGCAATCGAATTCGTCGGCGTGTTCCCCGACTATGCCAGTGCTGAGAAGGCGTGGCGTGCTGCAGCGCAGCGGACGGTCGACGATGCAGAGATGAAATTTGTCGTCGTCCATCTTCACCGTATGATGGAACCGAACCTGACCACAACGCCGGCCGCGTAACCCCTGTTCTCCCGCGAAAGCGGGAGTCCAGCGCTTCGACGCGGTAGACGTCGGCTTACGCCAATAGCTGGAAGCGCCACGGCCTTGTGGGTAGATGGCAGCGCTTCTGCGGCCTAGGCAGCGCGGTACCGCCACATCAGCAACGGCCGCGCGAGGATCAGTCCCGCAACGAACCCGCCGATGTGCGCGCCGATCGCGATCGTGGCACCGCCGAACCCGGCTAATCCGGTCAGCAGCTGGATCCCGACCCAAGCGGCTGCCAGCCACGCGACATGCACGACACCGGCGGGCACCGGCCCGATCGCCTTTGCCTGCCGCACACCATAAAGCAGCGCATAGGCCCCGACGATCGCGGAGACCGCGCCGCTCGCCCCGATCATCGGCGCCAGAGACTCCGGCCCGAACGCCCAATGGCCCGCTGCCGCGGCATAGGCACCGACCACGTAGAGAACCACGACGCCAGCCGACCCGATCGCGCGCTCGACGGCCTGGCCGCAGAACACCAACATGACCACATTGAGCGCGACATGCGCGAGGCCACCATGGATCAGCGTCGCGGTCAGCGGCGTCGCCCAGACCGGGACGGCAAAGCCATGCGCCTCCGGCGTCAGCACGCCCTCGAGCCGAAACGGAATGAACCCGGCGTTCACGGCCCACCAGGGCAACGTGTCCGTCAGCAGGATCAACCCCGAGGCGACCAGCGTCGCGATCGTCAGGATCGCCGTCGCCCGCGCCTCGAAGAAGCTCATGTCAGATGAATTCGATCTTCGAGACGACGTAGTAGCGATCGCCCGACGGCACCGTGACCTCGACCTCTTCGTCGAGCTTGCGCCCGATCAGCCCGCGGCCGAGCGGCGAATTGTATGAGATCCGGCCGGTCTTGGCGTTCGCCTCGGTCTGGCCGACGATCTGATACTTTACCGGCTTGTCGTTCTCGTCGAGCAGCGTGACGGTCGCGCCGAACACGACCTTGTCGCCCGATAGGTCCTTCGGATCGATGATCTGCGCACGCGACAGCTTGTCCTCGATGTCCGAGATCGATGCCTCGACCTGGCCCTGGCGTTCCTTGGCGGCATGATATTCCGCGTTCTCGCTCAGGTCGCCATGCGCCCGCGCTTCCTCGATCGCGTCGACGATCGTCGGACGTTCGGCCTTCAGGCGCTTGAGATCCGCATTCAGCGTCTCATAGCCTTCCTGCAGCATCGGCATCTTCTCGACTGTCGCCATGTCTTGGTCCCCAAATCATTATTCCCGCGCGAACCAGGGGTCCGCCCGCACAATTCTCAACTCTGTCGGGATCAGCTGTGCGACTGCGAATAATAGGATTGCAGGGGCCGTACTTCAAGGCTGCGTGTTTTGAGGGCCTTGATCGCCTTGGCGGCTTCCAGTGCCGCTGGGGCCGTCGTGAAGTACGGAATCCGCTGTTTCAGCCCGGAGGCGCGGATCGGCTGCGAATCCCGCAGCGACTGCCAGCCTTCGGTGGTGTTGAAGATCAACGCGATCTCGCCGTCCTTGATCCGGTCGACGATGTGCGGCCGCCCCTGCGCCACCTTGTTGACGCGTTCGACCGGAAGCCCGGCACGCTTCAGGTGATCCGCGGTCCCCGCAGTCGCGACGATCGTGAAGCCGGTCTCGACCAGCGCCTTCACGGCCTCGACGATCATGCCCTTGTCGCCGTCCTTCACGCTGACGAACACCGTGCCGCTCTTGGGCAGGATGGTCGACGCCCCGAGCTGCGCCTTGGCGAACGCGATCGTGAAATCCGGATCGATTCCCATGACTTCGCCGGTGGACTTCATCTCGGGTGACAGGACGGGATCGACGCCGGGGAACTTGTTGAAGGGGAACACCGCCTCCTTCACCGCATAATAAGGGATATGCCGGTCGATCGGCGGCAGGTCGGCGAGCTTCTCGCCGGCCATCACGCGCGACGCGATCTTGGCGATCGGCACGCCGATGGCCTTGGCGACGAACGGTACGGTCCGCGAGGCACGCGGGTTGACCTCGATAAGGTAGACCAGCCCGTCCTTCACCGCGAACTGGATGTTCATGAGGCCCACGACCGACAACGCATGCGCGAGCGCGACCGTCTGCCGCTCGATCTCGGCGATGATCTCGGCCGACAGCGAATAAGGCGGGATCGAACAGGCGCTGTCGCCCGAATGGACTCCGGCCTCCTCGATATGCTGCAGCACGCCCGCGACCACCACGTCGGTCCCGTCGCAGATCGCATCGACATCGACCTCGATCGCGTCGCGCAGATACTGGTCGATCAGCACCGGCGAATCGCCCGACACCTGCACCGCGGTCGAGATGTAGTTGTCGAGCTGTTCGAGCGAGTCGACGATCTCCATCGCGCGCCCGCCGAGCACGTAGCTCGGCCGCATCAGCACCGGATAGCCGATCCGTTCCGCCGCCGAGACCGCCTCGTCGCGGCTGCGCGCGAGGCCGTTGGCGGGCTGGCGCAGGCCGAGCTTGGTGATCAGCGCGGCGAACCGCTCGCGATCCTCGGCGAGGTCGATCGCGTCGGGCGTCGTTCCCAGGATCGGGATGCCCGCGGCTTCCAGCGCGCGCGCGAGGTTCAGCGGGGTCTGCCCGCCGAACTGCACGATCACGCCGACCAGCTCGCCATTCTGCTGCTCGGTGTGCAGGATCTCCAGCACGTCCTCGGCGGTCAGCGGCTCGAAATACAGCCGGTCCGACGTGTCGTAATCGGTCGAAACCGTCTCCGGGTTGCAGTTGACCATGATCGTCTCATAGCCCGCATCCGCCAGCGCGAAGCACGCATGGCAGCAGCAATAATCGAACTCGATCCCCTGCCCGATCCGGTTCGGCCCGCCGCCCAGGATCACGATTTTCCGCCGCCCGGTCGGCTCGGACTCGTTCTCGGGCTCGCCGAAGCTCGGTGCCTCGTAGGTCGAGTACATATACGGCGTCTTGGCGTCGAACTCGGCCGCGCAGGTGTCGATCCGCTTGAACACCGGCCGCACGCCCAGCTTGACGCGGTGCGCGCGCACTTCCTCTTCGGTGACGCCGCCGGTCATCGCCTTGACGACCTCGTGCACCAGCCCCGACCCGCGCGCGATGCCGCGGCTCATGCCGCGCAGATTGGCGGACTGCAGCGCCAGCCAGGCGAGCCGCTTGTCGCTGAACCCCATCGCCTTCAACCGCCGCATGCCGGGCGCGTCGATCGGCAGCCCGTCCTGCATCACCTCGGCCTCGGCCGCGACGATCTCGGCGATCCGCTCCAGGAACCAGGGATCGTATTTTGCGATCGCGTGGACCTCGGCGACGGTGAAGCCTTCGCGCAACGCCTGCGCCGCGACCAACAGCCGGTCCGGCGTCGCCAGCGCCAGCGCCGCCTCGATCTCGCCGCGCGGCGCGCCGACCAGCCGGTCGACCGTGTTGAAGCCCGACAGCCCGGTCTCGAGCCCGCGCAGCGCCTTCTGCATCGATTCATGGATCGACCGCCCGATCGCCATGACCTCGCCGACCGACTTCATCGCGGTGCCGAGTAGGTTGTCGGCGCCCTTGAACTTCTCGAACGCGAACCGGGGTATCTTGGTGACGACATAGTCGATCGTCGGCTCGAAGCTCGCGGGCGTCGCGCCGGTGATGTCGTTGGTGATCTCGTCGAGCGTGTAGCCGACCGCCAGCTTCGCCGCGACCTTGGCGATCGGGAAGCCTGTGGCCTTCGACGCCAGCGCCGACGAACGCGACACGCGCGGGTTCATCTCGATGACGATCAGCCGGCCGTCCTTCGGGTTGACTGCGAACTGGACGTTCGAACCGCCTGTTTCCACACCGATTTCACGCAGCACCGCGATGCTCGCGTTGCGCATGATCTGATATTCCTTGTCGGTCAGCGTCAGCGCCGGCGCGACCGTGATGGAGTCGCCGGTATGGACGCCCATCGGATCGACATTCTCGATCGAGCAGATGATGATGCAGTTGTCGTTGCGGTCCCGCACGACCTCCATCTCGTACTCCTTCCACCCGAGCAGCGATTCCTCGATCAGCACCTCGGTGGTCGGCGACGCGTCGAGCCCGCTGGCGACGATCGTCATGAACTCGTCGCGGTTGTACGCGATGCCGCCGCCGCTGCCGCCCATCGTGAAGCTCGGGCGGATGATCGCCGGCAACCCGGTGAACTCCAGCGCCTCCATCGCCTCGGCCAGCGTATGCGCGATCCGCGACCGCGCGCTCTCCAGCCCGATCTTGTCCATCGCGTCGCGGAACTTCAGGCGGTCCTCGGCCTTGTCAATTGCCTCGGCATCCGCGCCAATCATCTGCACGCCATATTCGGCCAGCGTGCCGTCGTTGAACAGCGCCAGCGCGGTGTTGAGCGCGGTCTGCCCGCCCATCGTCGGCAGGACGGCGTCGGGCCGCTCCTTGATGATGATCTTCCGCACGATCTCGGGCGTGATCGGCTCGACATAGGTCGCGTCGGCCAGCTCGGGATCGGTCATGATCGTCGCGGGGTTCGAATTGACGAGGACTATCCTGTAGCCCTCCTCCTTCAACGCCTTGATCGCCTGCGTGCCCGAATAATCGAACTCGCAAGCCTGGCCGATGACGATAGGTCCTGCGCCGATGACGAGGATCGAGGAGATGTCGGTGCGTTTTGGCATTATCAGCAGCCTTCCACGCCTAAGGCGGATACAGCGGAGCACTTCATTGCGAGCAACGGCGCATCCGGTTTAGGTCGAAAAATTCTATATCTTTCACCATTGGAGCATGTGGCCGAAACCGACTCCGTCGTGGCTTCCAGGCGATTGATGGACAAACACTGGTGTCCTGCGCCGATAATTACATCAAAAGCCTCATTCTTGGACATGTTTTGAATTTCTTTCGATGCCTGCTTCTCCGATTCGAACGAATTAAAAAGCTGGTCTAACTCGGCGTTAGATATAAAAGGCTGCTCAATCGAATTCGACTCTTCTACAATAGAACGTTTACTGGACTTATCGGATGTTTCTGAACTGAACCCGCATGATGCCAATACTAGCCCTAAGCTGATAAGGCTGACATCGGCTGTAACTAACCTTAACTTCACAATGTGTGCCTGCTGGCGGAAAAACCTACTAGGGAATTCACAAACCGCTCAAACAGATAAAGGCTATCCTGCGGCCCCGGGCTAGCCTCGGGGTGATACTGCACGCTGAACGCGTTGCGGTCGGTCAATTCCAGCCCTGCGTTCGATCCGTCGAACAGCGACACATGCGTCTCGCGGACATTGGCCGGCAGGCTGTCGCGCTCGACCGAGAAGCCGTGGTTCATGCTGGTGATCTCGACCGCGCCGTCGGAGAGCCGCTTGACCGGATGATTGGCGCCGCGGTGGCCCTGGAACATCTTGGTCGTGGTCGCGCCGACCGCGAGGCCGAGCAGCTGATGGCCGAGGCAGATGCCGAACAGCGGCTTGCCCGTCTCCAGCAGCTGGCGGATCACCGGCACCGCATATTCGCCGGTCGCTGCCGGATCGCCGGGGCCGTTCGACAGGAAGATGCCGTCGGGCTCCAGCGCCATCACCTGCTCGAACGTCGCGGTCGCCGGGACGACCGATACCTTGGACCCGGCCGCAGCAAGGTTGCGGAAGATGTTGCGTTTGCTGCCATAATCGATCGCGACGATATGGGGCTTCTCGCCTCCCCTCCCGCTTGCGGGAGGGGATTGATGGGTGGGCTCGCGCTCACCGTCCAGCGCATCGTTCGAGGAAAGCGCGAGCCCACCCCCGGCCCCTCCCGCGGGCGGGAGGGGGGAAGACGAGGTGTCATACCCCTGCCCCAGCTTCCAGATGCCGCCATCCCAGCCATAATGCGTCTCGGTCGACACCGCCTTGGCGAGGTCCATGCCCTCCAGCCCCGGCCAGCCGCGCGCCATCTCCAGCAGCGCAGGAATATCGAACACCCCGGAAGCCGAATGCGCGATCACCCCGTTGGGTGCGCCGCCCACCCGGATCCGCCGCGTCAGCGCGCGCGTGTCGACGCCCGACAGACCGATCCGCGCATGCCGCTTCATCCACCCGTCGAGATTCTCGACCGCGCGAAAATTGCTCGGCTGCGTCACGTCCTCGCGGACGATGATCCCCAGCGCATGCGGATCGTCCGCCTCGACATCGTCGGGGTTCGCCCCGACATTGCCGATATGCGGGAAGGTGAAGCAGATCATCTGCCCCGCGAACGAGGGGTCGGTCAGCACCTCCTGATAGCCGGTCATCGCGGTGTGGAAGCACACTTCGCCGACCGCGGTCCCTTCCGCGCCGAACCCGCGCCCCCAGATCACGTCGCCGGTCGCGAGGACGAGGACGCCGGTGGCGCCGTCCGGTTGCGCGATGGCAGGCATGGCTATTGGCTTGGTGTCGGCCATGAGGCTGGGCACTCCGAAAACTCGATGATGTCGCTAAGCCGCGTCCGCTAAGCCCCCGGCGCCGGAGCGTCAATCTGTTAAACCCGGCGGCCTTGCGCTATCGTCATGCGCTTTCCCGAACCCCCTGAAAGACCGACACATGATTCGCGACGACATCAAGGCCGCCCAGATCACCGCGATGAAGGCGGGCGACAAGGAGACCCGCAACGCGGTCAGCCTGATCCAGTCCGCGATCAAGAATCGCGACATCGAGGCGCGCACCGGCAAGGCGCCCGAGGACGACGACGCGCTGGTGATCGAGGTGCTGCAGAAGATGGTCAAGCAGCGCCGGGAATCGATCGACATGTTCACCAAGGGCGGCCGCCAGGAACTCGCCGACGCCGAGACCGCCGAGGTTGCGGTGATCGAACGCTTCCTGCCGCAACAGATGGACGAGGCCGCGACGTCCGCTGCCATCGAGGCGATCAAGGCGGAGCTGGGAGCGAGCGGCATGAAGGACATGGGCCGCGTGATGGCAGAGCTTAAGGCGCGACATGCGAGCGAGCTGGACATGAGCAAGGCGAGCGGACTGGTGAAGGCGGCGTTGAGCTAAATGGCCGAGCGCGCGCCTCTTCTGCCTCCCCTCCCGCCTGCGGGAGGGGACCGAGGGGTGGGCTCGCGCTTTCGGCTGGGCCGACCGACCGAGGAGGCGCGCGCGCTCAGGAACAACGCGACATTGCACGAAGCCATGCTGTGGCGTCGCCTGAAGGGTAGCCAGCTCGAAGGCCTGAAATTCATGCGGCAGCTGCCGATCGCCGGCTACAAGGCGGACTTTGCATGCCGGTCGCACCGGCTCGTCGTAGAACTCGACGGCAGTCAACATGCCGGGGCGGTCGACTATGATGCAGCCCGTACGCGTGCAATCGAGAGGACGGGCTACCGCGTCATCCGGTTCTGGAACAATGATCTGACGAGCAACATGGACGGCGTGCTGGAGACGATCTTGAGGGCAGCGCGCGACCTTGAGCGCGAGCCCACCCCCCAGCCCCCTCCCGCAAGCGGGAGGGGGGGCAAATGACGCTCACCCCGCAATTCCTCGATGAGCTCAGAGCCCGCACCTCGCTGACCTCGCTGATCGGCAAGACCGTCAAGCTCACCAAGGCCGGCCGCGAGTCGAAAGGCTGCTGCCCGTTCCACAACGAGAAGACGCCCAGCTTCTACGTCAACGACGACAAGGGCTTCTACCATTGCTTCGGCTGCAGCGCGCATGGCGACGCGATCCGGTGGATGACCGACCAGCGCGGGCTACCGTTCATCGATGCGGTCAAGGAACTCGCGCAGGCCGCGGGGCTCGACATGCCCGAGCAGGACCGCGCCTCGACCGAACGCGCCGAGCGCGCCAAGGGCCTGCACGAGGTGATGGCCGACGCCGCGACCTGGTTCACCGAACAGCTCCACGGCCTGTCGGGCACCGAGGCGCGCGCGCTGCTCGACCGGCGGGGCATCTCCGCCGACACCGCGCGCACCTTCGGCATGGGATTCGCGCCCGACAGCCGCGGCAAGCTCAAGGCCGCACTGAAGGATTACGGCGACCCGATGCTCGTCGAATCGGGCATGCTGATCAGCGTCGAGGGCAAGGATCCGTACGACCGGTTCCGCGGCCGGCTGATGATCCCGATCCGCGATCCGCGCGGCCGGGTGATCGCGTTCGGCGGCCGCGTGCTCGACGGCGGCGAGCCCAAATATCTGAACTCTCCGGATACCCCGCTCTTCGACAAGGGCCGCACGCTCTACAATCTCGACCGCGCCGCGCCGGCCGCGCGGAAAAGCGGCCGCGTGCTAGTGGTCGAGGGCTATATGGACGTGATCGCGCTCGCGCAGGCGGGGTTCGGCGAGGCGGTCGCACCACTCGGTACCGCGCTCACCGAGGCGCAGCTCGAACGGTTGTGGCGGATGGTCGACGTGCCTATCCTGTGCTTCGACGGCGATGCAGCGGGGCAGAAGGCCGCGCTCAGGGCGGCGCATCGCGCGTTGCCCCTGCTCGCCCCCGGTCGTAGCCTGTCGTTCGTCACGTTGCCGCAGGGACAGGATCCCGACGACCTCGTCCGCGCCCAGGGCCCGCAGGCATTCGAGGCTCTGCTGAAGACCCCGGAACCCCTCGTCGACCGCCTCTGGGCCTCCGAACTCGCCGCCGAGGCGCTCGACACCCCCGAACAGCGTGCCGGGCTTAAGCGCCGCCTGTTCGAACTCGCCGAAGGCATTGCCGACAACTCGGTGAAGCAGGAATACCAGTCCGACTTCAAAAACCGCTTCTACGAGCATTTCAAGCCGGTCCGCGCGCCCTTCGTGCCCCGCGGCGAACGTCCCAAGGGCGGCTGGAAGCCCGCACCCCTGCCCGTCACCGAGGACGCCAAGGCATTCCGCGCGACCGGAATCGACCGCGTGCTGGCCAAGGCGGTGCTCGCCGGCCTGATCCGCCACCCGGTCGAAATCGCGCGTCACATGGAGGTGCTGGGCTCGCTGCAACTCATCGATGGCGCGCTCGGGCGGCTGTTCGAGGCGGTGGTCGATGTCGCGCTGGAGGATCAGAAGCTTGATAGCGGGCGTCTTCTCACCATATTGGCAAAGTCCGGTTTCAATTCAGTCGCCAGCGATCTGTTGCGAGCCGATACGATGCCCTATTCGTTCACGCAGAACACGGCCGATCCGGCACGCGTCCGCGCCGATCTCGACGAAGCGATCGCCATCATGGTGGCGCGCCCCGAGGTGGATGCGGCGCTGAAGCAGGCGACCGCGGCGATGCAGACGCACTTCACCGAAGAGGCGTTCGAACGGCAAGTGGCGATGGTAAAAGAGAAACAGGCGTTGGAAGTCCGACTTGCAAATCTCGTACAGTCGAACGAAGACGCCCGAGCGTTGGGTACCGAGGGCGATTGATGGCTAAGTCGAACATGGCGGAACCCGCCGAAACTGTTGAAACCGGCGATGCGCCGTTGATCGATATGAACGATGCGTCGATCAAGAAGGTGATCGCGCGCGCCAAGAAGCGCGGCTACATCACCTATGATCAGCTGAACGAGGCGCTGCCGCAGGGCGAGATGTCCTCCGACCAGATCGAGGATATCAGCGCGGCGTTGTCCGAAATGGGCATCAACATCGTCGACAACGAGGAAGCCGGCGAGGACGGCGAGGCCGAGCCCGCCAAGGAAGACGACGACGAGCCGGAGGCCGCCGACGCGGAAGCCGATTCAGGCCCCCTTCCCGAGAAGAAGAAGGAGACCGTCGATCGCACCGACGATCCGGTCCGCATGTACCTGCGCGAAATGGGCGCGGTCGAGTTGCTCAGCCGCGAAGGCGAGATCGCGATCGCCAAGCGGATCGAGGCCGGCCGCGACACCATGATCCTGGGTCTCTGCGAATCGCCGATCACCTTCAACGCCATAATCGACTGGTCGACCGCGCTCAACGAGGGCACGATGCAGCTGCGCGAGATCATGGATCTCGACGCGATGCTGTCGAAGGATCCGTCGCCGGAAAGCCTGACCGAGGACGGCGAGGACGGCGACGGCGAGATTTCCGAGAAGAATGCCGGCCCGTCGTTCAAGGAAGAGGCCGAGCCCGAAGAGGCCTCCGCCGACGAAGAGGACGAGGAAGGCGGTGAGCGCCGCACCCCGCGTCCGTCCGACGACGAGGAAGAGGACAACACCCTCAGCCTCGCGCAGATGGAAGAGCAGCTCAAGCCGATCGCGCTCGAGCGGTTCGCCAGCATCACCGCGCTCTACAAAAAGTTCAGCAAACTGCAGCAGGCGCGCGTCGGCGCGATGGGCGCCGGCGGCGAATTCCCGGCAGCCGAGGAGCGCAAATACCAGAAGCTGCGCGAAGAGCTGACCGCCGAGGTCGAGAGCGTCCAGTTCCACAACGCCAAGATCGAATATCTGGTCGATCAGCTCTATGCCTATAACCGCCGCCTGACCGCGCTGGGCGGCCAGATGCTGCGCCTCGCCGAGCGCCATAAGGTGCCGCGCAAGGATTTCCTCGACCGCTATATCGGCCACGAGATCGACGAGAACTGGATCCCGTCGCTCGGCAAGCTCGACAAGAAATGGACCGCCTTCGTCACCAACGAGGGCGAGGCGGTCGAGCGCATCCGCGCCGAGATCGCCGACATCGCACAGCAGACCGGCATGGCGCTCACCGAGTTCCGCCGGATCGTCAACATGGTCCAGAAGGGCGAGCGCGAGGCGCGTATCGCCAAGAAGGAAATGGTCGAGGCGAACCTGCGGCTCGTGATTTCGATCGCCAAGAAATACACCAACCGCGGGCTGCAGTTCCTGGATCTGATCCAGGAGGGCAATATCGGCCTGATGAAGGCGGTGGATAAGTTCGAATATCGCCGCGGCTACAAGTTCAGCACCTATGCGACCTGGTGGATCCGCCAGGCGATCACGCGCTCGATCGCGGACCAGGCGCGCACCATCCGCATCCCGGTCCACATGATCGAGACGATCAACAAGCTGGTCCGCACCAGCCGCCAGTTCCTCCACGAGCAGGGCCGCGAGCCGACCCCGGAAGAGATGGCAGAAAGACTCTCCATGCCTTTGGAAAAGGTACGGAAAGTCATGAAGATCGCCAAGGAGCCGATCTCCCTCGAGACGCCGATCGGCGACGAGGAGGATTCGCATCTCGGCGATTTCATCGAGGACAAGAACGCGATCATCCCCGTGGATGCCGCGATCCAGGCCAACCTCAAGGAGACGGTGACGCGGGTCCTGGCGTCGCTGACGCCGCGCGAGGAGCGCGTGCTGCGGATGCGGTTCGGGATCGGTATGAACACCGATCACACGCTGGAGGAAGTCGGGCAGCAGTTCAGCGTCACCCGCGAACGCATCCGCCAGATCGAGGCGAAGGCGCTGCGGAAGCTGAAGCATCCGTCGCGCAGCCGGAAAATGCGCAGCTTCCTCGACCAGTAAGCCAAACGGCCCCCGTCATCCTGACGAAAGTCAGGATCCAGAGTCACACGCGACACCCCCCGCAACCCTGGATCCCGGGTCAAGCCCGGGATGACGGAATGGGGTGCTCGCGTCCTCATCCGTTCCGTCGGGGGGCGACGGGGAAGTGGATTGGGCACACTCTTCGTCACCCGGCCTTTAGCCGGGGTCCCGCTTCTTCTCTGCCACACCAAAGCGGGATCCCGGTTCAAGCCCGGGATGACGAACCGGGTTCGCCCCCCCTCTCCACTCGGTCACCGGACCTGTTCCGGGGTCCATCGCGCCGCGAATCAACCGGCCGAAGAGCTCGCGGAGAGATGGATGCCGGAACTGGTCCGGCATGACGGACTAGGCATACAGATCGACCACATCCCACCCGTGCCCCACCGCCCGCAACAACAACGTCCGGTGGCAGTGACAAGGCTCCCGCTCGTAACACAGCAACGCGCTCGACTTCTCCGCGGCAAGCCCCAGCATGATCGCCGCCTGCGCCTGAGCCTCGGGCAACTCAAGCTGCTCGTCATACACCGCGGTCAGCGTCGCCACGTCGCCCTTCTTCGCCGCATCGCGCCCGCGCTTGGGCGTTCCCAGCGCCTTCAAATGCACATAACCGATCCCCGCTTCGGCCAAGCTTGCCGCCAGCGACGTCATCGAAAACCCCGGCCGCCGCGACAGCGGCAGCGCGCGGACGTCGATCACCCGCTTCACCCCGGCGCGAGTCAGCGCCGCGAGAAACTCCGTCATTGTCGTCGCTTCGTAGCCGATCGTGAAAATCTTCATCTCCGCGAAGTGGGATTGCACCCCTGACAGGACAAGCGCGTGCGCCTATCTGTGCGCGCATGACCCACGACATCCACATCATCGGCGGCGGCCTCGCCGGTTCCGAAGCCGCCTGGCAGCTGGCCGAAGCCGGCGTGAAAGTCCGCCTCTCCGAAATGCGCGGCTCGGGCGAAGGCACCGCCGCACACCAGACCGACGGCCTCGCCGAACTCGTCTGCTCGAACAGTTTTCGGTCGGACGACGCCGAGAGCAACGCGGTGGGGCTGCTGCATCAGGAGATGCGCACGCTCGGGTCGCTGATCATGCGCCAGGCCGATCTCCACCGCGTCCCCGCGGGCTCCGCGCTAGCGGTCGACCGCGACAATTTCTCCGCGAGCGTGACACAGGCGATCGCCGATCATCCCAACATCACGCTGGTGCGCGAACGTATCGACGCGCTGCCCGAGGGACCGGCGATCATCGCCACCGGTCCGCTCACCGCGCCAGCGCTCGCCGAGGGTATCGGCGCGGCGACCGGCAAGGAGGCGCTCGCCTTTTTCGACGCGCTCGCGCCAATCGTGCACCGCGATTCGATCGACATGGACATCGCCTGGTTCGCCAGCCGCTGGGACAAGGGCGAGACCAAGGATTACATCAATTGCCCGATGACGAAGGACGAGTATCTCGCCTTCCACGCCGGCCTCGTCGAGGGCGAGAAGACCCCGTTCAAGGACTGGGAAAAGGACACCCCCTATTTCGATGGCTGCATGCCGATCGAGGTGATGGCCGAACGCGGGGTCGACACGCTGCGCTTCGGCCCGATGAAGCCCGTCGGCCTCGATGATCCCAAGACCGGTCGCTGGCCGCATGCCGTCGTCCAGCTCCGCCAAGACAATGCGCAAGGGTCGCTCTGGAACATCGTCGGCTTCCAGACCAAGCTCAAGCATGCCGAGCAGGTCCGCCTGTTCCGCACCATCCCCGGCCTGCAAAACGCCGAATTTGCGCGGCTGGGCGGGTTGCACCGCAACACCTTCATCCGCTCGCCCGACCTGCTTGACGAAACCCTGCGGCTGAAGTCGCGCCCCAACATCCGATTCGCCGGCCAGATCACCGGCTGCGAAGGCTATATCGAGAGCGCCTCGATCGGCCTGATGGCGGGCAAGTTCGCCGCCGCCGAGCTGAAAGGCGAGACGTTAGCGCCGCTCCCCTACGCGACCGCACTCGGCGCTCTGCTTGCGCACATCACCGGCGCCGCGGAATCCGAAACCTACCAGCCGATGAACGTCAATTTCGGCCTGTTCCCGCCGATCCCGGGCCGCACTAAGAAGACCGACCGCAAACGAATGTACACCGATCGCGGCCGCGCCGCGCTTGCCGACTGGCTCAACTATCCTCGGTCTGAACCGGAGGACACTTCGCCCGAGCCTGCGGCTTTCGCGTAACCGCGGTCGTCGCGAACTCGACCGGCGTCATCGCGCCCGATCGGTCCTTGTCCGCGCCGGCGAACTTGGTCGTCGCCCTGACCGCCCATTCGTCGAACGACAGCCGCCCATCATGGTCGGTGTCGAGCTTCGCATAGGCCTTTTGCCGCGCCGTCAGATACTCGTCGCGCGTCACCTTGCCGTCGCGGTCCTTGTCGTAGCGGCCGAACCGCTTCTGTTCGCGCGTCCGTTCGGTCGCCTCGGGCGCGGCAGCAGGGAGCGGATCGGGGGTGGCGGCAGCGCCGGCGGCCTGCTCCGCCCGGGGCTGTTGCGGCAGCACCCGATCGGGCTTGGCATTGCTTCCCGCGAGCAGCCACCCCGCCGCTACGATCGCCAACGTCGCCGCACCGCCTGCCAGGTATCGCCACATGCCCGCCTCCCGTTTTGGCGGCAGGCTATCATCGTGAGCGGCCGCCGCTAGCGTCCGGTCAGCCGATGGATCAGGATCCGGCCAATCCGCTTCGGGCTGCCGGGCGCCTCCCCGCGCAGATCGGCGCGCGCCAGCAACGCGAGCGCACCCAGCGCACGCGCGCCGCGCGGCCATACCCCGGTCATGGCGTCATTGAGCGCCGCGATGGCGGACTGGCGGATCATACCTGCCAGCTTCGGATCGCGGACGCGCTGCGACAGATCGGCCAGCGCCCATCCGCGCCCCGCCAAGGCGATCTGCGGGTCGCTGACGCCGCATATCATCGCCATGGCGTGAAAGAGCCCCTCGCCTCGGCCCGCGGCAAACAGCGCGATCGCCTCGTCATCCAGCTCGGGTTCGAGCAACGCCTCCCATCCGTCGATCATGTTAGCCAGCACGGCGCCGCCAACCGATGGCACGACTAGCGTCGCCAGTGCCTGCAGCACCGGTTCCGCGGGCGGTGGCGCCACATCGAGCTTGGTCAGCGCATCGTGCCACCACGTCAGTCGCATCTGCCCGATGATCGGCTCACGCGTCGCGCGCACGATACCGCCGAGCGTGGCGTCGAGCGCCAAAAGCGCGGTCAGTGCAGCGCGTGCGGGCGCCGGCGCATAGCCGACCGCCAGTGAAACCTCCGCCGCCCCCGCCCTGCGCGGATTGGTATCGGTCAAATTAACCATAGAGCTTGAACCGAACTTATCCTCTGGAAAGGCATGGTGGATCGACGACGTCATATCGGTAGAGACTATGCGGCTGAATGCCATCCCCGGCCCGGGTTTCCTGACCCGGCTGAAGCGTGACACCAAAGGCAACGTGCTTGCCATCGTCGCGGCCTCCGCGCTGCCCCTCGCCGCGTTCGTCGGCGCTGGGCTCGACATGAGCCGCGCCTATCTGGTTCGTACCCGCCTGCAACAAGCCTGCGACGCCGGGGTGCTGGCGGGGCGCCGGTCGATGGGCGCTGGCGGATCGCTGACGACGGCGGTTTCGGGCCAGATTTCTAAATATGTCACATTCAACTTTCCGCAGCTCGCCTATGATACGACGACATTCGCGATCGCACCGACGCTGACCCCCGCGACCGACACGATCAATCTGACACTTACAACCAGCATGAACACCGCGGTGATGCAGCTGTTCGGAACGGAGACAATTCCGGTGTCGGTCACCTGCAGTGCGCGCGACGATTATGCGAATATCGACATCGTTCTCGTGCTCGACACGACGGGGTCGATGGGCTGCAAACCGCAACGAAACGCGAGCGACTGCAGCAGTTGGGCCGGCGCACGCGGAGGCAATACGATGAGGGTGGGGGGAAAAACCGTCACCTATGTTCAAGAAGAATTCGACGGCACCACCAACATTTCGCGTATGCAGGGACTGCGCAGCGCGCTGACCTCGTTGCGGACGCAGATGGGCATCATCGAAACGCAGTTCAATCTTGCGACAGCCGCGTCGCGGAAACGCGTGCGCTGGGCGATCGTACCGTTTTCTCAGATGACCAATCCGGGGTTCAGCGTGAACGCCTCCGGGAGCACGCTCTACAGCCGAAATCCGGGTTGGTTCAATACCAGCGGGACATATCGGAACGACTACAGCACCAACCTTGTATCCCATACGCCGACTTGGATCGCGAATACCTGGGATGGTTGCGTCGAAGAGCGGCAGACGAGCAATCAGATTACGCCGACGTCCGGCCACCAAATCCCGGGCAATCTGCCCGGAACTGCGTATGACCTTAAATTCGATACGGTTCCGAGCAGCCCGGAAACGCGTTGGACGATGGCCGACCCGGGCGCCACAGGCTCCGCGCAATATGCTTGCCCAAAGGCGATGCGCGAGCTGAACACGATCACGCCGACCGATTTCGACAGCTATTTTCAATTTTCCAACGGGTTCGTCGCCAATGGCGGTACCTATCTCGACCTGGGCATGCTGTGGGCCGCACGGCTGCTCTCACGCACCGGGATGTGGCAATCTGACAACCCCGAATACTACCACGCCTTTCCGGTCAAACGGTACGTCATCCTGATGACCGATGGTGAGATGGATACCGGTAACGCTGGCTATGCCGCCTACGCACAGGAGAATTTCTGGAAGCGGACAACGAGCAACGGGGCGGTGGCAACCGCGGTGGCCAACCATACCAAACGATGGCTCATGACCTGCGATGCGATCAAGAACATGCAGGCTGAAATCTATGCCATCTCGTTTGGCGCGGGGTCGACGTTGAGTGCCGACATGCAAGCTTGCTCCTCCGGCGCAGGCTACGGCTACCGCGCCGCCGACAGCGCAGCGCTGCTCCAGGCGTTTCAGGACATCGGCGAAAATATCGGGTCGTTGAGGCTTTCGCAGTGATCTTTCGCACTTTCCGCTCCGACCAGCGTGGCGCGACCGTCTTGGAATTCGCGCTGGTGCTGATGCCGCTGCTGACGATGATCATGGGGACGATGGAGGTCGGGTATCAGGCCTATGTCCGCTCGGTCACGCTCGGCGCGCTGGAAACGCTCGCGCGCGCCGTTACGCTACAGGGCGTCAACACGACCGCGGGCGAAACCGAGTTGCGCGCACAGATCAGGCGCGTGGCAAGCGGCGCGACAATCACCGTCACGCGCGGCAGCGTCAATCGTTTCAACAGCCTCGATTCGATGGAACGGCTGACTCAGGACCTGAACGGCAACGGCGTCCTCGACGGGCCAGTCGATACCGATGGCAACGGTATACCCGACAAGTCGGATTGCTGGGAGGACGTCGACAATAACAACGCACGCAATACCGTCACGACGGGTAAGGACGGGATCGGCGGCGCGGACGATATCGTCCGTTACAATGTTGCGGTCAGCTACAGCCGGCTGTTACCAATCTGGGACTTCATCGGGATCGACCCGACGGCAGTGGTCAACGTCAGCACGGTGGTGCGGCGCCAGCCTTATGAAGCCCAGGTCAACCCGCCAATAAAGTGCAAGACATGACGGTCGGCGATATTGAACCCGGCTTTTCGGACGCTGCGCCACGACGCGCGGCGCGGCTTGCCCGACGGTTTGCAGGAGACCGTTCAGGTCTCGCAATGCTCGAATTTGCGCTGGCGATGCCCGTGTTCATCGCGGTGTCGATGGTCGGCATGGAAACGGTCAACTTCGCTCATGCATCGCAGAAGGTCGGAGACATCGCGACGCTGACCGCGGACAATATCTCGCGCATCCGCATCGGGATCAGCGAGGGCGACGTCACCGAAGCGCTGAACGGCATCAAGGGCGTCGGGTCGTCGATCGGTTTCGCGGCGAATGGCCGGGTCATCGTCTCCAGCGTCCAGCCGATCGTCAACGGTGCGCGCGTGGTGACCGACCAGAAGATCCGCTGGCAGCGCTGCACCGGCGCACTCGCGGTAACATCGACCTACGGCGCGCAATCAGCATTGTTGGGCGTCGACGGTATCGGCCCGACCGGCCGCAAGATCGCGGCGAGCGCGAACGACGAGCTCATCTTCGTGGAAGTCGCCTACACCTACCAGCCGCTGATCTCGAACTCGATCCTCGGCACGCGGACCATCGAGGCTATCGTCGGGATGACGGTACGCGAGCGGTCGATGAATGACATCCAGGGCGGCGGCACCGCGTCATCCTGCTCGACCTATAGCGCATGATGACCGGCCGGCGCGATCGCGCGCCGGCCGGATCAGATCAGCCCTTGTACGTCACCTTCTTGACCGCCGTCACCACCTTGGCGACATCGATCAGCGCAAGCTTTTCGAGGTTCGCGGCGTAGGGCAACGGCACGTCCTCGTTAGCGACGCGTAACACCGGCGCATCGAGGTCGTCGAAGCCGTGCTCCATCACCACCGAGACGATCTCCGACGCGATCGAGCAGGTCGCCCAACCCTCTTCAACGACAACCATGCGGTTGGTCTTCTTGAGGCTCTTCAGCACCGTGTCGGTGTCGAGCGGACGCAGCGTGCGCAAATCGATGATTTCCGCCTCAATGCCGTCCTTGGCCAGCTGTTCCGCAGCTTCGAGCGAGATGCCGACGCCGATCGAATAGCTGACCAGAGTCACGTCCTTGCCCTCGCGCACGATTCGCGCCTTGCCGATCGGCAGGACATGGTCGTCGAGTTTCGGCACGTCGAAGCTGCGACCGTACATCAGCTCGTTCTCGAGGAACACGACCGGATCCTGCGTGCGGATCGCGGCCTTCAGCAAGCCCTTCGCATCCGCCGCGTCGTACGGCGCGATCACGATCAGCCCGGGGACGCTGGCGTACCAGGGCGCATAGTTCTGCGAATGCTGCGCGCCGACGCGGCTGGCCGCACCGTTGGGACCGCGGAACACGATCGGGCAGCGCATCTGGCCGCCCGACATGTAGTTGGTCTTGGCCGCCGAGTTGATGATGTGGTCGATCGCCTGCATGGCGAAGTTGAACGTCATGAACTCGACGATCGGACGAAGCCCGCCCATCGCCGCGCCAGTGCCGATGCCGGCAAAGCCATATTCGGTGATCGGCGTGTCGATGACGCGCTTGTCGCCGAACTCCTCGAGCAGCCCCTGCGTGACCTTGTACGCGCCCTGATATTGCGCGACTTCCTCGCCCATCACGAAGACCCGCGGATCGGCGCGCATTTCCTCGGCCATCGCGTCGCGCAGTGCTTCGCGGACGGTGGTCTTGACCATCTCGGTGCCCGCAGGAATCGCTGGGTCCGCCTTGCCGACCTTCTCGGCGGCAGCGACGAGCTGCTGCGTGCCGCTCTCGGCCTTGGTCGGTGCGGGACCCGCTTCAGGAGCGGCCGGCGGCGCGCTCTGTGCCGCCTGATTGACCGCCGCGGGCGACTCCGAAGCAGCGGCCGGCGCAGGCGCAGCCTTCGCGTCACTGGCGCTCTCGCCCTCTTCGAGGATCGTCGCGATGACGGTGCCGACCTTCACATTGTCGGTACCTTCGGCCACGGTGATCGAACCGATCGTACCTTCGTCAATCGCCTCGAACTCCATCGTCGCCTTGTCGGTTTCGATCTCGGCGAGAATGTCGCCCGACTTGACGGCATCGCCTTCCTTGACGAGCCACTTGGCCAGCGTGCCCTCTTCCATCGTCGGGGAGAGCGCGGGCATCTTGATCTCGATCGCCATCAGTAGGTCTCCACCAGAACGTCGGTGTACAGCTCGGACGGATCCGGCTCGGGCGTCTGTTCGGCGAAATCGGCGGCTTCGTTCACGGTCTTCCTGATCTCTTGCTCGATGGTTTTAAGCTCCGCCTCGCCGACGCCGACGCCGTCGAGCAGCCGCTTGACGTGATCGATGGGGTCGGACTTGTCGCGCACCGCCTGGACTTCGTCGCGGCTGCGATATTTGGCTGGGTCGGACATCGAATGGCCGCGATAGCGGTAGGTCTTCATCTCGAGGATGATCGGCCCCTTGCCGGCGCGGACCCAGGCGAGCGCCTCCTCGGCGGCACCGCGGCACGCGAGCACGTCCATGCCGTCGACCTGGATGCCCGGGATGCGGAACGATTCGCCGCGCCGGAACAGCTGGTCCTCGGACGACGAGCGGTTGACGCTGGTGCCCATCGCATAGCCGTTGTTCTCGATCACATAGATGATCGGCAGCTTCCACAGCTCGGCCATGTTGAAGCTTTCGTACACCTGGCCCTGGTTCGCGGCGCCGTCGCCGAAATAGGCCATGGCGACGCCGCCATCCTCGTTATACTTGTGCGCGAAGGCGAGGCCGGTGCCGAGCGACACCTGCGCGCCGACGATGCCGTGCCCGCCGTAGAACTTCTTCTCGGTCGAGAACATGTGCATCGATCCGCCCTTGCCGCGGCTGATGCCTTCGCCGCGTCCGGTCAGCTCGGCCATGATCACCTTGGGATCGATGCCGTAGGCGAGCATGTGGCCGTGATCGCGGTATCCGGTGATCACCGAATCCTTCTCGCCGTCCAGACCGGACTGCAGGCCGACCGCGACCGCTTCCTGGCCGATGTACAGGTGGCAGAAGCCGCCAATCAGGCCGAGACCGTAAAGCTGGCCGGCCTTTTCTTCGAACCGGCGGATGAGCAGCATCTGTTTGTAGAAATCGAGCAGCTCCTCCTTCGTCGCTTCATAGGACGTGGGTTCCGCGGGACGTTCGCGGTTCGGGATCGGGGGCTCGGCGAGTGCGCGAGCCGGCTGGGCAGCGGGGGGGGCTTTGGCCACGATGTGGGAAACCTCGTTTTCCGTAGGGGAGTTGCAGGGCCTATAGGCGCGGTCGGGCGCAGGTTTCAATTCCCGTGGTGGGTATGGTCGATCGCGGTGGGTGGTTGTGGCGCGAAACCGGCGGCTTTGTGCGTGCCGGGCGCTTCTCCCTCCACCTCCTCCATACCGTCATCCCAGCGCAGGCTGGGATCTCGTGAGGCAAGAACGCGCGCCAACCTCAGGAGACCCCAGCCTAGGCTGGGGTGACGAGCATTTAGTTGGGCGAAGCGATAGAAACAGGCCCGACTATCCCGCCCCCAAGCAAAGCACGGTTGCCCTGCCCTGACCCGGCCCCCTAAAGGCCCCAGCGATGGACACCCCCCAGCATCCGTTCCGGATCGCGAATTTCCGCGCCTATTGGGCCGCCCGGCTGATGATGACGCTGGCGCAGAACGGCATGATCATCGTGATCGGCTGGCAGACCTACACGATCGCGCGAACGACGATGGCGCCCAGCGCCGCGGCGGCGCAGCTGGGGCTGATCGGGCTGCTGCAGTTCGTGCCGCTGTTCGTGACCACGCCGATTACCGGCTGGGTGGCCGATCGGTTCGATCGCCGCTGGATCACCCGCGTTACCGTGTCGCTGCAGCTCGCCTGCGCGCTGACGCTCGCGCTGGTCACGTACGACGGCGCGATGACGCTGCCCGTGCTGTTCA
The DNA here is from genome assembly GCF_036663615.1 of Sphingomonas rhamnosi. NCBI lineage: Bacteria > Pseudomonadati > Pseudomonadota > Alphaproteobacteria > Sphingomonadales > Sphingomonadaceae > Sphingomonas > Sphingomonas rhamnosi. The sequence continues at coordinate 413,210 of NZ_JAXOJJ010000002.1, forward strand.
CCGTGGCGGTGGCGCTCGGCGTCGCGCGGGCCTTCGCCGGCCCTGCCTTCGGCGCGCTGGCCCCCAATCTGGTGCCGCGCGAGGTGCTGCCGACCGCGATCGCGCTCAGCTCGATCTCGTGGCAGGCTGGCGCGATCGCGGGGCCCGCGATCGGCGGCTACGCCTATGCTGCCGCGCCTTGGGCTGCCTACGCATTGGCGAGCGCACTGTTCGGGCTCGCGCTCGTCTGCCTGTTCCTGATCGGTCCGGTCGCGCGTAGCGTTCCCGTCGGCAAGGCCCATCCCATACGCCAGATCGCCGAGGGCTTGAGCTACGTTTTCCAGAACAAACTCGTGCTGGGGGCGATCACGCTGGACCTGTTCGCGGTGTTCCTCGCCGGCACCAGCGCGCTGTTGCCGATCTACGCGCACGACATCCTCAAGGTCGGGCCGACCGGCCTCAGCGAACTCGCCGCGGCGCCTGCGGTCGGTGCGGCGATTGTAGCGGTGATTTTCTCGATTCGCCCGCTCAAGCACAATGTCGGCCCGCGAATGCTGGTGTCGGTGCTGATCTACGGCACCGCGACGATCGTCTTCGGCCTGTCGACGTCGATGCCGCTCAGCCTGATCGCGCTAGCGATCGCGGGAGCGGCCGACATGTTCTCGGTCTATATCCGCTCCTCGCTGATTCAGCTTTACACGCCAGACGACAAGCGCGGCCGAGTCGGTGCGGTGTCGCAGCTGACGATCTCGGCTTCGAACGAACTCGGCGAAGCCGAATCGGGCTTCCTCGCCGCAGGATTGGGGCCAGTCGGCGCCGTTCTGGTCGGTGGCGGCGGCGCGATCGTCGTGACCTTGCTATGGACGTGGCTGTTCCCCAGTATTCGCAATGCGCGGACCTTCGACCCGCCCGCAACGTTGATCGATCCAGTGAGAAACCCGGAGACCGTGTCATGAAGGCCAATTCGATCCTCGATACGATCGGCAATACACCGCACATCCGGCTGAGCCGGTTGTTCCCCGACTCGGAAGTCTGGGTGAAGTCCGAGCGTTCCAACCCGGCGGGGTCGATCAAGGACCGCATCGCGGTGGCGATGGTAGAGGCGGCGGAGCGCGATGGTCGCCTGCAACCGGGCGGCACGATCATCGAGCCGACCAGCGGCAATACCGGAGTCGGCCTGGCGATGGTTGCCGCGGTCAAGGGCTACAAGCTGATCCTCGTCATGCCCGAAAGCATGAGCGTCGAGCGCCGGCGTTTGATGCTCGCCTATGGCGCGAAATTCGACCTGACGCCGCGCGAAAAGGGCATGAAGGGTTCGATCGAGCGGGCGCGCGAGCTGGTCGAACAGACCCCCGGCGCCTGGATGCCGCAGCAGTTCGAGAACGGCGCGAACATCGATGTCCATGTCCGCACCACCGCGCAGGAAATCCTGGCCGACTTCGCCGACCGGCCGATAGACGTGCTGATCACCGGCGTGGGTACCGGCGGCCACATCACCGGTGTCGCCGAGACGTTGCGCAAGGTCTGGCCCGATCTGAAGGTCTTCGCGGTCGAGCCCTCGGCATCGCCGGTGATCGCGGGAGGCCAGCCTGGGCCCCACCCGATCCAGGGCATCGGTGCGGGCTTTATTCCGGCGAACCTGCACACCCAGGTGCTCGACGGCGTGATCGAGGTCGACGCGGCGGTTGCCAAGGACATGGCCCGCCGCTCGGCGAGCGAAGAAGGCATCCTGGTCGGCATCAGCTCGGGCGCGACGCTCGCCGCGATCCTCCAGAAGCTGCCGGACCTGCCCGATAACGTCCGCGTTCTCGGCTTCAATTACGATACCGGCGAGCGCTATTTGTCGGTCCCGGACTTCCTGCCCGAACAGTGACAGCGCCCCTCACGGCGCGCGGGGTTACGATCCTGCGCGCAGGGTTGGCGGGGATCGCTGCGATCGCGATCGCCGGCCCGCTTCTCGTCATCACCAATCCGCCGTCGATCGCGCACGCCCCCAAGGTCGCCGTGCCGCGGACCCGCGTCGTACCCAAGGCGGAGCTGCCGCCGGTCGAGCCGGTGCGCTTCGTCGCCCTGGCGCCGCAGGACGCGCGTGCGTTCAATGCGACCGTGCCCTTCTCGACCGATCCCAACCCGGCCGCGCGACCGTTTCGGTTCGCCGGCGGGCCCGACGATCTTGCCAGGGCGACCGACTGTCTCGCCGCCGCGGTTCTGTACGAGGCGGGTGACGACGCAGTCGGTGAACGCGCGGTCGCGCAGGTGATCCTCAACCGCCTCCGCCACCCCGCCTTCCCCAAGACGGTGTGCGGCGTGGTGTTCGAAGGATCGGACCGCAGCACCGGCTGTCAGTTCACCTTCACCTGCGACGGCGCGCTGGCCCGCCGCCCCGCCGAACCCGGCTGGCAACGCGCACGCGCGGTCGCCGCCGCAGCCCTCGGCGGATCGGTCTACAAGCCGGTCGGCTATGCGACGCATTACCATACCGACTGGGTGGTCCCGTATTGGCAGTCGAGCCTCGACAAGGTCGCGGCGGTGCATACGCATCTGTTCTTCCGCTGGACCGGGTGGTGGGGCACGCCGGCTGCGTTCAACCGCCGCGTCGCAGACGGCGAACCCGTGATCGCGCAACTCGCCGGCCTGTCCGACGCCCACGGCCTCGGCACCGCGCTGGCGGTTGCCGCGGATGCGGACACCGCGCTCGCAGCGCTTGCGCTCAATGTCCGTGGGCTTGCCCCGCTCCCCAACGATCCGAACAGCTTCCTGACGACGCTCGACGCCCGCCAGCCCGACACCTTCGCGGCACTCGCTGCCAAGGCCTGCGGCGACCGTCCACGCTGCAAGGTCATGGGCTGGACCGATCCGGCCGATATGGGCTTCACCCTCCCGCTCAACGACGACCAGATCGCGGCGCTGTCGTTCAGCTATCTGCGCGACCGGGCTCAGGGCTATGAAAAGACGCTGTGGAACTGCACGCAGTTCAAGCCCGTCGCTGGCCGGCAGTGCATGAAACGTCAGCTGATCCGCGCGACCCCCGTGCCACCGTCGCCGGTCGCCGACACCGGTGCGGAGACCCCAGCAGCGGAGCTCGAAGGCGTCCGCCGCAAACCGGCGCCGGTGACGACGACGGCAACCCCGCTGGCAACCGGCGCGGTCAAATAGCGCCGCGATCCGGTCAGCCGGTATAGGCTTCCGCACGCGCGTTGTGCCGCAACGCCGTGAGCACGGTGTCGACGATGCCCGCGGCGTCGAGCCCGGCCTGGGCGTATTGCAGCTCCGGCTTGTCCTGATCCTGGAACAGGTCGGGCAGCCGCAGCGTGCGGATCTTCAGGCCGACATCGGTCAGCCCCTCGTCCGATGCGAGCGTCAGCACATGCGCGCCAAAGCCGCCGACCGCGCCCTCCTCGATCGTCACCGCGACCTCGTGGCTTATCAGCAATTTGCGGATCAGCGCCTCGTCGAGCGGCTTGGCGAAGCGCAGGTCGGCGACGCTGGTGCTGAGCCCCTTGGCCTCGAGGATATCGGCGGCCTTCATCGCTTCCTCGAGCCGCGTGCCGAGGCTCAGAATCGCGACCGTCTTGCCCTCGCGGACCATTCGCCCCTTGCCGATCTGGAGCCGCTGCGGCGTTTCGGGCAGCGCGACGCCGGTGCCGTTGCCGCGCGGATAGCGCAGCGCGATCGGGCCGCTGTCGTGCAGCGCCGCGGTATGCGTCATGTGGACGAGCTCGGCCTCGTCCGCCGCCGCCATCACCACCATGTTGGGGAGCGTCGCCAGATAGGTCACGTCGAACGACCCGGCATGCGTCGCGCCGTCGGCACCGACCAACCCGGCACGGTCGATCGCGAAGCGCACCGGCAGGTTCTGGATACAGACGTCGTGCACCACCTGGTCATAGGCGCGCTGCAGGAACGTCGAATAGATCGCGCAGAACGGCCGCATCCCCTGCGCGGCAAGCCCGGCGGCAAAGGTCACGCCGTGCTGTTCGGCGATGCCAACGTCGAAGAAGCGCTCGGGATAGGCCTTCGCGAACGCATCGAGCCCGGTGCCCGACGGCATCGCTGCGGTGATCGCGCAGATCCGGGGATCGGTCGCGGCTTCCTTGACCAGCTGCGCGCCGAACACGTTCTGATATTGCGGCGGACCCGGCGGCGCCTTGGTCTGGATGCCCGAGATCACGTCGAACTTCTGGACGCCGTGATATTTGTCCGCCGACGCCTCGGCGGGCGCATAGCCCTTGCCCTTCTTGGTCACGACATGGACCAGGATCGGGCCTTCCTCGGCGTCGCGGACATTTTCCAGCACCGGGATCAGATGGTCGAGATTGTGGCCGTCGATCGGGCCGACATAATAGAAGCCCAGTTCCTCGAACAGCGTGCCGCCCATCGTCATGCCGCGCGCGAACTCGTCGGTCTTCCGCGCGGCCTCGGCGAACGGGCGCGGCAGCTTGCGCGCCAGCCGCTTCAATTGCTCGCGCAACCCCAGGAAGCCACGACTCGACACGATCCGGCTGAGATAGGCCGACAGACCGCCGACCGGCGGCGCGATCGACATGTCGTTGTCGTTGAGGATCACCACCAGCCGGTTGCCCGCGGCCTGCGCGTTGTTCATCGCCTCGTACGCCATGCCTGCCGACATCGATCCGTCGCCGATCACCGCGATCGCCTTGCCGGGATTGCCCGCGATCTTGTTGGCGGTCGCAAAGCCGAGCGCCGCCGAGATCGAGGTCGACGAATGCGCCGCGCCGAACGGGTCGTATTCGCTCTCGCTGCGCTTGGTGAAGCCCGACAGCCCGCCGCCCTGGCGCAGCGTGCGGATGCGGTCCCGCCGGCCGGTCAAGATCTTGTGCGGATAGCATTGGTGGCCGACGTCCCACACCAGGGCGTCGCGCGGGGTGTCGAAGACATAATGGATCGCGGTGGTGAGCTCGACCACGCCCAGCCCTGATCCCAGATGCCCGCCGGTCGTCCCGACCGCGGAAATCGTCTCGGCGCGCAGCTCATCCGCCAGCTGGCGGAGCTGCTCGGGCTTCAGGGCGCGGAGGTCGGCGGGCGTGGTTACCGTGTCGAGCAGCGGCGTTGCAGGCAAATCGGACATATGCGAGGCTTAAACCAGCCGAGGTATCGTGTCGATTGTTACCGAATAATTGCAGGATCGCAGCGCATGACCGGGTTCACGCATCGCCCCGCCACGGAGGCGGACATCCCCGCTATCACCGCGTTGATGGCGCGCGCGATCGACCGGTTGCAGGACGCGTTCCTGACGCCCGCGCAGGTCGCCGCGAGCCGCGCGGTCATGGGGCTGGATACGCAGCTAATCGCGGACCGGACCTATAGGCTGGTGCACGATGCGGACGGCGCACTGGTCGGCTGCGGCGGGTGGAGCCGCCGCGCGACGCTGTACGGTGGTGATCACAGCATCTCGCTGCGGGACGCCGCACTGCTCGATCCCGCGACCGAGGCGGCGCGGATCCGGGCGATGTACACCGACCCGAACCGCGCGCGGCAAGGCATCGGGCGGCTTATCCTGACGATCTGTGAGTCAGCGGCCCGCGACGCCGGATTCGCTCGCGCGGAAATGATGGCCACGTTGGCGGGCGAACCGCTGTACCGCGCGTGCGGCTATTCGCCGATCGAGCGGATCGAAACGCCGGGCGATGTGCCGGTGCCGATGGTGCGGATGGGGAAGTCGCTCACCCGGTCAGGCGATGTGTAACGTCGCAAACGTCACACGTGCGGCTGCCGTGCGCAGGGTGCGCAGACGCCGCGCACTTCGATCACCGGACGGACCGGTTCGAATCCTGCCGCGCGTGCAGCCCGACGGACGCCCTGCGTGACGGGGTCGTCGTCGATATGCGTGGTCAGGCCGCACCGGTCGCAGACCAGGAAGATACAGTCGTGCACGCAATCCGGGTGCGCGTTGGCGACATAAGCGTTCGCGCTCTCGACGCGCCGCGCGACGTTGGCGGCGACCAACAGGTCGAGGATCCGGTACACGCTGTTCGCCGCGACCCGGCGCCCCTCCACCTTCGACACCGCCTCTGCGATGTCATAGGCCGATGCCGGCTTGTCGAACCCGGCAAGCGCCGCGAACACGCTTGCGCGCATCGCGGTCCACTGTTCGCCCGATTTCTCGAGCGCGGTGCGGGCAGCCAGGGTCAGGTCGTCACCCTGCGGTTCGCGATGCTTGTGCGCTGTTGCCATGGCGCGAACTTAAGGCCCCGCACCGCTGGCAACAAGGCGGCAGTTGACCTATGTACGAGGCATGCTCCTACCCAGCGCAGCCTTCATCAAGGTTCGTCCCCGTGCCGTCGCGATCTGGCTGTTCGCGGTCGCGGCGATGATCGTCGGAATCGTCGTCGTCGGGGGTATCACCCGACTAACCAATTCGGGGCTGTCGATCACCGAATGGAAACCGATCACCGGCATCATTCCCCCGCTGACCGCAGCGGAATGGCAGGCAGAGTTCGCGAACTATCAGCGGATTCCCGAATATACCCAGCTCAACAGCGGCATGACGCTGGACGGGTTCAAGGAAATCTTCTTCTGGGAGTATCTGCACCGCGTGCTGGCGCGGACGATCGGCCTCGCGTTCGCGGTGCCGCTGGTCTGGTTCGCTGTCACCAAGCGGATCCCTGCTGGTTATGGTTGGCGGCTGACCGCGTTGCTGGCGCTCGGCGCGCTGCAGGGCGCGGTCGGGTGGTGGATGGTCTCGTCCGGGCTCGCGGTGCGCACGGATGTCAGCCACATCCGCCTCGCCGTCCACTTGATGACCGCGCTGGTGACGCTCGCCGGGATCGTCTGGACCGCGCTCGACCTGCTGGACCTGCATCGTTCGCCGCTGTCCGCCCCTGCTTGCCTCACGGCTCCGGCGATCGCCGCGCTGGTGCTGCTGTTCGTGCAGCTCGTCTACGGCGCGTTCACCGCGGGACTCGACGCGGGCTATGCGTTTGCGAGCTGGCCGCTGATGGGCGACGCGCTGTTCCCCGCCGGCGTGCCGATGCTGTCGCCCGGCTGGACCAACGCGGTCGACAACCCGATCGTCGTGCAGTTCATCCACCGCTGGTTCGCGTTTGCCGCTGCCGCCGGACTGCTCTGGCTCGCGGTTGTCGCGACCAAGGCGGGCAGCCGAGCGGGCTTCTATGTCGTCGGGCTCGTCACGTTGCAGATCATGCTCGGCATCGCCACGCTGATGACCGGCGTGAACATCCATGTCGCGGTCGCGCACCAGGCGAACGCCGCGTTGCTGCTGATTTCCGCGGTGTTCGCAGCCCATGCGATCGGCCGTCCGCGCGTCGGGTAACATAATACCCGTCAGCAAACCCGCGGAAAGCTTGACTTCCCGGCACTCTTTGGACATTAGACCGGCAACCGCGCTGGCCCTTGGGCTGGCGCGTTTGTATTCTATCTGGAAGGTCCAACGCCCATGAAGGCGCTCATGAAGACCACCAAGTCGGCCAAGCCGTTCGAGGTGGAGAAGAAATGGCATATTATCGATGCCGAAGGTCTGGTCGTCGGCCGTATGGCGTCGATCGTCGCCAACATCCTGCGCGGCAAGCACAAGGTGAGCTTCACCCCGCATGTCGATTGCGGTGACAACGTGATCATCATCAACGCCGACAAGGTCCGCTTCACGGGCAACAAGGCCGCGAAGAAGGTCTATTACCGCCACACCGGGTACGCCGGCGGCATCAAGGGCATCACCGCCGCCAAGGTTCTCGAAGGCCGCTTCCCGGAGCGCGTTCTCGAAAAGGCCGTCGAGCGTATGATCCCCCGTGGTCCGCTCGGTCGCGAGCAGATGCGCAACCTGCGCATCTTCAAGGGCACCGAGCATCCGCACGAAGCCCAGAACCCCGAAGTCCTCGACATCGGCTCGATGAACCGCAAGAACAAGGTGGGCAACTGATGTCCGACAACCGCCAGTCGCTCGCCGATCTCGCGAGCCTGACCAACACGCCCGCGCCCGCCGCGCCGACCGCGCAGACGGTTCCGGCCGCCGAAAGCGACATCCAGGCGCCCGTCTCGAACGAGCCGGTCCGCGAGCCGATGCCGCTGCGCGAGCAGATTCTCGACAAGCAGGGCCGCGCCTATGCGACCGGTCGCCGCAAGGACGCCGTCGCACGCGTCTGGATCAAGCCGGGTTCGGGCAAGATCACGATCAACGGTCGTGATCAGGAAACCTATTTCGCACGCCCGACGCTGCGTCTCGTGATCAACCAGCCCTTCTCGATCGCCGAGCGCGACGGCGCCTATGACGTCGTCTGCACGGTCAAGGGCGGCGGGCTTTCGGGCCAGGCCGGCGCGGTCAAGCATGGCATCAGCCAGGCACTGACCAAGTTCGAGCCGATCCTGCGCGCACCGGTCAAGGCGGCAGGCTTCCTGACCCGCGACAGCCGCACCGTCGAGCGCAAGAAGTACGGCAAGGCGAAGGCCCGTCGCAGCTTCCAGTTCTCGAAGCGCTAAGATGCGGACCTCCTTGGATCGCGAAAGCGATCCAAGGACTGGTCACGGCGGGCAGCGGGAACGGCATCGCCGTTCCCGTCTGACGGCGTGGCCGAGGTTTGGGGAAAATGCGAAAGGGGCGGTCCGGCAACGGGCCGCCCTTTTTCGTGTGTGATGCCACGCTTGCTCACAAGCCTTCGTCACCCCGGACTTGGTCCGGGGTCCATGCCGCTGCACATCCTCCGGCCGCTGAATGCACGTCACGATGGATGCCGGACCAAGTCCGGCATGACGGGAGTGGGTCAAGTCACGTCGCGCGCACGCCTTCCGTCGTTCTCCCGCGAAGGCGGGAGGCCGGAGTAACGGGCGCCGCCGTTCGCTACTCCTGGACTCCCGCCTTCGCGGGAGAACAGAGCCCTTTGCCCCCCGCCCCGCGCCCGGCTAAGGGTCGCGGCATGACCGGCACTCCCCTAACGCTCTACAACAGCCTCTCCCGCCAGCTCGAGACCTTCGTCCCGATCGATCCCGACAATATCGGCATCTATTCCTGCGGACCGACGGTCTACAATTACGCGCATATCGGCAATTTGCGGGCGTACGTGTTCACCGACACGCTCTCGCGCGTGCTGGCGTGGAAGGGCTATCCCCTCACCCACATCATCAACATCACCGACGTTGGCCACCTGACCTCCGACGCCGACGCCGGCGACGACAAGATGGAGGCCGCGGCACGGGCCGCGAACCAGGATATCTGGGCGATCGCAAGGCATTATACCGATGCCTTCAAACGCAACCTAAGCGATCTGAACATCCGCGCACCGTCGCATTTCCCGCTCGCGACCGATCATGTGCCCGAGATGATCGCGTTCGCGGAGCGGATCGCCGAGCGGCATTGCTACGTGCTGCCCGACGGCCTGTATTTCGACACCACCACGGTCCCCGATTACGGTCGCCTCGCCCGCTCACAGGACGATGTCGGCGAAGGCCGCATCGACCCCGTCGCCGGCAAGCGCCATCCGCAGGACTTCGCGATCTGGCGGACCTCGCAGCCGGGCGAGAACCGGCAGATGGAATGGGACTCGCCCTGGGGCCGCGGCGCGCCGGGCTGGCACCTGGAATGCTCGGTGATGAGCAAGAAATACCTCGGCGACCAGTTCGACATCCACACCGGGGGGATCGACCACCGCGAGATCCACCACCCCAATGAGATCGCCCAGAACCAGGCCGGTTGCGGCTGCGCGGACACCGGCGCCAATCTGTGGATGCACAACAACTTCCTGGTCGAACGCTCGGGAAAGATGAGCAAATCCGGCGGCGAGTTCACGACGCTGCAGACCTTGATCGATCGCGGTTTCCACCCGCTGGCCTATCGGCTGATGTGCCTGCAGGCGCACTATCGCAGCGAACTCGAATTCTCGTGGGAGAATCTGGCGGCCGCACAGACCCGGCTCAAGCGCCTGGCGATCAGCGTCGAGGCGTTGCGCGCGCGGCCACCGGGCGGCCCGTCAGGTAGCGCGCATGCCTATCGCGGTCGCCTCGACGACGCCGTCTCCGACGACCTTGCCACCCCGCGCGCGCTACCGATCCTCGACGAGCTGCTCGCCGACAAGCGGATCGCGCCCGCCGACCGGCTGGCGGCGCTCGTCGATTTCGACGACGTGCTGGGGCTCGACCTGCTGACGCTGCGCCGCGAGGACCTGCGCGTCCGGCCCGCGACCGCGACGATCGACGAAGCCACCATCGCGCAGCATCTGATCGAACGTCGTGAAGCACGCGCCGCCAAGGACTTCCCGCGCTCCGACGCTATCCGCGATACGCTGACGGCAGCGGGTGTCGAGGTGATGGACGGCGATCCGCTCGGCTGGGACTGGAAACTGTCATGAAGGCCGTATTACCCGCCCTCGCCCGCCCGCTGCTCGAACCGCACCTTCCCGCGGAACTCGATGTCGCGTGGTTCACGACGCCCGAAGACGCGCAGGCGATGATCGCCGATGCCGACATCGCCTGGGTCGATTTCCACCCGCAGGGCCTGATCGACGACGCGATCCGCGCGGCGGGTCCGCAACTCAAATGGGTGTCGACGATCTATGCCGGGCTCGACGCGTTCCCGCTCGACGAGGTCCGCAAGCGCGGCGCGATCCTGACCAATGGCTCCGGTCTCAATGCCGATACCGTCGCCGAATATGCGCTGATGGGCGTGCTGGTCGCCGCCAAGCGGTTCGATCAGGTCGTTCGCGCGCAGGATCGCCGCGAATGGCCGAAGGATGCGCCCGGCAAACTCGTGCTGAGGGGCAGTCGCGCACTGGTGGTCGGCTATGGCACGATCGGGCGGATGATCGGCGAGCGACTGACGGCGTTCGGCGTCGACGTCACCGGCGTGACGCGCAGCGGCCGCGACGGCACGCTGACGCCCGACGCTTGGGGGCCGCAACTCGGCGCGTTCGACTGGGTGATCCTCGCCGCGCCTTCCACCGGTGCGACCAAGGCGGTGATCGGCGCTGCGCAGCTCGCGGCGATGAAACCGACCGCGTGGCTGATCAACATCGCGCGCGGCGACATGATCGACGACGATGCGCTCGTCGCGGCGCTGAATGCGGGCAGCAACGCGGGCGGCATCGCCGGCGCCTTCCTCGACCCGACCAACCCCGAACCGCTGCCCGCCGATCACCCGCTCTGGTCGGCGCCCAACGCGATGATCACGATGCATCTGTCGGGCCGCAGCCAGACGACGATGTTCGCGCGCGGCGCTGCGCTGTTCCTGGAAAATCTGGCCGCATTCCTGGCGGGCACGCCGATGAAGAACGTCACCGACGCGACCGCCGGATACTGACGCGTCGAGCCGCCCCAAGCTTTCCTACGTTGCCAAGAACCGCGCAGGGGCGCATGTCCGCCGCCACCGAAAAAAGCGATGAAAGCGATATCATGGCCGCGAATTGGGCCCCAGACAGCTGGACCCGCGCCGAGGCGCGCCAGCTCCCCGACTATCCCGACGCGGCCGCGCTCGATGCCGCGACCGACACGCTCGCGACCTTCCCGCCGCTGGTGTTTGCCGGCGAAGCGCGCAACCTGACCGCCAGCCTCGCCGAAGTCGCGGCCGGCCGCGGCTTCCTGCTCCAGGGGGGCGACTGCGCCGAGAGCTTTGCCGAACACAGCGCCAACAACATCCGCGACACCTTCCGCGTGATCCTGCAGATGGCGGTCGTGCTGACCTTCGCGTCGAAGCTGCCGGTGGTGAAGCTCGGCCGCATGGCCGGCCAGTTCGCCAAGCCGCGCAGCACCAACACCGAGACCATCGACGGCGTCGAGCTGCCCAGCTACCGCGGCGACAACGTCAACGACATCGCCTTCACCGCCGAAGCGCGCGCGCCCGACCCGCAGCGGATGATCCGCGCCTATTCGCAGTCGGCGGCGACTCTCAACCTGCTGCGCGCGTTCGCCAGCGGCGGCTATGCCAATCTGCACCAGGTGCATCGCTGGACGCACGATTTCATGGGCCGCAGCCCGTGGTCGACGAAATATGCCGAGACCGCGGACCGGATCGGCGAGGCGCTCGAGTTCATGGCGGCATGCGGGATCGATCCCGAGACCGTGCCGCAGCTGGCGCAGACCAATTTCTACACCAGCCACGAGGCGCTGCTGCTGCGCTACGAACAGGCGCTGACCCGGCAGGATTCACTGACCGGCGACTGGTACGATACGTCCGCCCACTTCCTGTGGATCGGTGATCGCACGCGGTTCGAGGGCAGCGCGCATGTCGAATACCTCCGCGGCATCGGCAACCCGATCGGCGTCAAATGCGGGCCGAGCCTGGAGCCCGACGCGCTGCTGCGCATGCTCGACACGCTGAACCCGGGGCGCATCCCCGGCCGGATGACGCTGATCACGCGCTACGGCTACGATAAGATCGAGGCGCATCTGCCGAAACTCGTCCGCGCCGTCACGCGCGAAGGCCATCCGGTGGTGTGGTCGTGCGATCCGATGCACGGCAACGTCGTGAAGGCCGCCAACGGCTACAAGACGCGCCCCTTCGACCGCATCCTGGCGGAGGTGCGCGGTTTCTTCGCGGTGCACCGCGCCGAGGGCACGCATGCGGGCGGCATCCATGCCGAGATGACCGGGCAGAACGTCACCGAATGCACCGGCGGCGCGGTCGACGTCACCGAGCAGAGCCTGGCGGACCGCTACCACACGCATTGCGACCCGCGGCTCAACGCCAGCCAGAGCCTCGAGCTCGCCTTCCTGCTGGCCGAAATGCTCAACGCGGAAATGGCGGAGCGCAAGAAGGTCGCGGCCTAGGCGCACGCAGAAAAACCGCGGGCCCGGGCCCGGAGCGCTTGACGCCCCCGGCCCGGTTCCGTAGACGCGCACCTCTGCTATACGGCCCCTTCGTCTAGCGGTTAGGACGACGCCCTCTCACGGCGTAAGCACGAGTTCGATTCTCGTAGGGGTCACCAGCCTTTCAACGACATAGCACGATCAGCCGGCCAGATAGCGCTCTCGCGGCAAGTCCGCAGGAACCGCGACCGCAGGCACGCGTCGCGCTGCCGCCTTGGCGAGCCACGCGTCGCCGCCGTCCCTCGATCGCGTCGACCCGTCGCTCCGGGTGGCGACGCGACCGTAGATCGGCCGTTCGCTATCCCCCGGTGCGCCGCCGAACATCGCAGCGATATTGCCGTACGTCGACGGATCTCGGCCATCCAGACTGAGCCGATCGTTGAGGTAGCAGGTCGTCGCCCAGGCGGTTTCGGGATCGGGCGTCATCGCGATGATCCGCCTCGCCCAATACATCCGCAGATTGTTGTGCATCCAGCCGAAGCGGAGGAACTGGCGCTGGCAGGCGTTCCAGCTCTCGTCGCGGGTTTCGCCGCGCAGCATCGTCGCCAGGCTCTCAAGATGCGGTCGCGCATCGCCGGCGTGGTCCGCCAGCGTGGCGCGTGCCCAGCCGGCGACGCGGTCGTAGCGTTCGGGGATGGCAAGGCCCAGCGCCTGATAGTGGAACCACTCGCGCCACCCGAGCAACTCGTCGGCAAACTTGGTCTTGTGGCGGGCACCCGCTGCCGCGGCGGTCACCGCGCGCATCACTTCGCGGGGGCCGAGCACGCCGAAGTGCAGATAGGGCGAAAGGCCGCTCGCGCCGTCACGCCGCGTCGCGTCGTTGCGGGTTGTGGCATAGCCGGGCAGCACATCGTGCATCAGGCGGTGCAGTCGCGCCTCTGCGGCCGCGCGGCCGGCGGGGAAGACGTCGCTCGCGGGCAGGCTGTGGTCGATGTCCAGGCCAGCGACGAGCGCGTCGAGATCGCCGTCCAGCGCATCCGGCACGAACGGAAGCGCGCCGTCATAAGGCGCGATGTCGGTCTGCTCGTCGACCGCGTCGACCCAAGCCGCCCGTTCGGGCTCGTGACCGCGCAGGAAGCCCGACCGGCCGCCGATCCCGTCGCCCAGCACGGCGGGCGGCACCAGACAGGCGGCGTCGACCGCATAGACGGGGATCGCGATCCGCGACGCGGCCCGCTCCGACTGCCAGCGCGCAACGAAGGTCGGCTGATCCTCCAGCACCAGCGCCGCGGCGTCGAGGCCGAGCCGATAGACCAGCCCCTTCTCCCGGTGGCCCGCGCGATCGACATGCTGGACGCAGGCTAGGCCGCGTCCACGAACCCCGATCGCCAGGTCACGGCTGACACCGAGGATGAACTGATGCAGCCGGTCCGAGGCATAGGGATAATCCTCGCGGACGCCGTGGTAGACCAGCACGGGCAACCCCAGCGCGTTGCCGAGCCGGACCGCAGCGTCGATCACGGGGTTGTCGGTGGCGCGCAACGCCTGTTGCAACCAACAGAGAACATAGCGTGCGCCGGTGGCGACGGGCCGGTCGTTCATCGCGCGGACGCGTGGCGCCTCGCGCCAGTCGGCAAGGCCTGATGGCAGCGGCACGCTCACCATCCCATGCTCCCGGGTACGCCCTTGAACGGGCCGGCAAGGTCGGACGTGATCCAGCCACCGTAGAACCCGCCGGGCTGCGGCCGCACGCGCTCGCCATCGACCGCGCACAGGTCGAACGGCGCGGCGTAAAAGGCGACGTGATCGCGCAGGATCGCGAACGCCGGTGAGGGATTGGGGTAGCTCCACCCGACGTCCCGAAACGTCTGACCACCGATCTCGACATGCCAGTATCGCGCCTCGCCCTTCCATTCGCAGAACGAACGCCGCGTCGATGGACGCAGCAGGCCGGGGGTGATCACGTCTGGCGGGATGTACCAGCTGGGCGGATGGCTGGTTTCGATCGTGCGCACCGCGGCATCCGTATCGGCGACGACGATGCCGGCATGTGCGATATGAATCCGGCGATGGCTCGGTTCGGCGACGGCGGGACGCGGATAACCCCAGACGCTTTCCTGCCCGGGGGCCGGCGTGTCGGGTTGCGGTCTGCTGCCCGCTCCTCGCGGATCGCGCACGGGTCCGGCAGTGGTGCCGGCGACGTCGGCGCCGGTGGTCAGGGTATGGCGCACCATGAAACTAGGCTCCTCTGCACGCACAAAGAGCGATCCGATGGTATAGCCCCGGGTGCGTCTGTTCGGGTAGCCGCGCCGCGCCGAAAAGCCAAAGCGCCGCTTGCGAGTCAACTGGGGGCGGTGTGCGCTCCCAGCTTGGCCTGCAGGCTGCCGAACGCCGGCGTTTCCGGCAAGATATAGACGATGCCGTTGGCGGGGCGGAACAGCGGCCGGATGACGTCGTCGTAGAAGCGCGCCGGCACGTTGATACAGCCGAACGAGATGCGGTTGTCGAGCACGGTTGCGCTGGCAAGGCGCTGCAACCGGCGTTCCGCGGGCTTGTGCGTCACCACACGGTGCAGCGAAACGGCCGCGTCGTAATCGACCCACAGCACATCGTCCGGCCCGAGATCGCGGCCGAGCGTCGCCTCGAACCGGCCAGCCGGCGTGATCCGCATCGCCGGGGTGATCTGGGACAGCCGCATCGTACCAATGCCTGGCGGCGAGACATCGCCCGAGGCCACGCCGAGCAGCGCCGGCGCAGTGCCCTTCAGCACGCCCGCCGCATCGAAGCTCGCGACCTGCGCGTGGACCTTGTCGACGATCACGAAGGGAAGCCCCTTTCCGTCCGCGCTGGCGACCACCCACGCGGCCATCGCGCGGATATCGTCGGAGGCGGTCGGGCCGATCGCATCGACCGCGGTGGCCGTCGCCGGCGGCTCGACCGGCGACGCCCAGGCGGCGGCCGGCGCGCACGCCAATAGCGTCACCGCCAGCCAAGCAGCGGCCCTGCCTATAGGCGGCACGAGTGGACGGTGGCCGGCCAGGCTCAGTTCCTGCTCTGCTTCGGCGCGTAGACGCGCGGTGCGACGGGCTGCGGCACGACCACGGGCGCCGGGGCGATAACGGGGGCCGGGCTGGTCGAAACGAGCTGCGCGGTCGGCATCCGGACCCCGGTGCCGAGTACCGCGAACCCGACCGACGCCGGGACGAGCACGGCGCGCGGCGCCTGACCGACGAACGTCGGTCCCGCCGGGGCGAGCGGAGCAATGACGGGGGGCACGACCGGGGCAGCCACGGGCGGGACGACAACCACGGGGGGTACGACCGGCGGGACGACCACGGGCGGTGTCACCACCGGCGGCACGACCACCACAGGCGGCGCCACGGGGGGAACGACGACAGGCGGGGTGACGACCGGTGGTACGACCGGCGGAACCACGCCGGGCGGCGTCACGACGGGGGGCGTCACGACGGGGGGTGTCACGACGGGGGGCACCACCACTGGCGGCGTTACAGGAGGAACGACGGGCGGCACTTCAACCGGCGGCACGACCGGCGGAACGACTGGCGGAACGACTGGCGGAACCACGACGGGTGGAGTCTCCACCGGCGGAACGACCGGCGGAACGACCGGCGGAACGACGACGGGCGGTGTCACGACGGGCGGCGTGACCACCGGCGGCACCTCAACCGGCGGAACGACAGGCGGCACCACGACCGGTGGCACAACCACTGGCGTCGGCGTGATCGTCCCGGTGGTGCGGAACCCCGCGACGCAGCACGATCCGGCGAGCGCATATTGCGCAGCATTCGGCCCGGACAGGCTGTAGCCGCTGTAGGTGATGCCGATCCCGGTCCCGGGACCCGCGCTGTCGTAGACCGCGGTCGCATCGGGCCCGGCCACCAGCGTCACCCCCGTCGGAAGCCCGGACTCCAGGCTGGTGTTGAAGCCGGTCAGCGTCGTCGCGGTACTGCCGTCGGCGACCTTGCCGCCATTGGGGAACAACAGCATGTGCTGGGTCAGTGCGGCGCCTTCGGTCAGGACGAAGTTGACCGAATAGTCGGCAGGTTGCGCGTACGAAATCGGGTTGTAGTTGATCGTCACCGGGGCTGCGGTGACCGTCGCGGGCGGCGCGAGCGGCGAGAACGTCACCGTACCGCCGGCGATCCCCGGCCCGGTTCCGGCGGCACCGGCGATGATCAGCAAGCCCGGCGTTAGATCGAGGCTCTGCGACGGGATCGTGCTCCCGCGCGTCAGCGTGATCTTGGTCGAGATCAGCACGTCGAGCCCGGCGCACAGCGCGATGTTGCCGTCGGTGGTGGTCATGAACCCGTTGACGAACACGTTGCGCCCCGCGTTGAGCAGGACGCTGCCGTTGGTCGTGGTGATCGCCGCGTTGACGTTCACGTCACGGCCGCAGCACGCGACGACGTTGCCGTTGGTCGCGGTGACCGCGGCGTTGAAGTTGACGTCACGCACCGCGTTCAACCGCAGCGTCGTCGTGTTCGGCGCCGCAGTCCAGGCGACGGCTTCATTGACGTTGATGTCGCCGTTGCCGGTCACGTCGGTGCCGAGCGTCGTCACCGGCGGGGCGCCCGGCACCGTCGCCGAGGGGCCCGGCAATGTCGTGATCGTCACGCTGTTGGTGACGAGCAGCGCCGACAGCGTCGCCCCCGAGATATTGCCGTTCGACGCGATCGTGAAATCCTCGGGATCGATCAGCCAGGTTCCGGTTATGCCGCGCGGCGCGGCCGTGGTGACCTTCGCCGTATTGGCGACATTGACGCGTGCCGCCGAGGTTTCGATGAACCCGCCATGGCCGTTCATCGGCGCGCTGGCGTCGAGCGTACCCGCGACGTTGACCGTGCCCGCGGTCATGTCGCCGAGCAGCAGGATCGTGCCGCTGCGCTGGTAGATCGTGCGCGCCTCGATCACGCCGGTATTGTTGACGACGGTGCGGAGCAGCTGCCCGGCCGCCTGCGCGGTCAGCAGAACGGCGCCGCCATCGGCGCGGATCAGCCCGCCATTGCTGACTAGAGCGTTGATCGCACCGGTGTCGACCTTGACGTTGAGCAGCCCGTCGCCGGCGACGTCGAGCGTGACGCCCTGCCCGGCGGCCATCGCGACGGTGCCCAGCCGCGCCTTGATCACGCCGGTATTGCCGACATTGGCGCCGAGCAGCGCGACATAGCCCTGGTCCGCCGCGACGATCGTGCCTTGGTTGAGCACCGCCGCGCCGCTGCTGCCGGCAAACGCATACCGACCGGCCATGAAATCGGCGTCCGCGATGTCGAGCGTCGAGGCGACCAGGCCGCCGACGCTGACCTGCGCGCCTTTGCCGAACAGCACGCCGTTGCTGTTGACCAGGAACACCTTGCCGTTGGCCGACAGGTTGCCGAGGATCACCGACGCGTCGTTGCCGGTGACGCGGTTCAGCGCGACCGATGTCGCGCCGGGCTGATCGAACCGGACCGACTTGCCCGCGCCGATGTTGAAGCTGTTCCAGTTGAGCACCGCCGACTGGCTCGACTGCTGCACGGTGACCGAGTTGGCCCGGGTCGAGATCGTCGCGCTGCCGGCGACCACGCTACCCCCCGACGGCAGGCTCTGCGCCTGCGCGGCCACCGCAAACCCCAACGAGCCCGCCAGGCTCCACAGCGCCAGACGCGTGAAGCCGGCGAGCCCGGTCGAGGCGGTCAGTCTGCTGGTCGCGCGGCCCAGTTTGCGGGAAAGCGGGCGGGAAAGCAGGCGGGGGCTAGAGGCGGCGGAACGATCGGTCATGGCGAAAATCCTCGAATGACAATTTGGTCCGCGTGGGGGGCGCGGCGTGGCCTTCAGAACAGCTTGACGACTCCGAACCAGAACCGGCCCGCACGATCGGGGGCCGACGTCGCATCCTGCGAACCGAGTTTGCGGGCGTAGGTGGCGTTGACGAGAATACGCTCCGGGCCCGCCCAGCTCAGACCACCGCCATAGCCGCTGCGATGCGACCGGTTGGGCCCCACAAACCACGGGTCCTTGGCGTAATCGACCTGACCGACATCGACGAACGCGATCGCCTGGAAGCTGCCCGGCACGCCCGCCAGCCACTGGCTGAGACCGAGCCGAGCCTCTGCGGTGGCGATATAGCCCTGGTCGCCATAGGCCTCGCCCTCGGGATAGGCGCGGACACCATAGGCCCCGCCGAGTTCCATCTTTTCCGAACTGTCGAGGTTGTCGAACGCGAACTGGCCGCGCACCGATCCGTACACCGACAGCGGCCCAGTGACCGTCTGCAACCGCGCGCCGCTGAACGCGAGCTTGTTGAAATGCCCCTGCGTTCGTCCGCTCGCGGCGTCGATCGCGCGATCGAATGGGTTCTTGATGTCGAGCGCGCCGTAACTCCAGATCAGCGAGGCCGAGGTCGACCCGCCGCCGGCGAAATTGTCGCGCGAGTCGGCATTCACGCCGCCGGTCATCACCCGGCTGCTGCGCTTCGACTCGGTATCGAGCAGCCCGACGCGGTCGGTGAAACGCTTGGCGTCGAACCCGGCCACCGCATAGACATTGGCGGCGCGCGAACGGATCAGCGGGTAGCTGGCGTACACGCTGGCAACCTCCGCCGTGCCGCTCGCGTCGAGCACCTCGAATTCCTTGCCGAGATCGTAGCGGACGCGCGAATAGGCGACCCCGACCGTCAGATTGCCGATCGGCGCCTGGTAGGCGGCACGGCCGTAAGCAAGCCCCGCCGTCGAGGCGAGCACGCGCAGGCTGAGCATGTCGCCGATCCCGAGCGGGTCATTGAGGTTGACCGTGCCGCCGAAGCGATAGCGGCCGGTGTAGCGATTTCCCGCATTGTCCGCCTCGACGCTTCCGGTGACGCGCGGTCCTGGAACCAGCTCCACGGTCAGGTCCGAGCTGCCGGGCATTTCGCCCGGCGCCAGCGTGGACTTCACGCGGACGCCCGGGACGTCCGACAGCAGCAACAGGCGACGTTCGAGCGGCGCGCTTTCGACCACATCGCCCGGGTCCAGACCGGCAAGCACGCCCCGGGCGACGCGTGTCGACAGCGGGCTGCGGTTGTCGATGGCGACCTTGCCGTAATGCCCTTCGACCACGGCGATCGCGACTTCGCCGTTCTTGATCTCCTGCGCGGGAAGATAGGCCTGCGCGACGAAATAGCCGCGGGCGTTGTAGAAGGCGGTGATCTTGGCCGCCATTCCGCGCAGCTGCGACAGCGTCATGTCGCTTCCGGAAACGAAGCCGCTGGCCGCGATCAGCTCTGGTTCGCTGAAGAGAGTCTGTCCGGTCACGCGGAGCGTCGAAACGCGGATGCTGGCGCCGGCGGGGCCGTCGTCGGGGGTCATGGCCCGCGGTATGATCGTGAGCTCTGGCGTGGCTTGTGGCGCCACCGGCGCGCGCGGAATCTGCTGCAACTGCCCGCCCGAAAGGTTGGACTGCGCGAATGCGCCCTGGCTTGTCACCAAAAGAAGAGCACCGGCGAACTTCAATGCCACTTACCACCTCACCGTTGCTGCCGGGGCCCACCTGCTGCCGCTCGCAACGAGCAGAGCGAGCGGGTCAGCAGCGTGTTGCCGCCTGCCACCGCGCAAATCGCGTTCCGTAAAACGCAGTTTACGCCGCGTACTGATGATGAAGAGGTAGAGATAAGACGTTTATAATTGATTAAGTCACCGACTAAGTCAAATTGGATTGTAATTTGATTCTAGACTAAACGGAAATGAGGGATATCTCTATACTTGTAATGCTGTGGTATTATATAACAGTACTGTCGGTTTAATATAATATATTATCGGTTTTGCCCCTTAGCATTCAGGTACATCGACAGATATATAAATGTATTTGCTTTTTCATTCTCCATTTGTTGACGGTCCAGGCAGTTGATCCGCGAAAAGTGGAAATCCAATTTCCTCCGACGAAGGCCATGCCGATCCTCACGATTTGTGCACGGACAAAAGTGAGCACGGCGTCGGCGCCGAAATCCTGGCAACCAAGATTTCCATGATCTGCGCGAGTCCGAAATCTACCGCAAAGCGATCTCGCCCGCGATCTGCGCCCGACCGTCACACTATGCGCGGCGTCCGCCGCAACCCGCTCGCGAAACAGACGCCAAAGGCGCGACGTCGGTTATCGGAAATCTTGCCGCCGACAGGCGAGGATTGCCACCGCGCGACGCATAATTGCATCGGCGAGACGTCCGCGACGGACCCCGCGTATCGAAACGCCGCTACTAGTCCCGATTACGACCGCAGGTCGAACTGGGGTTCAATCAACGATGAAGACGGTGGCGCCCGGACCAGAGGAGGATCGGTGCGCAGCGTCGCCGCAATCCGAAACCTGATAGCTCATCCCCGGCGTCAGGCGGACCCGGCGACCGTCACGGAGTTCGGTATCCAGTTCACCGCGCACCACCAGCAAGATGTGCCCGCGCTCGCACCAATGGTCGGCGCGATAGCCTGGGCTGTAGTCCACCATGCGAACGCGGGTCTCGCCGAACTCCAGGGTACGCCACTCGGCATAACCGGTTTCGCCCTCATGCCGGGTTGTCGGGACGGCGCTCCAGTCGGTGACGGTGAAGGCGAGGGTCGCAAGCTTCATCGCCGGGCCTGCGCATCGGAAGCACGCCGGAACCGCGTGAACATTGCCCTAATGACGACCACGACACCCCCTCATCCAGATATAATGATGCAAGACCCGAAGTGCTTGTACCTATTGGTATTAACGAATGCATCCCAATACCGCACAACTGAACACTGCAATATCGGAAACATTCATTATAGAACTAACTGTATTTGACTCGTCGCGTCTTCAAGTGCTCGTATTGCCCACAACGAAAACTGATTTGGCGCCGAGTCGAACCTTATGCGCGGCCCTTATGCGCGCGTCGCATAGGGCGTGATGTTTACTGGTGTGTAGCCGGCGGTCGGACCAATTACGATCGCCTGCAGGATTTTGATAACGAAGACTTGAGGGAGAGACGATATGGCCGACGTAAAGAATCTTTCGATCAGCGCTACCGCCGCCGACAGCGCAGCGAAATGTGCGGCGACGGCAGCCAAATGCGCCGCGACCGCGGCCAAATGTGCCGCGTCGGCCGCGAAGTGCGCGGCGACCGCCGCCGCTGCGAAATGCGCCGCGACCGCCGCCAAATGCGCCGCGACCGCGGCAAAGTGCGCTGCGACCGCCGCGCGCTGCGCCGCCGCGCCGAAATGCGCAGTCGCGCCGAAATGCGCGAACTGACGGACAGGGGCTGAATGTTCAGCGACGCACGGCGTGACGAAGGGTATCGCGATGCAAGTGCCCAGCCTCGGGGTTGGACTCCAGTTCAATCCCGCGCTGGTGGGGTGGTTTCCGTTCGCGGAGCAACCTCTCGATGCGCTGGAAATCCTGTTCGACGCGGTCATGGGGCCGCTCGACGGGCCGAGCCTGACGTCGCCCCGCGCCGCCGCCGCGGTGCGCGACGCCGCAACGCGATTCCCGATCGTCGGCCATTCGAACTATGGCGGCGATTTCGGGTTCGCGCCGCTGGCAGAGACCGCCGCGGTTCGCCGCCACGTGCCGTTGGCGAAGGCCTTTGCCGTGCCCTGGGTGACCAACCATTGCTTCTACAGCGACGCGTCGTGGTCGGACGTGTGGAGCAGCCCGCTGCAGTTTTCCGACGCCGAGATGATCCGCGTGGCGACGCGTGCCGGGCGTTGCAGGAGTTGTACGGAGTCCCGTTGGGGCATGAGAATGCAGCTTATTACCGGCGCTGCCCGGGCAGCGACATGCCGGAGGAGACGTTCCTCGCCGGGCTGGTCGAACTGTCGGGGACCTATCTGCACCTCGACCTGCACAATCTCTACGCCAACGAACTGAACCACGCCGCGACCGGCTATTCGGTGGCGCGGTTCCTCGACACCGTGCCGATCGATCGCGTCATTACGGTGCACATGGCGGGCGGGCGCTGGATCGACGGCCAGTATCACGACCTGCACGACACGCCAGTGCCGGACCCGGTTTGGGACCTGCTCGACGAGGTTCTGGCACGCGGGCATCCGGGCGCCGTCATCCTCGAATATGAAACCAGCGCGTTGCAGCTCGACACCGAGACGCTCGATACCACGCGCACGACCGAGCTCATCCTGGCCGATCTCGATCGCGCGCGCGGCGCCTGGGACCGCGCTTACGGCGGGGCGAGCCGGCGTACCACGCGTCGCGAGGCAGCGTGATGGACGCGCGGCTGGTCTGGGACACCTGGCGCCGCATCCTGACCGACGACGCGGTGGTGGCGCGCGTGCTGGATCGCGACGGTGCGACAATAGACCCCGACTGGGCCGGTTGGTCTGCCGCCGAGCGTGCGATTCTCGCCGACTATGCCGCCACCCCGGTCGCGACCGAGACCAATATCGGCATGTATCGCGAAGGACTGGTGCGCAACGCGCTCGCCGCGCTGAGCCTCGTGCCGATGTCGCAGCAATTGCTCTACGCCAGCGGGCTCGACGTCGACGCGGTCGCGGCGGACTATGCGAAGGCCGACGGCTATGCCGATCACGGACCGCATTTCTGGCGCGCCGCGGCGGGGTTCGTCGCGCATTTGGCGGCACGCGCAGAGTTCGCCGCGCCTGCGCACCAGGACGTCCTGTCGCTCGACGCCGCGACGATCGCGCTGGCGAGGCGCCTGGGCAAGCGAGCAGATGCCTGGCCCGACCGACCGCCCCGTAAAACCCGACGCATCGGGGATCCGACCACGCGCTTCGTGGCCAGCCGCGCCGCGACCATCGTCCGGTCGGCGCACGACCTGACGGACTGGATCGTCAACCCGACGGACTTCGATCCGACCGATGCGCTCAAGGTGTCGGCGCATTGCTGGCTGGTCTATTTCCCCGCGGCCGAAGCCGATCGCGCCTGCGCCGAACTGTCCGAGCGCGCCGCGCGCGTGTTCGCGTTGCTGGAGCGCTCGCGCACCGTCGCAGAGCTGTCGGTCGCGCTCGGCGCCGTTCCGCTTGCCGACGTGATCGGCATCCTCGACTCGCTCGCGGCGCTCGGCGTCGTTACCCAACTCCCTGCCAGCACGCGTATCGCGCCGGCTGCGACGGTGGCCGATCATGTATTTGGGTGACGCCCCGCAGCCAGCCTCCGCCGCCACCGCGCTTCCCGATGGCGCGTTCGTGATGCTCGACCCGGCGGTGGAACGGCTCGACGCGGAGATCGCGGGGTTCCGGTTTCTCGCGCACGGCCATTTCGACACCGGCATGGCGATCCCGCCCGGCGACGGACTGCTCGACGTGATCGCAGACATGACCGGGGCGCCAGTCGAAATGCGAGCGCTGCGCCGCGGCTATTCCGACCGCCGCCTAATCGATGCGATGGTCGCGACGCTGCACGCGGCGGGGTTCGTGCATGTGACATCGCCCAAGGCGCCGTCGGACGCGGTACTCGCGGCGCTGCGGACGTCGGCGGCCCAGCGCCGCAATGCTATGCTGCGGCCGGTCGTCACGCTCGACCTCGGCGACGGGATGACGGCGGACCAGGTCTGTCGCGCGGTGACCGACGCGGGGCGCGCCCCGGACCTGATCTTGCGGGGCGCGGCATTGGCGCAGCACGCCCCGCTGATAGAGGCACTCGCGCACGCGCGCGCGGTTGGCGACATCCGGATCCACCGGATCGAGATCCGCACCGACAACGCCGTGTGCGACGCGCCGCTTTGCCGGACGCTGCGTCGGATCGGCGCCGCGGTCGTGATCGAAGGCGTTGCATGGCCGGCGCCACAGGGCCCGGTCCCGGGCGTCGCCGCGCTGACGCGTCACGGCGTCGCGGTGCAGGCGCAGATGACCGCCGACCGCTCGATCTGCGACCCGCAGGTCCGCGCCCGAGCGATAGCCTGGGTAACCTCGGCGTACGTCGCCGGGTTGCGACTGCGCATCGATGCGAACGCGATCCCGTCAGCGCCCGATGAATGCGATGCGCTGTTCGACTTCATCGACGCGCTCGAGGAGGCGATCGGCGACGTGCTGGTCGAAACGCTGCCAAGCGACGCGGTGATCCTTGGTCGGGTGGCGAGCGCACGCCCCGCCGCCGCGCCACCCGGTAACGCGGATCGGTTTCGACGCGCGTATCTGCGGCGGCGGATTCCCTTCCTGAAGGCGTGCGAAGGCGACAATTCGTGGAGCCAGACCCCGGAGGCCGAAGAGAAACTGGTTCGGCCTGACGACGATCTGCTGCCGAACAACCCCGATCTCCTGTCGATCGGGCCGGGCAGCATCCTGGTCGACGTGTGCGGCGGCCTGGGCCGCGTGGCACGACGGTTGGCGCCGGCGGTCGGGCCGGACGGCGTCGTGCTCTCGTTCGAGATGCTGCGCTGCGTCAGCGACCGCGCGCGCGCGATCGCCTGCGATCGCGGCTTCACCAATGTGCAGTTCCGCCCCGGATTGGCGCAGCGGATCCCCCTGCCTGACGGAGCCGCGGACGCCGCGGTCAACGAATGGACCGGCGCGATCTGGGAACTCGGTATCGGCCCGGCGATGATCGCCGAAATGCAGCGCGTGGTGCGTGTCGGCGGCCGCATCGCGGTGACTCACCGGCTGGTCCGCCTGCCGTTGTCCCGGCTGCGCGAACCCTGGGTGCAATATGACGAGATCTACGGCTGGGTCCGTAGCGCGTTCGACCGCCCCGACCTGACAATCGTCGCCGAACGCGTCTGGGGTCAGATTGCGCCGTCGATGATCGGCGAACCCGCCAGCCAGTGGCGCAAGCAATATCTGCCCTGCGCGGTCGACCCGCACGATTTCACCTATGCGCATGAGGCGCACGAGGGGCCGCATGCCGACGTGTATCTGACGATCATCGCCGAAATCGGGGGCCGATAGCGTGCCGCGCGCCCATCCCTCGTGCTGCCGGGCCGACGCGCGATGACCAAATGGGCCGCCGCCTTCGAACGCGCCTCCGCCGGGCTCGACCGCCTCGGTCTTCCGGCGCGGCTGCCGCAACTCCACGCGACGGGACTGCGGATCAGCCGCCAGGTGCTCGGCGGATCGCATTCGGTCGCGGTCTATCCGCCGATCGATTCGCTGGTCCCGGTCGATCCGGCAACCGTGATCGACGCGATCGATCCGGGGCGGGAGACGAGCCTCTACCTGCACATTCCGTTCTGCGAAACGCGCTGCACCTTCTGCCATTATGCGGTGCAGCATTATCCCGGAAAAGGGCTAGCGCGCGCGCACGACGACACCGCGGTGACGCTGTATCTGGCCGCGTTGCACCAGGAAATCGCGATGTGGGGTGCGTGGCTGGCGCGCGCCGGCACGCGGGTGTCGTCGATCTATATCGGCGGGGGAACGCCGCTGATCCTCGAGCAGCGCGCGCTGGGCGAACTGCTGACCGCCATCGGGGATGCGTTCGACGTCGTGCCGGGCGCCGAGCTGTGCATCGAGGGAAGCCCGCTGAGCATCACGGCACCGGATGGCGAAGATACGCTGCGGTTCCTCCGCGCGCGCGGCGTTACCCGGCTGAGCTTCGGGGTGCAGTCGTTCGACGATGCGGTGCTCAAGCACGCCGCGCGCGGCTACAAGCGCGACGTGGCCATTCGAGCGGCGGAGATCGCCGCCGCGGTGTTCGCAAACTGGAATCTCGACCTGATCCAGGGGCTGTACCGGGGCTCGCCGTTCGAGACCTGGGAGAATCTGAAGGTCATCGGTGAACTTCGCCCCCCGCACCTCACCTGGTATCATGGCCGCTTCGCCGATCGCCCGCAACGCGACTGGTATAAGAGCGATGCGAAGCACGGCGGTTTCGAGGACGAGCAGGCGACCTTGCTCGGGCGGATGCTGATCTGGCAGCAGATGGCGGCGCTCGGCTATCAGCAGACCGACGGCAACCGGTTCGTGCGCGAACGCCAGCATGTCGACCCGTTCAAGACGATCCGCACCACCGCGTCGCGCAACCTGATCGGCCTGGGAAGTTCGGCCTATTCGCGTGTCGGCGGTGCCCGATCGGGCGACGGCTTCGGCTATCTGTTCCGCAACGACTCCGCGATCCCCGCCTATGTCGACCGCGTGAGCGCAGGCGTGATGCCGATCACGACCGGACGACGGATCGACGACGCGGAGATGCTCGCGACCTCCTATGCCACCGGGTTGCGCCATGGCCGGATCGAAGACGACGCCCTCGCCGGCATCAGGACACGCGAGCCCGCCCTTACCCAGACCTATCACCGGCTGACGCGCTCGCTCGTCGAAGTCGGCGTCCTCGCCGCGCAGGACGACGACCTGGGCCAAACGGTATTGCGGCTGACCGACCTCGGCCGGTTGTTCGAGGACGAGACGCTGGCGCTGTTCTTCAGCCCCGCGGTCCGCGACGCGCTGGCGCAACGCACAGCGGCGGAAGGACAGAACGCGCGCGCCGGTCCGATCGCCGTGGCCGCGTGAATAGGTCGGAGACGACAAACCGACAAATCCAAAACCAACCTGAGGAGAAGGACGATGACCAAGGCTGACGTGATTACCGCCGCCGGAAAACATGGTGTCGATGCAAAGGCGGTCGAAGCGGTGTTCGCCGCGTTGCGCGCTTCGCCGACCAGCGTTCTGGTGTTCCGCGAAACCGAAGGCCGCTCGGTCGCGGCCGACAAGCGCAAGACCATCTTCATGTGCGGCTGATTGCGGTCGATCGGGTGCCAGGCGCGTGTCCGGCACCCCCTTCACTCCAGCGCCCCCTTCACTCCAATGGATGATGCGCCATGCTTGCGACGCGTGATGTTTCGGTGTTCGATCGGCTCCGGCTGCGGGAGAATATCTGGCAGGTCACTCAGGGCGAGCCTACCGCCTTCGTCGAGACGCCCGACGGGTGTTTCGAGATCGCGACCGAGCAGGCGCTGGCGTTCCTGCGGATCCGTCCGCATTGCACGCCGCACAACAGCGTCGCCGACATCGCCGCGCGCAGCGATGTGCCCGCGCCCCAGGTCGCGGCGATGCTCGCCTCGCTGACCACGATCGGCCTGGTCGGCGGGCACCCCTCGCGACCGACGATCGAACGGCTGAAGCGGATCGTCGACTTGTGGTCGGGCGAGCTGGCCCGCGACTTCATCGGCAATGCGCTGATCGACGAGGACTTGCCGCGCCCGGTGCTGCTCGGCTGGCTGCTCGAGACCTATCATTATGTCCGCGACTTCCCCGACGCGATCGCGGCGGCCGCGGCGCTGGCGCCCGAGGGGGCGCTCAAGGCCTTGCTCGTCCGATACGGCGAGGAGGAGCGCGGGCACGAACGCTTCGTGGTGGAGACGCTGGTGAATATGGGTCTGTCGGCCCGCGAGGTGATCGACAGCCGCCCGCTGGTATCGACCCGCGCGATCGGATGGCTGATGCGCGACCTGTTCGCCACCGCGCCCGCATCGGTGCTCCTGATGGCGGCGCTGGTCGAGGCGCAGGAACTGCCCGACGACGGCGCCGATGGCGCGCAGGCGCTGATCGAGACGCGGTACGATCTGCCCAAGGGTGCGCTCGCCCCCTATTTTGCGCACCAGAAGATCGACGCGCAGCTCGGCCACCAGCAGCTGTTCGAGGATCATCTCGACTGTTTCGATATCGATGACGCGGCGACGCTCGATCGCGTCGTCGACAAGCTGCACGATCTCAAACACGGCTTCGACCTGCAGGGACTCGAGATCCGGCGCTATTACGGGTCTGGCGACGGCGCGTATCTGCCGCGTCAGCCGATGTCGTTCGGCGCGATCTGATGGGCCCCGCATCGGTATCCGCCGCACCTGCGGTCGGCGACGACATCGTCATGGAGCCGACTCGGTGGAAATTCGGCGGCGACGTGCCGGGCAAGTTCGTCGCGCACGCGCAGCGCTCGATCCCCTATTATGACGACTGCCACGAACTGATCGCGCGGATCAGCGATCATTTCGTGTCCGACCGATCGACCTGTTACGATCTCGGCGCGTCGACCGGGCGGCTGATCCACCGGCTCGCGGTGCGGCACCCGCCGACGGTGCGGTGGATCGGCATCGACCGCGAAGCCGCGATGATCCGCGAAGCGGAAGCGGGCGGCGGGCTGAAGCGCGACGGGTCCGGCGGGATCGAGTTCGTCGAGGGCGATATCTGCGAACATCATTACGAGCCCGCCGACCTGATCATCGCCTATTACACCGTGCAGTTCGTGCCGCCGCGGCGTCGCCAGGAACTCATCGACCGCCTCTACGCCACACTCAACTGGGGCGGTGCGTTGATCCTGTTCGAGAAAGTGCGCGCGCCCGATGCGCGCTTCCAGGACATCGCGACCGCGCTGTATACCGAAATGAAGCTCGACCACGGGTATTCGGCCGAGGAGATCCTTGCGAAGACGCGCAGCCTGAAAGGCGTGCTCGAACCGTTTTCCACCGACGGCAACCTGAGCCTGCTGCAGCGCGCAGGCTTTGTTGATATCGCGACACTGTTCAAATATGTCTGTTTCGAGGGCTTCCTTGCGATCAAGTGAGGACATCGTCCTCGCCCTCCCCGCGTACCTGCACACGCTCGGGCTGCAGTCGTACGCCCCTCTTCCCCAACCTGCCACCTGCGAGCTGTGCACCGGCGAGGCCGCGGTCGAACTGCGGACGACGGCGCGCGTTGCCGATGGGCTCCGCACGCGGTTTGCCACTGTGTGCTGCGCCCGGTGCGGATTGATGGTGCAGTCGCCGCGGTTCGCGCCCGAATTCTACGACGCCTATTACAGCCGGATCTATCGCGGGATGGTCGGCGGCGCGGCGGCACCGAGCGCAGCCTATGTTGCGGATCAGGTCGACCGCGGCGCCGCGCTGTTCGACAATCTTGCCGGCTGGCTGCCGCAGACCGGGCGTTTGCTCGACGTGGGATGCGGCGCGGGGGGCATGATGCAGCCGTTCGTCGATCGCGGCTGGGCGGTGCTCGGGATCGACCCCGACGAGGCCGCAACCGCGGACGCCGCCGCGCGCGGGCTGCCGGTGGTGACGGCGAGTGCCGAGACGATGCCGATCGATCGCGACCGGTTCGACCTGATCCTGGTCATGGGATCGCTGGAACATGTCCGCGATCCGCACGCGGTGCTGCAGCGCTGCCACGCCGCGGCGGGCGAGGAGTCACTTCTCCTGCTCGAGGCGCACGGACTCGGGCAGGCGGCGCACGTCGGCGCCATCGGGCACAACCATCGCCGGCTGCTGACCGGCACGACCATGGCGTTGCTGATGTTGCAGCACGGCTGGGCGCTGGAATGGGTAACCGATCGGCCGCTGTGCGGGCCGACACGACCCGGCAGCGTGTTCGCGCTCGGCCGCCGGTGCGCCGTTCCCGACGCGGGGGCCCTGCACGACGCCATTGCCGGCGGGCTACGCGACACGCCCGAGGCGCTGGCCAAGTCGCTCGACCGGCAGGCAATTCAATAGCGCCGCCGCCCACCTGCCAAAGAGTCCTTGCTGCAACGGCTAGGTTCGGCAAGCATGGCGAAAAAGGGGGATGACACATGCTGAAGACCTGCCTGATCGCGCTCGCTTCCACTGTCGCGGCACCCGCTCTCGCGCAGACCGCCGCGACGACGACCTACATCCAGGCAGGTACGGTGCTCGACCGCCCTGGACAGTCGCCGCGCGGGAACACGACGATCATCGTTCGCGACGGCAAGGTGGCCGAGTTGCGCGATGGTTTCGTCGCACCGGAACCGGGCGCGACTCTGGTCGATCTGCGCAACGCGTTCGTGTTGCCGGGGCTGGTCGACATGCATGTCCATCTCTGGGGGATCGGCGGGGACCCGATGCGCGCGCGGCTCGAAGCGCTCAACCGCGACCGGTTCGACGACGAGATGACCGCGGTCGCCAATGCGCGCACGACGCTGCGCGCCGGGTTCACCTCGGTGCGCGATCTGGGCGGCGACCCGCGCGGGATCCGCGCGCTGCGCGATGCGATCGACGCGGGCACGGTCGACGGCCCGACGATCACCAACGCCGGCGAGATGATCTCGGTGACCGGCGGGCATGGCGACGGTGGCAACGGGCTCGCCGAAGAATTCGCCGACATGGTCCACGGCAAGGAAATCAATCTGTGCGACGGCCCCGACGACTGCCGCCGCGCGGTGCGCGCGCAGGTCGCGCTCGGCGCGCGCGTGATCAAGTTCGCCGCGACCGGTGGGGTGCTGTCGAACGTCAGCGGCGGGCTGGGCCGCGCGATGACGCCCGAGGAAATGCGCGCGATCATCGACACCGCGCACACGCTGGGCCGCAAGGTCGCCGCGCACAGCCACGCCGCGGAGGGGACCAAGGCTGCGCTTGAGGCGGGCGTCGATTCAATCGAACACGGCACGTTCCTCGACGACGAAACCATCCGGCTGTTCAAGACCAAGGGCGCGTATCTGGTGCCGACCGAGATCGCCCCGGTCGCAGCACTTGCGCAAGCGCGCGGCGGCGCTCTGCCGCCCGCGACGATCGTTAAGGCGGAAGCTGCCGCCGCGGCGATGGCCGCCAACCACCGGCGCGCCTATGCAGCGGGCGTGAAGGTCGCGTTCGGCACCGACACCGGGGTGTCGAAACACGGCGACAACGCGACCGAGTTCGCGCTCATGGTCAAGAACGGCCTGACCCCGACCCAGGCGATCGCCGCCGCGACCGTCGGCGCCGCCGACCTGCTCGGCCGCGACGACATCGGCACCCTGGCCCCCGGCAAGACCGCGGACCTGATCGCGGTGACCGGATCGCCATTGCAGGACGTCACCCGGCTCGAACACGTCGATTTCGTCATGCATCGCGGCAAGATCGCGAAAGGCCCGACGGGGATCTGACCACGCCGCCTCGGCCGACCGTCCCCCTATTCGTCTCACCTAGGAGCCCCGCTTGCGCCTGACCCTCGCTCTTCTGCTTCTTGCCGCCCCCCTTGCCGCCCGTGCGCAGCAACAGCCCAACGCGGCGCCAGCCGACGCGCCGACGCGCGTGTTCACCGGTGCCGATCTGTTCGGCCTCTCGATCGCCGCCGATCCTCAGATCAGCCCGGACGGCCGCACCATCGTCTACGTCCGCCGCACCGCCGACGTGATGACCGATCGGGTCCAATCGTCGTTGTGGCTGGTCGACGTCGCATCGGGCCGCCAGTCGCCATTCGCGACGCAGGGATCGAGCCCGCGCTGGTCGCCCGACGGGACCCGCATCGCCTATGCGGCAAGCGAAGGCGAGGCATCGCAGCTGTTCGTCCGCTGGGTCGCCACCGGCGCGAGCGCGCGCGTGACGAGCTTCCCCGGCGATCCGCAGGCGCTGGCCTGGTCGCCCGACGGCACGCGGCTGGCCTATGTCGCGACCGTCGCGGGCGAGCCGACCACGCTCGGCAAGGCGCCGCCCAAGCCCGAGGGTGCGAAATGGGCCGAGCCGCTGACCGTCATCGACCGGGTCAACTACCGCAACGACGGCCCGGGCTATGTGAAGCCGGGCCGCGATCACCTGTTCGTCGTCGGCGCGGAGGGCGGCGCGGCACGCCAGCTGACCTTCGGCGCATTCGACGACGGCGGGCCGCTGTCGTGGACGCCCGACGGGCGCGCGATCGTCTTCGCCGCGATCCGCGGGCCGGAGGCCGAACGGCAGGTGATGAACTCGGACGTCATCGCGGTCGACGTGGCGAGCGGCGCGATGCGGACGCTAACCACCCGCGACGGCCCCGATGGCCAGCCGCGGGTGTCGCCCGATGGCGCGCGGATCGCCTGGCTCGGCTTCGACGACAAACGCCGCAGCTATGAGAACACCCAGCTCTATGTCGGCGACCGCGACGCCGCTGCCCCGCGTTCGCTGACCGCCGCGCTCGACCGCGGGATCGAGGATGCGGTGTGGGCCGCCGACGCGCGCAGCCTGTATGCAAGCTATGACGACCACGGCCAGCGCCGGATCGCGCGGATCGGCCTCGACGGTCGGACGACGCCGCTGATCGACAACGTTCAGGGCGGCGGGCTCGACCGGCCCTATACGGGGGGCGAATTCTCGGTCTCGAAGGGCGGCGCGATCGCCTATACCGGCGGCGACGCGGGGGCGCCCGCCGATCTGTGGGTGTGGAGCGGCGGCAAGGCGCGCCGGCTGACCCAGCTAAACGCAGTAATGACCGGTGCGAAGGCGCTGGCCCCGGTCCGCAAGATCGCGGTCACGGCGCCCGACGGCCGGCCGATCGACGCCTGGCTCGCGACGCCGGCCAACCGCACACCCGGGCGGCGCGTACCGCTGATCCTCGAGATCCACGGCGGCCCCAACAGCGCCTACGGGCCGAGCTTCGCGACCGACATGCAGCTCTACGCGGCGGCAGGCTATGCGGTGCTGTGGACCAACCCGCGCGGGTCGACCTCCTATGGCGCCGAATTCGCCAACCTGATCGACAAGGCGTACCCCTCGGCCGACTATGACGACCTGATCGCCGCGGTCGATGCGGCGATCGCCGACGGCACCGCCGATCCCGACAATCTGTTCGTCACCGGTGGCTCCGGCGGCGGCGTGCTGACCGCGTGGATCGTCGGCAAGACCGACCGGTTCAAGGCCGCGGCGACGCAGAAGCCGGTGATCAACTGGGTCAGCGAGGCGCTGACGATGGACAACACGCTGTTCACGTCGCGCTACTGGTTCACCAAGCTGCCATGGGAGGACCCGATGAGCTATTGGAACCGCTCGCCGCTCAGCCTGGTCGGCAACGTCAAGACGCCGACCCTGGTCGTGGTCGGCAGCGACGATTACCGCACGCCGGTGTCCGAATCCGAGCAATATTACGCCGCGCTGCAGATCCGCGGGGTGCCGACCGCGCTGGTGAAGGTGCCGGGCGCCAGCCATGGCGGCTTCACGTCGCGGCCATCGCAATCAGCGGCGAAAGCGTCGGCGATCATCGCCTGGTTCGATCGTTACCGGACCCAATCCGGCGCCGCGCGTCCGTCCGCCACCCCCTGAACCGGCGCGGCGCTACAGCGCGCGGAACCGGAAGTCGCGGAACCGGGCCTCCCCCGCACCCGCCGAGTATAGGCCGGGGCGCAGCATCAGGAATCCGCCGCGGACATTGTGGTGGTATCCCGACACCTCCATGCCGCGGTCGAACCGCTGCCACGTCTTGCCGCCATCGCCTGAAGTATGGATCGCGACGATGTGGCGCTTGTTGGCGATCCGAATCGTCATGCGTCGCCCATGCGGATTGGCGGGACGGCCGCGTTCGATGCCATATTGATGCGTGACGAAGCGGGTTTCGTCGAACCCGAGCCCGCAATAAAGTTTGTCGTCATAGAACAGCACGAGCCCGGCGGTGCCGCCCGGCGCGATCTCTATGTCGCATTCGAATTCATACGCCTGGTCGCCCGCGATCAGCATCAGCGGTGCGGAATCGCTCGGCGCCTTGCCGCTCGCCTTCATCACCAGCGCGCCGGACTCGATCCTCAGCCGGTCGCGCTCGGCGGGACCGGGACGGAAGAAGTTCCATTTCGCGCCAAGCTTCAACGGCGCCGAAAAATCGTCCGACAGCGGCTGGCCGTGCGCCCCACCCTTCCCGCCCTTCGGCTTAGGCAGCGGCCGCGACAGG
The DNA here is from genome assembly GCF_036663615.1 of Sphingomonas rhamnosi. Lineage (NCBI taxonomy): Bacteria > Pseudomonadati > Pseudomonadota > Alphaproteobacteria > Sphingomonadales > Sphingomonadaceae > Sphingomonas > Sphingomonas rhamnosi. Next base: position 447,397 of record NZ_JAXOJJ010000002.1, read on the forward strand.
TCGCCCCCGGTCATCCGGAACCAGCCGTCCGCGGTCCAGCGCACCGGATCGAGCAGCACCTGGCGACCCAGCGTCCAATACCCGTTCTCAAAGCCGTGATAGACCGACCACCAGCTGCCGTCGGGCGCTTCGACCAGACTGGCATGACCGCGCGACCACCATTTCTCGTCGGTGGAGACGGTGCGGACGATCGGGTTGCCCGGATCATTGACCCACGGCCCGTGGATCGACCGCGACCGCGCGACGATCACCATATGCCCGGTCGGCGGTCCCGCCGTGCCGCCGACCGCGGTGATCATGTAGAACCAGCCGCCATGGCGGTGGATCTTGGGACCCTCGGGGCTGAACCCCTCGACGTCCCAGTCATCGGGGTAGCGCCACGGATCATAGACATGCTCGACCGTGCCGACCGTCGAGAGGCCGTCGGCCGCCAGCCGGATACGGTCGCCGCCCGACAGGAACAGCCAGCGCGATCCGTCCTCGCCGACCGCGTGGCAGGGGTCGATATGGCTGTGCAGACCCAGGCTGACCGGATCGGACCAGGGCCCGTCGATATGATCGGCATGGATGACGTATATGTCGTTCGGACTGGCCTTGACCGGAATGTAGAGGAAATAGCGGCCGGCGTGCTTTTCCAGGCTGACCGCCCAGACCGCACCGATGTTGCGCGTCAGCGCGGCGGTGCGCGGGCGCCAATTCACCAGGTCGCGACTGTGCCAGATCGTCAGCCCCGGATAGCTGTCGAAGCTGGAGAAGGTCATGTAGTAGTTCGCGCCATCCTTGAGGATCGCGGGATCGGGCCGGTCGCCGCCGATCAGCGGATTGAGGAACCGCCCGTCGCCTAGGTCGGCGATGCGCTGGCCCTCGAAACCGCGCCGCCAGGGTGACGCTTCGGCAATGGCCGGGGCTGAGGCAGCGGTCGCCGCCGTGCCGGGGAACAGCGCGGCGCCCCCCGCCAACGCCGCAAGCCCGAACGCGTCGCGCCGGTTGAAGTCGGTCATGCAGGCTCCTGGATGAGAAAGGGTTGGTCGGGGTGAACGATCACATGGCCGCGCGCGTCGAAGTCGATGCGGACCAGACCCGGTTTTTCGCGGAAATGACTGGCGTCGTCGTTGCCGAAGAAGGTCTGCCACCAACGCCCCTCGCGGTCGCGCAGGATGTTGCCGCCGCCGCAACACGGCGCCCCCTCGTGCGGCTCGCGCCACGGGCCGGTCGGCCGGTCGCTCAGCCAGATCCGGAACGAATACCGCCCCTCGTACCGATCGACGACACCGAGATAATAGACTCCGTCGCGGACGAACATCGTCGCGCCTTCATAGCCGAACTTGCGGCAGCCGTCCGGACCGCAGGGCGCCCGGTGGTGCCGCGGATCATTGTCCCATTGGGTCGCGGTCATCTTTTGCCAGTCCCCGGCGAGCCCCGACAGATCGTCTTTCAGCTGGACGATCTCGTCCGCCGATCCATAGGTCAGCCACACCGCGCTGCCGTCGTCGAACAGAGTCGCGTCGATGCTGCGGCGGATCGGGGCGTCGGGCGAGAAGGCGTGGGCGTAAGGCCCCTCGGGGTGCCCCGTGCTGCTCTTCAACACCGCGAGCCCAGCGCGGCTGATCGAGTGGCAGATATAGTAGTTGCCGCGGATGAAGTGGATTTCCGGCGCCCATAGCGCGCGGAACGGCACGCCCGCGCGCATCCGCCACTGTCTTTCCCATCGGCCGTCACGCTCGATCGACCAGACCAGCCCGCGATACTCCCAGCGATCGAGATCCTTCGACCGCCACAGCTCGACGCCGTCGTTCACCGCCCAGATGTTGTCGCCGGTCGATCCGGTCATGTAATAATAGCCGTCTCCGCCCAGGCAGACGATCGTATCGCGGATATGGACGTCGTGCAGCGGCCTGATCCGCGGCAGCAGGCCCGCCTTCACCGCGGTCCCGCCATCAGCGTCGTTCCACGGCGCGACCGGGTATCGCGGCGGGTTCGGCCCCTTGTAGCGGACGTCGGGCATGCCGCTGGTCCAGCCGCCGCTGGCGCTGGCCGCGGTGGCGCGCCGCCCGGGCCCACTCGTTCCGCTGAACGGCCAATAGCCGGCGCGCGGTGCGGGTACCATCCGGCCGCTGTCGTCCGCGTCGGGCGCGCGTTTGCTGCCCGGCAGCGGCGCCGGTCCATAGGGCTGCGCCCCCTGCGACGATGCCGATCGCGCCGCCGCGGTGCCGGCCAGCGCCAGTCCTCCGATCAGCACATCGCGACGCTTCATGGCAACCACCTCAAGACAAGAGAGCCCCGCGTCCCGACTCCGGTCGGCGGGGCTCAGGCCCCCGGGGTGTGGGGAACATGTAAGTCGCTCAGAAGCTGAAACGCGCACCGACGCGGTAGACGCGGCCCGAGCTGCCATATTGCGACACCGCTTCCTGCCCATCATAGGCGTAGCGGTTGCTGGTCTGGTTGGTCAGGTTCAGCCCCTCCGCCGAAATCGACAGGCCGGTCACCAGGTTGATGTTGATCGACGCGTCGATATTGGTCGTCGACTCGCTGAACCCGAAATCGTTGATCAGCGGGCTGTCGCATCCGACCGTCTCGATCGCGCCGGTGCCGACCGTCGTCAGCCCCGGGCTGCACGATCCCGCTGCGAGCGGATAGGTGGTGCTGTAGCCGGCACGCTGCGACACCGAGACGCGGGCACGGAACCCCTTGGTCTCGTAGAACAGCGTCGCGTTGATCGCATCGGGCGAGACGCCCAGGAACGGCCCCTTCCCCAACAGCTGCGGCCGGGTCTGGACCCCCGCCGCGCTGACCGCCCCCGGATCGAGGATATAGTTCAGCTCGGACTGGATGTGCGTGTAGTTGAACAGCACGCCCAAATTGCGGAACATCCACGGCAGGAAGGTCAGGTTCTGCTGAAAGTTGAATTCGACGCCCTTGATGTACCCCCCCGGCGCGTCGCGATACTGGCGCGCGATGAACGGATAGTTGGCGTCGATATAGGCCTGCTGGTTGGCGTTGGTGTATTGCGCGCGGATCGCGGCGCGCGTCGCCTCGTCGACGAACTGCGACAGCGGCGCTGCGAACAGTACCGTCTGCGGGAAGTTGGCGATGTCCTTGCGGAACACGGCCACCGACAACAGGCTGCTCGGCGTGAAATACCATTCCGCGCTGAGATCGATGTTGCTCGACCGGAACGGCGCCAGCTGCGGGTTGCCGATGGTGAACGACGCGCCCTGGTTGTCGCCGTTGCTGGGGACCGAGATCGACGTGATGGTCGGCGACAGATTGCCGAGCAGAGGCCGCGCCATCACCTTGGACGCGCCGACGCGCAGGATCAGGTTGCGGACGATCTCGTAGTTCAGGTTCAGCGACGGCAGCCAGTCGGTATAGTCGTTGGTCCCGATGATCGGGCGCCCCGCCTGCGACGTGCCGCTCGACCGCACGCTGGTAAAGGCGACCCGCGTGCCGGCGTTGCCGCGCAGCGACCGACCGAGCAGTTCGGTGTTGAAGTCGAACTGCAGGTACAGCCCCTTGTCATATTCATCGACGCCGAAGTTCGCGGAGCCGCCGTTGCGCTTCGTCGTCAGGCGCCAGTCGCCATATTTGTTGATGCAGTCGCACTGGAAGCCGAGCAGGTCGTTGAACTTGTCGAGATCGGGGACGAGGAAGCTCGACACGGTCCCTTCCGGCGTCTGAAGGCCCTTGCCGAACGACACCAGCTTGCTGTTCGCAGCCGTGGTCGAGCCCGCTTCGAGTAAGGTGGGATTGAGCGTGTCGGTGTTGCGTTCGCCCTGCGAGGTTTCGAACCCGAAGCGCCGCAGCGTCCCGCCGAAACCGATGTTGAACTGGTCGTTGACCTGCCAATCGAAGTCCGCGCGCATCGATTCATAGGTGTTGCTGACATAGCGTTGATAATGGCGGATCGCGGAGAAGCCCTTCACCGTCTGCCAGTTCGCGGGATCGGCGACGTCGAAGCCGAAATCCATCACCGGCATCGGGCCGCCCGCGCGATCGTCGAAGGTGAAGGTTTCGGGCGAATCCATCCGGTTGAATTCGACCAGCAACCCGGTCGACCGGTTCACCGACTTCGACCGGCCATAGATCGCCGCCATCTTGAAATTGTCGGCGAATTCGTGATCGAGGCGGAACGTACCCTGCCAGAATTTGGTGGTGTATTCGGCGTAATCGACCGCCGATCGCATGTCGACGTTGCGCAGCTTCAGATAGTCCGCGAGCCCGTTGGTTACGTTGGCGTCGAGCACGTCGACACCCGGGCGCCCGATCAACTGGCCGCGATAGCCAAGGCCGTTGCGCGACGCGACGTACCCGACCGAATTCGGGTTGTTGTAATAGTCATAGGGATCGAGGTTGTAGGGGTTGGTCGAAAAGATGTTGGCGTTGGTCGGATTGACCCCGCCGGGCACCACCGCCGCCGCGCCCAGCACCGATGGCACCAACTGCCCCTGTGCGTTCAGCGCGGTCGCGAACGCCGGCGTGGTGCCATAGGTCGATTGGCTGCAATCCTGCGACACCGCGATGGCGCTGCCCGCCGCCGGGGTGCACAACCCAGGATAGGCCGCACGGGCGTTGATCGGAGTCAGCCGGCCATTGGCGGTGTTGAACGCCGCATTCGTGTTGTTGCGGTTGAGACCCACCGGCGACAGCTGGTCGTTCTCGCTCTCGTTGTGGAATCGCGAATAGAGGCCGTCGATCGAGATCCGCGTCTTGTCGGTGACGTCCCATTGATAGGCGCCGGTCAGGCCCAGCCGCTGGTTGCGGACGACCTGGTGCGTCAGCGACGGCAGCGCTGGGATTCGCACGGTCGAATCGTCGAACCGGCCGGGCGTGTTGTAGGGCGCGCCCGGATAGAGCTTGGCATAGGCCGCCGGGTCCGACCCGGTCTGGAACGCGGTGGCGTCGGGATTGGCATAGGTCAGCGCGCCGGCCGGGGCGGAGAACCCCGCGCGCTGCGTCGCGCCTTCGCCGACGAACTGGCTGCTGCGATACAGATAATCCGACGCCCCGACGCCGCGGGCATATTGATCGATAACGTTGACGGTCTTGTTATAGGCCCCCGAAAACAAAATCCCCATCCGCTTGTCCGCGCCGAAGCGGAACGAGGCAAGCCCGGCGAGGCGCGGATTGGTCTTCTTGCTGTTCTCGTTATAACTCGCGGTCGCCGAGCCGCCGATTCGGGTGCCCTTGAAGTCGAACGGCCGGCCGGTTTCGAGATCGATCGTCGCGCCCAGCGACCCCTCGTCGGTTTCCGCCGACGGGGTCTTCTGCACCTTCAACGAACTGAACAGTTCCGACGCGAAGGTCGAATAATCGAACGAGCGGCTGCGGTTCGGGCTGGTGCCGGAATCGTTCGACCCGGCGGTCGACAGCGCCTCGATGCCGTTCAGCCGGGTCCGGTTGAAGTCGCCGCCCAGCCCGCGGACGGTGATGCCGCGCCCTTCGCCATTGTCGCGGTCGATCGACACGCCGGGCAGGCGCTGGAGCGACTCGGCAAGGTTCGCGTCGGGGAAATCGGCGATGTCCTGCGCATTGATCGCGTCGATCTGGACGTCCGAATAGCGTTTGTCGTTGAGCGAGCTCTGGATCGATGCGCGAAAGCCGGTGACGATGATGTCGGGCGTCGCGTCCTCACCCTCCGCGGCGGCCGTGGTCGACGCGGTCTGGGTCGTATTGGCACCGGTGTCGTTGGCGCGCGAAGCCGCATCGGGAACCGTCTGCTGCACCGGTGCCGTCGGCGGCACGGGACCCGCCTGCTCCTGCGCTGCTGCCGCGCCGGCGAACAGGCCGGCGAGCGCGAGCGATCCCAGCGATGCACCGATCCGGACGAGCGTGGTCGTCTTGTACGTCATACCCATCTCCCTGTGTGTGACCGGCGCCCTCATGGAGCCCAGCCTTGTAGAATTGCGTCGTGCGTGAAGCCGACGGCCTGCGCGTCGGTCAGCCGCCGGCGGGTCGGCGCGGCGGGCCCGGCGCCCGGCCCGCGCGACCGCAACTCGAACAGCCGCGCGTCCTCGGGTGCCAGTGTGCGGCGGACACCCGCGGGGTCGGTGAACCCCATCCCCGTCCAGCCCTCGGCCTTGATGTGCGCATCGAGGTGGCACCGCAGAAAGGCCGCGGCGCCGAGGATCGCCATGTTGCCGCCCGCACGCCATGGTCGCCCCAGCCAGGTCGATCCGTCCGGGACGCCGGCCTCGCGCGTCAGGTGGCAGCGATCGAACACCAGCCCGAAGCGGTCGCTGGCGAGCGTGCTCGGTGCTGCGACAAAGCCGTTGTCGATGGCTTTCGGAACGTGGCGCGTGACGATCTCGCACCCGGAGAACACCGCCGCTGCGCCACCGAAGATGAAGTCGACCCCGCCGACGATCCGGCAGCGCCGAAACAGCGCGCGCGCGTCGACGTAAAGCGTGTCCTGATAGCCCTCGATCGCGCAACGCTCGACGGCGACACGGTCGGCGGTGCGTGCGATCGACAGCGCGACGGCCTGCGCGCCGCCGCTCGCGTGGCTGACGGTATCGGCGATATAGTCGAAGTCGTTGCGGATGGTGATATCGCGCAGCGTGACGTCGGCGGTATCGACGGTCAGCGTCGCGGTGCGGCCGGTTCCATAGGGTTTGCCGTCGGGCGCCCGGTGTCCCGCCGCCGCGCCATAGACGATGACCACGCCGGGCCCGGTTCCGGCTAGCGTCACGCCAGGCCGTGCGACGTGCAGCTTCTCCCGATATGTGCCTGGTTCTACGTCGATCTGCACCGGGCCGGACAGCGCAGCGGCACGGTCGAGCGCCGCGGCGATCGTGGTGATACCGGTACCATCGCTCGCGACTCGAAGGCTCTGGTGCGCGGCACCGGCGTCAGCGGCGCGCGACGGCAACAGCCCGACGCCAGCCGCCATTCCGGCCAGCACGGCACGCCGTCTCACGACAAGCTGTTGTTTACAGGCCGGTTTATCCGACATGCCCCATCCTCCCCCCACCGGCTCTGTCGAGCTCTTGTGTTGCCGCTAGAGCTACCCGATTCGCCGCACGCTGCAAGCTTTTATTGGCACCGGTGTCAGGAAGCGTCATTATGGAGTTCGCAAACAAGAATAGTCCGGGAGGGTCCGACGATGAGGCGTTTGATTTTGGCGTGGCTGGCCGTAACCACCACGGCCCCGCTGGCCGCGGCGGTCATCGGCCATATGACGACCCCGCCCTCGCTCACCGCGGATCGCCTGAGCACTTTGCCGCCCGCGGCGCGCAAGGGCTGGCAGGTCTATCTGGCCCGCTCATCCGTGGCGATGGCACGCGACAAGACCGCGCTCGCGACCGAGCGCAGCGGGCTCGCGCAGACTCCGACGCCCCCACCGGAAGGCAGCGCCGCGACGATGCCGCTCGATCGCGACGCCACCTGGTACGCCGGTGAGTCCGCGCGCGCGGTTGCCGACAATATCGTCAGCTTTCAGACCCCGGCGGGCGGTTGGGGCAAGAACCAGGATCGGACCGCGCCCCCCCGCGTTCGCGGCCAGATGTACCTGCCCCATGACGGCAAGGCGGGCGCGTTTGCCGCCGCCGATCTGGCGGGCGGATGGAGCTTCGTCGGCACGCTCGACAATGATGCGACGACGACCGAGCTCATGTTCCTCGCCCGCGTTCAGGCGGCCAGCCCGGGCGCCGGCGGCGACCGCTATCGCGCAGCGTTTGCGCGAGGCATCGCCTATCTGCTCGCCGCCGAATTCCCAGGTGGCGGCTGGCCGCAGGTCTATCCGCTGCAGGGCGGGTATCACGACGCACTGACGCTGAACGACGACACGATGGTGAAGGCGACCGAGCTGCTCCAACGCGCCGCGGCGGGAACCGGCGACTACGCCTTCGTTCCGCCTTCCGTCCGCGCCGCGGCGGGCAGCACAGCGCAGCGAGCGATCGCGACGTTGATCGATACGCAGGTCGTGATCGGCGACCGGCGCACCATCTGGGCACAGCAATATGATCCGGTAAGCCGCCGTCCCGTCGGCGCGCGCAATTTCGAACCCGAAGCGCTGGCGACCGCCGAGAGCGCGGCAGTGCTCCGCTTCCTGATGCGCCAACCCAACCCTTCGCCCGCGATGCGGGCCGCGATCGAGGCCGGGGCGTACTGGTTCGTTACGCACGCGATCCGCGACGTCGCCTGGACGAAGGCCACCGGACCGGAAGGACGCCGCTTGATGCCCCGCCCGGGCGCCGCCCCCCTATGGGCGCGCTTCTACGATCCCTCACGCGAAACGCCGATCTTCGGCGACCGCGACCGGGCGATCCACGATGACGTGAACGCGATCAGCCTCGAACGCCGCAACGGCTATTCCTGGTTCGGTACGGCCGGCAACGGTGTCGCCGCGGCCTACGCGAAATGGCGGGCTCGCGGCTGAACGCCGAGAGGTCTTGCGGACACCGGTGTCAGCCTCGTCTAGACAGCTCGATTTCGAACGCGGCCGAAGTTGGGCGCTCAGCCGCTGCGCGTGGACGTCAGGCGCAACAGGCGCCCGCCCGCGCCGTCTTCGAGGATCCAGACCGCGCCATCGGGCCCCGTCATCACCGCGCGGATGCGTGCGCCCATGTCCCAGCGTTCCGCTTCGCGCGGGGCATCGCCGTCGAACGCGATCCGCACGAGCGCCGACGACGCAAGGCCGCCGACGAGCGCGGATCCACGCCATTGCGGGAACATGTTTCCGGCGTAGAATGCAAAGCCAGCGGGCGCGATGACCGGGTCCCAGTACAGCGCGGGTTTCTGGAAGCGGGTGTCGTCGCGATGCGATGCGATCGGCGTATCGTCGTAGTTCTTGCCGTACGACACGATCGGCCAGCCGTAATTCTTGCCCGGTTCGATGAGGTTCAGCTCGTCACCGCCCTGCGGCCCCATTTCGGTTTCCCAGAGCTGCCCCTTGGAATCGAACGCCAGGCCGTAAGGATTGCGGTGACCGGTCGACCAGGTTTCCGCGGGCGTAAGGTTCGGTGCGGGAATCGTAGCGTTGCGAACCGGCGCGGTAGCTGCCGAACCCGTATTGGCCGGTGGATCGATCACCCCGATCGTGGTCGTGCCAACCTTCCCCGCTCCCGGATTGCCAGCCGCCGGCTTGCCATCGAGCGTCAGCCGCAGGATTTTGCCGAGTGCCTGGTTGGGGTCCTGCGCCGGGGTGAAACGCTGCCGTTCGCCCGAGGTGAGGAACAGATATTGGCCGTCGGGCGAAAACGCGATGTAGCCACCGAACTGTCCACCGTTGCCGCGCGGCAATTGCCGCCAGATCACCTTGAGATCTTTCAGCGCGGGCTTGCCGTCGGCGGCGTCGAGCGTGGCCCGTGCGAGCGCCAGTCCGTCACCGCCCTCGCCGGGTTCTGAATAGGTGAGGTAGACCTGGCGCGTCTGCGCGAAATCGGGTGCCGTGGCGACGAACAGCAGCCCGCCCTGCCCGTCGAAATGGACCGGCGGCACGCCGCTTACTGGCGTCTTCGCGCCCGCGGCGGTGACGAGCCACAGTCCGCCGGACTTTTCGGTCACGAGCATCGTCTGGTCAGGCAGGAACGCCAGCGCCCATGGCGTGTCGAACGTCGCGACGGGCGTGGCCTTGAATGGCTTGGCGGACGCGGGCTTTGCGCCACCATAGTTCACCGGGGGCTTCGCCGCCGTGGCAGTGCCGGTCTGCTGAGTAGTCTGCTGAGCGGGTTCCGACGAACCGCAGCCGGATAGCATCACCATCGTGGTCAGCCCGATCAATGGGGAACGCAGCACGGAATATCCTTTCAACAAGAATGGCTTGTCTGCCTCAACCGGAGTTAACAAGCTAGACCTGGAAGCGCGTCCGCAGGCTCGGAATGGTATCCGGTCGCGAACCGAATGATCGGGGCGGCTGGGCGGGCCGGTCGGACATGAGGCACGCGGGCAAGCGCCGCCCGAGCAGTTCGGGTTATCGCAGAGCTCTGTGCAGCCGGCCGATCAGTCGAACGATGGCGACCGCCACTATCAGAATCGCACAAGCGGGGATCGCCAGATAGAAGCTACGGCACGCCCAGGCGGACCGCTCGGCGCGGGGACATAGCCGTCCGTCGCCACTGAAGTCGCAGTCCGCGGTCGCGTCGAGCAGGGTCGCGGGGAGCGGGGTCGCAGGCGACGGGATCGTCACCGCCGGCTCCGCAGCCTTGGCGGCGGGAAGCGCGATCGTGGTCATCGGTATGATCCCTCCCCCCGGCGGCGCCACCGACCGCGCACAATTGACCCATGCGTCGCGCACCGTGCCCCCGTGCGCGAATCTTCATACGCGCCATCGGCGACTCCTTGGTGACACCGATCGGATGGGTCGCCCGGTCTGAAAAGCATGCGCGCGATATCGCCGCGTTATTGTGACGGGTTGAACCGTTTCGGACGTAGCGCCGCGGAGAACAGTATTCGCGTTCTCGCCACAATGGAGACGTCGTTGATTGATTGAAGTCGCGAACCGGTGGACCTCTTGTTGCAGTCGGCTCGACGAAGCCGACGCCACGACAATGGAGGACATCATGTCTGCAGCTGCCTCACATCCGACCGTTCATGAGGTCAAGACCGCCGACCCGGCGCGCAATACTTTCGACGGAAAGAAGGCCGATCTGTACATCAACACCGGTACGCTCGGGGGCAAGCATTTCCTGTTCACGGTCGAGAAGGCCGATGGCCACCCGACCCTGATCGCCATCCACCTCTGACGCGTCCGCTGCTGGCCGGTCGCGCGATGCTCCCCGCGCTGCCGGCCATGCCGGACGTCGCCTCTGCGACGGGACGATATCGTGCAGATCGAAGACACCCAAAGCATCGGCCGCCCCCGGCTCAACGCCGAACTCCGTGTCGGCGGTACCGCGCTGACGCTCGGCGACCGCCACACGCTGGTCGCGCGCGACGTGCCGCAGGCGGTGCTCGAACGTACGCTGCGGCGGATGGACGGCGCGACCACGCTCGACCGGATCGTCGCGGACGAGCCGACGCTGCCGCGCGAAGCCGCCGAGGCGCTCGTCGCATCGCTCGAAGGGTTCGGGCTGATCGACGACCCGTCGCTTCCCGCCTTCCGCTCCGGATCCGAGGTGATTCTGGAGCTGGAGGAATTGGTCGAGGCGCGCTGCAAGACGACGATCTACCGCAACCTGTTCTGGCAGACCTGCCTCGCCGCCACCGCGCCGGGCGACCTGCCGCAACGGCTCGCCACCGGCATGGTCATCGAGAACTGGCATTTCCTGTTCCGCGAAAGCTACTTCGACGCGCCGGTGCTGTCCTATGTCCCCAACACCGCAGTCCGGTTGCTGCTCAACGAGTTCTTCTCCGAAGAATATGGCCATGACGAGATCCTGCTGCGGTCGCTGAACCATGTCGGGCTCAGCTATGCGGACATGCAGGACGCCATCCCGCTCCCCGAGACGATGGCGCTGTGCAACGCGCTCGCCTACTGGGCGCACAACGATCCGTTGTTCTTCTTCGCGACGCTCGGCCTGCTCGAAGGCCAGGGCATGAAGGAGGACAGCTTTATCGAGGCATGCACCCGCGTCGGCATGGACGATGCCTTTGTCGGCCCGCTGCGCACGCACGCGAACATCAATATCGGCGCAGGCCACGGCAACCTCACCCGGCTGATCTTCCAGCAGATCCCGGCGGTCGCGGAGGCCGACGTGCGCCGGCTAAAGGCGCAGATGCCGCTGTTCGTTGACCTGTACGACGCGTTCTACACCGGCGTCTGGCGCCACTATACCGGCGACGCGCCCCTGCTGCGCCGCCTCTCCGAACTGTGAGGGCACGATAGCATGGACACCACCATCGCCGGGCTCAGCCAGCCCAAGTTCCGCCCCGGGGTCACGACCGAGGTCGGACCGAACGAAGCCACCCTTCGCATGCGAGAGACGAAATGCGCGTTCGCGTTCGAGACCGCGGAGGCGCCCGCGGTGGCGCGGCTGATGGATCATCTCGCGGCAGGCGGGGTCGCGATCGACACGATGATCGCGAGCGTTCCCGAAATCGCCGAGAAAGTCCCGGCGCTGCTCCAGCAGTTCGATGCGATCCGCATGCTCGTCGAATCCGAACCGCGTACCGAGGGGCTCATGAGCGGCGCGCAGCTGTACCGCGAGATCCGCCGGATCGCCGAGCGCGTGACGCACCGCGTCGCCCGCTCGACCTTCCACACCGCGCTGGTCGAGGGCCGCGCCACGCGCAACCAGCTGATCGGCTATGCGCTGGAATATTTCTACATCGTCAAGGCGGCCCCCGGTCTGATCGGCCCGGCGCTCGCCACCGCGAGGACGCCGCGCGACCGCGACCTGCTCCAGGGTTTCCTCAAATCCGAACTCGGGCATGACGCGTTCCTGGCACGCGCGCTGGAAGCCGTCGGCCTCACGGCCGCCGAGCTGGAGGCGCACCAGCCGCTGCCCGCCACCTTCGCGCTGTGCGCCGCGCTCGGCGTCTATGCGCGCCAGCACCCGCTGTCGTTCAAGGCGGTGCTGTTCCTGTTCGAGGTCGCGCAGACCGCCTTCGTCGACGCGTTCGACGAGCGTTGCCGCGCGCTCGATCTGCCCGCCGCCTTCTATCTGCCGCTGCGCGACCATGCCGATCTCAACGCGGATTACGACCATGCCGACATCTCGCGTGACCTGATGGCGCTCGAAGCCGTCGTCGACCGCGAAGCGGCCGTCGTCGTCAAACGCCACGTCGCGCTGATGATCGAGACGATGATCCAGCAGGAGGAGCAGATCCTCGCCTTCTACGCCCAGCCCCGCGCGACGGTCGCGCGCCTCTTCGAGGACGCCTGATGGATCTCTGGACCTTCCACCGCTACCGCGCGCCCCGGCTGTGCGTTGACGCGATCGAACTCGCGTCCGATGCGCCCGCGATCACGCTGAGGCAGGGCGACGCGCAGTATCGGCTCGCGGTCGATGACACCGACGCCGCCGCTCGGATGGCAGCAGAACTTGCAACCTTGCGCGACAGCGGCGCTCCGCTTTGGGATCTGATGCGGCAGGCGGGCGCCGACGGCTGGGGCGCACTCGGCGCGTTCCTCGACAGCCGCGCCCTGATCCGCGAGAGCCATGACGGGACCCGCGAGGCGCTGGCCGCGCGGATCGCCGCGATCGAATGCTGCATCGCCGGTACCATCTCCGCCATCCAGGCGGGTTTGTCGCCGGCGCGGCGCGTCCGCCTCGCCGAGCATGCCGCGCTGCTGCGGGTGGAGGCGGACGCGGACCTGCCCGGCGACCGGATCGGCACCGCGGGCGATCCGTTCGATGCCGACGTCCAGCCCAATTTCTTCCTCGCGTTGATCATCGCCGAATGCGCCTATTTCCGCCGATCCGCACCGCTCACTCTGGTTGCGGTCGGCGTGATGCTCGCGCGGCTGGCCGGCGGGGAGGCCGAACTGCCCGAAAGCGACGCGGTCATGGAAGCGCTTGCGCTCTACGATCCGCGCGATCTGGAATCACACCTCTGGCTCGTCGGCCGAGCGCTGGTCGATTCGACCGGCGACGCCGCGATGCGCTTTGCCACCCCGCCGATCCCCGATCTGCCGATGCTGCCCGGCCTCGAGTTCATGCGCCGCGTCGAGATATTGACGCGCAGCGCGCTCGGCGCCTGGGGCCAGAACCCGTATGTCACGGCGCTCGACACGCTGGGTGACCGCTGGTCGCCGCTGATCGCGGGGCCGTTCATCGAACAATATCACGTCACCTGCCGCTTCGTGGAGATCATCGCCCCGAACCTCAGCCGCAGGCTGATCGCGCCGTTACGCGCGATGATGTTCCGCTATTATGGCGAGGAAGTGGGGCACGAGGCGCTCGAAAGCACGACGTGCGAGACGCTCGGCATCACCCAGGCCGCGCTCGATCGCGCGGTACCGCTACCGCTGCACTTCGCGTTCGTCGATCTGCTTACCCTCGTCGCGCAGACCGATCCGGTCACGTCGTGCGCGTCGATCATGGTGATCGAAGGGGTGTTCGGCGAACCGCCCAAGATGTCGCTCCGCCTCGCCGCGGTCGCCCGCACCAACCCCGCGTTCAGCGACCTCGCGGGCGATCATGACGAGCTGAACGAGGATCTGAACCACAACAGCATCGCGCGCGACGCGTTCGAACACATCGCGGCGGTACCGCCCGCGACGCAGGCGCGCGTCATCCGCCGCATCCTGTTTCTGCTCGAACTCAACCACCGCGCCTGGGGCGGGATAACCGATTACTACGGACCGCAGGCGGCGCTCCACCTGCAAGGTCCGCTCGGTCGCCGACTGTCGTCCGCGGGCCAGCTGGTGTCGTAATCGCCCAACGCCGGCAGGCCTGCGCAGTACACTGAGGTCCGCGTTTTACCTGCGCGGCATCGCAGACATCGGGCTTCGGACGGAAAAACGACCGCAACCGCGGGCCTGCGTTCGATAGTACCGACGAAGCGTGTCGCTATCAGGGTTGATCTTCGCGGAACTCGGCCAAAACGGCGAAGACCGGCGCGCGAGCGCTTGCGTCGGGGGCGATAGGACGCGCATCCTCCCCTCAGCGGACGCCAAGACCGCCGCGACGACGACAGAGGGGAATGCGCATGGCACCATATCGATGGACGATCCTGCTTAGCCTAGCGGTAGCTGGCAGCGCCACGGCGCGCGGCGCGCCGGATGTCGTCATCACTGACACCGGCGCGGTCCGCGGGGCGACGGCCGACGGGGTCGTGGCATGGAAGGGCATACCGTTCGCAGCACCGCCCGTCGGCGCGCTTCGGTGGCGCGCACCGCAACCGGCCGCGCGCTGGGACGGTATGCGTGACGCGCGCGCCTATGGGCATGACTGCATGCAGCTCCCTTTCCCCAGCGATGCCGCGCCGCTGGGTACGCCGCCGGCCGAGGACTGCCTGTACATCAATGTGTGGAAACCGGTGGGCGCGCGCCGCCTGCCGGTGCTGGTCTGGATCTATGGCGGCGGGTTCGTCAACGGCGGGTCGTCGCCGCCGACTTATGCAGGGACCGAACTCGCCAAACAGGGCATCATGGTCGTCAGCTTCAACTATCGGCTGGGCCGCTTCGGCACCTTCGCGCACCCGCAGCTCAGCGCGGCGCGCGAGGACGCCCCCCCCTCTCCGAACTTCGGGTATATGGATCAGGTCGCGGCGCTGCGCTGGGTCCACCGCAACATCGCCGCGTTCGGGGGCGACCCCGCAAACGTCACGATCGTCGGTGAAAGCGCCGGCGGCGTGTCGGTCCACGCGCTGGTGACCGCGCCCATCGCGCAGGGACTCTTTACCAGGGCGGTGGTGCAGTCCGGCGGACCGATCGCGCTCGGCGACGCGAGCCCCGCCGCAGCGCAGGCCGCCGGGCTGGCGTTCGCCGCAAGCAAGGGCATCGCCGCCGACGACCCGCAAGCCTCGGCCAAACTCCGCGCGCTTTCGGCGGATGCGGTGACGGACGGCCTCAACCTGGCGAACAGGCCGAGCACGCTGCCGGTGACCTATAGCGCGCCGGTCGTCGATGGCCGCTACGCCGTTGACCAGCTTGCTGCCTACCGGGCGGGCGCCTTCAAGAAAGTGCCGATGATGCTCGGCGCAACCAGCGACGATATCGGCGGGCGCAGCGGGCCGATGATTGTCGGCGCGCGCAACCTCGCCGGCATCCTCGCGGCGCAGAACGTCCCGACCTATTATTACCGCTTCTCGTATGTCGCGACCTCGGCGCGCACCGCCGAAACCCGGGGGGCTTCGCATGCGAGCGATATTCCGTTCTTCTTCGACACCGCCGCGATCAAATATGGCGCCACCACCACACCTACCGACCGCGCCGCATCGCGGACCGCGAGCGGATATCTGGTGAACTTCGTGAAGACCGGCAACCCGAACGCGCCCGGCGCGTCCAGCCGCGGCCAGCCTCCCCTATGGCCAGCCTATGACGGCCGCCGCCGACAAATGCTCGATCTGAATGCCGCAGGCGCTGCCTCGGTCGGCAGGGACCCTTGGGACACTGCCGACTGAGACTCACCCAACGAAATGGGACCGGACCGATCGGTGCGTCTCGACGTTCGAGATCGCACCGATCGCTAGATCATGGGCGCCAGCCGACCGGCAACACGCGCGCGGGCACGTGCACCAGTACGGTCTGGCGGATTTCACGCGCCGAGTCCCCCAGCATGACCTGATAGTCGCCCTCGCGGATCGACCATTCGCGACGGGACTCGTCCCAAGTCGCGAGCAGGCGCGGGTCGACTGTCACGCTCACCGAACCGTTGGCGCCGGGCTGCAGCGCGAGCTTTTGCCAGCCGCCGAGCCGCTTCGGCGCTTCCCAGCCACCCGCGACCGGCGCGACATAGATCTGCGGGACCGCCGATCCGGCGCGCTTGCCGACATTGTCGACGCGGACGCTTGCGACGACGGTTCCGTCGCGCACGACGGCCTTCAGGTCGCGATAGGCAAAGCTGGTATAGGTGAGCCCGTGACCGAACGCATAAAGCGGGTCGTGACGCTTCTGGTCGTACCATTTATACCCGACGGTCGCACCCTCGTCATAGCGCGTGTCGCCCGCTTTGGGCGCCTGCGGGCGCGGCAATTGGTCGACCGAACGCGGGAAGGTCGCGGGCAGACGACCCGACGGAGCGGTCCGGCCGAACAGCAGATTGGCGATCGCGTCGCCCCCTGCGGTGCCGGGATACCAGGCCTCCAGGATCGCGCCGACGCGCGGCGCCCAGGGCAGGAGGACCGGCCCTCCGGTCTCGAGCACCACCGCGGTGCGCGGGTTGGCCGCCGCGACCGCGTCGATCAACGCATCCTGCTTGCCCAGCGACAGCGACACGTCGAACGCTTCGCCCGCCCACTGAGTCGCGAACACGATGACGACATCGGCATCGCGCGCCAGCGCTGCCGCTGCGGCGGGGTCCTTACCCGATGCGAAGGTCACCTTGGCCTGCGGCGCCAGCTTGCGGATCGCCTCGAGCGGCGCAGAAGGGTAGTACATCACCGGCCCCGGCCAGGTGGTCGGAGCGAGCCCGGGCACCGCATTGCCCCCGGCCGGATAGACCAGCGACGATCCGCCGCCCGCCAGCACGCCCTTGTCGGCATACCCGCCGATCACCGCGATCCGCTTCACCGACGGCGACAGCGGCAGCAGCGCCGCTTCGTTGCGCAGCAACACCGCGCCCGCTTCGGCGTCGGACCGGGATACCGCGGCGTGCGCGGCGAAGTCGATCGGGCGTTCGGCGACGGGGTGCTCGAACAATCCGTTGGCGAACATCGTGCGCAGGATGCGCGACGCCATTTCGGTCAGCCGCGCCTCGCTGACCGCACCGCTGGCGACCGCATCGGCCAGCGGCTTGCCGAAGAACGGTTGCGTGTCGAACGGGAAGCCCGAATCCTGGTCGAGCCCCGCATTGGCCGCGGCCACCGTGCTGTGCGTCGCGCCCCAGTCGGACATCACGAAGCCCGGCCATTTCCAGTCGCGCCTCAGCACGTCGGTCAGCAGGAACGGGTTCTCGCACGAATGCGTGCCGTTGACGCGGTTGTACGAACACATGATCGCGCCGGCATTCGAGCGTTCGATGCCGATCTGGAACGCCAGCAGATCCGACACACGCGCCGCCGCGGGGTCGATCACCGAATTGCCGGTGTCGCGATCGGTTTCCTGGTCGTTGATCGCGTAATGCTTGATCGTCGAGACGACGTGCGCGGACTGGATCCCGGCGATCTGCGCGCCCGACATCGTACCCGCGAGCAGCGGATCCTCGCCGCCATATTCGAAGTTCCGCCCGTTGCGCGGATCGCGCATCAGGTTGACGCCTCCCGCCAGTAGCACGTTGAAGCCCGAGCGATGCGCCTCGTCACCGATCATCGCACCGCCGCGATACGCCATGTCGGGATCCCAGGTCGCGGTCGTCGCGATGCCCGATGGCAAAGCGGTGCGCTCGCGCTTGACCACCGCGCTGCCCTGCGTGGCCACCCCCATCCCCGCATCGGTCTGCCACTGCGGCGGAATGCCGAGGCGCGGGATGCCGGGGACATAGCCCGCGGACCCAGCCCTGCCCTCGGCCGGCGCGACATATTTCTTGGGGGCGAAATCGGTCGCGAGATAGCCGAAGACGAGCGTCAGCTTTTCGTCGCGTGTCATCTGCGCCACGATCAGCGCGGCACGCGCATCGGGCGACAGTTTCGGGTCGCTCCATGCCCGTGCCGGGGCGCCGCCCTGGGTGCGCGCCTGGGTCTGGGCCAGCGACGGGGCGGCGGCCACACCCGCCAACAAGACGAGCGACAGCATTCGAATGCGGGTCATGGCAATCCTCTCAAAAAACACAATATCGCCGCGATCAGGTCTGATCGTCGAGCGAAAAGATCGGTGCCGCCTCGGTCCATTTCGATCCCGGTTGCGCCCAGGGCAGCGGCCGCTGGACGCCGTCCATCTGCGCTTCCCAGGCTTGCACCGCTGGATCGGCGCGATCAGCCGCCGCCTTAGCCGCCGGATCGAACGACGCGTCGGTGTCCATCACCATGACCAGCCGGCCGCCGGTACGATAAATATCCATCGCGACGATCCCGGCCTCGCGGATGCTCGCCCCTACCGCGGTCGGCAGCGCACCCGCGGCGTGCCACGCTTCGTACCGCGCGATCGCCGCAGGTTCGTCGACCAGATCGATCAGCAGGACATGGCGCCGGATCAATTGATCCAGCCCCCGTCGATCACGTGCACCGCACCGGTCGTGAACGAGGATTCGTCGCCGGCCAGATACAGCGCGAGGTTGGCGATCTCCTCGGCGCGACCCAGTCGGCCCATCGGCTGGCGCGCGACGAACGCCGCCTGCGCGGCCGCGTAATCGCCGGTGTCGTGCAGGCGCTGCTGCAGCGACGGCGTGTCGATCGTGCCGGGGCAGATCGCGTTGCAGCGGATCCCCTGCCCGACGAAATCCGCGGCGACCGCCTTGGTCAGCCCGATCACCCCGGCCTTGGTCGCGCCGTAAGCGAAGCGGTTGGGAATGCCCTTCACCGAGCTGGCGATCGACGAGACGTTGACGATCGCACCGCCGCCGCGCGCGAGCATGCCCGGCAGCACCGCCCGGATCGTCCGGAACATCGCGGTCATGTTGATCGCGATCGCTTGCGCCCATTCCTCCTCGGTACAGTCGAGGATCGTGCCCGCATGGACGATGCCCGCGATGTTGGCGAGGATATCGACCGGGCCGATCGCGTCCGCCAGCGCCAGCACCGCATCGGCATCGGTGACGTCGAGTGCGCGCAGTTCGCATCCTTCCAACCCGTCCAGCGCCGCCAGGTCGCGGTCGGTGGCGATCACGCGTGCGCCTTCGCGGACATACAGGTCCGCGGTCGCGCGACCGATGCCGCGTGCCGCTGCGGTGACCAGCGCCACCTTGCCGTTCAACCGTCCGCTCACGCCGTTACACTCCGCTGCGCGATCGGCAGGCACGCCGGGCCGATCGGATCAAATGCCTTGTAGGTCAGGATGAACTCGCGGTGGCCGAGTTCCTCGGACACGCTGCGCCGGCCGTCCGCGACCGCGAGCACCGCGTCGACGATCTCGCTGCCGACCGCATCGAGCGTCGCTTCGCCTTCGAGAATGCGACCCGCATTGACGTCCATGTCGGCGGCCAGGCGGCGCCCGGTTTCCGGGTTGGCGCAGATCTTGATCACCGGCGAAATCGCCGAGCCGACCACCGAGCCACGCCCCGTCGTGAACAAGGTTAAATGGCACCCACAGGCGATCATCTCGACGATCTCGGCATTGTCCGAAATATTGGGGAAGCCGAACCGCGGTTCGCCGTCGGGGACGACGTCGAGCAGGTACAGTCCGCCGGTCGGCGGCACGTCACCGGGCTTGATCACGCCGCTGATCACCGACGATCCCGATTTGGAATAGGCGCCCATCGACTTTTCCTCCTGCGTCGTCAGCCCGCCTTCCGCATTGCCCGGCGCGAAGCTGCCAAAGCCCATCACGGTATAATAGGCCTCAGCCTTGTGGACCGCGTCGACGATCACCTGGCCGAGCTCCGGGGTAGCGGCGCGGTCGGCCATGATGCCCTCGCAGCCGACCAGTTCGCCGGTCTCCTCGAAGATGCAGGTAGCACCCTCGGCGACGAAATGGTCGAACGCGCGGCCGACCGCGGGGTTGGCGGTGATCCCGCTGGTCCCGTCCGACCCACCGCATATCGTGCCGATCACCAGTTCGTCGACGCGCATCGGCACGCGTTCGACATACGCAGCCGCAGCGCGGACGCGATCGACCGCGGCAAGTCCCGCCGTGATCGTCGCCGCGGTACCGCCCGTTTCTTGGATGACGAGCAGCTCGCAGGGCCGCCCGCTCGCCCTCACCGCCGCCGCCAGTCGCTCGCGGTTGAAGCTTTCGCAGCCTAGCGACACCAGCACGACGCCGCCGACATTGGGATGCGTCGCGACCGCCTCCATGACCTTGGCGGCATAGGCGTTGGGATAGCAGCCGGGAAAGCCGATCAGATGGACGTCGGCATCGTCGACCTTGTCGACGATCCGCCGCGCGACGTGGTGCGCGCACTCCACCAGATAGGCGACCGCGACGACGTTGCGGATGCCCTTGCGACCGTCCTGGCGTTGATAGGCGTTGATCATGGCTGAGCCTCGCTCATCGTGCTGCGGGTGTGGCTGGCGATGTAATCGCTCTTCATATTGTGCATGTGGACCCAGTCGCCGGCGCCGGCATCGGCGGTCATCGATCCGATCGGCGCGCCGTATTTGATGACCTTGTCGCCCGCGCGCAGCGAACCGCGCGCGACCTTGTGACCGACCGTGATGCCTTCGCGCGACGGGATCGTCCCGCCCGATACGGTCAATATGTCGCCCGCCGCGATCGGCGACACACAGATCAGGACATTGTCGTCCGGGTGGAGCAGGATCAGCTGCTCGCTCGGCGCTCCGTGCGCATGGGTTCGGTCGTCGGTGCCGAGTGCCATCCAGTAATCCTTTGGTATCGCAGCGGCGGCACGTGCCACCATGTCGTTGACTTCGGCCGCGCCGACCACCCCGGCGATCACGCACGCAACCGCGGGATGCCGCAGCGGGAACTGCAGCGCCGCCGCCGGCAGCGCGACGCCGAACCGCGCGCAGTCGCTGGCGAGCGCGCGCGTCCGCGCCACCAGATCGGCGGACGGCGCGGCATAATCGTAATGCGCGAGCGCCGGGTCGGCCTCGGCGGGGTCGCGCGCGAGGATCCCGCTATTGTACGGCCCGCCGACGATGACGCGGACGCCGCGGTCGCGACACCGGTCGAGCAACGCCGCGGCGCTGCGGTCGAGCAAGGTGTAGCGACCGGCGAGCAGGATCACGTCGAGGTCGACGCGGTCGAGCAGGGTCTCGCAGATCGCGACCTCGTTGACCCCGATCCCGATCGCGCCGACCTCGCTCGCGTCGCGGAGCGCGACCATCGCCGCATAGCCGCCCTCGAGGAAGTCGCGCAGATGCCGCGGGTGATCGCCGCCGTGCGTCGCCGCGCCCAGATCATGCGCCAGCAGCAGATCGATCCGGTCGCGGCGCAGCCGCGCGCGGCTGGCGTCGAGCGAACGGCGGATGCCGTCGGCGCTATAGTCGAACACCGGTTCGAACGGATCGGCGTCGACGAACCCGTGCCGCTCGCCGCGCGCGCTGGTCGGCACGAGCAACCGGCCGACCTTCGTCGACACCGTCGCGGTCACGCCGGGATCGAGCACCGCCAGCGCGTCGCCGAGGCGGCGCTCGGCGAGACCATGCCCATAATGCGGCGCCGTGTCGAAATACCCGATCCCGCCGGCCAGCGCCGCGGCGATCGTCGCATAGGCCTGTTCGTCGTCGATCGCGCGGTAGAGATTGCCGATCGCGGCGGTCCCCATCCCGTAGCGCGGCAGCGTCACGCGGGTCATGCCGCGTCCGCCATGACTGGAATCCGGTAGGTCCGCGCCGCGTTGCGCGCAAACACGTCCGTGTGACGGTCGGACGGTATCGCGTCTCGCGCTTGCGCGAGCCAATCCGTATAGGACGTTCGCATCGTCACGACGGGCCAGTCGCTGCCCCAGATCAGCCGATCAAGACCGAACATCGTCAACAGGTCCGCGATGAGACGGGGTACCGCGTCGGCATGGGTGCTTCGGTCAATCTCGGTCAGCAATCCCGACAGCTTGCACATGACGTTCGGCAACGCTGCCAGCGCGCGCATATCCTCCGCCCAACGGACCGTGTCGCCGCCGGTCGCCGGTTTGGCGGCATGATCGATGACGATGCTCAGCCCTGGATGCCGAGCCGCCAGCCGTGCGAGGGACGCCAGATGCCGCGGCCGGACCAGCGCGTCGAGCACAAGCCCGCGATGGGCAAGATGCGCAAACGCAACGTCCAACGCAACGTCGTCGTACCACTCGTCCGCCAGATCCTGCACCATCGGCCGGATACCGACTAGCGGCCCCGCCGCCGCGAGCGAGTCGATCCGCGCGGGTGCATCCGCTGCGGCCAGATCGGTCCAGCCGACCACCCCCGCGACGATCGGATCGCCCGCCATCTGCAACAGCCAGCGCGTATCCGCCTCGCTCGGCTCGCTTTGGATCAGCAGGACCTGCCGCACACCGCTGCCCGCCAGCGCGGCACGCAGATCATCGAGTCCGAAATCGCGGTGCAGTACGGGCAGCTCGGGCCCCGGCCATGCGTCCTGGCGGCGCGCAAGCTCCCAGAGATGGACATGCGCATCGATCATGGCCGGTCGGCCCGGTGCAGCCGCGCGAACCCGCCCACCACCAGGAAGCAGACCGCCGGCACCAGCATCGCCCAACGGATCGCGCCGGACAGGTCCGACACCAGCCCCATAACCGCGGTGACGACTGCGCCACCGATGATCGCCATCACGATCATCGACGCGCCGGGCTTGGTCAGGGGCCCGAGTCCGCGCAGCGATAGGACGAAGATCGTCGGGTACATGATCGACATGAAGAAGCTGCTGAGCACCAGCGCCGCAACCCCCGCGCCGCCGCCGCCAATCGCAGCGAACCCGGTCAGCGCGACATTGACCAGCGCGAACGCCGCCATCAGCCGCGCGCCACCGACCCGCGCCAGCAACGCAGTACCCGCGAACCGCCCCGCCATGAACAGCGCGAGCGACAGCGTTAGCAGCCCCGCCGCGCGCTGCTCACCGACCAGCGGCAGCGCGGCGTCGACATAGCGGATCAGGTAGCTCCAGATCCCGACCTGCGCGCCGACATAGAAGAATTGCGCCGCGACCCCGGCCAGGAAGCGCGGCCGCCTCAACAATGCGGCGAACCCGGCCAGCGTCGCGCCCTGTTCGCCGGGGGCGTGCACCGTCGGCACGACCGCCGCGTCCGGCAACCGCGTCATCGCCAACAGCGCCGCCCAGATCAGCACGACGCCTGCGATCGCCAGATAAGGCAGTTGGACCGAACGCGCCTCGGAAACGGCGGAAGCGCTGTTCGACAGGATCAACATCGCGCCCAGCCCGACCCCGGTGATCGACCCCAGCGGGTTGAAGCTCTGTGCGAGGTTCAGCCGACGCTCGGCACCGGCGGCAGGGCCCAGGACCATCACCATCGGGTTGGCCGCCGTTTCGAGGAAGGCGAGCCCGCTGGCGATCACGAACAGGCCGAGCAGGAAGAAGGGATAGCTGGACAGTACCGACGCCGGCCAGAACAGCAACGCGCCGGCCGCGAACAGCAACAGCCCCCCGATCACCGCCCGCTTGTACCCGAACCGCTCGGATGCGAGCGCCGCGGGGATCGCGAAGCAAAAATAGCCGAGATAGAAGGCCGACTGGACCAGCCCGGACTGGAAGTCGCTTAGCCGGAACACCGAACGGAAATGCGCGACCAGCACGTCGTTGAGGTTGTTCGCCAGCCCCCAGAGAAAGAACAGACCAATGATCAGCACGGTCGCCATCCGGCTTGCCCGTGCTTCGCGTGCGTCCGCCATCATCACCGGCTCCGTTCGATCGAGACGAGCCGGATCGTCGTGATCCGGCTCGCCGCCATGCCATACAGGGGTTTGGATCAGAAGGTGATCCGCGCCACGCCGCTGATCTGGCGATCGTTCGCGATCGAATCGCGCGGACGGGATTCGAGGCCATAATAGGTCGACTGGATCGTGTTGGTCAGGTTGACCGCGTTGAGCGTCAGCGACAGATTCGGCGTCACATTGGCGGTGATCGACGCATCGAGCTGCCCCGACGCCTTCTGGAACACCGGCAGGTTGCCCGATCCGTTGCCCGAGGTAAGCTTCAGATACTTGCTGCGCCAGTTATAGGCGAGCCGTGCCGAGACGATCCCGCGCTCGTAGATGCCGATCAGGTTGTAGTTGTACTTCGACAGACCCTGCAGCGGCAGCTGACGCACGGGGCCCTCGGTCGCCGGGCTCGGTGCCGAGGAGTCGACGAAGGTGAAGTTCGCCTGTGCACCCAGACCGGCGAGCGGGCCGGGCAGGAAATCGTAGAACTGCTGATAGGCGACTTCGGCGCCCTTCACCTTGGCGTTGCTGACGTTGCTGTACGACGTGACGTTGTAAAGTGCGCTCTGGCCGTCGGTGAAGGTCACGGTGCGCTGCGAGATGCCGGTCTGGATATAGTCCGAGATATCCTTGTAGAATCCGGCGACGGTCAGCGACCCGGTGCGCGAGAAATACCATTCGGCCGACGCGTCCAGGTTCTTCGAGCCCATCGGCTTCAGATAGGGGTTGCCGCCCGACGTGTACTGCTCCTGCCGGATCTGCGCGATCCCCGGCTCGGTGATGTTCAGGCTCGGGTTAAGCTGGCTCAGCGTCGGGCGTGAGATGTTCTTCGACAGCGCGAGGCGAAGCTGGACGTTCTCCGCGAGATGCGCGCGCAGGTTCAGGCTCGGCAACACCGAGGTGTAGGTGTCGCTGTTGGCGATCGGAACGAAGGTGGTCGGCCCCGTGACTTGCCCGCCGCCCGCGACCGGCGTGATCAGATCGGTCTGCTGGTAGAAGCCGTCGACGTTCAGCTTAGTCTGGACGACACGCACACCGAGGTTGCCGTCGATCGGCAGCGACAGATCGTCGGCCTTGAAGAAGGCGGTGGCATAGCCCGTATAGGTCTTCTGCGACTGCGTGCTGGTGCTGCTGGGCAGATAGGACGGCTGCGTCGTGATGCCGAGCGTACCGAGCGTTGCACCATAGTCCTGCGTGATACCGCGGGAGAACAACAGCGCATCGCCGAACAAGTCGGCGTCGCCGCGGAAGAAGTTGCCGAAATCGGCGAACTGAAGCTGCGACGGCACCGCATTCAGGCCGGTGTAGCGATAGCCGGTGTCGCTCGAGCGGTTGGACCGGTCCGCGTACCGGGCGCCGACCTTGATCGACTGCAGGACACCCCCATCGAACTTGTATTCGGCGTCAAGGCGACCCGTCTTGTCCTTGCCGCGCGAGTTGCTCAGGTTGTCGAGGTAGAAGGCGGAGGCGTAGTTCGCCGGATTGGTCAGCCCCCCGGGTGCGGTGATCTGGAACGACGGAATGTCGCCCGAAATATCCTGGACCAGAGTCGCATTCCCGACGCCATTGAGACCGACGATCGAGCGCAGGCCGCTCGTCTTCGAATCGACGAACTGGCCGTCGGCGGTGATCGTCAGGTTTGCGCTCGGACGCCATTTCGCGTTCAGCGAATAGTCGGTCGTGGTCGAGTGGCGCTTTTCGAGGCTGGTGTTGGCGGCGAGCCGGATGTTCTGGAACGACCCGCTCTGGAAGTCGCCATTCGGCCCGAACGTGAAGGCGGCGCCCGGAACGGGGACGACATTCAACGCGCCCTCCGCGGGCTCCGCGAAGTAGCTGAAATCGTCGTAGCGGAACTTGTAATCGTTACGGAACAGCTCGCCCGTGATCTCCAGCGTGTCGGTCGGCCGCCACTGTAGCGACGCATCGATGCCGAAACGCCGACGCGCGCCGTTGACCTGGCCGATGCCGGTGCCGTGCGGGATGGTCGTGACCTGGCCGGTGCGGCCCAGCGAGGTCAGTGCCGCGATCGACGCCGCCCGGATCACGGGATCGGGATCGTTCGGGTCAAGCGTCTCGAACGGCTCGGTCGAGATCGTGTCCTGGCTGAACGCGGTCTTCTGGTACGACGCGCTGACCAGAAGGCCAATCTCTCCGATCCCCGTATTCCAGCGATCGCTGACAAGCAGCGACGCGGTCGGCTGGCTCTTACGGGCGAGATCATAATAGGTATTCGTCGCCGCGGCCGAGATCTTGAAGCCATCGAAGTCGAACGGCTTGCGCGTGCGGAAATTGATCGTGCCGCTCAGCTGGTCCTCGATCAGGTCGGCCGACGGGTTCTTGTAGACGTCGATGCCCGCGAGCAGCTCGGACGGCACGTCTTCGAGGCTCAGCGAACTGCTGTTGGCGCTCGCGGTGAAGATGTCGCGGCCGTTCAGTTCGGTGCGGACCTGCGTCAGGCCGCGGATCGCGACCGCGCTGCCTTCGCCATAGTTGCGCTGGATCTGAATGCCCGAAATGCGCTGCAGCGCCTCGGCGATGTTGCGGTCGGGCAGCTTGCCGATGTCTTCGGCGACGATCGAATCGACCACCTGGCTCGCGTTACGCTTGATGTTCTGCGCGGACTGCAGGCTGGCGCGGACGCCGGTGACGACGATGTCGTCTTCGGCCGGTGCGGTGCCCTCAGGCTGCGCGCCGGCGACGCCCTGGTCGGCGCTGGGTGCGACGGTGCCACTCTGCTCGGGCGCGGTCTGCGGAACGGTCTGCGCGGTGGCAGGCAGTGCCCAGCCGAGCAACAGCGCGGCGACCGATGCACCGGTTTCAAAACGCATCCCACGGACGCGACGCGAAGCAGCAGACCCAATCATCATGACACCCTCTCTAAACCCACGGCTCCTGTTCGGAGCGCTGGCCGCTCCCTACGCCCACCGTCACTGTTATGAAATATAAAAATTGCTTTCATCCATGAATAATTGGTAATCCTTGGCGCTCAGTCGGTAGGGCCGTAGAACCTGCGAAAACGACGGTGAGGAGAGCAATGGCCACGAAATCGCGCTATCAGGCGCCGGCGTTGAAAAAGGGCCTCGAGATTCTCGAGCTGCTCGCCGCCGCCAGCGGCCCGCTCAATATGTCCGACATCTCCACCGCGCTGGGCCGCTCGGTCAGCGAGATTTTTCGCATGCTCCAGGTGCTCGAAGAGCATCGCTACATCGCTCGCGGCGACGACGGCTATCGACTGACCAACCGGCTGTTCGCGCTCGGCATGGGCCAGCCTCCGGTCCGCGACCTCGTCTCGACCGCGCTGCCGGTGATGCACGACGCCGCGCGCCAGATGGGGCAGAGCTGTCACATGGCGGTCGTCTCGGGCGCCGAGATGGTCGTGATCGCCGGGGTCGAGGCGCCGGGTCTGTCGGGCTTCGCGGTGCGCGTCGGCTATCGCCGGCCGTTGCACAGTTCCGCGTCGGGCCGGATCCTGCTCGCCTTTCAGTCGCCCGACACGCGGCGCGCGCTGCTCACGGATATCCGCGAGGCGGGTGCGGCGTTCGACGAGGCGGCGCTGATCGCGCAACTCGACGCGATCGTCGCAGAGGGCGGCAGCTCCACGCCGAGCCCCGTGCTGACCGGGATCAGCGACCTGTCGGTGCCGATCCTCGCCGCGGGCATCGCGCGCGCCGCCTTGACCGTGCCGTTCGTCGACGGTCCGGGCAGCCGCCTGTCGCTCGCGGCCTCGCAAACGGTCGTCCGCGCGGCCGCGATTGCGATCGCAGAGCTGCTCGCCCCCGTCGTCCGCGACGGCCCGGCCGAGCGCGAGGACTCGGAGGAAACGCCATGACACGCCGCCGGCAGAGCGGAGCAGCACGCGTGAAAATGCTGTTGCTCGCCGCGCTGGTGCTGGCGGTGCCGGCCGCGGGCGCGCCGTATCGAAGCTCGCCCGAACGCCGGACCGTGGTCGAGAAGGATTGGGGTCCCTGGCTCGGACCGTTCCGCGCCAAGGTCGTCCCCAGCCTGATGCAGGATTTCGGCGAACGCTATGTCTACCAACCCGCCAACGCGGCGCTGCGCCCTCCCCGGCGCGGCGAGACACGCGTCGTCTTCCTCGGCGATTCGATCACTGATCGCTGGAACCTCGCGACCAGCTTTCCGGGCCAACCGTACATCAACCGCGGCATCGGCAGCCAGGTCACCGCGCAGATGGTGCTCCGCTTCCACCAGGACGTGATCGCGCTTCGCCCGTCGGCGGTCGTGATCCTCGCCGGCGTCAACGACGTGCAGGGATTCCTGCAGCAGGAAACCCCCGAACAGATCGAGGCGAACTGGGAGGCGATGGCCGACCTGGCCGACGCGCACCGCATCAGGGTGGTGTTCGGGTCGCTGCTGCCGGTCAACGACTATACCGAGGCGGCGCGCGATGTCGTGAAAGAACGCAAGCCCGCCGAACTCCGCGCCCTGAACGCCTGGCTACGCGGCTTCTGCGCACGCCGCGGATACGCCTATGCCGACTATCACACGGCGCTGGTCGACGATCGCGGACTGCTCGACCGCGCCTATACGGTCGACGGACTCCACCCGCTCGACACGGGCTATGCAAAGATGGCCCCCATCGCGGCGCGCGCCATCGCCACCGCACTTGCAAGGAACTGATATGCGCCTGCTTGCCCTCGCCGCCGTCCTCCTGTCGGCGCCCGTCGCCGCGCAGACCCGGGTCCCCGGCGATCCCAATGCCGACGACCCCGTCGGCATCGTCGCCGACCCGTGCCCCACGCATCCCAAGCCGACCGATGGCTATCAGATGTACAACCTCCACATGCTGACGCGCGACCACGGCCAGGTCTGCCGCTACGCCGCGCAGAACGCCGCGATCGAGGGCCCGGTCCGGGTCGTCTTCATGGGCGATTCGATCACCGACAACTGGATCAACCTGGACAAGACGATGTTCGCGAACGACCTCGTGGACCGCGGCATCAGCGGCCAGACGACACCGCAGATGCTGATCCGCTTCCGCAACGACGTGATCGCTCTGCACCCGAAGGCCGTGCACATCATGGCCGGCACCAACGACATCGCGGGCAACACCGGCGCGGCGACGATGGCGACGGTGCAGGGCAATATCGAGAGCATGGCCGAACTGGCACACGCGCATGGCATCAAAGTGATCCTCGCCTCGATCCCGCCTGCTGCTGCCTTCCCCTGGAGCCCGGCGAAGCGCCCCGCTCCGCAGATCGCCGATCTCAACACCTGGCTGCGCGGCTATGCCAAGGCGCATGGCTATACCTATGTCGACTATCACGCCGCGATGACCACCGCGGAGGGCGGCATGAAGCCCGGCCTGTCGAGCGACGGAGTCCACCCGACCGCGGCGGGCTACGCGATCATGAAACCGCTCGCGCTCGCCGCCATCACCAAAACCCTGGGACCCGGCCGATGACCTACGACCGCCGCGGCTTCCTCGCCGGCACTGCCGCGCTGAGCCTCGCCACCGCCGCCCGCGCCGCCAGCCCGATGGGCCGCGCGAAGGGTCCGGTGCAGGCCAACTGGCCCTCGCTCGTCGACAACTATCGCTACCCCGACTGGTTTCGCGACGCGAAGCTAGGCCTCTGGTCGCATTGGGGCCCGCAGGCGGTGCCCGAGCAGGGCGATTGGTACGGCCGCTTCATGTATATGCAGGGCCACCCGATGTACGAGCATCACCTCAAGACCTACGGCCATCCGTCGGTCGCGGGGATGAAGGACCTCCAGCACGCCTGGAAGGCCGAACGCTGGGATCCGCAGGCGCTGATGGACCGCTATGTGAAGGCCGGCGCCAAATATTTCGTCGCGCTCGCCAACCATCACGACAATCTCGACTGCTATGACAGCCGCTATCACGCATGGAACACGCTGCGCGTCGGGCCGAAGCGCGACATCGTCGGCGAATGGGAAAAGGTCGCGCGCGCCGCCGGGCTGAAATTCGGCGTGTCGAACCATTCCGCGCACGCGTGGCACTGGTACCAGCCCGCCTATGGCTACGACCCGGTCGGCGCCAGGAAAGGCATGCGCTACGACGCGTTCACGCAAGGGAAGGCCGACGGCAAGGGCCAGTGGTGGGAGGGCCTCGACCCGCAGGAACTCTACACCGGCGGCCACGCCGTGCTGCCCGACGGGATCGACACGATCGAGGCGATGAACGCCTGGCACGACAAGAACAACGGCCAATGGGTCGAGACCGGTCCCAAGGACGACCCCGCCTATGTCACCCGCTGGCTGCTCCGCCAGACCGACCTGATCGACAAGTACAAGCCCGACCTCGTCTATTTCGACGATTACGGCCTCCCCTTCGGCCCCGTCGGGCTCGAGGCGGCGGCGGATTACTACAACCGCTCGATCGAATGGCACGGCAAGATCGACGTCGTCCTGACCGGCAAGCAACTGAAGCCCAACGAGCGTTTCGGCATCGTCCAAGACGTCGAGAAGGGTTTCACCGACCATCTCTGGGACGAGCCATGGCAGACCGACACCTGCCTCGGCGACTGGTTCTACAACGTCGCGCGGCTCAACGACCGCAACTACAAGACCGCCGAGGAGGTGATGCAGCGCCTCGCCGACGTGGTGTCGAAGAACGGCAATCTGCTGCTGTCGGTGCCGCAGCCGGGCGACGGATCGATCGATTCCGAAGAGGAAAAGATCCTCGAGGGCATGGCCGGCTGGGTCGCGGTCAACGGCGAGGCGATCTTCGGGTCGCGCCCGTGGCGCATGTACGGCGAGGGCCCCACCCAACTCGCGGTCGGCATGCAGAACGAGGGCAGCGCCAAGCCGTTCACCGCAAAGGACATCCGCTTCACCACCAACAAGGGCGCGCTGTACGCGCTGTTCCTGGCGCCGCCGCGGGGCGCCGCGACGATCGCGTCGCTGGCAACCGGGCGCTCACAAGGCGAAATCGAACGCGTGACCCTGCTCGGCGGCGGGACGGTCCGCCATCGCCGCGACGCCGCCGGTCTACATCTGGACCTCCCGCGCGACACCGGCTTCGTTCCCGCCGTCCGCATCGAGGGCCGCGGGCTAGTCTAGGCCCTCCTCCAACCCGATACCTCCCAGCCTCCGCCGGGAAGGTATCGGGTCGGTCGCTAACCTATTTGTACCGCCCCATCGTCACCTTGAGCAGCGCGGGCCGGTCGACGATGTTGATCCCGTAATCGGTCTGGTCGCCGTTCCACGTCCGCGACGACACCCAGCGTCCGTCGGTGAACGTGCCCTCCTCGACCCGCACGACCATGCCGTTGGCCGCACTCCCTGCACGCCCCGCAAACTGCAGCCGGACATAGTCGCCAGCGACCAGGAATTCGTTCGCAGACAGCTGCGCGACCGCAAACCCGCCGACCGGCAGGTCCGCCCAAGCGGCCTTGTCCGCCTTGATCCAGGTCCAGTCCTTCTGCCCGAACTGCCATTCGCCAAAGCTCGCGGTGATCGTCCAGTCGCCCATCGTGGTCGACTGCGCGGCGCCCTCGTCACCCTTGGCGGCACCCCAGGTGGGATGCTCCAGCGCGATCCGTGCCCAGTCGCGCGCGATCGGCGCCAGCAGCGCGTATTTCCGGCCGAACGCATCGAGCGTGGCTTCGTCCAACGCCTTCGCGCCGAGCGGATAGTTCGAATACCCGGTGTCATCCATCCCGAACGGCGCGAACCCGATCGCGCCGCGGCCGAGCGCCGGCCATAAGAACCGCGCGAAATCGGTCGCATTGCCGATCTCCGGCACCATCAGCGCATTGTCCGCGCGCCGATAGGCATCGAGATAGGCGACGACGTTGCTGGCCTTGCGGTCGTAGATGTCGGGCGCCTGGAAATCGATCGCGGGCGCGCCTGCCTTCCAGATGTCGAGCACGTCCTGCTGCGGTCCACCCGACGCGACGCCGTTGGGATCGGGCACGTTCGAGGGACCGGCAAGCGACGCGTTGACGTACATCGGCAGCGGTTTGACCGCCTTGCCGGCTGCGGTGATCTCGTTGACATAGCGCGCGACATGCCATGTGTTGAACGCGCGATCCGCCTGCGCACCGAACAGCGCGGTCCATGTCCCCGCGGGCTTGCCGAGCGCCTTGGTCAATGCGGGCGGCACCGGCTGCGCGAACAGCCGATTGCCCTCCACGCCATAGTCGCGCGGGTTGCTGTAGCTGCCGGTCTCGTTCTCGGGCTGGACCAGGATCACCGTGTTCTGCGGATCGTGCGCCTTCAGATAGGTGATCAGTTGCACGAACGCGCGCTTGTCTGCTTCCAATGTCGCGCGGTACATCGGCGACAGCACGCCGTGATCCTTGCCGGCGCGTGTCTTCATGCGGGGGAACCGGCGATTGTCGAGCTTGACCCAATCGGGTGTGTACGCCGGCGACGTGTTCTTCCACGTCCCGAACCACAGCAGCACGACGCGCTTGTCGTGTGCGCGCGCCTGGTCGAGCAGCGCCTGGACGAAGCTGAAGTCGAACTTGCCCTCGGTGGGTTCGATCTGTTCCCACGCCACCGGGATTTCGACGGTGTTGGCATGAAGCCGGTCGAGCATCGGCCAGACCGCCGGAAGCTGCGAGGCATAGTTGCTCGAATTGTTGACCTGCGCGCTCAACATCAGGAACGGCGCACCGTCGACGATCAGCGCATGACGCCCGTCGCGTGTCTCGATCCGCGGAACGGCGGTTTGCTGTGCGAGCAACGGCGTCGCACAAGTCGAGGCCAGCAGGGCAAGGGCGGCGGCAATACGCATGGAATGATCCTCTCCGTCGGGCGACCGTCGGCGGCCACCGATCACGAACGCGCCGAACTCGACTTGCGCTGGTGAATAATCATATCATAAGTGAAAACAACGAGCGAGCAAGCCATGCGGCTATACCGCAACCGGGAGAGAGACGATGAACCGACCATTCCGCCAGGGCGCCGACCGCGCCGTTCGGTCCATTCTAGCAGGCGGGGTTTCGCTGGTCTCGCTGATTGCCGCCCCCGCACTGGCAGCGCCGCTCGCCAGCGTCGACCGCAACGGTAGCATCGTCGCGGTCGAACCCTATGCCCCCAACATCGTCCGCGTCACGATCGCGCTCGACCGCACGCTCGCCGACGCACCGCCCGGCGACGGCCCCAATGCCAAGCCCGACGCAACCGGCTGGACGCATCGCACCGACGCCAGCGGCGACGTGTTCGCATCGTCGGCCCTGACGCTGACCGTTGCCGCGCAGCCCTGGCCCAAGGCGCCGAGCCAGATGGAGCGCTATTTCGCACCGTCGCTGCCCCCCGTGGGGCTGTCGATCAAGCGGGCCGACGGCCGCGAGATCGCGCAGATGACCGGCTGGGAAATGGCGCCGCACACCGTCAACGGCGAAAAGACCTTCCGCGTCGGCGCCAGCTTCGCGGTCCAGCCCGACGAACATTATTACGGGCTCGGCCAGCATCAAGACGGCACGCTCGATCTCAAGGGCCGCACCATCGACTGCCGCCACAATTACGACGCCCCCGCGGGTGAGAGCGTCTGCGTGCCGTTCATGGTCACCAACAAGGGCTATGGCATCGTCTGGGACAACGCCTCGGCGACGACGGTATCGCCCGGCCTGCACAATTCGACTCACTGGCAGTCGAACGTCGGCGAGCGCGTCTCGTTCTTCGTCATCACCGGCGACACCACCGACCAGCTCTATGCGGGCTATGCCCGGCTGACCGGCGCGACCCCCCTGCCCCCCAAGGCCGCGTTCGGGTTGATCCAGTCCAAGGCGCGCTACGAGACGCAGGCCGACCTGCTCGGCATCGCACAGGGTTACCGCAAGCGCGGGCTGCCCCTCGACGTGATGGTGCTCGACTGGTTCTACTGGTCGCGGATGGGTCAGCTCGACATCGACCGTACCTATTTCCCCGATCCCAAGGGCATGAATGACACGCTCAAGTCGATGGGGATGCGCTCGATCATCAGCGTGTGGCCGCGCTTCGAACGCGAATCGCGCTATTACGACATGCTCGGCACCAAGGGCTGGCTGCTTCACGAGAAGGACGGCAGCGTCGTCGACGGCCTGCCGATCCGGTCGGACCGGGCCGGCGCGTTGCTTGATTCGACCAACCCAGACGCCCGCGCCTGGTTCTGGGACCGGTTGCGCGATAATATCGCCAGCCAGGGGTTCGACTGGTTCTGGCTCGACGAGACCGAACCCGATCTGGTCCCCGACGGGCACTTCTTCTCGATCGGCTCGGGCGACCGCTACCACAATATCTACCCGCTGGTGCACACGTCCAGCGTGGCCGAAGGCTCCGCGCGCGACCGGCCGGATTTCCGCAACCTGATCCTGTCGCGCGCCGCCTATCTCGGCACGCAGCGCAACGGCGCGCTGTTCTGGTCGTCGGACATCCAGTCGACCTGGGAGGCGCTGCGTCGTCAGGTTCCGACCGGGCTCGGCTTCACCGCGACGGGGATGGCCTATTGGAGCAGCGACACCGGCGGCTGGCAGTACCCGAACGGCCCCAAGGCGCAGCATCCCGTGCTGCTCGACCCCGCGGGCGCGACCGCGATGCAGCCGAGCTATGCAGACTATCCCGAGCTGTTCGCGCGGTGGTTCGCGTATAACAGCTTCACGCCGACGCTTCGGATCCACGGGCAGCGCCCCGGCACCGCGCTGTGGGATTATGGAACGGCGGCCGAACCCGTGCTCGCGAAGTTCCTGATGCTTCGCTACGCGCTGATCCCGTACATCTACTCGCTCGGTCACCAGACCTATCAAAGCGGCGCGCCGTTCATGCGCGCGCTGTTCATGGACTTCCCGAACGATCCCAAGGTCGCCGACATGGGCGATGAATATATGTTCGGTCCGGCCTTCCTGGTCGCTCCTGTCACCGAACAGGGCGCGACCAGCCGCAAGGTGTATCTCCCCGCGGGCACCGACTGGTATGATTACTGGACCGACAAGCGCTACACCGGTGGCCAGACGATCGACGCCGCGGCGCCGATCGATCAGATCCCGCTGTTCGTGCGGGCCGGATCGATCGTCCCCATCGGCGTCCAGGTGCCGAGCACCGCGACACGCCAGCCGCTCGAGAGCATTCGCGTCTATCCGGGGCGCAGCACCAGCTTCGCGCTGTACGACGATGACGGCGTGACCAACGCCTACAAGCGCGGGGGCGGCAAGACCGCGACGCTGCGCTGGAACGACGATACCGCGCGGCTGACGGCGTCGACGGCGCTGCCCAGTGGCCAGGATATCGGCAAGCTCGTCCGGGTCGTCGCGGGGAAGTGATCCGCGCTGGCCGTCGGTGTCGGAACCGAAAGACGGGCGCGTAACGGCGGCAACGACCGCTACATCGCGCCCGTCATGGTCCCCGGCATCGGCATCATGTTGGCGTTCAGGTGATACATCACCCAGATCGACCCCGCGATCGTCAGCACCACGATCACCGTGGTGAACAGGAAGGCGAGCAGCGTCCAGCCGCCTTCGGAACGCGTGTCGAGGTGCAGGAAGCACAGCACGTGAACGACGATCTGCGCGAACCCCATCGCGAAGATCAGCGCCGCGGTCGTCTGCCAATCCTGCAGTACCCCCGACATGACGAGCCAGAACGGCACCGCGGTGAGGACGATCGAGAGGATCGTGCCGATCCGGTAGCCGCGCTGGCTATGCCCGGGCGCTTCAGGGCCGTGAGCGGCAGGGCCGTGCGCGGTTTCGGGGGCGATCGAGGGATGGCTCACCGCAGGACTCCAAACAGATAGACGAAGGTGAAGACACCGATCCAGATGATGTCGAGGAAGTGCCAGAACATCGACAGGCAGATCAGGCGGCGCTTCATCGGCTGGCTGAGGCCGTGCTGCCCGAGTTGGACGAGCGTGACCGCGATCCAGAGCAGGCCAACGGTGACGTGCGCGCCGTGGGTGCCGACCAGTGTGAAGAAGGCCGAGAGGAAGGCGCTGCGCTGCGGCCCCGCCCCTTCGGCGATCAGCGTCGAGAACTCGTAGAGTTCGATCCCGAGGAAGCCCGCGCCGAGCAGCCCCGTCACGGCCAGCCAGAAGCGCGTCGGTCCGACCCGACCGGCCTCCATGTGCGGCATCGCCTGGCCGAAGGTGATCGACGAGGCGAGCAGAAGCGCGGTGTTGAGCGCGACGAGCGGCAGTTCGAAGATCTCGTCCGGCATCGGCCCGCCGGCGTAACTGGTCCTGACCACGCCGAACATCGCGAACAGCGACGCGAAGATCAGTGCGTCGCTCATCAGGTAGATCCAGAAGCCGAGCACGGTGGGCCCGTTGCCGCCGTGGTCATGATTTTCGTCTTCGGTGACGTGCCAGATCGGCGCGGCGGCGGTTTGCTGGAGCGGGTGGTCGGTCATGTCAGGCTCCCACGGCCGGCTGGTGACGCGCGCCTTCGGTCAGCGCGACCTGCTCGGCCGGAATGAAATACTCGCGCGCGAAGTCGAACGTATGCGCCACCGCGACGACGACCAGCCCGGCAAAGCTCAGCGCCGCGAGCCACCAGATGTACCAGACCATCGCGAAGCCGAGGCTGAGCGCCAGTCCTGCTATGATGACCCCGGCGCCGGTGTTGCGCGGCATGTGGATCGGGCGATAGCCCCCGGCCGGTCGCGCATAGCCGCGGCACTTCATGTCGTACCACGCATCGAGATCGTGGATCACCGGCGTGAAAGCGAAGTTGTACACAGGCGGCGGCGAACTCGTCGACCATTCGAGCGTGCGGCCGTCCCAGGGATCGCCGGTCAGGTCGCGCAGCTGGTCGCGCTTCACGAACCCCATCACGATGCTCATCACGAAGCCGAGGATGCCGATCAGGATGATCACCGAACCGATCGCGGCGATCACGAAATAGGGCTGAAGGGTCGGATCGTCGAAATGGTTGACGCGGCGCGTGGTGCCCATCAGCCCGACGACGTAGATCGGCGTCCAGGCGATCCAATAGCCGATCACCCAGCCCCAAAACGCGATCTTGCCCCAGAAGTCGTCGAGCTTGAAGCCGAACGCCTTGGGAAACCAATAGACCATCCCGGCGAACAGCCCGAACACCACCCCGCCGATGATCACGTTGTGGAAATGCGCGACCAGGAACAGCGAATTGTGCAGCACGAAATCGGCGGGCGGGATCGCGAGCAGAACCCCCGTCATCCCCCCGACCACGAAGGTCAGCATGAACGCGACCACCCACATCATCGGCAGTTCGAAGCGGATGTCGCCGCGATACATCGTGAACAGCCAGTTGAAGATCTTGGCACCGGTCGGGATCGCGATGACCATCGTGGCGATGCCGAAGAAGCTGTTGACGCTCGGCCCCGCGCCCATCGTGAAGAAGTGGTGCAGCCAGACGAGATACGACAGGATCGTGATCACCACCGTCGCATAGACCATCGACGAATAGCCGAAGAGCCGCTTGCCGGTGAAGGTCGAGGTGATCTCGGAATAGATGCCGAAGGCCGGGAGGACGAGGACATAGACCTCGGGATGCCCCCAGATCCACACCATGTTCCAATACATCATCGGCGCGCCGCCGAGCTCGTTGGTGAAGAAGTGCGTGCCGATATAGCGATCGAGCATGAGCAGAAAGAACGCCGCGGTCAGCGCCGGGAAGATCGCGACAGCGAGAATGTTCGAGCAGAACGCCGTCCAGCAGAACACCGGCATCTTCATCATCGTCATACCGGGGGCGCGCATCTTGATGACCGTCGCGACCATGTTGATCGCCGACAGCGTCGTGCCGACCCCCGCGATCTGCAGCGACCACAGATAATAATCCACCCCGGTCTCCGGGCTGTAGGCGAGCCCGGCGAGCGGCGCATAGGACAGCCAACCGGTCGCGGCGAACTCACCGACGAACAGCGAGATCATCACCAGCACGGCGCCCGCCGCGGTCAGCCAGAAGCTGAGGTTGTTGAGGAATGGAAACGCGACGTCTCGCGCGCCGAGCTGCAGCGGCATGACGAAGTTGACGATGCCCACCACCAGCGGGATCGCGACGAAGAAGATCATGATCGTGCCGTGCGCGGTGAAGATCTGATCGTAATGGTGCGGCGGGAGATATCCCTGGTTGGCACCGAACGCGACCGCCTGCTGCGCACGCATCATCAACGCGTCCGAAAAGCCGCGCAGCAACATGATGATGCCGAGGATGACGTACATGATGCCGACCCGCTTGTGATCGACGCTGGTGAACCATTCGGTCCATAGATAGCCCCATAGCCGGAAGTAGGTCACCGCGCCGAGCAGCGCGACGCCGAGCAGCGCGACGACGATGAACGTCGTCAGCAGGATTGGTTCGTGCAGTGGGAAGGATTCCCAGCTGAGCCGTCCGAAGATCGTCTTGAGAAGATGGTCGCTCATGGTTGTCCCGATGCTTGGGGATCAGACCCGCACGGTGCGAAGCGCACCGGGGGCGAGGAAGGGCGGCGTGGCGGACAGGTCGCGGTTGCGCGGGTCGCCGGGCTTGCGGTCGCCAGGTGCACCGGGCTTTGCCGGCTTGGTGACGTTGGGCCCCGTACCCTTGTCCTCGGCCGCCTTGAGCAACGCGGGCGTTGGCGTGGTGCCATGCAACGGTGCCGCGCTGCGGCCCGGCATGCCGCCGCTGCGCGCCATGTCGCGGCGCATCACATCGGCCATGCACGGCGTCCCCGGTGCGACGCAGCGGTTGAGCACGCGACCGAACAGCCCCGGCGTGACCGAGCCGAAATACGTCACCGGCACCTTCACGCTAGGCCTTTCCAGCGCGACATAATTGGCCGGGGCGAGCGTGCCGCGCGGGCTGGTCTTGACCTGCGCAACCCAGCGGCCGAAATCGGCCGGCGCCATCGCCCGCAGCTTGAAGCGCATGTCGGTATGACCGCGGCCCGTATAGTTGCCCGAAAAGCCCCAGCTGTCGCCGGGCGCGTTGACCACCGCATGAAGCTCGGACTGCATGCCCGGCATCGCATAGATCATGCCGGCCATGGTCGGCGCGTAGAAGGTGCTGAACTGGCTGGTCGAGGTGATCGAGAAATGCACCGGCACGTCGACCGGCAGCGCCAGTTCGTTGACCGTGGCGATGCCCTGTTCGGGGTAGATGAACAGCCATTTCCAGTCGAGCGCTACGACCTGCACCTCCAGCGGTCTGGTGTTCGGTGCGATCGCCCTGCCCGCCGCCAGCCGTCCCAGCGGCCGGAACGGATCCAGCAGATGCGTGCTGGTCCAGGTCACGACGCTGAGCGCGATGATGATCAGCAGCGGGCAGGCCCAGATCACCAGTTCGAGTGTGGTCGAATGGTCGAAATCGGGATCGTAGACCTTGTTCGCGTTCCCGCGGCGATAGCGCCAGGCGAACAGCACCGTCAGCACCATCACCGGAACAATGATCAGCAGCATGATGCCGGTCGCGAACAAGATCAGGTTGCGCTGCTGAACAGCAATATCGCCGGTCGGGTTCATGACGACCATGTCGCACCCACCCAGCAACGCCAGCATCGCGATGAGGGGTAGGCGCCCGGCCCTGCGGATATGATCGAATGTTGGTCTGCCCATGACCGACGCCTAGGCGCGGATCGATTGCGCGACTTTGTCCGCGGTCAAAGTTTTGCGGATTATTGACAGCTATAGAGTGCCATCGGCATCGCCGCGTGGTCACGACATGCCGTCGCAGTCACGACGAACGGCTGAGTGAACAGGACGCAAACGCTATGGTAGCCACAACATTGGGAGCAGCGAACTCCACACCGTTGGAGCGCGATGCACAGCTGATCAATGCGCGCGAGCATGCGATACGGCCGGGCGACATCGCCGTCGGCGTGATCATCGGACGTTCGTCGGAATTCTTCGACTTCTTCGTCTATGCGATCGCGTCGGTCCTCGTGTTCCCCTCGGTCATCTTCCCCTATGTCGATGCGCTGACGGGCACACTCTATTCCTTCGCGGTCTTCGCGCTCGCCTTCGTTGCGCGGCCGTTCGGCGCGCTCGCGTTCATGTGGATCGAC
This sequence comes from Sphingomonas rhamnosi, assembly GCF_036663615.1. Taxonomy (NCBI): domain Bacteria; kingdom Pseudomonadati; phylum Pseudomonadota; class Alphaproteobacteria; order Sphingomonadales; family Sphingomonadaceae; genus Sphingomonas; species Sphingomonas rhamnosi. Next base: position 487,228 of record NZ_JAXOJJ010000002.1, read on the forward strand.
CGCAAGCACGGTCGCGGCGTCAAGCTGACCGCGGCGTTGTTCCTGCTCGGCGGATCGACCGCGGCGATCGCCTTCGTCCCCGCCCATGCGCAGGCCGGTAGCCTGGCGGTGATCCTGCTCGCGGTGTTCCGCATCGGACAGGGCTTCGCGCTCGGCGGCACCTGGGATGGCCTTCCTGCCCTGTTGTCGCTCAACGCACCGCCCAAGCGTCGCGGCTGGTTCGCGATGATCCCGCAGCTCGGCGCCCCCGTCGGCCTGTTCGTTGCCGTCGCGGTCTTCGCCTATCTGTTGACCACGCTCAGCACGGCCGACTTCCTCGCCTGGGGCTGGCGCTTTCCGTTCTTCCTCGCCTTCGTGATCAACGTGGTGGCGTTGTTCGCGCGGCTCCGGCTGATCTCGACGCCGGGGTTCAAGCAGCTCTTCGAAACGCGCGAACTCCAGCCCTCGTCGCTCGTCACGCTGCTGCGTGAGGAAGGGCGGACCGTCGTGCTCGGCGCATTCGCGCCGCTGGCGAGCTTTGCGCTGTTCCACCTCGTCACGGTATTCCCGCTGTCGTGGTTCGTGCTCACCTCGGGCGAGCCGCCGGTGCGCTTCCTCGTCATCGAACTGGTCGGCGCGGCCGTATGCCTGATCGCCGTGACACTGTCGGGGTTGATCGCCGACCGTGTCGGTCGGCGCACCGTGCTTGGCGTCTCGGCGGGGCTGATCGCCGCCTATAGCGGGTTTGCGCCGCAGCTGCTGGGCCAGGGAACCGCCGGCGAATGGACCTATATGATGCTGGGCTTCATCCTGCTCGGCCTGTCGTTCGGGCAGTCGTCGGGAGCGGTCAACGGCAGCTTCTCGGCAAAGCATCGCTATACCGGTTCGGGCACCACCGCGACCGCGTCCTGGTTCATCGGCGCCGCGTTCGCCCCCCTGGCGGCGCTGGTGCTGGCGAGCAACTTCGGGCTGATCTCGGTCGGCGCGTATCTGCTGTCGGGCGCGCTATGCACGCTGGCGGCGCTCGCGCTTGGCCGGGAGTGGGGCGGGAAGCCCCCCGTCGACGCGGTCCCATAGGATTCCGGCATGGCCGATACGCCCGAACATGACGGTGAAGTCTCCCCCCGTCGCGACCGGAGCCCGACAGAAGCTCCCCGCGGCGCGGACGCCATCCATGACGGGCCTCCGGGACCGACCGGCGCGGGCCCCGGGCGCGGGCCAACCTTGCTACCCTTCCCCTGTCGCGCCAAGCGCATCGGCGGCAACGACTTGGGCCGGCTTCTACAGGACCACGCCCGGTTGCGCGCGTTGTGCAACGAGTTGGAAACGTTCGCCGACGGTCTTCCCGCGCATCCGCCCTTGGCCGAACGCCGAACCTTGGCCGACACGATCGAAAGCGCAACTATCGCGCATGTCAGGGCAACCAGCGCGTTTCTTGGGCGGTTCTTCTCCGGCAACGAGACACCTCTGACGCGCGCGATCCTGTCGCGCATTCTGGTGCGGCAGATCGCAGACGCGATGCATGCCGAAGACACCGGCGACGTCCTTCGTATGCGATCGCTCACGCCCGCCTCGATCGACATGCTGAGCTACATGCTGCGGTTTCTGTTCGAAGGGGCGCGTCGCGCGGTCGAACTGGAAAGCCTATTCCTGCTGTCGCTCGGCAGCACCCGGCTAACTCGCGCCGCGCTCACCGAGTTGGAGCGCGCACTGGCCTGACGCCGCGGCGCGACTGGACGGCGTAGCCGCCGCTAGGCCGCGTGCGCGCGAATCTGCAGGGCGCCCTGGTCCGAGATAGTGACGGCGCGCCCGCCCGGAAGGCCTATCACCCCGGCGGCCTTGAGCCGCGTCATCTGGCGGCTGACAGTCTCGATCGTCAGCCCCAGAACGTCGCCGATCTGGCCACGCGTCAGCGGCAGGTCGAAGGTCAGCGGCCCGTCAGGCGTCGCGCGGCAACCCGTGTTCATCGCGTGCGACGCCATCTCGAGCAGGAAGTCAGCGACCTTCTCCTCGGCCGATTTGCGCGCCAGCGACAGCATGCGGCCACGCGCCGCACTGAGCGCCGCCAAGGTGCGCTGCAGCAACAGGCGCTCCATCCGGCCATGATCTTCCAGCACGCGCTGAAACCCCGCGCGCGGGAAGACGCAGAGTTCGGCATCGGTCAACGCGGTGATCGTGAAATCCGCGGTGCCGGCATGCGCCTGGCCGACGAAATCGGCGGGGTAAAGCAGGCCGACGATCTGTTCGCGGCCATCCGACGTGGCCGCGACAAGCTTCAGCACGCCCGACAGCAGGTTGGCGCAGATAATGCTCTCGTCGCCTGCCCAGATCACCGTCTCGCCGCGGCCCACGTGCTGCCGACGGCCGAGCGTGTCGAGCGTCTCCAGCTCCGCATTGCTCAGACTTGCGCACAGCGCCTGGTCGCGCACGGCGCAATCGATGCAAGGGTCGGGACTGGCCATACGCCGGTGTAGATCATCCCGCCGCGGAAGCCGATCCCTAGATCGCCCGTTACCGATGCACCTGGGGGGCGGGTGCAGCGGTCTTGTTTTACAGAATGGATGTCAGATTTTGGCAAGGCCCCGCTCGAGCCCGCGCAGTTCCGACAGGCCGCGCATGCGCCCGAGCAGCGAATAGCCAGGATTAGGGCTCCGCGCCAAATCGTCCATTATCTGATGCCCGTGGTCGGGGCGCATCGGGATGTGGCGCCGCTCGCGCTTCGACAACGCGACGACTTCGGCGACGACCGCCACCATATCCGCATCGCCGCCCAAATGGTCGGCCTCGTGGAAACTGCGCGGCCCCTCGTGCTGGACCGAACGCAGGTGGAGAAAGCCGATCCGGTCGCCCAGGCGGCGGACCATGCCGGGCAGGTCGTTGTCGCGCCGCGCGCCGAACGAGCCGGTGCAGAAGCATAAGCCATTGGCGCCGCTCGGCACCGTCTCGAACAGTTCGACGACGTCGGCCTCGGTACTGACGACGCGCGGCAGCCCGAAGATCGGAAATGGCGGATCATCGGGGTGGACGACCAGGCGGATGCCGGCTTCCTCGGCGACCGGGCAGACCGCCTCCAGAAACGCGTGATGGTTCGCGCGCAACGCTGCCGCATCGACATGCGCGTAGCTCCCCAAGGCGCGGAGGAACTGGGGTGAATCGAAGCTTGCCTCGCTTCCCGGAAGCCCGGCGATGATCGTGCGTTCGAGCTGATGGCGCGCGGAATCGTCCATCGCGGCGAAGCGGTCGGCGGCTTGCGCGCGGATGTCGGGGGCGTAGTCCGCCTCCGCGCCCGGGCGCTGCAGGATGTGGATGTCATAGACCGCGACCGCGACCCATTCGAAACGCAACGCGCGCGCACCATCGGGCAGTGCCCAGGCCAGATCGGTGCGCGTCCAATCGAGCAGCGGCATGAAATTATAGGTGACGACGGTAATGCCGCACGCACCGAGATTGCGCAGCGAGGTGCGGTACGCGTCGATCAGCGCGTCGCGGTCCGGTCCGGCGGTCTTGATCTGCTCGTGCACCGGCAAGCTCTCGACCACCGTCCAGCCCAGCCCTGCCTCGGCGATCATCGCCTTGCGCGCGGCGATGTCCGCACGCGTCCATACCGCGCCGTTGGGCAGTTCGTGCAGTGCGGTCACCACCTCGGTGGCACCGGCCTGGCGGATGTGCGCGAGCGGCGCTGGATCGGTCGGCCCGAACCAGCGCATCGTCGGCGTCATCAGGTAACCGTGATCGGTCTTCTCATTGCGGACCAAAATTCACCGCCTTCTGCCCTAACCCGTTGATTCTACCTCTCCGCCCCGCGCCGGTAGCAGGCCGAAACGAACCGTCGCCGTCATGCGCAATCACTTTCCGATAGGCAAAGGTAATCCGGCCGGGCTGGCCGGCTGACGGGTTGTTTTCCACGGTGGCGGTGCTCCTGAAGCGTCGATTTTCCAGACCTGACCACGCCGGATGACCGATCCGGACCGACGACCATTGCGACAGCCTTATGCGTGGAATGGGTTCCCGACGTGTCGTGAGCACGCGAGACTGTTCAACTGCGCGGTCTCGGCAATCAAGCTGCCCGCAAACCCAGCCAGCGCCGCACACCGGCAAGACGACGGAGCAGAAGCCATTCCACCGCCAGCACGATCAGCATCGACACACCGAGCAGCGGCAGGAACAGCCCCAATGCTACCAGCACCACGATGAACCCGGCCGCGATCGGCGGCATCGCGAGCGCCGGCGGCGCCCCGAGCAGATCGGCCGGCTTTCGCCGCCACCAGAGCACGACGCTACTGACCGAGAGCAGTACCAGCCCGATCGCGGTCAACAGGCCGATGATCTGGTTGACGATCCCGAACAGCTGCCCTTCGTGCGCGGCGACGCCGTATCCGACGATACGGTCGATCAGCCGTCGTTCGGCAAAGTCCTTGCGCGTGAGCACCGCGCCGGTCGCGCCATCCAGCGTCAGGTCGGTTCGCAGCGGTCGGTTCGCGGCGTCCGACTTCGCCGTCCAGGGCTGACCCGTCCCGCCCGTCGGTGCGATCAGCACCGGTGCGGCCAAATCCAGGGGGCGCAGCGTCGTGACCAGCCGATCGAGCGGGGCCAGCGATGTCGCGGGATGCGGCATTGTCATGCCGCCATGTTCGGCATGTTCGTTCGTCATCGCGCGCGTGCCGGCGTCGGTCGCCGCGCGGTCCTTCAGTGCGTCCGCCTGCCCCGTGGACCAGTCCTGCTTCACGGCCGAGCCCGTCGCGACCGTTCGCACCGTCTTGAGATAACTTCCCCAGCTCTTGGCCCAGGGCAAGCCCGAGAGCAGCAGGAACAACGCGAAGAACGACACCCAGAAGCCGGTGACGCCGTGAATGTCGCGCCAGAACCGCCGCCCGCCGGATCGGAGACGGGGATAGACGACGCCGCCTAGCCCGCCCCCGCGCGGCCACCAGAGGAACAGCCCCGTCAGGATCATCACGATCGCCCAGGAGGCGGCCAGTTCGACCAGATAGGACCCCTTGTCCCCCATCAGCAGTTCGCCGTGGAGCCGGAAGATCACGCGCATCAGGCGATCGTCTTCATCGACCGTCTTCAGGACGGCAAGCGTTTGCGGATGGACGTACACGCGGGTTTCCCGCGCGCCACTGCCGACGATCAGCTGCACCGCATCGTCGGATCGATCGGGTAGCTGATAGCGATGAAGGACCGAACCAGGCACCGCGCGCACCGCGGCCTCGGCCTGTGCAGCGGCCGACGCGGGAAGTCCGCTCATGATAAGGTGCGTGTAGGGCCGATCGATCAGCGCCTCGATCTGCGGGCGAAACAGGTAGACCGAACCGGTGCAGGCCAGCCAGAGCACGAACGGGATGCAGAACAATCCGGCGTAGAAGTGCCAACGCCAGATCGCGTTATAGCCCGGCCAGCGGCGCGTGGTGGTGTCGTTCATCATGTCGCCCCAATCAGAACCGCGACTTCACGCCGGCGTAGATCGTGCGCGGTTGCCCCGCGTAGATCGAGCCCGTCGTGTTCATCAGGACCGAAGCCGGGTTTTGTTGCCCGCTCGGCGCGTCGAGGCTGTTCGCGATGATCGAGGCCGAGCCGACATAGGTCGTGTTGAACACGTTCTGGACCGACGCGAACAGGCTGAGGCGCGACCACCAGCCGTCACCCTTTGGCGGGTCATAGTGGAGGTTGAGGTTGGTGAGCGTATAACCCGGGACCTTCAGCAGGTTGCCGTTGTCGATATAGTAGCTCGCGCGGTAGGTCAGCTCGACGAACCCGCCCAGCCCCGCCAGCGCACCGTCCGGCTGATCATAGGCGGCGCGGCCGTTCACGAAGGTCGGGATGACGCCGGGAATGCGGTTGCCGTCGCGATCGAACACGGTCGATACCGCGCCCGACGTCAGCCGCTCGACGAACGCGGAATAGCGCTGGTCGTTGTAGCTGTAGCTGGCATCGAGGTGGACACCGGGCAGCACCGCCGGCAGCGGTTTCCACCCCAGCCCGACTTCGACGCCGCGATGGACCGAGCGCGGGGCGTTGGTGGTGTAGGTCAACAGGTTCACCCCGGCCGACTGGCTGACCTGTTCGTTGCGGAACCACTCGTAATAACCAGTCACCTCGGCACGCAGCGTGTCTCCGATCGTCAGTTCGGCGCCCAGATCGACTCCGGTATTCTTCTGCGTCTTGAGGCCGACATTGTTGCCGGGAATGCCGGCTGCGGTGACGAACAGGGTGCCGCTTTGCGGGGTGCCATAGCCGGTCCCGACCCGGGCATGCAGGCGTACCGCATCCGTCGCCTGCCAGAACAGAGCGGCTTCGGGCGCGATGTTCCAGAAGCGGCGTTCGGCCGGAATCAGCGTCAGCACAGGATTGGCGTTCACCGGGTAGGTATAGGCCGTCTGCCGGACGTTGATGATCGACCGCTCGCCCCCGATCCCCGCGATGAGTTGCAGATCGTGGGTCAGGTTCAGTTCCTCGCGCGCCCGGATACCCATGTTCCGCACGTCGCCGAACACCGTTTGGGTCGGCGCCCCGATGCCGTTGCGACCGGCGGGCGACTTGTTGAACGTGAAGCTCTGGTTATCGAGGTAATTGTAGAACACGCCGACAAAGCTGGTGGCGGCCATCCCGAGGATCGTGCCCCGGTTCGTCACGTCCGAGCTGATATTGTAGCTGTCCAGCGTGCCCTTGAACGGGTTGGCGCTGGTCGGTTGGTTGACCATCCGGCTGTCGAACGTCGCCTGCGTCCGCCATGTCGTATTCGCGGCAAAATCATGCTCGTAGCGGGTACCGACGATGGTGCGACGATCGTTGCGGGCCAGATCGCCCTCGTTCGCGGTCTGCGCGACGCGCGCGCCGTTGACGCCGTTGACCAGCACCGAGATCGTCCCGCACCCCGGCGCGGCCGTGGCAGCGGCTTCGCAGCCCTGTTGATAGGGATTGCGTGCATATTGGTTGAGCGAGAGCCGGGTGGAAAGTTGGAACTCGCCTTCGTTGTAGATCACCTTGGCCGTCACCCGATCGCGATCGGAAAGCGCATAGGTGACGAGCGCGTTGACTGTGCCGGTCTCGTAATTCGTATGTCCGGTTGCCCCGTCCGCACGAACGAAGCTGCCAAACACCGCATATTCGTATTTCGGCCCGGCATCGCCGATCGTGCCATAGAAATTCGCATAGCCGTCGCTGCCGCCATCGATCCCGAACTCGGCACCGTCGATGTCGCGACCGCGCCAGGTGCGGAAGTTCACCGCCCCCCCGATCGCATAGTTGCCATAGCGCGCCGACGACGGGCCGCGCACCACGTCGACCGCGCCATAGGCATGCGGATCGGTCAGGTCGAAGCGCGCCAGGCCGTCGGGCTGGGTGACGGGGAAATCATCCTCGAACACCTGGATATTGCGTGCGCCGAAGCTGTTGCGCGCGTTCGATCCGCGGATCGAGACCCCCACGTCGCGCGGGCCGTTGCCGGCGATCACCGCGACGCCGGGGGAAAGCTTGACGATATCGGCAATCGTGGTCGCAGGCGTGTTGCGGAACGCCCTGTTGTCGATGGTAGTGACCGTTTGCCCCGTCACCGTGGTGGTGAGCGAAAGCGCCTTGCCGGTAACGATGATCTCCGCGCTGTCCGAAGCACGATCCGCCCGCGTGGATTGCGGTGCTGCCGACGACTGTGGTGCAGGGAGCGGGCCGGCATCGAGCGCGCGCAGTTCGGCGTCGATTGCAGCGCGTTGGCGCAGCAACTCGGTGCGCCGGGTATCGGGTGATTGGGCAGACGCCGCCGAAACGGCGAGCGCGATCGAAGAGATCGCAAGAGCGATATGAGACGTGGACATGACTGTCCCCTGTTGTGCGGGCGGCCGTGCGCTCGGAGGCGACGGCGCGGTACTATGCTGAAACGATGCGCGGCGATCGGCCGCCAGGACCGGCAAGCTGCGACCGGTCGCACCTCGGTCGAGGCGATCGGGCAGCGTGCCGCCTTCGTCAGGCGTGCGCGGGTGGGCCTCGCAACGGGGGGCGCAGATAGGGCGGCGCGCCGGGCAACGCAGGCCGTACGACTATCCGGAAAATCGTGGCAAGGACGAACGCGATCGCGACCGCGAGCAGAAGCGGGTCCGCGCCCGCGAGCGATGGCGCGGACAGCCCGGCGAACGCGCAGGGCGGCATCTCCCTGCCATGCTGTCCCTCGTCGTCAGGGTGATGCGTCATACCCGGCATCGCCACGACCGGCTTTTGCGGACCATAGCCCGAGCAGAGTTCAATCGTGATCGAACCCGCCGAAACGGAGGCCATATACCCCGTCGGCACGAGCATCTTCATCAACAGCGCCGCCGCGACGAACCAGGCGGCGAGCAGGCGATGACGCAAAAGGTGATGACGAAGCGCGGCCACGAGGCGTCCTAGTCGGGACGACCTGGGAAGTCACTGACTGGGTTAAGGCGTCACCACCCGTGGGTGTGGCACAAAGCCGTCACGTCTCATGGTCAGGAGCAGCGTCATAGCCAGCCATGGTCGCGCGCGATCCGGCTCGCCTCGATGCGGTTCGATGCACCGAGTTTGGCTGCAGCTTCGGACAGATAGTTTCGTACCGTGCCGGGCGAAAGCACCAGTGTTCGGGCGATCTCCTTGTTGGATCGTCCGTCCTGCGCGAGCCGCAGGACGGCGCGCTCGCGATCGGTAAGCGGATCGGGGGGTGCGAACGCGGCGGTTGAGGCGAGTTGCGGATCGATCACACGCCCACCCGCGGCGACCTGACGAATTGCGTCCGCCAACCGGTCAGCCGGGCTGTCCTTGAGCAGATAGCCGCAAACCCCGGCGGCGATAGCGCGGCGCAGATAGCCGGCGCGGCCGAAGGTGGTGACGATCAGCACTCTCGTGCCCGCGCGGTCCTCGCTAAGCTGTGCGGCGACTTCGATCCCGGTTAGGCCGGGCATCTCGATGTCCGACAGCAGGACGTGCGGCTGGAGCGAGCGGACGATGTCGAGCGCGGCCAATCCATCGGCGGCGCGCCCGACCACGTCGATGTCGGGCTCGAGCGCAAGCAAAGACGCCAGTGCACCGAGCACCAGACCCTGATCTTCGGCAATGACGACTTCGATCATGCCGCCGCGGCCGGGACCGCGGCAATCACGTCCGTCCCGCCGCGTCCGGTCTTGACGCGCAGTCGCCCACCCGCCGCCGACAGCCGCGCGCGCATGCCACGCAGTCCCGATCCTTCGTCAAACCGGCCGCCCTGACCATTGTCGGAGACGGTGAGGCGCACCTTCTCGTCATCCTGTTCGATCAGGATATGGCACCGTGTCGCGCCGGCGTGCCTGATAACGTTGGTCACCGCCTCACGCAGCGCCATCGCCAGTACGGCGCTGTCCGCGGAGGGGACGGCCAGGCCTTCGCCGGTGATCTCACACGCGACACCGCCGGTCGCCAACGCCGCGCGCGACGCCTCGATTTCCCGGCCGAGCCCGGCGTTGCTCATGCCCGCGACGGTCGCGCGAACCTCGGCCAGGCCGCCGCGTGCGGCTTCCCCGGCTTCGCGATCGGCGATGACGACGATGCGATCGGCGAGCGCGTCCGCCTCCTCGAGATAATGGGTCGTCAGCAGGACCGCGGCGCCCCCGTCGGCCTCTTCGCGGACTGTCGTCCAAAGATGCCGGCGCGCTTCGTGGTCGAGCCCGGTCGTGGGTTCGTCGAGCACGAGCAGATCGGGCTGGCCGCAGATGGCAAGGGCGTAATGGAGCCGCCTCTGCTGACCGCCCGAAAGCTTGCCGGCGGGGCGCTCCTCCAGCCCTCCGAGCCCGGCTAGCGCGATCGTTTCGGCGATTGCACGGGGTCGGCGGTAATAGCCCGATTGCAGCGTCACCAGTTCGCGCACGCTCAGCACGTCAGGGAGCCCGGCGCTCTGAAGCATGACACCCATCCGCGCGCGGGCGAGCGGGCGGGCGGGATCGAGCCCGAACAGATCTACCTTGCCATGATCGGGGCTGAGGCGACCGGTCAGCAGGCCCACGGTCGTCGTCTTGCCGGCGCCGTTGGGGCCCAGCAGCGCCGTAACTTCGCCAGCGCGCACCTCAAGGCTGACGCCGTTCAGCACGATGTGGCTGCCGAACGCCTTCGACACGCCCTGGAGCTGCCCGACGATCTGCAAATTGTCCCTGTTCATCCGTGCCTCCTTGGATAGCCTATCTATCCGGGCCGGGGTGACGCCTGCCAGTGTGGGTCGTCAGGGAAACCGCATGACAGATGTCACATGCTTTTTCAGGGAAGTCGTGCCGTCGTATCAGTCTTGCAGCGGGATCGATCGTTTATGGTCGGTTGACGATGAGTGTCAGTGTTACGCCGCGTCCTCGAGCGTTTGGACGACGTCGCGGACGATCACGCTGCGGCCGCTGTTCGACATGGCTGCTTCCAATCGCGACTCCAGTTCCGCGGCACAATTCCCGAGAGCCACCTGATTGAACATGCCCGCCGTCCCGGCGAGCTTATGCAGGAGACGTGCAAGCTGCTCTCCCTGTTCCTGGTCGATCTGGTCGCTTGCTACCAAGCGCCGGGCAAAGGCTGCGAGTTCTGCCTTGCGCGCTTCAAATTTCGCCTGAAGCGCCGGCTTGATCGTGAACGCGGCAGCCGGAATGGCCGACCCGCCATGGGTCGTCCACTTGCCGATCGCCGCGGCGAGGCTTGCCAGGTCCACAGGCTTTGCAAGATGGGCTTGCATCCCAGCCGCAAGGCAGTCTGCGACATCGTCGGCGTACGCGTTTGCCGTCAACGCGAGGATCGGGAGTCGATCCGCGGTAATGCCCGCCGCGCGAATACGGTGTGCGGCCTCCAGACCGTCCAGTACCGGCATCTGCATGTCCATGAGAACGAGATCATACGCCGTTCCGTCTGCTCCGTCCGCAGCGACAACGGCGTTCAGGGCCTGCAAGCCGTCTTCGGCTATGGTGGTGTCATGGCCCAGCCGCGACAGCATCGCGCGCATCAACTCCTGGTTGACGTCATGATCCTCCGCGAGCAGCACACGTAGCGGGCGGACGGCAGAATGCTTTCCGGCCTGATCCGCGGGCGAACAGTGGATCGCGGTCGTCGCGAGGAGCGGAAGACGCAGGCGAAACGTCGTGCCAAGCCCTTCGGTACTGGCGAGATCGAGGCTGCCGCCCATCAGCGATGCGAGCTGTTTGCTGATCGCCAGACCGAGCCCGGTCCCACCGTACCGTTTCACGGTCGACTGCTCGGCCTGTGTGAACTGATCGAACACGACCGCCTGTCGATCCGTCGGAATGCCGATGCCGGTATCCTCCACAGACACGTCGATCACACGCCCCTTGGCGTCCTCTCCGACCGAGGCACGGAGACGCACTACACCCGCCGGCGTGAACTTCACCGCGTTGGACAGGAGATTGAGAATGATCTGACGGAGCCGAAGCCCGTCGAGAAGGACGAACTGGGGCACCGCGTCGTCGACATCGATGTCGAGTTGCAGGCGCTTTTGCGACGCAGCGGGTTGGACCAGCTTTATGCAACTGCGCAATGCGTGGCGCAGGTCGATCGCCTCCGGCGAGACCTGCATCTGCCCCGCCTCGATCTTCGAGAGGTCGAGAATATCGTTGAGCAGCCGCATCATCGCTTTTCCCGAGTCTGCGATGAGCTGCGCATGGTGTCGCTGCTCCGCGGGGATGTCGCTGTCGAGAAGCAGGTCGGCGAAGCCCAGCACGCCGTTCATCGGGGTGCGGATCTCATGGCTCATGTTGGCCAGGAAACTGGATTTCGCACGCACGGCCGCTTCCGCGCGGTCGCGGGCAGCCTCGAGCTCGTGCTCCAGACGCTTGCGATCGGTGACGTCGCGCAGCGACGCGATGATCTCACGCGGCTGACCGGTATCGCCATCGCGGACCAAACCGGCATGCGCCTCGACCCACATTTCGGGTCCGGTATCGCCGGGACGCTCCACCCGGTACGTGCGGACACCGCGATCAATCGTTCCGGTTGCCAGCAGTTCGTGGAATGCTAGCATCTCCTCACAATCCGCCGGATGGATCGCGGTTTGAAGCGGCTGGTCCAGAAGCAGTTTCGCACCCGCGCCGAGAACCTGATCGACGGAAGGCGATGCGTAGGTGCATCGCCCGTCGAGATCGATCCGGAGCACGGCATCGGTCGCGTTGGTGGCAAGCAATTCCAACTCGGACTCGGCTATTTCCCGTCGGGCGATGTCCGCTTGCAGGTGCATGTATGCCTCTTGCAGTGCACGCATACGCTCCTGGCGTTCTTTGTGGACGAGAAGGCCAAGCAGCACGATCAGGAAAGCGCTCAGAATCTGGCCAACACGGATCGGATACAGATAGGCTTCGGCCCGCTTCAGGCGCGTGGTCAGTAAACGCTGCTCTTGGGCGGCGATACGCTTGATCAGGTCGATGACTTCAGCCGTTATCCGATGACTAGTCGCGCTTGCCATGATGGCAGCGGCTTGCGCGCTACGGCCCTCGTCGCCAAGCCGAACGGTTTCGTCCACTTCCGCCATGCGCATGGCAGTCAGTCGTGCCAGCGCCGCCATGCGAGCGTGCTGCGCGTCGTTGTCTGCCGTCATGGTTTTCAGAACGTCCATCTGCCCGGGCAGCTGGCGGCGAATATCGTCCAGCGTCGCGATCGCGTGAACATCCCCCAGAACGTAGCTTCGCCGATAGACCTCGGCGCGCAGCAGGCTGATACGGGCCTGCGCCAGCCGGTCCCTCACCTCAAAGGTATGGCGAACCCAGTTGTCGGCTCTGCTTTTCTGACCGGCCAACCACAGGCCAGAAACAACGCAGCCGCTCAACAGAACGATCGCGACCGCAAAGGCAATCGTCGTCCTGAATTTGCTCGTCCCCATGTTGCCGCGTCTCCTGTTCACAGGTCGGTAGGCCAAGCTGGTTAAGACGCTCTTGCGGTTGCTAACAAACATGGACGCATGGGACGTTCCCCGATGCAGGCGATGGGGCCGTACGCCAGCCGGGTCCGGCGATTCAGAAGACTGCGTCCAACCCCAATCGCAGCGTACGGGGCCGTAACGGTGTGACTTGATCACGACCGGTCGTGAACGGCGTGCCGAGCGCGAACCGGTTGCCGCGGACGCCGGCAAGATTCGTGACGCCGGCGCTCACGCCCAGCGCACCGAGGCTCAGCCGCGCGGTGAGCCCGCTGTCGAGATAACTGCCCTGGCTCTGTCCGAGCACGGGGCCGACCCCCAGGCGCGACGATCCGACATAGCGGACCCACCCGTCGATCTTGAGGTCCCGAGTTCCCGATAGCGGCCGGCGATAGACCGCGCCGGCGCGTGCGGTGACGCGCGCGATATTGGGAATCTGACTGAGCCGCGCGAGCACTTGGGCCCGCGCGATCGCCGGATCGGTGGCGGCGCCCTCGACGAGGCCGAACAAGCGCGCGTTGGATGGGTCATCTATGCGGCTGTGATTGTACGAAACGGCGCCCTCGACCCGCAACCCCTCGGTCAACAGCGCGCCCATGGTCGCCTCGGCTGTCCAGAGCAGCCCGTCGCCGATGTTGGCGGTGCTCGGCAGGCCCGACCCGTCGATGAAGTCCGCCTGGATGTCGCGCCACGACGTGTGCGCCAGGGTCAGCGCGCTATCGATCCGGTCGACGCCCGGCCGGCCGGAGCGAAGCCCCGCCTCGATCGTGGCGACACGATCATCGCGGAAGCGCCGCACGAAATCGCCCTCGATCGCGAGACCGCCGGGGCGGAAGCCCTGCTGATAGCGCAGGAACAGTTGCGCGCGCGGCGTCAGGTCGATCAACGCCGATGCGGAGGGAAGGACGATGGTCTGGGCCCGCTGGGCCGTCGTCGCCAGCTGCGCCAGCGTCACCCGCTGCGCGACGTCCGCCCCCTTCCCGTCGAGCACCGACCGCGTGACGCGCAAACCGCCGGTGGTGAGCAATCCGGGCAGAAGACGCAGGCTGCCCTCACCGTACACGGTGGTCTCCGCAATGCCGTTGATGACGCCCGTCGTCGGGCGCAGGTCGTCCGGTGCGCCGAACAGGCGGGTCAGGCGGGTGCGGTTGTGGATATAGCTGAAGCCGCCGAGCCAGCCCGAGCCGTCGGGTCGAGAGGACCAGACCCGCGTTTCGTTCGCCTGCATCCGCGTGCGGTTGGCCTGCGCGAACAGCCGGACCGGCCCGCCCGGCGCGGTGGCATCGTACCGCTCCATCAGGTCGTGCGCGGTGACGCCGCTGGTCGAGCGGAAGCGGACGGCCCCGATCGTACCGGCCAGCACCAATTGCGCCTGGCCGAAGTCTGACGAGAAGCCCTCCGTCACCGGCGCAGACCGCGTGAGCGGACGACCGTCGCGGTCTGCGTACTGGCTGTCGGCGCCGCGGATGCGCTGACCGATGCCGATCAGCTCGACGGTCCAGCCCGGTGCGATGTCGAGCAGGGCCGCGGCGCGGCCCCCTTCGATGCGGGTGCGATTGACGTCGGTGCGGCCGAGCAGCGGTTTGTCGATGTAGCCGCCCTCACTGGCGGCGTTGGCAACGACACGGATGGCGAGGCGATCGGTCACGATCGGTACGTTCGCGACGAGCTGGGCGTCGGCGCCGGGTCCGCCGTCCGTCGTCGTCGAACCACCCAGCATCGCCGATCCGCTGAAGCGGGACGGATCCGGGGCGTTCGGCACCAGCCGGATCAGTCCGCCGAGCGAGCCGGCGCCGTACAACGTACCCTGCGGTCCCTCCAGCACCTCGACCGCCGCGAGATCGGACAGCCGCAGGTCGGGATCCGGTGCATTGTAACTCAGCCGCAAGTCGCCGAAATACTGGCCGACGGTCGCCTGGGTCGGGCCGGTGAAACTCGAATCGGCGATCCCGCGAATGAACAGCTTGTTGCGCCCGGGACCGAGATAGGTCGACGCTACGCTGGTCAGCCGGTCGGCGAGCCGCTCGGTGCCGCCTGCGCCGCCGAATTCCAGGTCGCTGCCGGCGACGCGCGCGAACTGGCCGGCAAAATGATCGCGGGCGGTGTCGCGCTTGCTGGCGGTGACGACGATGTCCGCGCCGCCTTCGGTGCGCGCCGGCGACCACTGCGGGCGCGTCGGTTTGGTCACCGGACGCTGTCTGGGCTGTGGCACCATCCGCCAGACGCGGGGGCCGATCGATTCGATGCGCGCGTCGGCGCGGCCGGCGATCAGCGCCAGCGCCGCCTCCACGCGCACCCTGCCGCGCAGGGCCGGGACGCGGCGCGCCCACAGCCGCGGATCGGGCACGGCGATGCTGACCCGTGCGACCCGGCCGAGCGCCAACACCTGCTGGCCAAGGCTGCCCGCGGGCAGATCGACCGTCAGCGTCTCGGCGGCCGCGGGTGCAGCGGCCACAAGGAGTGCCGCCGCGGCGCCCCCGACCATCCTCACCGGCGCGGTTCCAGCGTCCAGCCCCCCGCATCCTGGCGAACCGTCACGCCCAGCAAGGTGCCGAGCAGCGCCGGTCGCGCCTTCACCGTCGCGGCGTCGAGCGTGCCCCGGAACGTCCGCGTCGCGATCGCCGGTGCGACGGCTATCCGCCGTCCGGTCTGACGCGACAGATCCGCTGCGACCTCCGCCAGCGGGGCGTCGTCATAGGCGAGCCGCCCTTCGCGCCAGCCGCCGACGTCGACCGCGGCGACGGCGCTGCGTTCCAGCGACGCCCCGTCCGAGATCGCCGCCTGTCCCGCGTCGAGGCGAAGCGCCGCGCCGTCGGGATCGACCATCACCGCGCCCTCGGCGACCGCGACGCGCGTGCGACGGTCGGTACGCTTCACGTCGAACACCGTGCCGATATCGACCAGCCGTAGCGCGCCGGCCTGCACCGAAAACGGGCGTGCAGGGTCATGGCGGACGCGGAACAGAATTTCGCCGCGCTCGACCACCGCCGTGCGCGGATCACGATGATCGAGCCGCACCGTCGAGGCGCCTGCCAGCACGACGCTGCTGCCGTCTGCAAGCATCACGGTGCGTTGTTCGCCCGCCGCTGTGGTCACGACATAGGGCTCGGGCGCCTGTGTCCAGACGCCGAGACCGACCGCGCCCGCCAGCCCCGCGGCGATCGCGCCGCCGATCCAGCGCCGCCGCGACACCCTTGGGGTCTGCGCGACCGCGACCGTCGCCGGCTCGCCCGCAACCGCAGCCGCCGCGTCCTCCAGCATGAGTACCGCGCGGTCGTAGCGCGCGGACCGGTTCGCATCGGCTTCCAGCCACGCCAGGAACGCGTCCCAATCAGGGTGGGGCTCCGCCATGCGGATCGCCCAGTCGATCGCTTCGTCATCGATATGCCGGTCGGTCATCGCATCCGTTCCTTAAGATCCGCCAGCGCGCGGGCGGCGATGCGCAGGTCGCTTTCCACCGTGCTGAGGCTGATCCCCATCTCTGCCGCGATCTGGCGCTGCGGCACCCCGTCGATCCGCGCGCGGCGAAAGATTGCCGTGATCCGCGGTCCCAGCGCCGCCAGCGCCGCGGCGACCTCCGCCGCCTCCTGACGCGCCGCGATCACACGGTCGGCCGGAGGGTCGGCATCCCCCTGCCCCGCGCTCCAATCCTGGTCGCGGCGCTCCGCCTGGCGCCGCGCGCGATAGCGGTCGATCATCAACATATCCGCGGCGCGGAACAGATAGGCGACCGGGTTGCCGATCGGTCCGTCGGCTCGCCCCGACACCTTGATCCACAGGTCGTGCACCAGGTCCTCCGCCGCCTCGCCCGCCCCGCGCCCGACCAGGAAGCGGACCAGCTTGTCACGATTGGCGAGGAAGATGGCCTCGATCCCTGTGGGAGATCCCGGGGGCGGCATGACGATGACCGGTTGAAAAGGAATGGAGCCCGGCGACTTAGACGAACCGGGATGAAGAGAGAAGGCGCTCCACCCGGGGGAACGGTGGAGCGCCGAAGCTGCGGACGTGCAGGGGCCGCGCACGTCCGTTTCGCCTTAGAAGGCGAACTGGAGCGCGGCACGAGCGGATAGCGCGACGTCGCCGAGCCGTTGTTCCGCACCGACTTCGCCGCTCAGGCGAACTTCGGTCGTGCCGGTGATCGCGCGAACCTTGCCGGTCCAGCCGCTGTCGCGCTTTTCGGGATCGAGCGTGAACGCCGTGCCGCTGCCGAAGCTTGCGGTGGTGGTCCCGAGCGATCCGGCGATCCGTTCGCGCCGGCCGCCTTCGACCTCGATGCGGCTCCACTGCTCGTAGCGGTTGCCGCCACCGAAGTTGATCCCCGCCGCAAGGCTCGCGGTCACCGCGAGTTCGTCGCTGCTGCGCTTGCGCACCGTCAGGTCATAGGCGGTGCCGCCGCCGGTCTCCCGGTACGCGTCCTCGTTGAGCCGGTAATAGTCGATCGCCAGAACCGGGCGCAGGCTGAACTGGCCGACCGCCCGTTCGTAGGACGCCGAGGCCGACCCGGAATATAGCATGCCGTTCCAGTCGGCATCGGCGCGGCGTTGCACCGCTTCGGTCCCAATCAGCCCGTCGAACTGACGGACGCTGTCGAACGAGACGAGCGCCGCCGATCCGCGCACCTGCGCCGCGAAGCCGCCCCAGTGGCCGCGCCAGAAGCCGGCCAGCTCATATTGGCTATGATCGATGCGGTTGACCGCCAGGCCTTCGGTATCGCGTCCGCTGAGATAGGCGAGCGACGCGCCGAAATTCCCCACCTCGGTCTTGCGTTCGATCCCGCCGCTCAGTCCCCAGCCGCGCACGTCGTAGCTCGTCGTGCTCCGCTGCGCCTTCGACGCATCCCAACCGACCGGCGTCAGCCAGAAGCCCCAGGTGCCTTCTTCGGAATACTCGCCCGCCGGCTCGCGCAACTGCGACGCCGCGGCGCGCGACGCGAGCGTGACGCTTTCGAACAGCCCGCCCGAATAGTTCGGCAGCATCTGATCGATCGCCCCGCGGAACGCCGCGCCATCGTAGATCCCGCGGATCGCGGCTGCCATCTTCGCATCGCTGCCGATCGCGCTGTCGACCGCATCGAACGCGCTGACTCCCGCGGCGTTCAAACCCAATTCGGTCTTCGCCTTGCGCGCCACGTCGACCGTGATCTCGTTGACCGCGCCGGCGACGATGACGCCCCTGTAGAGGAACGGCACCGTCGTGGCGGACAGCGCCAGATTCTGCGCGCCGGTCAGCGTGCCCGACCGCAACACGACATAGCGACCGGCGATGTCCGCGCCTCCGCTGACGCGCAGCGCCAACTGGCTCCCCGTACCGACCGTCGTCGAGCCGGTGACCTGGATCAGGTTGGCGGTCGGGTTGGCCTTGTCGAGTGCCACCGACAGGATCGATCCGTCGCCCAGCGCCAGCGACCCGATCGTCGCGCCGCCACTCGCAGCGAAGGTACCGCCGCCCGGCGCGACCGTCACCGCCAAGCCGCCCGCGTTCGCCAGCTTGCCCGCGAACACGCCCTTGCCGCTGACCGCCAGCAGGTCGGCGCCGCCGCCTGCAAAATCAGCGGTGCCGTTGAAACTCGCGGTACCGGTGATCGCCACCGTGTCCGCGCCGCCGCCAAAGCTCGCGGTCCCGGCGAAGCTGCTCGCACCACTCATCTCGAGCCGGTTGCTGCCTGCCCCGAACGCGACGTCGCCGCTGACCGAACCCGCGCCAAGCTCCAGCCGATCACTGCCGGTGCCGAAGCGGATTGCGCCGGTGATCGTCGGCGCTGCGCCCGCGGCGGGCGCGGTCTGGCGGACGATCGCGCCGCTGGTGTTCGCCGACAGGTCGATCGCGATCGACCGCGCCGCATCGCCGCCGGCAGCCGAGATCGTCCCGCTATTCTCGACCAACGTGACGGCACCGCTGCGGTCCAGGATCGCGGTCGCGGTCGCGCCGGTTGCGCTCGCCCGGATCGTGCCGGTGTTGCGGATCGTCGGCACCGACGCGCCGGTATCGATCAGCACCGCCGCGGTTTGCGTCGCCGCGGCGCCGCCGCCGGTCGCGGTCACCGTGCCGCCCAGGCGCAACTCGGGAGTCGCTGCACCGGCGCCGAAGCGGATGCTGGTCGCCGCGGCGTTGTTGGCGCTGGCCTGCACCGTACCGCCGACCGTCACACCGCCCGCGATCGTCACCGCACCGCCAAGCCCGCCGATTGCAAGACCGGTCGCGGCGACGCCGCTGTATACGCCGCTGCCGGTGACCCGACCGTTGACCGTCAGCCCGGCTGCGGGTGTCGCACCGCTGGTCGCACCGATCGTCACCGATCGATCCACCGCGCCGATCTGGAAGGCAGGCGCGGCGCCATACGACGCCAGGTCCGCCACCTTGCCCGTCGCACCCGACAGCGTGATGCCGCCTGCGACGTCGCCGGCGACGACCAGGGCCGGTCCCCCCTGCAACAGGTCATCGGCGTCCAGCTTCGAGACGTCGGCCGGCGCGCTGGTCGCGCGGTACCCGGTCGCACCGATCGCTCCCTCGACCACCAGCGCGCCGCCGATCGGGCCGTCCAGCCGCGCACCGACCGCATCGCGCCCGACCGCGGTGATCGTCCCGCCCAGCGTCACACTGCCGTTCACGCCGGACACCCGCACGCCCACCGACCGATCGCCGACCACGGCGATCTTGCCGCTATTGGTCAATGCTCCGGTCAACGGGCCGCCCAGGGCAATGCCGGCCGAGTCATTGCCCTCGACGGTGATCTCGCCACTATTGGCGATGGTCCCGGTGAAGGCACCAGCGGTGCGGATCCCGGTACGGCCGATTCCCTGGGCGAACGCACCGTCGAGGTCGCCGTCCTTGTCGACGTCACTCGCGGTATAGCTTTCGTCGACGATGATCTTGCCGCTGTTGGCGATTCCACCGCTGACCCCGGCCTGCGCCAGGATTCCCGTCGCGCCGTTGGAGTCACTGACCTGGATCGTGCCGGCGTTGGTCACGCTGTTGTTGCTGTCGATGGTCACGGCGGTTCCGCTCGTCGGCACCACGCTGCCGGCCACGGCGATGCTCAGATTGTCGGCGCTCCCGTTCTTGACGGTCGATGTCAGCACGGCGGTGGTACGCTTCGTATCGACGACCGTCTGCGCGGAGGCGGAAACGGCGATGGCGAGCGTGGCAGTCGAGGCGAGAAGCATGCGGTACACGAACTGGATCCCCTTTGGATGTCTTCAGACATCCAGACGGAGTCGACAGCGAAAGGCCTTGCTTTGCTAGCGGACACCCCAACCCGGCACTCTCCGGAGACGATGCTACCAGTACGCGGCCATCAGTTCGGACACCCATTCGGGCTGCCGAACCTCACCGCGCGGCAGGAACTCGCGCATGACGGGCTTGATATCGATGACCGGCGTCCCGTCGATCGCGTCCAGTCCTTCGACGTGCAACCGCGAGCCTTCGACACGCAACACGCGGCAGATAGTCACGCCAAGCCGATTGGGGCGGTTCTTTCCACGTTGCGCGAAGATGCCAGTCAGCGGCCAATCTTCCCGATTTCTTGGATGGCGTGCGCCGCGTTCGACCCCGGCTTCGTCCACCCGGTCGAACAGGAATATGATCTCGGCATGACTGAAGGCGTCCAGCCCGGCCAGTGCTTCAGATCCAACCTGCGCCACGTCCAGCTCGATCGTGGTTCGGCTGTCTCCCCAGTCGTCGTCAACCGGATCAGCCCTGCCCCCTCGCACATGACCTATTGGCACTATCGTAAATGTCATGACCGCCCCCTTCGATCGGTCATATAGCCCCGATTGCGCCGCGGAGGAGACTGGCGCTGGACGCTACCAGCTGTTCGAGGTGGCAGCCATTGCGATGATAGGGTGGGCGCTAAAATGAGGAACGTTAGCGCACGTTTCGGAACGTTGCGCGGACCTCGTCCACGAAGGGCGCCGGTTGCTCGAGCGCTGCGAAATGGCCGCCCCTTTCCAGCTCGCCGAAATGCAGCAGCGTGGCAAAGCGGCTTTCCGCCCAGCGGCGCGAGAGACGGACCTGCTCCCCCGGAAACATGCTGATCCCGGTCGGGGTCGGCATCGGGGTGTGCGGCATGCCTCCAGCCATCATCTCGCGCATCGCTTCCCAATAGAGCCGCGCCGAACTCGCTCCGCTATTCGACAGCCAATAGAGCATGATGTCGTCGATCAGCGCGTCGAGATCGAACACCGTCTCGGGATTTCCGCCGCTATCCGACACGTCCTGGAACAGCGCATAGATCCACGCCGCCAACCCGACCGGGGAGTCCGAAAGCGAGAAACCGATCGATTGCGGGCGCGTGCTCTGCAGCTTGAAATAACCGGAATAAAGCTGGTCGTAGCGCTGCGCCGACGCCAGCATCGCCTGTTCGGCCGGCGTCGCGTCGGCGATCTCCTGCGCCGTCGGCTGGAACATCACCATGTTGAGATGAATGCCGGCCAGCCCCGCCGGCGCCTTGTAGCCGATCGCTGTCGTCACCGCCGCGCCCCAGTCACCGCCCTGCGCCACCCACCGATCATAGCCCAGCCGGCCCATCAGCGTGATCCACGCATCGGCAGTGCGGCCGACATTCCAGCCCGGTCCGGTCGGCTTGTCCGAAAAGCCGAATCCCGGCAGCGTCGGGATGACGAGGTGGAACGCGTCGTCGGCCGCGCCGCCGTGCGCGACCGGATCGGTCAGCGGGCCGACCACGTCGCGAAACTCCAGCACCGAGCCGGGCCAGCCGTGCGTCATGAGCAGCGGCAGTGCACCCGGCTCTGGCGAGCGGATGTGAAGGAAGTGAATGCCGAGCCCGTCGGTCTCGGTGCGATATTGGCCCAGATCGTTGAGCAGCGCCTCGCAGCGCCGCCAGTCATACCGGTCGCGCCAGTGATCGACCAGCGCGCGGATCCTGGCGAGCGGCGGACCCTGGCTCGTATCCGTCACCGTCTCGGGGTCGGGCCAGCGGGTTTGTGTCAGGCGCTGGTGCAAATCGTCGAGCTCGGACTGCGGCACGGCGAGGCGGAAGGGTTCGATGATCGCGGGCATGGAAAGCTCCTGTTCGGCTTCAAGCGGTCGGTGCGAGGACGGCCTCGGCGCTGGTCCAGTCAGCCTTGCCGTAGCGTGCGGTGTCGAGCGGGGAGAGCTTGCCGCGGCCACTCGCCATGTCGCGCAGATACTGCATGCCCTGCCACACCGGGAACGGCGCGTCGGTCTTGGGCGAAACTGCGCGCGCGACCGCGATGACCGCGCTGAGGCGACCGATACCGCCCGCGCGGAACAGCGTGTACCGATGGCCGCTCAGCCGCGTCATGATCGCCGCCAGATCGCGCGCGCTGACCACATCGCCCGCGATCCGCGAAAAGCGCGGCGCATCCGGATCGAGCGCTACTGCGGCGGCGTAATCGGCGACGTCGTCCTTGGTCGTGAAATCGAGCGGCTGGTCGGCATCGCCCCAGTAGAGAATGCGGTGGAATTTGTGCAGCACGATCGGCGCCTCGCCGGTCAGCAGATCCGCAAACGCACCGTTCAACACGGAGGTAGCGCGGATCGGGGCCGCGTCGATGCGGGCCTGGAACGCGCGGCGCAAATCCATGTTGCGATTGTCGCCGGGCCGCGTCTTGGTGAAGTCGAGCGAGAAGTCCGACGGCATGAAGCGCGGCACGCCCACCGAAATCGCCGCATCGAGCAAACGTCCTTGGAGACCGAGGATCGTCGGCTCCAGCCCGTTGAGCGCCGACACCACGCAGACCGCGCCGTCGCAGGCCCGCGCCAACGCCGCGGGATCATCGAAATCCACGGCGATCACGCGCGCCCCGGTCGCACGCAATGACGCACGCGTCGCCTCGGGCGCCTCGGCCCGCACGAGCGCACGAACCTGTGCGCCGCGACGACCGAGCGCGTGCGCCAGGCGATGTCCAAGATCGCCGGTTGCCCCGGCCAGGATCACGGCTCCATCGGTGTTCTGCTCGACCATTGACGCGTTCCCCGAAACTGAACGGTGTCGTTCAGATTGTTAAACGCGGCGTTGGCCTATACGGTCCGGCGATGCAAGCGGAACCCGTCAAAGCACTCGCGCGCCGTGGCCGGGGTGGCCGCCCGCCCGCCAAGGATGCGGGCGATGTCGATCGCCGCATTCTCGATGCCGCCGCGCACCAATTTGCAAAACTGGGCTTCGACGCCACCAGCTGCGAGCAGATCGTCCTCGAAGCCGGGGCCGGAAAGGCCAGCCTCTACGCCCGCTATGCCAATAAGGAGGCGCTGTTCGCCGCGGTCGTGCGCGACCATGTCGAACGAACACAAGCGCCGGCCGAAGTCCCGGTCGATCTCCCGCTGCGAGCACGGCTCCACGCGGTTGGCCGCGCGATTCTCGATCGCGCGCTTCAGCCCGATGCGGTTGCCTTGATGCGAGTGGTGCTCACGACGGCACACCGCATGGCCGATCTTGCGCGGCTGGCCGATCAGATGGGCCGCGACGACGCAGTACGACGCGTTGGCGCATCGATCACGGCCGGATCGCCGACGCGGGCCAACGACACAATCGCTGCGCTGCGCCTGGCGAACAAGTTCGTCGACCTTGCATACGTGCCCATCCAAATGCGCGCGCTGTTGGGGGACGATCCACGCGACCTCGCGGACGGCGTAGCGCGCCATGTCGATGAAGCCATCGAGTTGCTGGCAAAGGGTGGGTGGCTGGACGGCTGGGCGTGACTTGGTCGGTCACTCCAGTCCCGACGCGATCCGGCTTAGCTCGGCGCGCAATGCCGGCACCGCGTGGTCGATAAAGGCGCGCACCGGGCGTTTTCCGCGATCGGCGTGGAACGACTTGGCCGAACCGCTGTGAGGGCAAGGCGATGCTGAGTGGGGAGCATGTGCCTCGTCATCACGCGCATATCTCAGGGGTCGACCTGCGGGCTCACATCCCTACAAGAGCATTGGCAAGATTGTGGGATGCCAATGTCCGATCGCGTGAAGGTTTTACTCCAATACGTGCTGCCCAAGCAGCGACTGACGACGTTTGCCGGTCGCATCGCCGGCGCTCATGCGGGACCGATGACGACGCGGCTGATCCGTTGGTTCGTCGCCAAATACGGCGTCGATATGAGCGAAGCGGCTGAGCCGGATATCGCCAGCTATCGGAGCTTCAACGACTTCTTCACCCGCGCCCTCAAGGCCGGCGTGCGCCCGATGGCAGTCGCCGATTTCGTCTGCCCGGTCGACGGCACGATCAGCCAGTTCGGCCTCATCGACGACCATCACATGCTTCAGGCAAAAGGGCATCGCTTCACCACGACGGAACTGGTCGGCGGCGACGCCGCGCTGGCGGCGCGGTTCCGCCACGGCAGCTTCGCCAACCTGTACCTGTCCCCCAGGGATTACCACCGCCTGCACATGCCATGCGACGGCACGCTGACCCGCATGATCTACGTGCCCGGGCAGCTGTTTTCGGTGAACCCTGTCACCGCGCGCGGCGTGCCGAACCTGTTCGCGCGAAACGAACGCGTCGTTTGCGTTTTCGAATCCGCGGTACACGGATCGTTCGTCATGGTGCTCGTCGGCGCCACGATCGTGGGAAGCATGGCGACCGTGTGGCACGGCGTGATCAATGCGAAACGCACCAAGCTGATCGCCGAATGGACCTACACCGATCAGGACATCGTCCTCCAACAGGGCGACGAGATGGGTCGGTTCCTGCTCGGCTCGACGATCGTGATGCTGTTCGAGCGGAATACCGTCGTGTTCAACAAGGATTGGGCACCAGCACGGAACGTCCGCTTGGGCGAGCTGATGGGCAATCGCGCGCCCTGAGCATCCTCGCACTCGGTACCGAAGACGAAACACCGGGCGTCCGGGGTGCCCCGTCACTTCCACACCTTCGACCGTGATCTGCCCGCAGCGCGTCAGCGCTGATCGTGCGCGCGAACCCTCCCATCGATCCAGCTCGAATGCACGCGGCCATCATCCGTCAACACGACCAGATCAGCCCTGAAACCGGCCGCGATCCGCCCGATCTTTTGGCCCAAGCCAAGAAAACACGCCGGATTTCGGCTTGCCATCGTCAAAGCTGCCACCGGCGACACGCCCATCAGCGCCTGCGCGTTGCGCACCGCCGAGGCCATATCGAGATCCGAACCCGCGAGCGTACCGTCGTCGTTGATGCACACGCCGTCGATCACCTGAACGTAATGACCTTGCAGCATGAAGCTCTTGTCGACCTGCCCGACGCTGGGCATCGCGTCGGTGACCAGCATCAGCCGATCGGGATTGGCCATCGCCGCGATCCGCAGCGTCGCCGGGTGAACGTGGCGGCCATCGACGATCAGCCCGCACCAGGCCTTTGCGTCGAGCGCCGCGCCGACCGCGCCGGGCTCGCGCGCGGTGAGCGGTGACATCGCGTTGAACAAGTGCGTGAAGCCGCTCATCCCCGCCGTGAGGGCTGCGCTGATCTCGTCGTAACTGCCATCGGTATGGCCGGCCGCGACGATCACGCCGGCGCGCGCCAGCCGGGTAATCATCGCCGGATTGGTGCGTTCCGGCGCCAGCGTCACCAGCGTAACGCCGCGCTTCAGTCCGGTGATCGCCGCGATCCCGTCATCGTCCAGTGCGATGATCTTGTCGGCGTCATGGATACCCTTGCGATCGACGTTGAGGAACGGCCCTTCGATATGGATGCCTAGCACGCCGGGCACGCCGGCAGCGATCGCCGCATCGACCGCGGCGACGCCGGCGCGGACGGTCGCAAGATCGTCGCTGATCAACGTCGGCAGGAAACCGGTGGTGCCATAACGCCGGTGTGCCGCGCCGATCGTCGCGATCGTCTCGACCGTCGGTGCATCGTTGAACAGCACGCCGCCGCCGCCGTTGACCTGGGAATCGATGAAACCTGGGGCGAGGATCGCGCCGTCCAGATCGTACCGTTCGGCATCGGCGGGGATCTCGGCCTCGGCCACCACCGCGACGATCATGCCACCGGCGACGATTACGGCGCGTCCATCGATCAGTGCATCGTCGATCAGCGTGCGCGCATTGAAAAGGGCGATCGGCATCAGAGGGTTTCGGTCACTTTACGCAGATGTGGCGGCGAATCGGGATCGAGGCCGCGTGCCACGGATAGCGCGTTGACGGCGCGGTAAAAGGACTGGATCTGCAGCATCGGCTGGATCGCCGCCGCCGCGCTGCAGGTCGGCAGCGTTACCGCGCCGGGCAGATCGGCGCCGGCACAATAGACCGTCCCCCCCTGCCCGAGCGCCGCCGCGACCAGCGCATCGACGCTGGCGCCGGTCTCGTCATCCTGGCGGAACACAAGCAACGGAAAATCGGGTCCGATCAGCGCCATCGGACCGTGGCGGACTTCGGCGGCGCTGAACGCCTCGGCATGCAGGCCGCACGTTTCCTTGAACTTCAACGCCGCCTCCTGCGCGATGCCGAGCCCGAGCCCGCGACCGATGACGTAGAGGTCGCGCGCATCGCGCAGACCATCGACCAGCGGAGTCCAGTCCATCTGCCATGACGTGTCGAGCAATACCGGCGCTTCGTCGAGCGCGGCGGATAGTGCCGCGTCGCCGGACCAGGCGGCGACGAGGTCGAGGACGGCGGCGAGCGACGCGATATAGCTCTTGGTCGCGGCGACGCTCAGCTCGGCGCGGGCGTGCAGCGGCAGCGTGACGTCGGCGATCGCCGCGAGCGGCGAGGCGGCGTCGTTGACCAGCGCGGTGAGATACGCGCCGCCAGCACGCCCGGCTTCCACGGCGCGTAGCAGATCAGGACTTCGGCCCGATTGCGAGATCGCGATCAGCAGCGTGTCCTCGGCCCGGGATGACGCATGATATACCGAACTGACCGAAGGGGCGGTCGAGCCGACGGGCAACCCGATCACCGTTTCGATCAGATATTTGGCGAAGGTCGCGGCATGATCGGAACTGCCACGCGCGATCGTCGAAACGCCGCGCGGCGGGGCCGCGCGCAGGCGCTGCGCCAGCATGTCCAGCACCGCGGCGTTCGCGACCCGCTGCCGCGCGACGACCGCGCTCGACTCGGCCGCCTCGGCGAACATCCGCGTCGATTCGGCCGTGACGCTCATGCCAGCGCGTTCAGTTCGGCGACGAAGTCATAGGCGTCGCCGCGATACCAGCTGTGCGTGGTTTCGATCGCGCGGCCATCCTCGAGAAACCCCCGGCGTTCAATGAACAAACCGGGCGCGCCAGCCTCGATCCCCAGCAGCTTGGCCTGCTCCGCGGTGAACAACACGGCGCGCAGGCGCTGCAACGCGCGGACCGGGCGATGCCCCGCCGCTTCCAGTGCGGCGTAGAGCGACACGCCGACCGCCTCGAGACCAGGCAGGCCAAAGCCTGGCACCGTGGAATACTCCAGCGCCATCGGCTGTTCGTCTGCGTAGCGGATGCGGTGAAAGCGGAACACGCGCGACCCCGGGCTCAAGCCAAGCGTCAGCGACTCGTCCGAATTGACCGTACCCTCCGTCTGCGTGATCCATTCGCTCCGCGCGGTCCGGCCGCGCGCCGCCATGTCTTCGGAAAACGAGGTCAGCTTGGAGAACTGCTTCTCGACCCGTCCGCCGACGAACGTCCCCGCGCCTTGCCGCCGCATCAGCATACCGTTGGCAACCAGCCCGTCGATCGCCTTGCGCACGGTGATGCGCGAAATCCCGAATTCCTTGGCGATGTCGCGTTCCGGCGGCAGCGCCTCCTGCGGCCGCAGCGCACCGGTCTCGATCCCGCGGCGCAGCGCGTCCTGCATCTGCTGATACAGCGGCGCACGCCCCTTATCGCCCAGCGCACCGATCTTGTCGGCCAAATTGATCATCGGCGCACCCTCGTTCGATCGCGAACAGTTCGCATCGTCTCATCTACTGGCGGCTCGTATAATACCAATGAAATACCTATTTCCACTAGAAAACTCCGGGTAGCGACCAAAACTGATGAAATAGGCGCTTGACGGTCGGATTGGTATCAAACATGTTTCAGTTATTGGTCTGGCATTGGTCATAACGAATTTGTCGGATCGACAGGGGACATGGGGAGATCGGCAATGACCGCATTACGACTTCTGGCTGCATCCGTAAGTTCGTTCGCCTTGGCCACCACCGCGCACGCGCAAAGCGCCGGCGCTCCTTCGAACAGCGCGCCGGCCGGCGCCGTTCAGCCCGCCCCCGGCGATACGGGCTATGGTGACGACATCGTCGTCATCGGCATCCGCGGCTCGTTGCGCCAGTCGGTCGACGCAAAGCGCAACTCCAGCGTCATCGCCGACATCATCTCCGCTGAAGATATCGGCAAGTTTCCCGACAAGAACGTCGCCGAGGCGCTGCAGCGCGTGCCCGGCGTCGTGATCAACCGCGAATTCGGCGAAGGCGAGCGCGTCTCGTTGCGCGGCACCGCACCCAACCTGACCAAGACGTTGGTCAACGGCCACGCGATCGCCACCGCAGACTGGTTCATCCTCGAACAGCTCGCCGCGACGCGAAGTTTCAATTACCTGACACTGCCGGCGGAGATCGTCGGGCAGCTGGACGTCTACAAATCGGGCCAGGCGGATGTCGAAGAAGGCGGCATCGGCGGCACGATCAACGTACATACCCGCAACCCGCTCGAGTTGAAGCCCTTCACCGTCTCCGCCTCGATACAGGGCGTCTATTCGGAAAAGCGCGACTCGTTCGATCCGCAAGCATCAGGGCTGATCAGCTGGAAGAACGAGGCCGAGACGTTCGGCATCCTGGTCGGTGGCGTTTACCAGAAACGAGACATCCGCCGTGACGGCATCGAGGTATTGGGCTATCAGCCGGTCACCATCGCTGGTCAGACCGCGCAGATCCCATCGCTCATCGGCTCGGCCTTGTTCCAGCAGGAGCGCGAGCGCTACGGCGGTAACGTCGCGCTGCAATTCCGCCCGTCGGACGATGTCGAGGTCAATCTGACCGGGCTCTATTCGCGATTCGGTGCGAACAACTTCAACCAGAACTATCTTGCCTGGGGATCGAAGGCGCTGGGCGATGGCGGCACGCTGACCAATCCGGTGGTGCGCAACGGCACGGTCGTGTCGGGCACCGTCACCTCCCCCGCCACCAGCCGCGCCGCGGTGTACGACGCGATCGACCGCACCGCGTTCGCCAAGACCTTGTCGGGCGATGCCGATCTGATCTGGCACACGAGCGACCGATCCACGCTGCATCTCAAGATCGGCTACACCAAGGCCAACGGCAATACCGAGTCGCAGCCCTTTTACGAAGGTGCCGCGCCGGGCGCATTCACCTTCGACATCTCCGGCGAGGTGCCGCAGGTCCGCTTCAGCGGCATCGATCCGACCCGGCCCAGCGACCTGATTCTCGACTTCGCTTCGCTCCACAAGATCACGAACACGGACGAGGAAAAATACGCCTATGCCGATTACGAGCATGACGTGGATTGGGGCCCGCTGCACGCGATCAAGATCGGCGCCAAGTTCACCGACCACGACCGCGTCACGCGCTTCCTCGCCACCACCTACGGCGCCTTCTATCTGAACCTGGTCGGCACCGGCTGCGGCGGTCGGCCGTGCACCTCGGTCGACTTCGCCGGCGGCCAGACGCCCGGCAACTTCCTCGACAATGTCGCGCTGCCCGGCACGCTGACCAACTTCTTCCAGGTCGATCGCACCAAGCTTCAAAACATCCTGCACAGCCTGCCTGCCACGGCCCGCGAGCGCATTCTGAACCCGCCGGAAAACTATTCGATCAACGAAAAGACCTATGGCGGTTACGCCATGGCCAAACTAGGCGGCAAGGAAGACGGCTGGAACGCCAATTTCGGGATCCGCGTCATCCGCACCGATCAGGACTCGCGCGGCAATCTGCTCGGCGTCCCGGCATCGACCTCGGGGGCCGTCACCACCAACGCGTTCGGTGTCTACGTGCCCGTGCAGGTCAAGCGCGGCTATACCGACTTCCTGCCCAGCGCGAACATCAGCGTCGACGTGACACCCGATGTGGTGCTGCGCTTCGCCGCCAGCCGCAGCGTCGCGCGACCGGATTACACCGACATCGTGCCGCGCGTGTCGCTCAACCCCGGTTCGCTCACCGGCGACGGCGGCGATCCCTCGGTCGCCCCCTATCGCAGCAACAACTACGACGCGTCGATCGAATGGTACCCCGATCGCGACACGATCGTCGCGGCCGCGCTCTACTACAAGGATATCTCGTCCTACATCGTCAACCGCACGGTGCAGGAACGCTATCCGGTGCAGAACGCGAGCAATCCCAATGCCTCGCGCTGCACCCCATCGGCGGCGTCGACCCCCGGCAACCTGTTGTTCGATTGCCTGTTCGATATCAACCGCCGCTCGAACGGTTCGGGCGGGACCAACAAGGGCGCCGAGTTCCAGGTGTCGCGACCGATCGGCTACGGTTTCGGCGCGATCGTCAACTATACCTATTCGGACGCCAAGTCGGATGCAGGCGATCCCATTCCGGGCAATTCGAAGCATGCGCTGAACCTGACCGGCTATTTCGAGAACGATCTGGCTTCGGTGCGAGTGTCGTACAATTACCGCTCCAAGTTCTTCATCAATATCGATCGTGCGGCGCCGCTGAACCAGAAAGCGACGGAATCGCTCGATGCCTCCGCCAGTATCCGCGTCACCGACAACATCTCGCTCACGGCCGACGCGGTGAACCTGACCAATGCCAAGATCGAGCAATATTCCGGCAGCGAAGATCGCTTCCGCGCGATCTACGAGAATGGTCGGCAATACTATGTCGGCGCGCGGCTGCGCTTCTGATAGCAAGAACGGGCCGGTCCGCCGGCCCGTCGACGTGAAGGATCCACCGTGCCGCGCATCCGGTTTGTTCGTCTTTCTTTGAGCTTGGCCGGAAGTGTCCTGCTGCTTGCTCCGGCGGCCGCCCAAAGCCTGTTGCCGGCGCCGCAATCGATGATCAAAGCAGACGGCGGCTTCGCGCTGACCGGTGCCGGCGTGTCGGTGCCCGCGAGCGACCCCGGCGCGCGTAACGCGGCACAGCGGCTCGCCGAGTTGGTCGCCCGTACCGGCGGCCCGAAACTGGCGGTCGGGCCCGGCGGCAATATCCGTTTCCGGCGCGTCCCCGGCCTGCCGGCCGAAGGCTACCGGCTCGTCAGTGATGTCCGCGGTGCGACGATCTCGGCCAGCGACGACGCCGGGCTGTTCTATGGTGCGGTCAGCCTGTGGCAGTTGATCGACAAGACCGGCTTCGTGCCGGCCGTCACGGTCACCGATGCGCCGCGCTTCAGATGGCGCGGACTGATGCTCGATAGCGCGCGGCACTTCCAGTCGCCCGCCTTCGTCAAGCGGCTGATCGACGCGATGGCGGCGAACAAGCTCAACACGTTGCACTGGCATCTGGTGGATGATCAGGGTTGGCGGATCGAGATCCGGAAATATCCGGACCTGACCAAGATCAGTGCGTGGCGCCGCCCCGCCACCGCGCCCGGCGCACCGCCACTGCCGCGCACCGGTGGCTTCTACACGCAAGGCCAGATCCGCGAGATCGTCGCCTACGCGGCCCAGCGCGGCATCACCATCGTCCCCGAGATAGAGATGCCGGGCCATGCGCTCGCCGCGATCCGCGCTTACCCGGCGCTCGGCATGGGTGTGCCCTGGCCGAAGGGAACGGAGAGCGACTGGGGCGTGTTCCCGTGGCTCTACAACACCGACGACGCGACCTTCCGCTTTCTCGAAGACGTGCTCGACGAGGTGATCACCCTGTTCCCTTCGGCCTATGTGCATGTCGGCGGGGACGAGGCTGTGAAGGATCAATGGCGGGCATCGCCAAAGATCCAGGCGCAGATGAAGGCGCTCGGCATCACCTCCGAGGACGAACTGCAGAGCTGGTTCATCCAACGCATCGGCCGCCATCTGGCCAGC
The DNA here is from genome assembly GCF_036663615.1 of Sphingomonas rhamnosi. NCBI lineage: Bacteria > Pseudomonadati > Pseudomonadota > Alphaproteobacteria > Sphingomonadales > Sphingomonadaceae > Sphingomonas > Sphingomonas rhamnosi. The sequence continues at coordinate 518,939 of NZ_JAXOJJ010000002.1, forward strand.
CGAGGACGCAAGATGATCGGCTGGGACGAAATTCTCGATGGCGGGATCATGGCCGACGCGACGGTGATGTCGTGGCGCGGGCTGGACGGCGCGGTCGCCGCGGCCAAAGCCGGGCACGACGCCGTGCTGACGCCTGCGCCAACCTTGTACCTCAACAATCGCCAGGGTGTCGCCGCAGCGGAGGGGACGTCGCACGGCGCATGGGTGCCGCTGGCCGACGTCTATGCGTTCGATCCCGCGCCGGCGACGATCCCGGCCGCGCAACAGCGCCACATCCTCGGCTTGCAGGGCAATGTGTGGACCGAGCATCTGCGCCGCGAGGATCTCGTCGCCGCCGCCGCCTTCCCGCGCGCCGCGGCCATCGCCGAGCTCGGCTGGTCGCCCGCCACGACCCGAGATTTCGGCGATTTCGTCCGCCGACTGGCGCCGCAGATGGCACGGCTGACCGCACTCGGCGTCACGCCCAGCGCGGCGCTGTTCCGCCCGATCGCCACGCTCGCGCCGGCCGGCGACCAGGCCAAAGTCGCCCTCGCGGTGCAATCCGCGGCGCCGGTCCACTATACCACCGACGGTACGCCCCCCGGCCCGTCCGCGCCGCGCTATAGCGCACCGCTCACGCTGCCGACGGGCACGCGCTTTCGCGCCGCAAGCGTGCTGGACGGCGTGGTGCTGCCAGGCGCGATCGACCTGCACCTTACCCCCGCAGCGCTCCGCCATCGCGACGACACCGAGCTCGCGCTATGCACGAAGAGCATTCCGCTACGGCTCGCCGACGACGCACCCGTCCGCGAACCGCGCGCGGCATTCCTGATCGACATCGCCAATCCGTGTTGGGTGTACCAGGCGGCGCCGATGGACGGCGTGCGTCGCATCGCCATCAGCGTCGGCCAACTGCCGTTCAATTTCCAGATCGGCCGCGACAGGGACAAGATCGCCTTCCGCCCGCCGGCCACACCGGGCGGCGAGGTCGAGGTGCGCGACGGGTGCACCGGGCGCCGTGTCGCCGTGCTGCCACTGGCACCGGCGGTTCGCCGCCCGGGCGTCACCACGTTGACCGCCGACCTCACGCCGATGACCGGCGCGCACGATCTATGCATCACCTACACCGCGATGGGCGTGAACCCGCTCTGGGCGGTGGGCGGCGTGCAACTCGCCACTGCCCCGTGATCATGTTGCACGCGCCGATGGCGGGCTGGGCGATGCCGCTCGACGCTGTCCCCGACCCGGTGTTCGCCGACCGCATGATGGGCGACGGTTGTGCGATCGATCCGCTCGACGGCGTGATCCGCGCGCCGTGCGACGCTACCGTCATCGCCGTGGCGCCGACCCGGCATTCGGTGACGTTGCGGCTGGCCAACGCTGCGGAGGTGCTGATCCATGTCGGGCTGGAGACGGTGGCGCTGGCAGGAGCAGGCTTTACCGCCAAGGTGCGCGACGGTGACGTAGTCGTGCGGGGGCAGCCGTTGCTGGACGTCGACCTAGATGCGGTAGCACGCCGCGCGAAAAGCCTGGTGACGCCGATTACGGTGATGAGCGAGGGGTTTGCCGTGCGGTCGCTCGGCCTGGACAGACGCGTATTAGCAGGCGACGCGATTTTCGAAATCGATGTCTTGCCGTCAGTCTCGAGCCACCAGGCCGGTGATCGCACGAGCCCGGCCGCGGAACAGCCAGCAAGCGCCGCCGCGCCGGGGTACCGGAAGCAGGGTGACTGGGATTCGGCCTTTGCCGGGGATGCGCATGAGGTGGTGCTCCGCGTTCCGCTTGCCAACGGCATCCACGCCCGCCCGGCGGCGCGCATCGTCGCCTTGCTCAAGCCATTCACCGCGGAGGTGACGATCACCGCGCACGGCAAGCTCGCCAATGCACGCAGCATCGTCGCGCTGCTTGCCGCCGGCATCCGCCACGACGACGAGATCCAGCTCGTCGCGCGCGGCGACGATGCCCATGCCGCGATCAGCGCGGTGGCGGCGCTGATCCGACGAGGCAGTGATGAAAGCGCGAGCGCACCTGCCGCATCACCGGACAATGCGGTGGCCGACGGCCTGATCCACGGCATCCGTGCCGCCCCCGGCCTCGCTATCGGTCCGCTATTCCACTGGCGCCCCAGGGACATCGCCGTACCGGAGCATGGCCGGGGCCAAGCGACCGAACGCGCTGCGCTCGCTGCTGCGCGGCACGCGTTGCTCGCAATACCCCCCGACCCCGTCGGCGACATCGCCGCCGCCCATCGGGCGCTGCTCGACGATCCCGAGCTGCTCGCGGGTGCCGATCGGCATATCGCCGGAGGCAGGAGCGCCGCCTTCGCTTGGCGCACCGCCACGAACGACCATGCCGCCGCGATCCGCGCCACACGCGATCCCTTGCTGATCGAACGTATCGCCGATTTGAAGGATATCGAACGCCAGCTGATCGCGCTGCTGACCGGCACCGAGGCAAGCCTGCCCACCCCGCCCCGCGGCGCGATCCTCATTGCCGACGAACTGCTGCCGTCGCATTTCGCGACCCTGTCCGGCGCCGGCATCGGCGGCATCTGCACGGCGTATGGTGGCCCGACGGCTCACGCCGCTATCCTTGCCGCGGCCGCCGGCATTCCAATGATCGTCGCCAGCGGACCCGCCGTCCTCGATCTCGCCGAGGCCAGTATCGTCGTCCTCGACGCCGATCGCGCCGTGCTGGACCCGACGCCCGATGGCGCCACGCGCGACTCGGTCGCCACGCGCCTCGCCGCCCGGCGTGAGCGCGGCGCCGCCCAAGCCCGCAACGCGCAGGACGATTGCGTCATGGCCGACGGCACGCGGATCGAGATCTTCGCCAACCTCGCCCGGGCCGATCAGGCGGCGCCCGCGGTAGCGCTCGGCGCCGAGGGCTGCGGTCTGCTGCGCAGCGAATTCCTGTTTTTCGATCGCGGCACCGCGCCCGACGAGGACGAGCAAGCCGCCGCCTATGCCGCGGTCGCGGGCGGGTTGGACGGCCGGCCCCTGATCGTGCGCACGCTTGACATCGGCGGGGACAAGCCGGTCGCGTATCTGCCGTTCCCGCACGAGGACAATCCCGCGCTCGGCGCGCGCGGCATCCGCTTCTCGCTGGCGTACCCGGATTTGCTCGCCACGCAGTTCCGCGCGATCCTGCGCGGCGTGCCCACGGCGCAATGCCGCATCATGCTGCCGATGATCGTCGATGCCGGCGAACTCGCCGCGGCCCGCACTATCCTCGACGAGGCGCGCCGCGCGCTCGACATCGCCGCACCGGTCCCGCTGGGCGTGATGGTCGAAACGCCCGCCGCGGCGATGCTCGCGGCGAGCATCGCACGGAACGCCGATTTCCTGTCGATCGGCAGCAACGATCTGACGCAATATGCGCTCGCTGCCGATCGCGGCAATCCGGCGGTCGCCGCGATGGTTGATGCGCTCCATCCTGCCGTGCTGCACTTGATAGCGCGCGCCGCCGAGGGTGCGCGCCAGCATGGGCGCTGGCTTGGGGTGTGCGGCGGCATCGCTTCCGATGCCCGCGCCGCCGCGATCCTCATCGGGCTTGGCGTTACCGAATTGTCGGCGACACCCGCTGCCATCCCTGCGCTCAAAGCGGCGGTGCGCTTGCTCACGCTGCCGGAGTGCGAAAGCCTCGCCACGCGCGCACTGGCCTGCGCCACCGCGTCCGACGTCCGCGCATTGCTGGAGACCGCCTGATGCGCCTGCGTTTTGATTCGCTGCAACCGCTCGGTCGCGCGCTGATGCTGCCGATCGCAGTATTGCCGGTCGCCGGGCTGCTACTGCGGCTCGGCCAGTCCGACCTGCTCGACGTCGCCTTCATCGCTGCAGCGGGTGAAGCAATCTTCGCCAATCTAGGGCTGATCTTCGCGATCGGTGTCGCGGTCGGGCTAGCGCGCGAGAACAACGGCGCGGCGGGTCTGGCCGGCGCAATCGCCTATCTTGTGACGGTTGAAGGCGGCAAGGCATTGCTCGCCGTGCCCCCGTCGGTCGGCGCCACATTCGCCGATCAGTCTGCGCAAACCCTCGCTATCGCGGCGTGGAAAGCGAAGGAACTCGGCAAGCTGAGCGTGCCTGCCGGTATCCTGTCAGGCTTGGTCTCGGGGTGGCTCTACAACCGGTATTCGGGAATCAAACTGCCCGACTATCTGGCCTTTTTCGGCGGCCGCCGCTTCGTGCCGATCGCCGCCGGCTTTGCCGGACTGATCGGTGCGGCGATCTTCGGTCTCGGCTTCCCCGTGCTGGAGGCGGCGATCGACACGCTGAGCCGCTGGGTGGTCGGCGCAGGCCCGGTCGGCCTCTTCCTCTACGGTGCGCTCAACCGGCTACTGATCGTCACCGGGCTGCACCATATCCTCAACAACATCGCCTGGTTCATCCTCGGCGACTTCAACGGCGCGACCGGCGATCTCAAGCGCTTCTTCGCAGGCGATCCCAGCGCCGGCGCGTTCATGAGCGGCTTCTTCCCGGTCATGATGTTCGGTCTGCCCGCCGCCTGTCTCGCCATGTACCGCGCGGCCTTGCCGGCACGACGCAAGGCGGTCGGCGGCATGCTGCTCAGCCTGGCGCTCACCTCGCTGCTGACCGGCGTGACCGAACCGATCGAGTTCACCTTCATGTTCCTGGCGCCGTTGCTGTACGCGGTGCATGCGGTACTCACCGGTCTCGCGATGGTGATCATGGATGCACTGGGCATCCGGCTCGGCTTCGGCTTCTCCGCCGGCCTGCTCGATTACATACTGAATTATAACCTCTCCACACGCCCCCTACTCCTCCTCCCCGTCGGCGCAGCCTATTTTGCGTTATATTACAGCGTGTTCCATTATTGCATCGTCAGGTTCGATCTCAAAACACCCGGGCGCGACACCGAGCAGGCACCCTCTACGCTCCCGGCCGACGGACTTACCGATCGCGCCTCCCGGTTCGTGGCGGCATTGGGCGGCGCGGGCAATCTGCGAACGGTCGACGCCTGCACGACCAGGCTACGTCTGGAACTGGTCAATGTCGGGGCAGTCGACGAACCAGCCTTAAAGGCGATCGGCGCGCGGGGCGTATTCCGGCCCGGTGGGCACGCGTTCCAAGTCGTGCTGGGCCCGATCGCCGATCAGGTCGCCAGTGAAATGCGCAGCAACATACGCAGTACGCCGCTGCTGGCTTCAGCAAACGCGCTCTGGCTCGACGCGGTGGGGGGCGCGGTCAACGTAACCGAGGCGCAAAAGGTCGCCGGACGGTGGCGCATCCGGCTGATCGACGAGGCAAAAGTGGATCGCGTGATGCTTGACCGGCTGGCGACCCGGGGCTGGTGTCAGCTCCCGACCGGCGCTTTACACGTTTTGGACCTCGAACACGGCCATGTCGGATCGCCTGGAATCTGACCGTGCCGCTCAACCTGCCAGTACCGACGAGCGCGTCGATCATCGGTTCGGCGGACATGGTATTTTCAATCTGCTCGGGCCGCGCAACGGTCGCCGGATCGGGAAGATCGAGGATGGCGAGGATCGCGTCGCTCGTGAAGGCGATCCGACGGGTGCTGTACCCCCCGACAATTGTGATTGCTTGCGGCAGCTCATATTCGTTCATGAACGCATTGTGCGAGGCGATCCGCTTCCAACGCCGCTTCTGCGCGAGTTTTTTCTCGCCATCGATCGCCATGGCGAACTGCATGTACCGGGGCACGTCGAGCCGGCAGTTTATGGCGTCGACTTCGGACGTCTCCGCGGGGTCGATAGCCGCGGTGTCCGCGTGCTGCAGCTAGCGCCAAGGCGTAGAGAAAAACCATGCCTCCTCCATAAACTCGCCGCGGGCATTTGCTAGCAGGTCAGCAGAGCCCTGCGTACGGCAGAGTACCGCTCGTCCGGCGCTGCCATAGATGCCCGGTAGTGATGTACATGTACCTGGGCCGGCGTGCGACCGTCAGTATCGGTAGCGCAATTCGGCTTTGCCGCCCGGCGGCAGCACGGGCGACCAGGTGTAGATTCCGTCGGTACGGCCGAGCTCCTGGCCATCGGCTTCGATCGCCTGTCCCGCTGTGCCGATCGACACGTCGAGAGTCACGGGGAACGTGTTGCCGTTGCGCGCCGTCACCACCGCCTCGTGCGAACCCGCGGCTCCCGGGGATACCGCCGCTGGCCCGCGCGACGCCACTAACGCCTGGGTGAGCGTCACCTGCCGGCTCACGCCAGCTGCCAGGCGAACCGTTTCGCCGATCGTGCGGTCGCCGATCGCTCCCAACCCTAGCAAGAATCGCCCGCCTGCCCGCTCTGCGTAGAGCGCGGTGCTGCCGGCGGCCAGCGGCACGCCCAAGCCGCCCTGTTTGTCGTTCTTCAGCATGATCACGATCGAGGTCGGCGCGTCGTCGAGCTGTTGTCCGGGGTACACGGCACGCCGGTAGCGGCGGTCAACCGGCACCGCCTTCTGGGTAAGCAGCGCAACCTGCTTCTGCCCTCGAGCTGCGACGGTGGTGAGCGCAGGCACGCGATACAGCTTGAGGTCGCCGAGGTCCTCGGGCGGCGGTGGCGCAGGAGCGGGAGGACGGGGCGGCGCCGGCACCGATAGTGCGAACGACATAACTCGCGACGCCGTGACCACGATCTCTTCGGCTGACTCGAATTGCTGTTGGCGGAGGTCCGAGGTCGTCGTGCCGAGCGGGTAGCAGACCAGCCGCAGGTCGCCGGCCGTTGGGGGAATCGCCGGAACCGCCACGCGGTTGAGCCGGCCTGCAACGGCCTGAACGTCTGCGTTCGGAAATACCTCGGGGTTGCCGTTGGCCAGCGTCAGCCACGCGAACAGGTCGACCGTCCGCCCGTCGGGGGCCAATGACGTCACATAGCTCGCGCGCCAATCGAACCCCGAGGCGAGATAGGACAGTCGCACCGTCACCGTGCGCGTCGTCGGGCTGGTCGTCGTTACGCTCAGCACCGGCTTGCTCGAAAGGCTAGCGGGCACCCGCGCGAAATTCAGCCGCTCCGCCAAACCCGAGCAGCGCAGCGCTTCGATCCCCGCGCTCGTGCGCAGGATAACACCCGGTTTAGGGCCTGCAACGATCGTTGCGGATTCGCTCGTCTGGCGTCCGGTCGCCTTGTCGGTACGCGTCAGCGTTACCTCGCGACCCAGCGTGCCGTCGACCAGCGAGGCCGGCGACAGCAGGCGCGCGTCGCGGTTCTTCTCGATCGTGCCACCGGGCAGGCCGTCAACGATGGCGCTGACCGGCACGATCCCCTCCGCTACGCCCTCGAACCGGAGCACCGCGGGCCCCCGTGGCAAGCGCACGCGGCGCGTTTCCGTCACCAGCGCAAAGCCGCCGAGATACCTCAGGGTCATCTCCCCCCTGCCGTACGGCGAACGGTACACCGTCAAGGCGACGTGATCGGGGGCGGGCGAGGTGACGATGGCCGTCTGCGCCTCCGCCCTGGCCGGCGGCAGTACGCCCAGCACCAGCAAAACCTTCAGCAGTAGCCGCTGACGGCGCATCAGTAGCGCGTGTCGAAGGTCGCAGTCACCGCGGCGCTACCGTTGGCCGGCACGCTGACCTGCCACGCCAGCGTGCCGGCGTTGCGACGCTCGCCCTTCGCGCTGTCCTCGACGACGCGCACGTCGCCCCAGTCGAGCCCGCTCTGCAGCAGTTCCACCGTCACCGGCCGTGCGCGTGCGTTGGTCAGCGTGTACCGCATCGCCGTGCGCCAGCGGCTGTCGCCCTGCCGCGTCCGCGAGACGGTGGTGGGCTGCACCTTGACGTCGAACGCATCGCCGGTGGGTAGCGCGATGGTCGATCCTTGCGGGGTATGTTCGATACGGTTCTCGCCCGTGAACTGCGGCTGCCCGCGCGCGTCGCGGACATAGACCCGCACCACCCCCGCCGGCAGCGCGTCGCCCAGGCCGGCTGCGCCCGAATTGCTGAAGCGCAGCACGGACTGCGCGCTGCGCGGCTCGTCCGAACTGCCGAGCCACCCGTTGTCGAACCGGTAGCCGGCGCTTGCCGCCACGCCCTTCGCGTCGAGGAAGCTGACCTGCTTGGTCTGCTTGTCGGCGATCGTCGTGCGCTGGGCCAGGGGGTACAAATAGAAGTCGCCGAGCTGTTCGCGTGCGGCGCTTTCGGTTCCCGGCCGCGTCGTCGTCAACCGGCGGCGGCGCGGCGCGTAACCACCGCTTCCATCATCGTCGGTGCTGCCGACCTCGCCGGCGACGAGCAACGTCCTAGCGTTGCCGAACGTCGTGCCGCTGGTGTTCTTCAACGTCACCCAACCCTGGACGTCGACCGTTCCACTCTTGTCGTCGAACAGCGCGACATAGTCGGCGCTCCAACCGAGCCCCCGGCTCAGATAGGACAGTGTCGCCGGGCGCGATCCCGCGCGCGTACTGGCCAGCGTCACCGACAGCGTCGGGCGGGCGCGCAGCGCGTCGGGCACCCGGTCGAAGATCGCGCGCACCGGCAGTCCGTCGTCGCGCAGCACTTCGACATGGCCATTCACCTCGATGGCGACGCCGCCGTTGACCGCCAGCACCTTCGCGCGATCACGCGTCTCCGCGCCGGTGGCCGGGTTGGTGCGCACCAGCGTGATCGTCTCGCCGACCGCCTTTTCCATCAGGCTCGACGGGCTGAGCAGATCATAGTCGAAATTCTGTTCGACGATCGCCGCATCTGGCACCGTCAGCGATACCGTCTCCGGCCTGATCGATGCGCTCACGTCGGGGAAGCTTTGCCGCACCCGCCCGTTCGCCAGGGTCAGCGAACGTACGTCCTGCACCAGCGCGACGTCGTTATTGTAGATGGTGACCGACACATCCCCCTGCGCGCTGCCCGACGTGGGGGCATCGGCAGGGACCGGCAATTCCTGCGCAGCGACAGCCGTGGACCCGAGCAGCATAGCCAGCCCACACGCTCGCCAGACGTTCGCGCGCATACATTTTCCCCCGTGATGGTGACGACAATGACGCGGTCGGATCAGAAGGGCAACGCGACATTGTCGTCCCGAGTCGGTGACCGGGGAGCTTGGTTATGAGGCGGCGCAAAGCTCCCCGGTCACGCAGGATCCTCCTCCGATGTCAAATAGGGCATGGAAATTCTGTCTCCTCACTGAGGAGCGCTCCGCCGGGCGGCGTCTCCGCTTCATCTGGGAGGATATCCATGCACGACATCGCGATACGCCGCATCAAGGATAACTGCGCGGCTACCTCCTATTGAAGAGTCGACCGAATCCTCACGAGCATCCGCCATCAATCCAAGGCTTTGCCTCACCGCCACAATCGGATCGCGACCGCAATCAGCCCTGGTCGCGGATTGCAGCTCGCGTCTGTAGTACTGGCTTTGATCGCACCGTTGGTCTGGGCTTCACCGGCGGTGGCATCTCACAAGGGCTGGGACGATGCCAGCGGCATCGGTCGCGACCTTCTCGTCGGTGCCGCACTGGGCGTACCGGCGATCCAGGGGGACTGGCGCGGCGATCTGGAGGCGGGTGGCAGCATGCTGCTGGCGGGCGGGACGACGTTCGCGTTGAAGGAACTGATCCACGAGCGTCGCCCGGATCGTAGCGACAACAAGAGCTTTCCCTCCGGCCACACATCCGTTTCGTTCGCCGCTGCGGCCTCGCTCGAAAAGCGCTATGGGTGGGAGGCTGGCTTGCCGGCACTGCTCGTCGCTTCGTTCGTGGGCGTTCCCCGGGTGGAGGGCGACAAGCATTATGTGCGCGACGTCCTTGCGGGCGCACTCATCGGCAGCGCCAGCGGGTTGCTGCTGACATCGCGTCACGACAGCCGCGTTCGGCTTATGCCCTGGGCCGGCACGGGCGGCGGCGGGATCGACGTCGCGATGCGGTTCTGATCCTAAAACCCGATCGCCAGTTTGAGCGTTGCGGCTCTGGGGCGGATCGGAACCGTCTGCGTGGCCGCCGCAAGCGTGAAGGGGTTGCCGAAACCGAAACTGTTGCCGCGGCTGTTGAGGAGGTTGGTGATATCGAACGACCAGCGCGCGGTCCCGAGATCGATCGACGCGCCCGCGTCGACCGTCGCGTAATTGCCGGCGGGTCGGTCGAGCAAGGGATCGAAACTCAGGCGCGTACGCCCCGCATAGCGCGCGGTCGCATAGATCGTCATTGGCAACCGGAACGCGTTGAACGCCTTCGCCGCCGTCACCCGCGCCGCTATGTCCGGGACCACCGGCAGACGACGGTCGTCGCGGTCCAACCCCGTCGTCGACGAGGACGACGTCAGCCGCGCCCGCTGTAGCGTCGTACCGAAGTCGACCGCGACAGAGGCGAGCGTCGTGCTGCCGCCGAGCTCGACGCCGTAATTGACCGCGTTGCCTGCATCGACGGTTCCCAGCAGCCCGTCCGCGCCAACGGTATCGCTGCGCAGATGCTCCCAGGTCGATCCGAACATCGCGCCGTGAAGCTTCAGGCGCGTGCCCATCAGCGCGACACGCCAGCCGAGTTCTACGCTTTCCAACTCGTCGCCGGGTATGCGCCGGTCATTTGGCACCGCGGTCCTGCTGATCCCGGCCGGACGGACCGCACTGGCATAGCGTAGCCAGATGAGGCCGAGCGCGTTGCTATGCCAACTGAGGGTCGCGCTCGGCGTCACGCCGAACCGACTGGCGTTCTCGCGGTCGCTGTCCGCTGCCCGCTGTTCCAAATGGCTGATCGTCGAGAAGCCGCGCAGTCCCAGTTTGAAATCGAGTACGCCGGTCAGCCGTTGCGTTCCCTCAGCGAACACGGCGATGTCCGTCACATCCTCCTCGTCGCGGCGGGCGGCGATCGCCGCGTCACGTCCGACGGGAATAAACCGCCCGTCGAGCCGCGTCGTCGAATGCAGGATCGTCGCACCCAATATCCAGGGATGCCGAGCGGTCGGATCGCTGATCCGCACCTCCTGGGAAAGAAGGCTCGCCGACCGGTCCTCCACATATGCGAGCGGCGCCGACACCGCGAGCGACGGCGCCAGGACGCTGGCGTCATAGGTGCTGCCGAATTGCTGATCGACATAGACCGTCGTCGCCTGGGTATGGAGCCGGCCGACCGGACCAGCGATCGTCAGTGTCGCCGCGGTGAAATCATTGTCCTGCGGTTCGGCGATCTGGGTCGCGCGGGACAGACCGCGCGTCGCATATTGGCTGTCGCGTCCATCGATCCACTGCGCGACCCCGCCCAGCGTTGCCGACCAGCCCCCACCGACCGCCCAGCGCATCGTGGCACGTCCGCCGAGCCGACTCGTCCGGTTGACGTCGCGGCGGCCGCGGCCGGTGTCGTCGATCCAGCCCGGCATCGTCTCCGCCCAAGCCGATGCGCGCAAGCCAAGCGTGCCGGCGACGATCGGCACGTTGACGATACCCTCGACCGCGCCACCGCGCGCGCCGTCGGCGATACCGGTTCCTTCGACAGCGGCGCTGCCGGCGAAGGTGTCCAGATCGGGCGCGACCGTGACGATGCGCACGACGCCGCCCAGCGCGCCCGTGCCATAGAGCGTGCCTTGCGGTCCCCGCAGAATTTCGACCCGGTCGACGTCGACGAGGCGCAGGTCGGGGTCGGGCGCCGCATAGCCGATCCGCGCGTCGTCGAGATACAGGCTGACCAGCGACTGGCTGATCCCGTTGAAGGCGCTATCGGCGACGCCGCGCAGGAAGATGCGGTCGCGTCCGGGCCCCAGATTGGTCGAGAACGCACTGTCGACATTCGCCATGACGTCGACCAGCCCCCGGCGTCCCGCGAGCCTGCCGAGCGCTGCGCTGCCGGCGACGCTGATCGAGGCCGGCAGGTCGGACAGACGTTCGTCGCGCTTGCTCGCGATGACGACGATGTCCCCGACGGCCAGCGCCGGCCCCACCGGACGCGGGTTGGTGGATTGGCGCGCGGCAGGAACGGCGTCCGGTTCGATGCGCCATGTCCTGGCATCGACACGGACGGCATGTAAGCGGCTGCCCGACAATATCCGGCGCAGCGCTTGCGCGACATCCCCGGCATGATCGACGCGGCGTACGCGGCGGTTGGGCAAACTGCCCGCCATGCCGATCGAGATGCCCGTCTGGCGCGCCAGGGCATCTAGTGCACTACGGACGGTGCCGGCCGGGATACTGATGACCTGGCCGGCGGGTGTCGATCGATCAGCGAGCGCCGGCGGCGCCCAGATGCACGACGCCATCGACGCGGCGAACACGTATCGGCAGGACTGCGCGAAGCTGATCGACGAGCCGCGATCCGTCACCAATCGTCAATACCCCGGAAAAGCGCAGATCCGCCGCGGACGGGTCCACCATCAGCGGGGCATCGGCATATCGTGAGATGTCGCCGGCAAGCAGTGCCAACGGTGCGCCGTCATAATCCAGTCGACCGTCCGTCCAGTCCGCGACCTGGTTGGGATCGACCACGCGACGCTGCGCGATCTGCTTGTCGGGCACGATGTCCAGCCCCTGCCCGGCCTTCAGCACCACCGCGTCGGATGCGGCCCCACTGGTCGGCGTCACGCTGACCATGCCCTGCGCGACCGTCACCGCGACGCGCCCGCGCGCGTTGACCACAGCGAACCGGGTGCCGAGGTCGCGGATTTCGTATCCCCCTGCCCGCACCATCAGTTCGCGCGACGGATCGTGCCGTACCGCAAAGCTCGCCGCACCGCGCGCGATGTCGATGATCGGCGCGCGTCCGCCGGACACCGCGATGCGCGATCCACGATCGATCTCGATGCGGCTGCCGTCCGCCAGCGTCACCGCGCGAGTCTCGCCGCGGCCGGTGACATAGACCTGCGCCGCACCATCGGCAGAGGGCCCGACGACCGTGATCGCAAGCCCGGCCGCAAGCGCGCCGCCGAGGCCGACGCCAGCCCAGCGCGGCCACCTGGACCGCGGTCGTCCGATCGCGATCGGATCGGTGTGGGACGCATCGTCGTTCGACGGGAGCAGCGTTCCGATCGCGGGGGCGGCATGGCCGATTTCCGCATCGAGCAGCGCGATCGCATCATAGGCGTCGCGGTGCGAGGGATGTTCGCCCAGCCATTCGCCGAACGCCTCCCAGTCCATGTCCGGCGAATCGAGTCGCGCATGCCAAGTCGCAGCGGCATCGGCAGCAGTCGTCGTACGTGCGTGCGTCATGATGCCCTTCCGTCCGGCGGATGCCCCCCACCCGTTTGATGAACGCCTGCTTTACAGACGCCGCGGCAAGCGACGAACCGCAGTTCCGCTGCGGGATCAATCATCTATCGCCTTCCGAAGATGCTTCAACGCCACCGCGATGTGCTTTTCGACCGCGCTGCGCGTGATCCCGAGTTCCGCTGCGATTTCGGCGTGCGACACGCCATCGATCCGGTGCCGCCGGAATACCCGCATCGCCCCTTCGGGCGGACCGGCCAGGACGGCCGCGAGGCGCGCCACCCGGTCGCGGGCGACGACCGCATCGAACGCGGACGGGGACTCACCGATCGCCGCCGCGCCGACGACGACGGTCGTCGTTTCGACATAGCCGGCGTCCCTACGCTCCCGACGGCCGCGGGCACGGACCCGATCGAGCACGATGTTCATGCCGACACGGTGCAGATAGGCGAGCGGATTTCCGATCGGGCCCACCGCGAGCCCGGCCGAGGGTTGCGCGATATGGAGCCAGATTTCCTGGACGACGTCTTCGGCCTCCGCCGCGCTGCCCGTACGCCCGGTGAAGAACCGCACGAGCTGGACGCGGTTGGTTGCAAGCACTGCCGACAGGCCGGCAGGGTAAGACATATCGGCGTCAGCTACGACATCGCTCCGAAGACAAGGCACCACGGTCGGCACCGATCGAGCAAACATTTGCCCACTCGCCCGGCGCTCCACGTCAGCAATGGCGCATCATGCTCCGCCGCGATCAGAAAGTCGCGCTTGAAATGGACTCCTCCTCTCGGTTCGACGGGTACAGCGGCCATAACAGCACGAGGATGACGATCGCCGCGACCAGCACGGCCGGGGCGTGGGGACGGCTGAAGGCAAAGCCGCCGTGATCGATCGGCTTGTCGAGCAGGTCGCCGACCGCCGCGCCGAGCGGTCGTGTCAGGATGAAGGCGCTCCAGAACAGCAGCACGCGGTCGACCGAGCGCTCCGCGACCATCTGACGCCAGACCAGCAGGATCAGGATCGCCACGAAGATCGCGGTGCCGACGAGATATCCCAGGTCCATCGACATGCTAACGGTGTCGCCCGCCGTCTCGCCCAATGTCGTGGCAAGGATCTTGATGATCCAGAACATCAGCGTGACGGCGGGCACCTTGGCCAGCGCCTGCCGACCGCTATGCGTCATGATCCGCGTCTCAAGAGCCTTGATACGCAACAGCAGAGCCTGACCATCAAGACCGCAGCGAACAGCAAAAGGCACGCCACGACAGCGGGATAGAAACCCGGGCTGGCCAGCGCCGATCGATCGGCGGCGCGATGGTCGATCCGTCCGTCACCGCTGAAATCGCAGTCGCCGTGCGACGCCGGCGATGGCGCCGGCTGTACGTCGACGACGCTGGGGCTCGCATCCGCAACGCCGATCGCGGTCATCGCGCTGCCCCTTGCCTGATCGCCGGCACGGCCCGCGCGTACAGCGCGAGCAGGTCGTCGAAATGATCGTCCATCGTGCGCACCCGTCGCACGGTGCGCGGCGCAAAACCGGTCTTTGCGACCGCCAGGATCGCGTCCGCCGCCGCCTGCGCATCGCCCGAACGGTACAGCATGCCGCCGCTCGCGCGTGCCAGATCCGCCGCACCGCCGCGGTCGGGCGCGATAAGCGGCAATCCGGACGCGATGGCCTCGGCGGCGACGAAACAGAAGGTCTCGGCTTCGCAGCCGTGGATCAACGCATCCGCGCTGGCCATCATCCGCGCCAAGGCCGATCGATCGGTGGTCGGCTCCAACAGGCGGACATGCGGATTGCCGGCGATCGCCGCGACCACCGGGCGCTGTCGCGATCCCCCGCCGACGATCACCAGTCCGACCGGCGTGCATCCGCCCGCGATCGTCGCGGCCTGCGCCACCATCGGCCAGCGCTTCTCCGGCGCATGACGCCCGACACCGATCAGCAGCAGCGCGTGCTCCGGCAGGCGGCACAAGGCTAGCATCTCGCGGCGCACCGCTGCATCGCGGAGCGCAGGCGAGAACTGGCCGGGCTCGACCCCCATCGGGTCGGTCAGCACCTTTTGCAGCCCACCATCGCGCAGTCGCCCGGTCAGGCTGTCGCTGGCGCTCACCACCAGGTCGAAACGTCGGTCCAGCCGGCGGAGATGACGCCAATACCAGTCGAACGCACGGTCGATGGTCTGGGTCGAGGCGACCCCTTCGAACCAGCGATAGGCATAGGCGGACAGCGGATCGGCATGCGCGATCAGCGACAATCGTGCCCGCGCCCGGCGCTCGCTCCGCCAGTCCGCGACGATAGACGCGCTCCGCCACGGCGACGAGACCTCGACCAGGTCGGGATCCTCTTCATCGAGCACGTCGTACAACGCCGCCCGATCGGCGAAGTACCGATAGGCGTGGTCGAGCGGGAAGCGCGGCGACCGCACCCAGCGGATCGCCGAACGCGGCCCCCGTCGTTCTTCGCCGTCGCGCTCGCCGGGGGCGACCACGACCACATCGTGCCCGCGCTCGGCGAACGCGAGGAGCTTGCGATCGACATAGGTCCGGACGCCGCCGCCACCGGCCGCGTAGAAGGCGCAGACATCGACGATCTTCATGACGACGCCTCCGTTGCCGGCATCAGGTCGGCGTACCGCGCGACCGTGCGACGGGACGACAGCGAGCGGATCGTCCGATCGATACTGGCCATCAACGACCCCTTCGTGACGTCGCCCGGATGCACCGCCACCCTCAGAGTAGGCAGCCAGTCCGGGAGCGCGCGCGCGGCCGCGGCGACCGCGAGCGAGCTCGCGGTGCGCGCGGTCGACCGGCTGGCCCATGTCACCACGGGACCGCGCGCGACGATGTCGCCCGTTGCCGGTCGCCAGACCCGGAGATGGTCCTCGGCCAAGGCGAAGTCACACGCTTTCAGCGCCGCCCGCGCGCCCGCACCGTAGAGCCAGGCGGGGGCGATGAAGCCGGCGACGGGGCGGCCGATCGCATCCTCCACCACCGCGCGACCGCGTCGCATCCGATGCTCGGCCTCGTCCGCGCTCAACCCCAGAAACTCGCCTTCGCCCGCCGTCATGTAGCGCGCCTTCAACCCGGCGACGGCGTTCCGGTGATCGCTGGTATCGCGGTGGACCCAACCGTGCAGGAACATTTCGACGCCCGCATCGGCCCATTCGCGCAGCCGCCGCGCAAAGGCCGGCGCGCGGTCGAGCGGTGCGGTGCCCCAATAATCGGGGACGACCAGCATAGCGAAGCGCGGCCCGCCCACGATTCCGCTGATCATCTCGACCAGACGCTCGATCGGGTCCGCGAACATCGGCGAGACGTCGTGGATCGATACGACCAACCGACGATCGTCAGGGCGCCGATCATGCGCAGGGGCCTGGAGAGCGGACCCGATTGTGTTATTCCGAACGCGTAGCTGCATGTCGCGAAGCCGGCACCGCCCCTGCCCAGCCACAGCCCTGCTGCGATTTTTTCTGCACCGGTTCTGGACCGTTTTATTGGGTCCATGGCTATCGCGGCTGCGGTTCGCCCGATCGGGTGGCGTCCCATAGGCATGACAGACCCCGGCTTCCCCGCCGTCGCGGCATCGCCGCGCCCCACTTTCTCGATTACAGCCCGGATCGCAGCCGTATGAGCGATGCGTTTCATGGCACCGTAGCACCCGGACCGACGCTGGATCTGAAACCACTGACCGTGACCAAGGGGTTCGCGGCGCGTGCGCTGACCCCGCTGTTATCCGCGGCGATCCTGATTGCAGCCTTGTGGCAATTGCGTCATCTCGACGTGCGCGCGGTCATCGGCATGGTGCCGCGGCCGCCGCTGTTCTGGCTGCTGTTTGCCGCGGGGTATCTGGCCCTGCCGGCCAGCGAATGGGTGATCTATCGCCGTCTATGGGGACTGCCGCCCCGCGGTTTCCTCGCGCTGCTGCGCAAGCGGATCAGCAACGAGATCGTCGCTGGGTATTCGGGCGAACTCTATTTCTATGCCTGGGCGCGCAAGCACGCGTCGCTCGTGGGCAGCCCGTTCGGGACGATCAAGGACGTGTCGATCCTGTCCGCGGTCGTCGCCAACGCGTGTACGCTCGGGCTTGCACTGGTCAGCTGGCAATCGCTCGTGGCGCTGCATTTGGGCACCGATGCAAAGATGATGATCGTCTCGGCGGCCAGCATCGCGCTGCCCTCTGCCATCGCGTTGGTGATGCGCAAGCGGCTGTTCACGCTGCCGCGACCGGAACTGGGCCGGATCGCCGTGATCCACCTGCTGCGCATCGTCGCGACGACGATATTGTCGGCGGCCTTGTGGGCCGTCGCGCTGCCCGCCGCGCCCCTTGCCTGGTGGCTGGTCCTCGCCACGCTCCGGCTGCTGGTATCGCGCCTGCCCCTGTTGCCCAACAAGGAGATCGTGTTCGCGGGGCTGGTCGCCTTCACCGCCGGCACCGCCTTCCACATGGCAGCGCTGCTGACGATGATCGCCGCACTGTGGCTGCTCACGCATCTGCTGCTCGGTGCCATGCTGGCCGCCGTCGAACTCGTGAGCCCGGAGTCCCTGCAGTGATCCTTCCCCTACTGATGCTCGCCACGACCAGCCCACCGGTCGCCCTGCGGTCGACGCCCGCACTGGGCATCGACGCGGCGCGGTGTCGCCCGCACGAACAGGGTCCGGCGGTCCTCGTGACGGTTACCGGATTGAAGGATCGCGTGGGCACGCTACGCGGCGAAATCTACCCCGCGATCGAGGGCGAATTTCTTGCCGATGACAACGTCCTCGTGGCGCAGGGCAAGACGTTCCGCCGATCGGTGATATCGGTTCCATCGTCTGGGCTGGCACAACTGTGCCTGCGCGTGCCGCGCGAAGGCGTTTACACGCTCAGCGTCGTCCACAACCGAGGCGGCGGCCACGGTTTCAGCCTGTTGCGCGACGGGATCGGCTTTGCGAGCAACCCAGCACTCGGACATTCCAAGCCGCGTGCCGATCAGGCCCGGATCGTCGCGCACGCGGGAATCACGCTGACGACCGTGGTGATGAACTACCGCAGCGGACTGTTCTCGTTCGCGCCACTAAAGCGCTGAATGCTGCTGATCGGCGTATCAGCCAAGGCTCGGTCTAACCTCTGGAGGCGGTCGACGCACCGGTGGCTGATCCAATTTCCGCGATCGCTGCGTCTCATGCGCGAATGAAATTGATGAAGGCCCGAAGGGGCGGCGGCACGAGACGGCGTCCGGAATAGTAAAGGAACGGCCCCGGGAATGCTTGCCACCAGTCTGGCAGCACCGGTTCCAACACGCCGCGGTTGATCACCGGGCGAAGCCAGTCTTCGAACAGAAAGATGATGCCGCCGCCCGCAACGGCGACGTCGACCAGGAGATCGATCGCACCCGCGATGCTCGCGATCAACGGGCCCTGCGGCTCTACGCGTACGATCTCGCCGTCGCGCTCGAATTCCCATGGGCTGGTCAACGCGCCACTCGTGAACCGACCCCGCAGGCAGGCATGGTCGAGCAGGTCGCGCGGATGGCCCGGACGGCCATGCACGTCCAGATAGGCCGGCGCAGCGGCCGTGGCGAAGCGCTGCACGCGGGGACCGATCGGCACGGCGATCATGTCCTGCTGCAGCCGCTCGTCATATCGGATGCCGGCATCGCAGCCCGACGCCACCATGTCGACGAAGCCGTCATCGGCCACGACCTCGACCTGAACGTCCGGATAAGCCGCAAGGAAGCCGGGCAGGATCGCCGGCAACACCAGCCGTGCCGCACTGACGGGGACATTGAGACGCAGCGTTCCGGCCGGCCGATCGCGGAACAGATTGACGACATCCAGCGCCGCCTCGACTTCGCCCAGCGCCGGCGCCAGGCGCTCGATCAGCCGCATCCCCGCCTCGGTCGGCGTGACGCTGCGCGTGGTACGGTGGAGAAGCCGCACGCCCAACCGCGTCTCGAGCCGCCGCACGGCCTCGCTGAGCGTCGACGCGCTCGACCCGGCGGTGCGGGCGGCGTCTCGGAACCCCCGCGCCTGCGCAACCGCGAGGAAGGCGTTGAGGTCGGCAAGATCAGCCTTCATCGTTCGGTTTTCCGTACAGCCCGTGCGGACTACTCCGGCTTATCGAAGCAATCTTCAACGCCTATTTCACGCATCGATACAGGAGATTGACGATGACGATTGAAAAAGCGGGCACCTACGCCCTCGCCGGACGCAACGTGAAGCGGATCGGCTATGGCGCGATGCAACTCGCCGGCCCGGGCGTATTCGGCCCGCCGCGTGATCACGAGCAGGCTCTGGCCGTGCTCCGTGCGGCGATCGCGGCCGGGGTAAACCATATCGACACCAGCGACTTCTACGGACCGCACGTCACGAACCGCCTCATCCGCGAGGCGCTGTCGCCCTATCCCGACGACCTGCTGATCGTCACCAAGATCGGGGCCCGCCGCGGCGAAGATGCCGCCTGGTTGCCCGCGTTCGATCCGGACGAGCTCGCGCAAGCTGTCGAAGACAATCTGGCCAACCTTGGGCTTGAGGCGCTCGATATCGTCAACCTCCGACTGATGTTCGACGTGCACGGCCCGGCTGAAGGTTCATTGGCAGCGCCACTCAAGGCGGTCGCGGATCTGCAACGCCGGGGGCTGGTCCGCCATATCGGGCTCAGCAACGTCACGCCCGGCCAGTTCGAGGGGGCGCGCAACATTGCCGAGATCGTCTGCGTCCAGAACCAGTATAATATCGCACACCGCGGCGACGATGCCTTCATCGACATGCTGGCTGCCGAAGGCGTCGCGTATGTCCCGTTCTTCCCGCTTGGTGGGTTCAATCCGCTCCAGTCGGCCACGCTATCCGACGTCGCGTCCAGGCTTCAGGCGTCGTCGATGCAGGTCGCCCTGGCCTGGCTACTCCAGCGCGCGCCCAATATCCTGCTGATCCCGGGGACATCCTCGGTGGCCCATCTACGCGAGAACCTCGTCGCGGCATCCCTGACTCTGCCAGAGGACGCCATCGCCGAGCTCAACGCGGTCGGGTAGAAAGCGAGATCTTGAACTCTCCGCTCTCACTGGAGCGGCCCGAACCCAGAATGCGATATTCATTCTAGCTGAAGCGCTTCCTGAAAGCGGCCACGCAGCGCGCTCAAACACCCTGACAGGTCGGCCCATCGGTTACCCGCAGTGCGGGCGCCCGGTGTGGTCGGCCCTGTCCTCTCTGTTGCGGATGTACGGGAGTGACACGATCCGATCAGAACTAGCGCTGGGAAACGCCAGCGCCCGCGCGTCGCCGCCTTACACATCAAGATCTTGCGCGCGGACCTTCGCGGTTAACTATTGTCGACCAACTCTTATCGGACCGGTCATTTTGAATCGGGACCATTGGAAGGCTTCCGCTGTTGATCGGCCAAGCTGTCGCTCTCTGCCTGCCTGATCAGGATCATCACGTCCTCGATAATCTTTCGCACCGCGGCTGCGGCGAGATGTTCGTCGCCGGCCTGGATCGCTTCCAGGACCGCCCTGTGCGCAGGCAGGCTCGCGCTGCGGCCCTTGAAACGGTTGGTGAAGCGGATCGACGTCCGTAGCGCTGTCGAGACGAGCTCTTCAAATTGCGCAAAAAACATATTGCCGCCAGCACGCAGGATCGCAACGTGGAACGCAATATCCGCCTCTAGCGCATCTTCTTCACCGCGCTCGGCCGCTTCCATCCGCGCATAGCCCGCCGCGACTGTCGCCTTGTTGTCGACCGTTGCATGCGCGGCGGCAAGTTGCGCCGCCATCGGTTCGATCGCTAATCGGAGCTCATTGAAGCTGCGTAGCAACGGCAAGGTGAATTTACGCTCGAGTAGCCACCGCAGCACGTCGGTGTCGAACAGGTTCCACGCCGATGTCGGCTGCACGATCGTACCCTGACGTGGCCTTGCCGAAAGCAGCCCCTTGGCTGTGAGCATCTTCACAGCCTCGCGCGTCACGGATCGACTGACGCCGTGCTGCGTCGAGAGGTCTGCCTCGGTTGGAAAACGCTTCCCGTCATAATGACCGGTGACGATCGCGCGGCCAAGCGAGTCAAGCATGCCATGAGTCAGATTGCGGCCCAGCGACGTGCGGACCCGGCTCGGTTCGGTATCGTTCATCAGCGTCTGCTCGCCCACTTTCGTCACAACAACAAGGCCGCGCGTGCTTACGCGAACGTGCCGACTGGGATGGCGCGATCGGGAACCGGTATCCCTGCCAGTGCGAATATCGCTCCAGCAGGGATGGCGGGACTATAGCAGCAGTAAGCGAGCTTCGGCGTTGAAGACAACGGCTCGCGAAAGACCATCAGAAGCGGAAGCGGAAGCCTGCCGACCAGACGGACTCCTCGTAACGCACCACGCGCGGCAGGGTCGCGCTGGACCCGTCGGCATAATCGTAGGTCAGATCGGAGCGGAACGGCTTGGCCAGAATGTTCGTCCAGTCCGCGGTGAGCGTGAAGTTCTTGATCACGTCGTAGCTTGCGGACAAATCGAGACGGCCGATCCCGCGCACCCGCTCGCTATAGGCATCGGCACCGCGAAACTGCAGCGTGCCGAGATAGCTGCTGCGATGATTCCACGACAGTCGCGTCGAAAAGCCGGCGCTCTCATAAATACCCGCGATGTTGTACGTCCATTTGGAAACCCCGATAATGGGGGTCTGCGCAATGCTGCCGCCCAAACTGGTCGGGACGCCGGTCTTCGCGTCGAGATAGGTGATGTTCGTATCGATCCCGAATGCACGCGCCCAGTCCGGCAGACCGTCGAAATCTAGGAAGGTCGTGAACTGTGCCTCGGCGCCCTGAATACGCCCCTTGCCGCTGTTGAACGGTTGCGAGATGTTGAGCGTGTAGCCGTTCTCATCGACGCCAGCGATCTGGTAGTTCGAGATGAAGCCGGTCAGATCGCGTCGGAACGCGGCAAGCGCAAACGTGCCCGTCTTCGAGAAATAATATTCGAGGCTGGCGTCGTAGTTGTTCGACTTGAGCGGCTTCAAGTTGGCGTTGCCGGCACTACCGCTGCGGATGCAGCTTGCCGCGTTCGGGTTCAGGCTTGCTGGCAGCAATGCGTTCGTGACGGGATCGAACTCACAACCGGGCACAGATCCCGAATTGACCGCCGGATTATACTGACCGAATCCAGGCCGCGAGCGTGTCTGGGTCGCCGTCAGGCGCAGCTGCAACTGATCGGTGAAGCGGATGCGGGCGTTCGCATTGGGCAGCCAGTCGGTATATTTGGTCGTGGCGTCGATCGGCGTCGCGGTCGTCCCGCTGAGCGACGTCGCCATCAGATTCAGCGTCGTGCCCACAACGCGCACGCCAATCGAACCATCGACCCGGACGCCGGTCCCAAACGCGTATTTGAGCTGGCCATAGCCGGCATAGGAGCGTTCGTTGGACGTGTAGGTCGCTGCGGGATTGATCGGAGGAGCGCCAGTTGGAAAGCCGACGAACGCCCGCAACTGTTCGACGTTGTTCCGAATACCGTCGTAGGTCGGCGAATAGTATCGGCCGAGACCATTGCCCGCGTCGCTCGGAAAGCCGCTCGACCCGACAGCATAGTCGACCGGTACCGCGCTGAGCGGCAGCCGCTGCCCCTCGACATAGGCATAGCGATCGCCGTCCTCATAGTGCGCGTTGCGATCGACATAGCGGAAACCCGCCTCGATCTTGGTCAGATAGTCGTTGCCGGTATCGTACGACGCGTCGATCCGGCCCTGCCAGTCGCGACCGCGCGCGATTTGCTGACGGTCGTAGAAGCCGCGGAAGATATAGTTCGACGCGGCGAGCGGATCGACACCGGCAAGCGTAAAGCTGGGCGTGCCGCTGATCAGGCCGGTGTCCGCGGTGACTGTGGTCGGCGAAGCGTAGGCCGTATCGAACGAATAGACCGAATTGGTGAACTTGCTCGCGGTGCGCGCGATGTCGGTCGACAGATGAAACGCGCCCGAATCATATTTGCCACCGATTGCGTATTGATAGGTATCGGTCTTGCCATATGTCGCCCCTTGGAAGCCTTCGGGCCGGTTCGGGTTCACCGCCGTCAGGCTGCTGACCAGGTTTGAGTTCTGGCCATAGACCACATCGTTATACGCCGACGCGCCGTATAGCGGCACGCTGGTCTCGCGGTCGGAAACCTGGTTGCGGAAACCCTGCCACAGCGCCTCGGCATAGAATTCCAGGCCCGGTTGTGGCCGCCACTGGAGCGCGCCGTTCAACGACGGGCGCGACCGCTTGCCTTCGCCAAACGTAATGCGCTGGATGTCGGGGAACCGCGCAACGGTGTTCGACGGCTGGATCGTCGGATTGGCGATGAAATCCGTGTTCGACAGCGTCGAATCAAGATAGTTGAGGCTGGTGTAACTGAAATTGAGCAGTGCCCCAAACTCCCCCGCCCCAGTGTCCCAACGATTCGACACGAGCAGGTTACCGTTGGGCGTAAAGTCCTTGGATCGCTTTTGATACTGGCCCCAGAACGAGCCTGCGATCTCCAGACCGTCGAAATCGAACGGCTTGCGGCTGCGCACGTTCACTTCGCCAGCGAGGCCGCCCTCAACCAGATCGGCAGTGGTCGTCTTGAACACTTCGATCGCGGCGATCGCGCCCGCCGGGAAGTCCTGCAACGCGACCGCGCGCGACTCCGCCGTAAAGATCTCGCGCCCGTTATAGGTCGTCGCAAAATCGGGCAGACCGCGGATCAGGACTCGACTCGCCTCGCCGCCACCGCGATCAACCTGGACACCGGGAATGCGTGCCGCAACGTCGGACAGCGCGACGTCGGGCAGCTTGCCGATGTCGGAAGCGACGATCGAATCGATCTGCTGGTCCGAATTGCGCTTGATCGCCTGCGCCGACCGAAGGCTTTGCCGCAACCCGGTTACGACGATGTCGCCATCGTCTGCCGCCGCCGGTGTAGCCGGTGCCGCCTGGACGTCGGTGGTCACGGCGTCTTGCGCGGATGCTGGCGTCGAGCCTGCGGTGTTACTCTGCGCGCCCTGCTGTGGGGCCGTCTGGGCCTGGCCGGGTGCAGCGACAAGCGCCAGAATCGACGACGTTCCGAGAATGACTAGTTTGCGGCGCATGGACGGCCTCCCCTCTTGCGGTGATCGCGGCTTCTGCCTCGAAGCTCGTGTTCGCGGGGCCCTACACCCAAGCTCGATCCTGATACAAGATAATTATCTTATATATCTGAGCTAAGGGGTGCGGCCTGACGGGGCGACTTCACTGGTATGATAAATAACGTTTGTTTTCCCCAACCGCTTTTGCAACAAGCCGCGTCGACGGCGCTGATGGCGGCGCAATCGGGAGAGGACAATGAAGACGCTGGCCCTGATGCTAGGCGCGGCAAGCCTGATCGCGCCGACGGTCGCGAACGCCGGGCAGGCGAAGCGGGCTGTGTTCGGCACCCTCCCCGATGGGCGTGCGGTGCCCGCTATCACCCTGACCAACGGTCACGGTGTTTCAGCGACGATCATCGCCTACGGCGCGGCGCTCCAGTCGCTGATTCTGGCCGATCGGAACGGCAAGCCTGCCGATATCGCGCTCGGATACCCAACCCTCGATAAATATCTTTCGAAGCCGCAATATTTTGGCGGCACGGTCGGGCGCTTCGCCAACCGCTTGGCGCGGGGGAAATTCACGCTCGACGGCAAGAGCTACCAGACGCCGGTCAATGACGGGGTCAACGCGCTACACGGCGGCAATGTCGGGTTCGACAAGGTATTGTGGCAGGTTACCGAGACGCACGACGGCCCTACTGCCTCGGTTCGTCTCCACCATGTCAGCCGCGACGGCGAGATGGGCTATCCCGGTACGCTCAGCGTCGATGCGACCTACTCGCTGAACGATCGCGACGAACTGACGATCGAGTACCGCGCGACCACCGACACATCCACCATCGTCAACATTACCAACCATGCCTATTGGAACCTGTCTGGCGAGGGCGCCGTGGACGGCGCGATGGGGACGATGGTCACGATCCCGGCCGACCACTATCTCCCGACCGATGCAGGCGCGATCCCAACCGGCGCGTTGGCGCCCGTCGCGGGTACGGTCTTCGATTTCCGCACGCCGCACACGATCGGCGAGCGCGTCCGCGACGCCAGCGACCAGCAGATCGTGTTCGCCCGCGGCTATGATCACAATTGGGTCATCGGCCGTAGCGTGACACCCGACATTCACCTGATGGCACGCGCCCACGATCCCGCCTCCGGCCGCGGATTCGAGCTCTGGTCGAACCAGCCCGGCCTGCAGTTTTATTCGGGGAATTTTCTCGACGGGACGAGCGCAGGGAAGTCGAACAAGGTTTATCGCGAGGGCGATGCGTTCGTGATGGAACCCCAGATCTTTCCCGACACCCCTAACCAGCCCGCCTTCGGTTCCGCCCGTCTCAACCCCGGACAGACCTATCGCAACGTCATGACCTATCGTCTGACCACCGGAATGGTACGCTGAAATGACAGGAAACCGCATGATCCGTCGCACCGTCGCGTTTGCCGCCGCAAGCATCGCCGTCTTGAGCGCAACCGCCGTTCCCGCCGATGCGCGCGGACAATGGACCAAGCCCGAAGCCGCGCGGTGGTCGACGACGCAGCCCTGGGCGATCGGTTCCAATTACGCCCCTGCCACCGCGATCAACCAGCTCGAAATGTGGCAGGAGGCGACATTCGATCCCGTTACGATCGATAAGGAACTGGGCTGGGCCGAACGGTTGCACATGACGACGATGCGCGTGTTCCTGCACAACATGCTGTGGGAACAGGACGCGGCGGGATTCAAGAAACGCATCGACATCTTCCTGGCGATCGCCGCAAAGCATCACATCAAGCCGATGTTCGTGCTGTTCGATAGTTGCTGGGATCCGAACCCGAAGCTCGGGCCGCAACACCCGCCTATTCCGGGCGTGCATAATTCGGGATGGGTCCAAGGCCCCGGCGCCGCACGGCTTTCGGACAAGAGCCAGTACGGCAAGCTCGAAGGGTATGTGAAAGATATCGTCGGCACCTTCGCCAAGGACGACCGCATTCTGGCTTGGGACGTGTGGAACGAGCCCAACAACGGCGGCGGCGGCAACTATGCGGAGACGCCGGACAAGAAGAAGCTCGTGGCCGGGCTCCTCGACCAGGTCTTTACCTGGGCGCAGGGCCGGGACCCGACGCAGCCGCTGACGAGCGGCGTATGGATCGGCGATCATTGGGACCAGTCCGCGACGCTCGATCCTGTCGAGCGTATTCAGGTCACGCGTTCGGACGTGATGACCTTCCACGACTATAGCTGGCCCGAGACGTTCGCGAAGCGCGCGCATCAGATGTTGAGCTACGGCCGACCGGTCATCTGCACCGAATATATGGCGCGCGGCGCGGGTTCGACCTTTGACGGCAGCCTGCCGATCGCCAAGCGCCTCAACATCGGCATGATCAACTGGGGTTTCGTCGACGGCAAGACCCAGACCCGAATGCCTTGGGACAGCTGGAAGAAGCCCTATACCAGCGACGAGCCGACGGTGTGGTTCCATGAAGTGTTGCGTGCCGACGGCACGCCTTACCGGGTCGCCGAAACCGAGTTGATCAAACGGCTCGCGATCGCACCAAAGGGAATCGTGCCACCGGCGCCACAACCGTGAAATGCCGGGGCGCCATCGCCGCCGCCTTGATCCTTTTAAGTGGCGCAGCTCCTGCCGAGCAGGTGAAGTCGATCTTCGCCGGCGCCGACCCTTCCGCCTTGTTTGCTGACGGGCAGATGTGGATCGAGCCGACCGGAGATGGCAATACGCTTGAAAGTTGGTCGTCACCCGACCAGGTCCATTGGCAGAAACGCGGTGTTCTCTTGCGACTCGCGGACGTCAGTTGGGCCGGTGCGGACCATGCGCGCAGGCATTTCCTGTGGGCACCCGACATGCGCGCGGCGAATGGGAAATATTACCTCTATTACTCGGTCGGTCCGCAGCAGCCCACGCCGAGCAGGCTAGGCGTCGCGGTTTGCGATACGCCCGCCGGCCCCTGCAAGGACAGCGGCAAACCACTGCTGACCGGAGGAAACGGATTCGAGGCGATCGATCCCATGGTGTTCGTCGATCCCAAATCCGGTCGCCGCCTACTCTACGCGGGCGGCAGCGCAGGCGCCCGGCTGCGCGTTTTCGACTTAGCGCCGGACATGGTGACCCTGGCCGGCGAGGTTCTGGTCGATCAGCCCCCGCGCTTTACCGAAGGCGCGTTCATGCATGAGCGGAACGGCATCTATTATCTCTCGTACAGCACCGGCCACTGGAACATGTCTGACTATTCCGTCCGCTACGCGATGGCCGCATCGCCCATCGGTCCGTGGAAATACCGCGGAACGCTGCTGACGAGCGACCGTAAGTTCAAGGGCCCTGGCCACCACGCGTTCGTGCAGGACCCGAAAACCGGCGAATGGCTGATCGTCTATCATCGATGGGAGGGCAAGGGAGGCGACGGCCCCTATACCGACGATCGCAAGGTCGCGATCCAATCGATCAAGTATGACTTGCTCGGCCAGATCGAACCGGTGCGCATGAGCGACTGACGATGCGGTAGCATTCGGAAGAGGACGCAGGAACCCGCCGACTGATGAATGAGACAATAGGCCTGCAGCCGGAACGTAAGGTAGAGATGGGCGGATCGCGGGGACTTATGCAGTGCGCCTGCAACGCGCCCCTCGCCCGACCATCTGCGGAAAGCCAAGCTTTAGAGCCGACCTCTTGCGATTTTTTTGAAGCGGCCAGTCTGAATCCGTTTACCTTGCCGCACATCTGGTTGAGCGGCCGTCGTGTCGCTCGTCGCGGGCATGACGCCAGCGGCTCAAGCTTGGTATAGGATGCGACCAATGCACTACATGCTGCTGTTCAATGAAACGTCTGCCGAAAGGGCAAAACCCAACGATCCGGCTCAAGCTGAGGCTTATTGGGGTGCCTGGACTGCGTACATCGGTGCGATCGCGCAGAGCGGCGCGATGGTGAGTGGAAATGGCCTGCAACCGCCTGACGTCGCCACGACCCTCCGGATAGAGAACGGCAAGCGCCATGTTGTCGACGGTCCATTCGCGGATACGAAGGAAATGCTGGCCGGATACGTCATTGTCGATGTCGCCGACCTCGACGGCGCGTTCGAATGGGCATCGCGGGCGCCGTGCGTGACAGCGGGCTCGGTCGAGATCCGCCCCGTGTTGCCGCCGCCAAGCGCCTGATGGATCGCGCGCGTCACGACGCTGCCGATCAGGCGGAAGTCGTGGCGCGCTCGTCCTATGGCAAGCTGCTCGCGATCCTTGCCAAGCGATGCGGCGACATTGCAGTCGCGGAGGATGCACTTGGCGACGCCTTCGCGGCCGCACTCGCGCAGTGGCCGCGTGACGGCGCGCCGGCCAACCCCCTTGGTTGGCTGTTGACGGTTGCTCGGCGCAGCATCGGCCATGCCGCAGGGCGACGCCACACGGCCGAAGCCGCCATCGGGCTTGTCCAGTTGCTTCAGGATGAACGCGAGGCGACGGTAGCCAGCGCCTTTGGCGATGAACGGTTGGCGCTGATGTTCGTCTGTGCGCACCCGGCGATAGACAGCGACGTTCAGACACCTTTGATGCTTCAAACAGTGCTCGGGCTTGATGCCGCCCGCATTGCCGCGTGCTTCCTGGTGTCCAGCGGCACTATGAGTCAGCGGTTGGTGCGCGCGAAGCGGAAAATACGCGATGCCGGAATCGCGTTTGTCGTTCCCGACCGCACCAATTTGGCCGCTCGCCTCGAGATGGTCCTGTCGGCCGTCTACGCCGCCTATGGCACCGCCTGGGAAAACGTGGGCGGGACCGACAGCAAGTTTGGCGGGCTGGCGTCAGAAGCAATCTGGCTCGCGCGTCTGCTCCGCAAGTTGCTGCCGGATGACCCTGAGGTCATGGGGCTGTTGTCGTTGATGTTGCATTGTGAGGCGCGCCGTAGTGCGCGACGTGACGCTCAAGGCGTGTTTGTACCCCTTGATCGGCAGGACTCGTCGCAATGGAGCCGCACGATGATCGGCGAAGCGGAGGCGCTGATCCGCGCAGCGTCGCTGCTTGCAACACCGGGCCGCTTCCAGATCGAGGCGGCCATCCAGTCGCTTCACGCTCATCAAGGGATAACCGGAGAGCACTTCACCGAACCACTCGCGCGGCTGTACGACGTTCTCGCACGTTTCGCGCCGACGACCGGCGTGTTGGTGGCTCGTGCCGTCGCGCACGCCGAAAACGGAGCGTCGGTACGTGCGCTGCGGCAACTGCGCGATGTTCAGAACGGGACCAACTATCAGCCATGGTGGGCAGCGCGGGCGCGCGTGTGCTGGTTGGCGGGTGACGAGGATGAAGCATGGGCCGCTGCCAGGACAGCCGCGCAGCTCAGCAGCGATGCCAGCGTAAGGGCCTTTCTGCTCAGCGGTGGATTCCGACGAGCAAGATAACCGCGACTGCGATTTATCAGCGCGCGTTCAGTTTAGGAACCTCAGTCCAGGGTCAAAAGGTGCTGCATCGCCGTACGCATTCGCTTGTTTCGCGCCAAACGTGAGACGCTTCGGGCGTTCCGCCATGCCACCCGGCTTGAAGCTACCTGATCGTCAAACCGGCGGCTTGCTCGAGGAACGGCCTACAGCTCGATTGGTGGCCCAACACGTTCCATGCCGTATGATCGTAGCAGGGCGGCGTCCTTCTCCTTGGAATAACCACCGGGCGCGAAGCCGAGTTTCTCCCAGGCGTTGAAGAACGCCTCCATCTTTCCCGCGGGCGCGTAACTCAAGAGCAGACGCCCACTCGTGGAACCTGAGAACGCCCAGGCATGCGGGACCCCGCGAGGCCCGAGCACGCAGTCTCCGGTCCTAAGCGAAAATCGCTGCTCGCCGACCTGGATGAGGTACTCACCCTCCAGAACATAGAAGAGTTCGTCTTCTCCCTGGTGTACGTGAAGAGGCGGTCCACCGCGGCGCTGGTTTGCCTGCTCGATAACGAATAGATCCCCTTTCGTGTCACTCGTCAGGACCTTGTAGGTTGTAGCGCTGACACCAATCTGATGCGGGTTTCCGTCCCGGTCCTGTCCGGCGTTCACTTTCGCGATGGTCGCTTTCGACTGCAAACCTGCATCCGTCATCGGGTCAACGACGCCGATCAGGCTGGTCGTTCCGGACGAAGCCCGTGCCGCCGCGCCGCCAACCAGCGCCGCGATCGGTAAAGCCAAGATTGATCGACGTTCCACGCGTTGCTCCTTTGCGTTGGTTATCTGCCTGAACGATGCTGAGCCTGGTCCGCGGCGAGCAGCCGGGCGCATAACCCTTTCGGACGCCACGACTGCGTCAGGGTCGTAGGTGGCCTATCTTCGTCGTGTAGGATGAGGGCGAAGCCATGTCGCGGCATTCGTCCGATCGCCATCAACAGCATCGGTGGTCCGGCTTCGATAACCAGGCTCTGCCCCGAACCCCTTAATGACTGTACGCCACGGGGTGTCTCAAGGCATGTATCGCCGCTTACGGCAAAAAATGCCTCGGGCCCGGAATGAACGTGAACCGGCGCGCTGGTGCCGGGGTTAAAGATCGAGCGAAGATATTCCGCCGCGTAACGGCGCGCAGGTAGAATTGGCAGCGGACCCACCGTGCCGACGTGCGTGCCGCCTTTGGGCCGCCACGCGTCGCCGGCCAAGGTAAAGAGCCAGATAGAGCCAAAGGCGGTGACGATCACGCTAGCGTCGCGCGCCCTCGCTCGAGCCGCGGTGATCGATCTGAAACGATCAAGATGCCAAAACACCGGCGCGCTCGGCAGAGCAGTCAGCTGCTGATGGGCTAACAAACAAGCAGGCCCGGGTGCCTCAACCGCCTCACATGGCCGCGTCGTCGCCTGAGACAGCGCTGATGCCGGCAAGGCCGCAGTTGCGATCATGATGAAAGCGAAAGATATCACCCGCATGCGCGATGCCCCTTCTATAGAATCGGGAAACACGAACTTGTTGTTTTACAGTAACAAGTCCCGTGAGCAGAGCAAACTCCATGCTTGTTACCCATCCCGTAAATCACAGGGCAGACTCGTGCTGAATCGTCAAACGGGGTGAGCTTGTTGAAATGCGCTCCACGGCCCCGCCAAGTCCGCGGCGTGAACGACATAGATCTTGAATTGCGGCCCCTTGGGCGGGCCGATCTGCGGCACGAACACCAGG
This sequence comes from Sphingomonas rhamnosi, assembly GCF_036663615.1. Classification (NCBI taxonomy): domain Bacteria; kingdom Pseudomonadati; phylum Pseudomonadota; class Alphaproteobacteria; order Sphingomonadales; family Sphingomonadaceae; genus Sphingomonas; species Sphingomonas rhamnosi. Next base: position 550,146 of record NZ_JAXOJJ010000002.1, read on the forward strand.
ATATAGACGACAAAACTCGCGTCATTCTTCGCCAGGTCGACCGCAAACACCGAGCCTGAGGGGCTTGGTCATCTCGGGTCCGAGCGGACGCCAGTTCACCAGATCGCCCGAATGCCAGATGACGATCGCGGGATAATAGAGGAACGCGGAGAAGGCCGCGTAAGAGTCCGCGCCGTCCTTCAGCACGTTGGATCGGGGCGATCACCCGACAGTAGCGGATTGCGGTACAGCCCGTTGCCGAGATCGGCGACGCGCTGCCCCTCCACGACGCGCGCGGACGGCGTTGCCCCAGCGGACAGCCGGGGCCGCGCGAGCCTCGGGAAATCGCGGTTCGCCACCTCGGCGGCGGCCAGCGCGCGCCTGCTCGAACGCCGCATACGGCGCGCCGCAAGCCTGAAAATCTGGACCGCCTCTCATCCTAGACGATCCCGACCCGTGCGGCGCTTCCGCCGGGCGGTGCGACGGCCGATCATCAGCGGAATACGCACAAGCGGATACAGCACGCGCAGTCCGCCCCGCAGGCCGAGCTGGCCGACATCCTCGCCCGATACCGCCAGGCGGCGCAGGATCGCGACGCGGTTGCGCCAGCGGGTCGCGATCAGCGCCTTGGCGGCGATCTCCGCCCAGCCGCGATACGGGGTCGCGGCGAGTTCCGTCGCACCGCCGCCCGCCAGCATCACGCGGAGCGCGAGGTGGTTCAGCATGCGCAGCCGCCACGACCGTGGCGCGACGAAGCCATCCGGCAACGGCGTGCCGAGCAACCGGTTGGCGAGAATCATTGCCGATGCAGCCGACCGTTCGGCGCCCGCCCCGCGTGCGACGGCCCAATAGCGCACCCCCCCATCGGCGCTGCCGCCGATCAGCGCGGCTATGTCGGCCAGCCACTTCAGTCGCGCCCAGAGATGCGCTGCGCCATGCGTGCACAGATAGACGAACAGATCGTCGTCGCCGAGCATCCGCAGTCGCACCGTGGCGTTCACCCCGATGGCCTGCCAGCGGTGTTCGCCGGGCAATGCCGCATCCGCGAGGTCGTCGGATACGCGCCAATGCAACTCGACGATCGTACCGGTCCTGCGGGCTGGCCAACCGCATCGGACGAGGACAACACCGTTAACTACCTTGGTCTGAAGGTCACCGGCTGGCGCTATGACGTGGTAGCTCGAGGCGCTGCCATCGACATCGATGCGCTGGGCTACGTGGCGGGGAAAACCCGAACCGAACTTCGGGGTTCGGGGCTCGGCGCGTACGACTTCATCGGCTCCAATGCCGGCCTGACCTGGACCGGTAAGGCCGGCTGCTTCGACATCGTGAAGGTCAAGGCTATTGCGGGCGGGGCGATCCGTGAGACGGTGACTCTGACCAACGCACGCTGTGGCACGTTGACCGACGTCCGTTACATGCACGCCATCGATCCGGATCAGGACGCGAGCCAGGAGAATGTCTTCCGGATCACTGCCCGCGGGACCGTGGTAGCCACGCCGAAGAAGGCCGGGCCGACCGTCACGCTATCGAGCGCCGACCCCCGCGCGACGGCGTTCGGTATTCCGAACCTGCTGCTGCCGCGTGCTTACAACGTGAAGTTCGACGCGCTGCGAAAGATTGCTGCCGTGACCAAGGGCGACGGTGATGCGATCCTGCTGTTCCGCCTTGGCACGATGGCGGCTGGCGCATCGGTGACCGTCTCCTACGGCATCGCGATGACGCCATAATCGCGGTAGCCTCGACACCTTAGCTTGCGCGTTGTTCCGCGTTCGTTCCACATGAGCGGATGCGGAAGCACGACCGAATCATCGTCGAATTATCGATGCAGATCCTGCGGGAGGCTGTCGATCGGTCGCGCGCCGAGACCGTCGCGACGGTCGACGTCCGGCTCGCGCTGCGCTGCCTTCTGCCATACTGCCGCGAGCGCTGGTCGTTCATTAGCTTCTGGCACGGGGCAGCGCGGCCGGACAACTCCCGGTTCGCGAACCTCCACCCTTGTTTTAATGGGATATGGCGACAGCTGAAAGACGCCAGCGCCTATGACGGACCGGCGTTCTAGGCTCGCTGCGTCGTAGTGGTGGAGATTGCTCCCCGCGGGTAATCCTTGAAGCTATAACCAAGCTTCGACACGTGAGACCTGATCGCGCATTGGGTACGCCCCAGCGTCAACGCTAGCATCGGAGCGCGAGCGCCCTTGCGCAGCATGCGTTTTAGCTTGGCGTCATCCTCGGCGGTCCATATGCGCGGCCCAATCACGTGCCATTCTCCGAAGTGTTCGTGTGGAAGGCGGAAGTTGGTCCTGTCCTGCCGCAGGAACAAGGCGGAACGGTTGGGTTAGTTAGCCGATTGCCCGTTTTCGCCCACAATCGCATCGACAGCAGCCGCAATCCGGCGCCAGTCCTCGACAGCCGCGCGGTGTTCAATGACGTCACCTAGCTGCGAAATGATATAGTCGGCCGCGCCCGCACCGTGCTGCTCGACGATCTGGGCGGCAGTTTGCCAGATCGCGCGTTCGGGTAGGCGCATGGCCTCAGTCACTGCTTGGGAAGTCCTCGGCGAAGCTGATCAGCACGTTGAGGTCGTCGGCAGTCAGACCGCTTTCCTCGTCGATCGTCTCGCCGTGGTTCCAAGTCGCGCGGAACGCCTTCAGCCCGGCGACAGCGTCGTCAAGATCAGGTGCTTGGTGCATAACGTAGGCTACGCTCGATTTTTCGATTCAGGAAAGACCGTTAGGACCGGCCCGCTCTCAAAACATCGACCCGCTCAGCCTGCTCGGCAAGTTCGTCGAGCCGCTTGGCCGATACCAGTAGGCGGTCTCTGGCGTTTGCAAGAGGTGTAGCATCCGCCTCGTGGCGATGGTCGGCTGCCCGTCTGCGGTATTCTTCGCTAAGATTCGACATGCCCCTGCCTACCTCTTCCGAGGGGCCACGCAAGCCGGTAGGATCGCAAAATGGACGAACTTACCACCTCCATAGTCGGCATCGACTTCCCGAACCCGGACAAGAGCAAGAGCAACCGGCGCATGGAGATCATGCTCTGCGCGGCCGGTGACCCGGTCGAGTTACGGCCGGAACCGACCAACGAGTTCGACAGCAACGCGATCGCCGTATGGTCCGAACGCGGGGTGCAGATGGGCTATATCAGCGCAGAGCGAGCCCCGCTGATCGGGAAGCGAATGCAGGGAGACGATGTCGCTGCGGTGTTCCAGGGGCTGGTCCACAGCGGGGCCTATATCCGGCTGCGGTTCGGAGGCGGGCTCCCTACCCTTCCCCCGGCGCCGGCTGAGCCACAGCGCGCGCCGCCTGCGCCGCGATCGATGGGTGCCAGGCCGCGACGCTTGTTCGATCCGCACGCATTTTATCCGGACGAAGAAGGCCCTCAGTTCGGAGCCTAATCAGTACAGCTTCATGGGAGGACCATGCAAACCTAGTGCACGAAGGGAAGGAGAAGCAGCGTCCAGAGGGCGAGACTGACCGGCAGCACCATTACGACCCCCCAGTTTAGCTTCGCGTGATTCATCCGAGGTGACGAATGCATTTGCGTGGCCATCAG